>NZ_JBIVDK010000005.1:0-670803 GCF_044747085.1 Streptomyces sp. NPDC090119 | reverse complement strand
ACGCTGTTGAGTTCTCAAGGAACGGTCGCTTCCTTTGTACTCACCCTCTCGGGCTTTCCTCCGGGCTTCCCTTCGGTGTTTCCGACTCTATCAGACCGTTTCCGTTCCGATTTCCTCGGTGCTTTCCAGTTCTTCGCTTTCGCGTTTCCCTTTCCGGCGGTTCCGACTCTATCAGATCCTTTCGGCGTCTGATTCCCAGTCAGAGGGGGTTGTCTTCCCGGCCCGCTGGGCCGTTCCGACGTCTCAAACTCTAGCCGATCAACCCTGGCAGTTCCTAATCGGGCTGCTGGTTCCCATTCGAATTGAATTCGGACGTGCCGAAAGCAATCCCAGGGGGATGGTCGTACTGGTTGGTTTGAGGTGCCGCACCAGGCGGCGAGGTGTTGCGGAGAACCGTTACGGCTCCGTGCAACCCGAAGAACTCTACGGACTCGCCAGGGGCGGGTCAAGCCCCCCTGTCAAGATTTTTTCCAGCGGCCCTGGTCGGGCCATCAGTCCAGGTCGGAGAGCCGGCCCTCGGCGTCTGGCTGGGCGTGCTCCACGCGGCGGAGGAGCCTGGCGAGCACCTCTCCCAGTACGGAGCGTTCCCCGGAGGTGAGGTCCTGGAGCAGGTCCTCCTCGAAGACCGTCGCCATGCGCATCGCCTCGAGCCATTTCTCCCGGCCCTCGGTGGTCAGCTCCACGATGACACGGACGCGGTTGGACTCGTCGCGCTCGCGGGTGACCAGGCCCTCGGTGACCATGCGGTCGATCCGGTGGGTCATGGCGGCGGGGGTGAGGCCGAGCCGCTTGGCCAGCTCGCCGGGGCCCATCCGGTAGGGGGCACCGGAAAGCACCAGGGCCTTCAGTACTTCCCACTCCGCGTTGCTGATGCCCAGCTCGGCGGTCTGGCGGCCGTAGGCCACGTTCATCCGGCGGTTCAGCCGGGACAGCGCCGACACGATCTCCTCGACCTGGGGGTCGAGGTCCTGGAACTCGCGCTGGTAGGCGGCGATCTGTTCTTCGAGTGTCGGCTCCGGCACGCCGGCGTTGTCGGCCATGGCAAGGAGTATGGCACGGGGAATCTTTGCCTTGAAGTCCTTCGACATGTAGTCTTTAGCTTCGAACTTTAGCTTTGAAGTCTTCACTCCTAACTTGTGGAAGAGGTGAACGTGACCAGGGCGATGGGGGCGGCGATGCCCCGCATCCACGTGGGCAACGCGCTCAGCGCGTTCGGACTCGGCTTCACGGTCCCGTATCTGTACGTCTATGTGGCGCAGGTGCGAGGGCTGGGGGCCATGACGGCGGGACTCGTGCTCGCCGTCTTCGCCGTGGCGGCGCTCATCGCGCTGCCGTTCGCCGGGCGGGCGATCGTCCGGCGCGGTCCGTTGCCCGTCCTGCTCGTCGCCCTGGTCCTGTCCGCGCTCGGCGCCCTGGGCCTGGGGCTGGCGGGCAGTGCGGTGTCCGTGCTGCTGACCGCCGCCGCACTCGGTGCCGGGCAGGCGGTGATGCAGCCCGCGCTGGCGACGATGATCGTGGACTGCTCGACCTCCGCGACCCGGTCGCGGGCGTTCGCCATGCAGTTCTTCCTGCAGAACCTCGGTCTGGGCGTCGGCGGGCTCATAGGCGGCCACCTGGTCGACACGAGCCGCGCCTCCTCCTTCACCGTGCTGTTCACCATCGAGGCCACGATCTTCGTGCTGCTCGCCGTGCTGATGGCGACGGTGAAGATGCCGCGCGCCCCGCGCATCACCGACCTGCCCTCCGGCGCGGCCAAGGGCGGCTGGCGACAGCTCGTTCAGAACCGGGCGATGGTCCAGCTCTGCGTGCTGGGCTTCGTGCTGTTCTTCGCCTGCTACGGCCAGTTCGAGTCCGGTCTGAGCGCGTACGGCGTCGAGGCCGCCGGGATATCCACGTCCACGCTGGGCACCGCGCTCGCCGCCAACACGATGATGATCGTCGTGGCGCAGTTCGCCGTGCTGAAGCTGGTCGAGCGGCGGCGCCGGTCCCGGGTGATCGCGGTGGTCGGTCTGATCTGGACCGTCGCCTGGCTGGCGGCGGGGTACGCCGGGCTCGGGCACGGCAGCCAGGAGATGGCCACGGCCGCGTTCGTATCGACGTACGCGCTGTTCGGGCTGGGGGAGGCGATGCTGTCGCCGACCGTGGCGCCGCTGGTCGCCGATCTGGCGCCGGAGGGCATGGCCGGGCAGTACAACTCCGCGTTCGCACTGGTCAAGCAGCTGGCGCTGGCGGTCGGGCCGGCCATCGGCGGGCCGCTCGGGGCTTCGCTGCACGGGCCGTACATCGTGACGTTCGCGCTGTTCTCGGTGGCGATCAGTGTGCTGGCGGTGCGGCTGGGCCGACGGCTCACGCCCGCGCAGGACCACCCGTGGGCCGCGCAGGCCAAGAGCCGGGTCGTGGCGCGGGGCGGTGCTCCGGCGGAGTCGGTCAGCGCATAAGAAGGACGTACACGGCAGAAGGGCCGGGAGCACATCGTGCTTCCGGCCCTTCCGTATGTTCCGTGTGTACGGAGAGCTAGCGCTTCGGGAGCAGGAACTCGCACCAGACCGCCTTGCCGCCGCCCGGTGTACGGCGGGAGCCCCAGTTGGAGGCGATGGTGGCGACGATGTCGATGCCGCGGCCGGACTCGTCGGCCGGGTCGGCGCGGCGGCGGCGCGGCAGGTGGTCGTCGCCGTCGGTGACCTCGATGGTCAGGCGGCGGTCGGTGCGGCGCAGCCTCAGTCGCATGGGCGGGGTGCCGTGCTGGAGGGAGTTGGCGACCAGCTCGCTGGTGGCCAGGACGCCGAGGTCGTGCAGTTCGGTGGGGAAGCGCCAGCTGGTGAGCACGCCGGAGGCGAAGGCGCGGGCGCGCGGGGCCGCCTCGACGCCGCCGAGGAGGTCCAGGGCCGCGTTGCGGAAGAGGTCGGCGGCGGGGCCGGTGCGGTGGGGGTGCTGGAGGACGAGGACGGCCACGTCGTCGTCGTGGTCGGCGGTGACGCCTGCCGAGCGGACCAGGCGGTCGCAGACGACCTGCGGGGTGCCGGTGGCACCGGAGAGGGCGCGGGCCAGGGCGGCGATGCCCTCGTCCAGGTCCTGGTCGCGCCGTTCGACCAGGCCGTCCGTGTAGAGGACGGCGGTGGCGCCGGGGCCGAGGGGGACGGAGCCGGAGGAGTGGACCCAGCCGCCGGTGCCCAGCGGGGGGCCGGTGGGTTCGTCGGCGCGCAGGACCTCGCCGTTCTCGTCGCGGACGAGGATCGGCAGATGTCCGGCGGAGGCGTAGACGAGGCGGCCCTCGTTGGGGTCGTGGACGGCGTAGACGCAGGTGGCGATCTGGTTGGCGTCGATCTCCACGGCGAGGCCGTCGAGGAGCTGGAGGACCTCGTGCGGGGGGAGGTCGAGGCGGGCGTAGGCGCGGACGGCGGTGCGGAGCTGGCCCATGACGGCGGCGGCGCGCACGCCCCGGCCCATGACGTCGCCGATGACGAGGGCGGTGCGGCCGCCGCCGAGGGTGATGACGTCGTACCAGTCGCCGCCGACCGCGGCCTCGGTGCCGCCGGGCTGGTAGGTGGCGGCCACGCGCAGGTCGTCGGGTTCCTCGAGGTCCTGGGGGAGCAGGGAGCGCTGGAGGGTGACGGCGGTCTGGCGCTGGGTGCGTTCGCTGGCGCGCAGGCGTTCGGCGGCCTCGGCGTGGTCGGTGACGTCGGTGGCGAAGACGAGTACGCCCGCGTCGCGGTCGCCGTGGCCGGTGACCGGGGTGCAGGTGAAGGTGTAGGAGCGGCCGTCGACGGCCTTGCGGGACTTCAGGGTGCGGGGTCTGCCGCTGCGCAGCACCTGGTCGAGGAGGGGGAGGAGGCCAAGCTCGGCGAGTTCGGGGAGGGTGTCGCGGGCCGGGGTGCCGGGGGCGCGGGGGCCGAAGGCGGCGGCGTAGGCGGTGTTGACGTGGGCGAGGCGGTGGTCGGGGCCGTGGACCAGGGCGACGAGGGCCGGGACGCGGTCGAGGACCTCGCGGGCGGGCAGTTCGTCGACGGCGGAGGCGGGGTGTCCGGCGCGGGCGGCGGGCACCGGGTTCTCGCTCCGCCGGTCCGGGGGGACCGGCTGCTCGGTCCGCGCTGCGGCGCGGCGCTGCGTTCCGGGGAGCCGGGCGCTCCAGCGCGTGAAGTTCACAGTGGGGAAAGCCTCGCGTGTGCTGAGGGCGGGCTGTTGCCCGTCCGAGGATGTGGAGCAGTCTGGCAGGTGGCCGTCCGCGGCGACATCCGTCAGACGCCCGTACGGGCCGGGGAGTTCCCGGCTCCGGTCAGGACGACCCCTTCGGGGGGTCCGGGTGCCGCCGTGGGGGCTTTCCACCGGCCGCGAGTTCGAACTCGGCCCGTGGGTGTTCGAGTGACCCGAGGGAGACGATCTCCCGTTTGAAGAGTCCGGCGAGGGTCCATTCGGCGAGGACGCGGGCCTTGCGGTTGACGGTGGGCAGGCGGCTGAGGTGGTAGGCGCGGTGCAGCAGCCAGGCGGGGCGGCCGGTGAGCCTGCGCCCGTACACCTGGGCGACGCCTTGGTGCAGGCCGAGGGAGGCGACGGAGCCGAGCTGCCGGTGGGCGTAGGTGCGCAGGGGTTCGCCGCGCAGGGTGTGCACGATGTTGTCGCCGAGGACCCTGGCCTGGCGCAGCGCGTGCTGGGCGTTGGGCGCGGTGGTGGCGCCGGGCCCGGTGGCGGTGACGTCGGGTACGGCGGCGGCGTCGCCCGCGGCCCAGGCGTGCTCGGTGCCCTCGACGGCGAGTTCGGCGGTGCAGCGGAGCCTGCCGCGCGGGTCGAGGGGGAGGTCGGTGGCGGCGAGCACCGGGTGGGGTTTGACGCCCGCGGTCCAGACGACGGTGCGGGTGGGGAAGCGGCGGCCGTCGCTGAGGACGGCGACGCGGTCGGCGCAGGATTCCAGGCGGGTGTTCAGCAGCACCTGGATGTTGCGGCGGCGGAGCTGGGTGACGGTGTGGCGGCCCAGCTCGGGGCCGACCTCGGGGAGGACGCGGTCGGTGGCCTCGACCAGGACCCACTTCATGTCCTCGGCGCGGAGGTTGGGGTAGTAGCGGGCGGCGTAGCGGGCCATGTCCTCGAGTTCGCCGAGGGCCTCCACCCCGGCGTAGCCGCCGCCGACGAAGACGAAGGTGAGGGCGGCGTCGCGCAGGGCGGGGTCGCGGGTGGAGGAGGCGATGTCCATCTGCTCGATGACGTGGTTGCGCAGTCCGATGGCCTCCTCGACGGTCTTGAAGCCGATGGCGTGCTCGGCGAGGCCGGGGACGGGCAGGGTGCGGGAGACGGAGCCGGGGGCGAGGACGAGTTCGTCGTAGCCGATGAGTTCGGCGGCGCGGCCGTGCCGCTCGGTGGCGAGGGTGGTGACGGCGGCGGTGCGTACGGCGTGGTCGACGGCGGTGATCTCACCGATGACGACGCGGCAGTCGGGCAGGACGCGGCGCAGGGGTACGACGACATGGCGCGGGGAGATCGAGCCGGCGGCCGCCTCGGGAAGGAACGGCTGATACGTCATATAGGGGTCGGGGCTGACCACGGTGATCTCGACGTCACCCTGTCTGAGCTGCCGTTTCAGTTTCCGCTGGAGACGCAGGGCGGTGTACATGCCGACGTGGCCCCCGCCGACGACCAGGATGCGCGCGCGTTCCTTCACCATCCCATGACGCACCCGGCGCTGTTGTTTGTCCACAGCCTCGGCAATTTGTGTGACCGGAGGCGGGGCTGGACGCGGGAGGGGCGGGGGCGCGGAATCCGGACATAAATGGCTCGTACTCCGATCGAGGGGCGCACTGTGCGGAACCTACCCCTTCTGAATTGACTCCCGCTCAACTATGTTGCTGTGTCGACGGGGTGCGGGAGGGTCGTCGAGAGGGCCGCCGGATGGGGGCCCGCTCAGGACCGGCGCCAGTTTCCGCGCTTTCGGAATCAATGGCGGGGAGTCTCCGGGGGGAGACGTCATTACCGGGGGAAGACATGCATGTTCAGGACACGCACTGGTCAGCGGCGCCCCTCGCGTCGGCCGGACGGACGGGCGGCGGGCGCGCGGCGCCGCTGCGGGTGGACGCGCAGCGCAATCTGGAGCACGTGCTGAGGGCGGCGCGTGAGGTGTTCGGCGAGCTGGGGTACGGCGCGCCGATGGAGGACGTGGCGCGGCGGGCGCGGGTCGGTGTGGGCACGGTGTACCGGCGGTTCCCCAGCAAGGACGTGCTGGTGCGGCGGATCGCCGAGGAGGAGACCGCGCGGCTGACCGAGCAGGCGCGGACCGCGCTCGGGCAGGAGGACGAGCCGTGGTCGGCGCTCTCCCGCTTCCTGCGCACCTCGGTGGCGTCCGGCGCGGGTCGGCTGCTGCCGCCGCAGGTGCTGCGGGTGGGTGTCGCGGAGGAGAGCCCCGCGCCCGTCACCTCCGTGCCCTCCGTGCCGTCTGTCGCCCCCGTGGCCGAGGAGGCGCGGGTGCCGCAGCAGCGTTCCCAGGCGGGTGCCGGGGAACTGCGGCTGGTGGACGGGGACCGCGCGGGCGGCGAGCCGGGTACGGCGGCGCTGCTGGACGTGGTCGGTCAGCTGGTGGAGCGGGCGCGGGCGGCCGGTGAGCTGCGGGCCGACGTGTCGGTGTCGGACGTGCTGCTGGTGATCGCCACGGCGGCGCCCGCGCTGCCGGACGCGGCGCAGCAGGCGGCCGCCTCCGCCCGGCTGCTGGACATCCTGCTGGAGGGACTGCGGTCCCGGCCCGCGTAGCGGAGCATCGGCACGCTCAACCCCCGTACTGGGGCCGCTTGTTCGGAACTGTTTGCGGGTGGTTGGTGAAACTTCCGCTCGGATGAGTGACGGGTCGGACGAGTGGACCGGTGATGAATACGGCTATGGCACGCTGAGCCCGTAAAGGATTGGGCTGTGCCGGTGTCGGGGGCTTTACACGATGGGCGTTGACGGGTGGGACGGCGCGCGCGCCGACGGTGGCGGTGACGCGGAGGCCGGGGGACTGACCTCTCCGCAGGTGCCGAGCCAGGGCGGCCGGGGTGCGTCGGGCGGCGGCGGTGAGCGGGCCGGGGCGAGTCTCCCGGCCCAGCGCGAGGGCAGTGCGCTGCCGCCCCCGCCGGACGCGCCTCCCGCCGACGGCGAGCTGATCGAGCGGATGCGCGCCGGGGACGACTCGGCATACGAGGAGCTGTACCGGCGGCACGCGGACGCGGTGCGACGCTACGCGCGTACCTGCTGCCGGGACGGGCACACCGCCGACGACCTCACCGCCGAGGTGTTCGCCCGCATGCTGCAGGCGGTGCGCGGCGGTTCGGGCCCCGAGTACGCGGTGCGCGCCTATCTGCTGACCTCGGTGCGCCGGGTCGCCGCGCACTGGACTCAGTCCGCCAAGCGCGAGCAACTCGTCGACGACTTCGCGGTGTTCGCCCAGCAGGCGGCCAGGGCGGCCGAGGTGGCCGACGACACCGGACCCCTGGGTGCCTTCGGCGCCGATCTGGGGGCCGACGTACGCGCGATGCACGAGGCCGAGCAGACCCTGGCGATGCAGGCGTTCCGCTCGCTGCCCGAGCGCTGGCAGGCGGTGCTCTGGCACACCGAGGTGGAGGACGAGTCGCCCAGCGAGGTGGCCGTGCTGTTCGGGCTCGACGCCAACGGCACGCGGGTGCTGGCCAGTCGGGCGCGCGAGGGGCTGAAGCAGGCGTACCTCCAGGCGCACGTCAGCGCGACCCTGGTGAACGACGAGGAGTGCGCGCGCTACGCCGACCAGCTCGGGAGCTACGCGCGTCGCAAGCTGCGCGTCCGGGCGGAACGCGGGCTGCGCAAGCACCTGGAGGAGTGCGCCAAGTGCCGTCTGGCGGCGGCGCAGATCGAGGAAGTCGCCGGGGGCATCCCGGCCGTCGTTCCGATCGCGGTCATCGGCTGGTTCGGCGCCGCCGGGTACGCCAAGGCGCTCGGTGTCATCGCCGGTGGCGCAGGCGTGGGCGCCGCGGGTGCCGCCGCTGCCGCGACCGGGTCCACCGGTGGCGGTGCGGCGGGCGGTGGCGCGGCCTCGGAGGGGCTGGGCGCGCCGGTGAAGGCGGGGATCGCCACCGGTGTGGTCGCGGTGGCCGCCGCCGTGGTGGCCCTGGCACTGGTGAACGACAGCCAACCGGCCAAGGAGATCGCGGAGCCCTCCCCGTCCGCCCCGGTGATCCAGCAGACCCCGCCGCCCGCGCCCCCACCGGCCAAGAAGCAGGAGCCCGCGCCGAAGCCGCCCGCTCCGCCCGCTCCCCCCGCGCCCGCCCCCGTCGTCCCGGTGGCGGAGAAGCCCGCACCGAAGCCGAAGCCGACGCCGCCCCCCAAGCCCACCCCGACTCCGGCCCCGAAGCCGACGCCCAAGCCGAGGCCGACCCCGACGCCCACGCCCACCCCCACACCCCCGAAGCCGACCCCCACGCCGACCCCGACCCCCACCCCTCCGCCGCCCCCGCCCCGGTCCTACGAGCTGAGCGAGCTGAGCTACGACCTCACCGGCGACGGCTCCGAGCCCGAGGTCCGGCTCGGCGAGAGCAGCTGGGTGTGGCAGCGGTACGGCATGTCGATCGGCGGGGAGCGCTACTCCCCCGGTGTCACGGTGCGCGGCGACTCCTCGGTGACCGTCGACCTCAACCGCGAGTGCACCGCCTATGACGCGCTGGTCGGCGTGGACGACATGACGCTGGGCCTCGGCAAGGTCGCCTTCGCGGTGTACGCGGACGGCGTCCGCCTCTGGCGGTCCGGCACGGTGTCCGGCGGCGACCCGGCGGTACCGGTCCATGTGAACCTGGCCGGGCGGAAGACGGTACGACTGGTGGTGGAGCCCCGCGGCACCGCCTTCGACCAGACCGCGTTGGCGGACTGGGCCAAGTCCCGCTTCAGCTGCGGTTAGCTGGGGCGGGCTCCCGCCCGCAGCGCCCCCCGCTGCGGGGCGATGCCCGACGGGACGGCGCGGGCGCGGGCCGGGGTGCCGGTCCAGCAGGTGCCCCGGCGGGCCAGGAGGCGGCCCAGCCAGATCTCCAGGGAGACGAGTTCGGCGAGGCCGTCCAGCGGGAGGGGTTCGCCGGAGGCGGCTTCCCGCAGGGCCTTGCGGACCACGCGGGCCTCGACCAGACCGGCGTCCGCGAGCAGCGGGGTGTCGAAGAGGTCGACCAGGGAGTCGGCGGCCAGCCGCAGGCCCGCGCGGGCGGCGGCGGCCGAGGAGGCGTGGGACGGGGTGCCCCAGCCGGGCGGGAGGTCGGTGACCCCGGCGCCCTCCAGCACCGTGCGCAGGACGGCGGAACGGGCACCGGGTTTGACGCGCAGGGCCTCGGGGAGGTCGCGGCAGGCCCGGACGACCTGGTTGTCGAGGAAGGGGGCGTGCAGCCGCTGGGAGCGGACCTCGGCGGCCTGTTCGAGGACGCGGAGGTCGGCCGCGTGCCGGGCGAGGACGGTACGGGCGCGGAACTCGCCGGGTCTCTGTCCGGGCCCGCCGGCCGCCCGGTCGGCGCCGGTCTGGAGCAGAGCCGACACTTCGGCCAGCGCCTCCCCCGTGAGCCACCGGGCGGCCGGACCGGGTCTCGCCCAGGCCAGCGCGGCGAGCGAGGCACCGACCGGCCCCTTGGGCTCGTCGAACCGCCGCCGCATCAGCCGCTCGGCCAGCGCCTCCAGACCGGTGCGGTACGGGGTACGGGACAGTCGCCGGGCGGCGCCGTACACCCGGGCGGGGACCAGGACCGAGCCGTCGGCGCGGGTGAGGGCGGCGACCGGGCGGACCAGGTGGCGCCGCTGGCGGTCCAGCAGCAGGTCGGCCAGGCGGGCCGGGTGGGCGTCCAGCACCTGGCGGGCGCCGTGGCCGGTGAAGTGGTCGGCGCTGCCCGCCGCGAGCCGGGCGCGGTGCCGGGCGGCGGTGATCAGGGAGGGGCCGGGTTCGTCGGTGAGGGGGCCGTCGAGGTCGGCGTAGGGGAGGGTGTCCTCGGCGCCGGTGACGACCACGTGGTGCAGGCGGGGGTTGGCGGCGAGGGCTCCGGCGCGCTCGACCTCGGCCTCGCGGCCGCCGACGGCCAGGTCGTTGAAGGTGACGGCGAGGAGGCGTTCGCCCGCGCCGGTGCCGTGTCCGAGGAGGGTGCCGGGTCTGCCGGGGAGTCCGGCGGCGAGCAGGGCCAGGGTGCCGGAGGCGGGGCCGCCGGAGAGGTCGGCGCCGATGCCGGGCACCGGCATGCCGCGGGCCGCCCGCCGTTCGGCCGGGCCCATGCCGGGCACCGGGCCGGGGTCGAGTCCGGGGACGTGCCGGGGGGCGGCGAGCCGGACCCGTACGGCTTCCACCAGGGCGTCCCGTACGGCGTCCACCGCGCGGTCGGGGTCGACGGGTGCCGCGGCGACGGCGAGGGAGGCGACCGGCTCGTAGCCGACGATCTCGCGTGCTCCGGCGCGCAGCACCAGCGCGTGGCCCGGCGCGACGCGGCGCACGCCCTCGTAGGGGGTGGTGTCGCGCAGCGCGGCCGGTACCTCGGGGGCGGCGAGGAGGGCGGCGAGGTGGCCGAAGTCGAGGTTGGCCTCGGTGAGGTCGGCGAGCGGGAGGGCGGCGGTGGCGAAGGCGGTGCCGCCGTCCCAGGGAGCGTGGAAGACCGGGCGGGCGCCCGCGAGGTCGCCGCAGACCGTGATGCGCCGGCCGGCCTGGACGACGGCGGTGTAGCTGCCCGGCCAGGCGGTGAGATGGCGCAGGGCGCCGCCGCGGGCGGTGAACAGACCGCGCCGCAGCTCCTCGTCGGAGGCGCCGCAGATGCCGAGGACGGCGATGCGGTTCTGCGCGTCGGCGTGGACCACGCGGACCTCGTCGGGGCGCCAGTCGCCGACGGCCCACAGCGGGTCGGGGTCGCCCCACAGGAGGTGGGAGCCGACGGGGCGCAGGGTCTCGCCCTCGTACCCGGTGGCGCCCGCGGAGTCGGCGGCGCCGAGGGCGCGCGCGGCGGTGCTGCTCCACCCCACCAACCACCGCATCGACGCCTCCACAGGCTGTGGACCACCAGTGCACCGCACGAACCGGACCCATGCTGCCATGAAGAACGCGCCGGGGAAGGGTGGTGGCGCCGCCTTCGATCGAGGGAAAATCGAGGGAAATCAGCAGGAAACACGGCAGGACCCGACGCGCCGCCGGGATACGACGGGGTACGGCGGGCAGGATGAACTCCCGCGCCGTCCACGACGGATGAGAAGCGGGAGCGATGCGAATGCGCCCCGCTTCACTCCCCCGGAACGCCCTTCGCGCCCTCAAGTGCCGTGGTGGGAACGGGAATGACGGAAGCGGAACGACGGCTGTTTTCGGCCAAATTGGCGACAGGGCACAGGATTTGAGCACGCTCCGTACAGGCCCTGCGGAACGCACGGCGGCCCGGCGAGCGCGCACGGCCCGGGAGGCGGGCGTCGCCTCCCGGACCGGTCCGCCGCCCGCGGGGATGTAGGCGGCGGCGTCCCCCAGCCCACTGGACTCAAGTACAGCGGGCCGACCCACGCAGAGCCATGGAACCGCTCCCCCGGTGGCCGGAGAAGAGCGCACGGACAGGCGCACGGCCACACGCGTGGGGGCACGCCGCGACGCTCCGTGCACGGTGCGTACAGGGCCGTACTCCCGTACGGACCGCAATCACGCCATCCGGAACAATGCCCCTTAACGCTTGGGATGCGGCGAACTACGCTGTGTTTACGAATGCCGCGCGGTTATGCCAGCGGGGCAGCCGTCTGTGTCGAGGGGTGGCGCATGTCCAGGGAGCAACGCGGGCCGAACGAGAAACTCGGCACCGTTCTCGCCCTCGCGGGAATCAGCAACGCGGGCCTCGCGCGCCGGGTCAACGACCTGGGCGCGCAACGGGGTCTGACCCTTCGCTACGACAAGACCTCGGTCGCGCGCTGGGTGTCGAAGGGGATGGTGCCGCAGGGTGCGGCGCCGCATCTGATCGCGGCCGCGATCGGGCAGAAGCTCGGCCGGCCGGTGCCGCTGCACGAGATCGGCCTCGCCGACGCCGACCCCGCGCCCGAGGTGGGTCTCGCCTTCCCGCGCGACGTGGGGCAGGCGGTGCGCTCGGCGACCGACCTGTACCGCCTGGACCTCGCCGGACGCCGTGCCGGGTCGGGCGGGATCTGGCAGTCGCTGGCCGGGTCGTTCGCCGTGAGCGCCTACGCGACGCCCGCTTCCCGATGGCTGATAACCCCCGCCGACAGTTCGGTCGAGCGGGAGGCGAACTCCGCCGAGGGCGCCTCCGCACCGATCAAAGTCGGCCACAGCGATGTGCAGAAGCTCCGGGAGGCCGCCGAGGACGCCCGGCGCTGGGACTCCAAGTACGGGGGCGGTGACTGGCGTTCGTCCATGGTGCCGGAGTGCCTGCGGGTGGAGGCGGCTCCGCTGCTGCTCGGCTCCTACTCCGACGAGGTGGGCCGCGCCCTGTTCGGCGCGGGGGCCGAACTGACCCGGCTGGCGGGCTGGATGGCCTTCGACACCGGCCAGCAGGAGGCGGCCCAGCGGTACTACATCCAGGCGCTCCGGCTGGCCCGCGCGGCGGCCGACGTCCCGCTCGGCGGCTACGTCCTCGCCTCCATGTCCCTCCAGGCGACCTACCGGGGCTTCGGCGACGAGGGCGTGGACCTCGCGCAGGCGGCGCTGGAGCGGAACCGGGGGCTGGCCACCGCGCGCACGATGAGCTTCTTCCGGCTGGTCGAGGCGCGGGCCCACGCGCGCGCGGGCGACGCGCACGCGGCGGGCGCCGCCCTGAAGTCGTCCGAGGGCTGGCTGGAGCGGTCCCGCGAGGGCGACAGCGACCCGACCTGGCTCGGCTTCTACGGCTACGACCGCTTCGCCGCCGACGCCGCCGAGTGCTACCGCGACCTCAAGGCACCCCGCCAGGTCCGCCGCTTCACCGAGCAGGCGCTGTCCAAGCCGACCGAGGAATTCGTCCGCTCGCACGGGCTGCGCCTGGTGGTCTCCGCGGTGGCCGAGCTGGAGTCGGGCAACCTGGACGCCGCCTGCGAGCAGGGCGTACGGGCGGTCGAGGTGGCGGGCCGCATCTCCTCCGCGCGCACCACCGAGTACGTCAAGGACCTCCTGCACCGCCTGGAGCCCTACGGCGACGAGCCGCGGGTGGTGGAGCTCCGCGAACGGGCCCGCCCGCTGCTGATGGCACCCGCCTAGATGGCACAAGGGTTCGCTGGCGCGGTTTGAAGGCGTTGTCAGTGGCGCAGTGCACTATCGAGGTCGGGAGGTGGTGCAGGTGCGGGCGGACGCGTACGACTGCGATGTGCTGGTGGTCGGTGGCGGCATCGTCGGGCTGTCGACGGCGTACGCCCTGACGCGCGCCGCGCCCGGCACGCGGGTCACCGTGCTGGAGAAGGAGCCCGGCCCGGCCCGCCACCAGACGGGCCGCAACAGCGGGGTCGTGCACAGCGGCATCTACTACCGGCCGGGCTCGCTCAAGGCGCGGTACGCGGTGCGCGGCGCCGCCGAGATGATCAAGTTCTGCGCGGAGTACGGCATCGACCACTCCGTCACCGGCAAGCTGATCGTCGCCACCGACCGCGCCGAGCTGCCCCGGCTGCACGCCCTGGTGCAGCGCGGCCGGGAGAACGGCATCCCGGTCCGTGAGCTGGGCGGCGCCCAGATCGCCGAGTACGAGCCGGAGGTGCGCGGTCTGGCCGCGATCCACGTCGGCACGACCGGCGTCTGCGACTTCACGGCCGTCGCCCGGCAGCTGGCCCGCGCCTCGGGCGCCGAGATCCGGTACGGCTCGCGGGTCGTCCGGGTGGACCGGCGCCCCGAGCGCGGCGTGGCGGTGCTGACCTCGGCCGGGCAGGTGGTCCGCGCCCGCGTCCTGGTGAACTGCGCGGGGCTGTACTGCGACGACCTGGCCCGCCTCACCGGCGACGAGCCGGGCGTACGGATCGTGCCGTTCCGGGGCGAGTACTACGAGCTGGCCCGCCCCGAGCTGGTGCGCGGCCTGGTCTATCCGGTGCCCGACCCGGCGTTTCCCTTCCTCGGCGTCCACCTCACCAAGGGCCTCGACGGGGGCGTGCACGTCGGCCCCAACGCGGTCCCGGCGCTCGCCCGCGAGGGGTACGGCTGGGGCGTGGTCCGCCCGCGCGAGCTGGCGGGCACCGCGAGCTGGCCCGGCGCGTGGGCCCTGGCCCGCAGACACTGGCGGTACGGCGCGGGCGAGCTGCGCCGGTCGGTGTCCAAGCCCGCCTTCCTGGACGCGGTGCGCCGTCTGGTGCCCGGTGTGGAGGAGCGGGACCTGGTGCGGGCACCGGCCGGAGTGCGCGCGCAGGCGGTGACGCGGGACGGCACCCTGGTCGACGACTTCCTCATCCGCGAGGGCGCCCGCGCGGTGCACGTACTCAACGCCCCGTCCCCGGCGGCCACGGCGTCCCTGCCGATCGGGCGCGAGGTGAGCCGCCGCACGCTGGAGATGCTGCGGGCGCTGTGAGCGTCGCTTCCGGCCCCCGTGACCGAGCGCACCCCCGTCCACGGCAGGGGCCCGCTGCTCGGAGCGCCTAAAATCGGAGCCACTGTGTCTGACTCCGTGAACACCCCCGAAGCCACCCGGCCCGCCGACGCCGCGCCGCACACCCCGGCGCCCGGACCGTCCGCCCGGACCTCCCGGAGCAAGGGCGAGCCCCGGTTCCCGGACGGCCCGCGGCCCGACCCGGCCGGATCGCACTTCGAGCGGCGCATCCGCAGCTTCCAGCCCCGCCGCAGCCGGGTCACCACCGGCCAGGCCGACGCGCTGGCCCGGCTGTGGGCGCAGTGGGGGCTGGACATCGACGGGCAGCGGGTCATCGACCTGGCGGAGCTGTTCGGCAACGCCAACCCGGTCGTGCTGGAGATCGGCTTCGGCATGGGCGAGGCCACCGCGCAGATGGCGGCGGCCGACCCGGACACCAACATCCTCGCCGTGGACGTGCACACCCCCGGCCAGGGCAATCTGCTGAACCTCGCCGAGCAGGGCGGACTGTCCAACGTCCGGGTCGGCAACGGCGACGCGATCATCCTGCTGCGGGAGATGCTCACCCCCGACTCCCTCGACGGGCTCCGCGTCTACTTCCCCGACCCCTGGCCGAAGAAGCGGCACCACAAGCGGCGGCTGATCCAGCCCGAGTTCCTGACCCTGGCCGCGACCCGGCTGGCGCCCGGCGCGACCGTGCACTGCGCGACCGACTGGGAGCCGTACGCCGAGCAGATGCTCGAGGTGCTCGACGCGCACCCGGACTTCGCGAACACCCACGCGGACGGCGGGTTCGCCCCGCGCCCCGCGTTCCGGCCGCTGACCCGGTTCGAGGGCCAGGGCCTGGACAAGGGCCATGTGGTGAACGACCTGCTGTTCCGCCGCGTACCGCACGAGAACCCGTAGCTCAGCGGGGCGTAAAGCCCGAGGCCGTCCGGCCCGGTCACCGTTAGGGTCGATGCTGTGGCCATCAGTTCCGCGTACCCGCCCCACCCCACCGGCGAAGGCCCCCGGCCGCCCTGGTGGCGGCGGCAGTGGGTGCGGCACGGGTCGCTGATCGCGCTGCTGGCGCTGTCCGGGCTGGTGATCCTGGCGCTGGTGCGCAGGCAGACCGGTACGGAGGGTTTCCTCGTCGGGCTGGGGCTCGCCGTGGTGCCGGTGCCCTGGCTGATAGCCGCGTTCCGCTGGCTGGACCGGGTACGCCCCGGGCCCTGGCGGAACCTGCTCTTCGCGTTCGCGTGGGGCGCCTGTGCGGCGGCACTGATCGCCATCGTCGCCAACAGCTTCGCCACCCAATGGATCGCCACCACCACCGCGAACCCCTCCGGCGCCGACACGCTCGGCGCGACGGTGATCGCGCCGGTGGTGGAGGAGTCCGCGAAGGCCGCCGCCGTCCTGCTGGTGTTCGTCTTCCGCAGACGGGACTTCACCGGGCCGGTCGGCGGGGCCGCGATAGCCGGGGTGACCGCGACCGGGTTCGCGTTCACCGAGAACATCCTCTATCTGGGCAACGCCTTCGGCACCGACCAGTCCATCGGCACCTCGGGGTTCGTCTCCGTGACCGCCGCGACCTTCTTCGTGCGCGCCGTGATGTCGCCGTTCGCGCATCCCCTGTTCACCGTGTGCACGGGCATCGGCTTCGGCCTGGCCGCGCTGCCCGGCCGACGGCGGCGGCCGGTGCTCCGGGTGCTGTTCCCGGTGGGCGGGCTGCTCCTCGCCATGGGCCTGCACGCCCTGTGGAACGGCTCGGCCGCCTTCGGCCAGTTCGGCTTCCTCGTCGTGTACGGCGGTTTCATGGCCCCCGCCTTCGGTCTGCTGGCCTGGCTGCTGATCCGGTCCCGGCAGCGCGAACTGCGGGTGGCCCGCGAGGAACTGCCCGTCTACGTGTACGCCGGGTGGCTGGGCCCCGCCGAGCCGTTCGCCCTGGGCTCGCTGCGCGCCCGTCGGCTGGCCCGCGACCACGCCCGCCGCTGCTTCGGCGGCCGCCCGGCCGCGCGCGCCGTGGTCCGCTACGAGTCCGACGCCACCGAACTGGCGCTGCTGCGCCACCGCGCCCGCGCGGGCCGCGTGGGCACCGAGTTCGCCGCGCGGGAACGCGAACTGCTGGCCGCGCTGTGGCAGCGCCGGGACTCCTCCCGCCCGGCCCTGGAGTACGCGGCCCGCGTCACGGCCCCGCCGCCCGCCCCGGTCCCGTACTGGCAGCGGTACGGGCATCCGGCGCCGCCCTACGCGGGGTACAACCCGTACCGCACGTAGGGCGGGATCGGCGGCCGGGTCAGGCCGAAGCGGCCGTCAGCCGGTCCAGTTCCGCCGGGGTCAGCGTCAGCTCGGCGACGTCCACCAGGGCCGGGAGCTGGTCGACCGTGCGGGCCGAGGCGATGGGCGCGGCGACCGTGGGCTGGGCGGCGAGCCAGGCCAGGGCGACGGTGGCGACGGCGGTGTCATGGGCGGCGGCGACCTCGTCCAGGGCCGCCAGCACCTTCTGCCCGCGCTCGGAGTCGAGGTGCTTGGCGGCCGAACCGGCGCGGGCGCTGTCGACGGTCGTACCGGGCCGGTACTTGCCGGTGAGGAAGCCGGAGGCGAGCGCGAAGTACGGGACGGCCGACAGGCCCTCGCGGGCGGCGACGTCCTGGAGCGGGCCCTCGTAGGTGTCGCGGGAGACCAGGTTGTAGTGCGGCTGGAGGGCGACGTAGCGGGCCAGGCCCGCGCGGTCGGAGAAGTCCAGGGACTCCTTCAGCCGCTCGGCGCTGATGTTGGAGGCGCCGATGTAGCGGACCTTGCCCGCCCGCACCAGCTCGTCCAGCGCGCCGATGATCTCCTCGACCGGCACCTCGGGCTGGTCGAAGTGGGTGTAGTAGAGGTCGATGTGGTCGGTGCCCAGGCGGCGCAGGGAGGCGTCGGCGGCGGCCTTGATGTTGGCGGCGCCCAGACCCTGGTAGTCGGGGTGCTGACTGACCTTGGTGGCGATGACGACCTGGTCGCGGTTGCCGCGGGCCTTGGTCCACTCGCCGATGAGGGTCTCGGACTCGCCGCCCTTGTTGCCCTCGGCCCAGGACGAGTAGGAGTCGGCGGTGTCGATGAAGTTGCCGCCCGCGGCGCGGTAGGCGTCGAGGACGGCGAAGGACGTGTCCCGGTCGGCGGTCCAGCCGAAGACGTTGCCGCCGAGGGCGAGCGGGAAGACCTCGAGGGTGGAGGAACCGAGCTTGCGCGGAGAAGCAGTCATGTCTCTCCTCAACGATCACTCGGGCCCCGTCCATTCCGGGTCGGGGTCACTCGCTCGGGGGAGTGCCGCTCAGGGAGTGAGCCCCTTGCCGCGCAGCCAGGCGCCGGGGTCGATGCCGGTCGGCTGGCCGTCGGGGTGGACCTCCAGGTGGAGGTGCGGCCCGGTGACGTTGCCGGTGGCGCCGACGCGGCCGATGACCTCGCCGGTGGAGACCTTCTGCCCGGCGCTGACGCTGATCGAGGACTGGTGGCAGAACCAGAGCTCGGTGCCGTCGTCCAGGGTGAGGATCGTGCGGTAGCCGTACGCCCCGGCCCAGCCGGCCTCGGTGATGGTGCCGCCGTGGATCGCCTTGATCAGCGTGCCGGTGGGCGCGGCGAAGTCGAGCCCGGTGTGGTACCCGGAGGACCACATCGAACCGGCCTGCCCGAAGGTCGAGGTGATCGTGTACGAGGAGGTCGGCAGGGTGTACTGCTTGGCCAGCGTGGCCAGTCGGGCCGCCTCGGCCTTCTTCTCCGCGTCGGCCTCGGCCTTCTTCTTGGCCTCGGCGGCCTTCACGGAGGCTTCCTTCGCGGCCTTGGCGGCGGCCTCGGCGGCCTGCTGGTCGGCCTTGGCGACGGCGGCCGCGGTGGCCCGGCTGTCGGCCTTGCTCTGCTGCCGCTCGGCCTGCGCCATGATCCGGCTGCGCAGCGCCTCGCCCGCGTCGGCGGTGGAGTCGTCGGTGGCGGTGGCCGTGGCGGTGGCGACACCGGCGAGGGAGGCGGCGGGCGCCTCCGCGTGGTGCCCGTCGATCAGGGAGCCCACGGAGGGCAGGTCGGGCATGGCGATGGACACGGGCGGCTTGCCGGTGTTGGCGCTCGCCATGCCACCCGCGCCGACGGCGGCGATGACGCCGACGCCGAGGACGGTGGAGCTGCGGGCGAGTCCGCCGCCGCGCTGCTTGGCCACCCGGTGACGGCCGCGTACCGCTGGCAGGGACTCCTCGGTGGGGTTCCACTCCTCCCACGCGCCGTCCTCGGCACGGGGGGCGCCATAGGCGAAGGGCTCACTCGCGTCCGGCGCGAACGGGGCTTGTGGGGCAGGCCGGTTGGACGCCACGCGGGCGCACTCCTTTCCCTCCTCCGTCTACCGGGTTAGCTGACGGGTTCGGAGCAGGAAGGTCTCCTACGCGCGTAAACCCGACGTGCTCCGAGGGTGGTGCACGGCGGATCGGGGCGCGATTCACCCCATGATGGTGGGTCCCCGGTTCCCTTGCGGGATTCGACGTGTGCGCACGGCGCCGTCTCTGCTGACGGCTGTAACGACCGCACTGCGTTATCGAACGTTAATAGACACGCACACTGGATTCCAAGCCCGTTCAGCTTGATCGTTTGACGATCTGGCGGGGTGCGTATCGGTCAGGAACGGCCCGAACAGGGCGAGTTGACCACGCTTCAGGAGTCACAGGAGTTTTGCTGGTGACTCACGAACACCAGCCGTCCCGGAAAACACTCAGGGCCGGAATCCGTTTACTGGATTCCGGCCCTGAGTCTTCAGTAGCGGGGACAGGATTTGAACCTGCGACCTCTGGGTTATGAGCCCAGCGAGCTACCGAGCTGCTCCACCCCGCGTCGTTGTGTCTCAAGCATACGTCATCCGCGGGGTCCGATGCACACACGCTGCCGTGACGTGGGCCTCAGAGCACGAGGTGAGCGTTCGGCGACTGTGCGAGAGCGGCGTACTCGGGCACGGTCACCACCTCCACGCCCCCGGCGCCGAGCACTCCGGCGCCGTCGGCCGCGGTGACGAAGGTGTCCGGCTCGCGCCAGGCGGTGACCACCCGGCGTACCCCGGCCGCGAGGATCAGCCCGGCGCACGGTACGGGCCGGGAGGCGCGGTGGGCGCAGGGCTCCAGGCTGCTGTAGACGGTGGCGCCGGGCAGCCGTGGGTCGGCGGGGTCCAGCTTGGCGAGGGCCGCCTCCTCGGCGTGGACCACCGGGTCGCCGCCCTCACGGGAGTGTCCGCGCGCCAGCTCGGTGCCGTCCGCCGCGACGACCACCGCGCCGACGCTGAAGGCCGTGGCCGACGGCGGGCAGAGCGCGGCCAGCTCGCAGGCGGTGCGCAGCCAGTGCCGGTCGGCGGCGGTGTCCAGCGGGCCGGTGCCGGGGGCGGTGGGCTCGTAGCGCATCAGGACGACGTCCTCGATCCGGCGGCTGTCGGTCAGCCGCAGTCGGCCGCCCTGGTAGGCGCCGGGGCCGAAGAGGCGGGGGGCGGCCGGGTCGCCGACGAAGAGCGGGGCGAGGACCAGCTGGAGTTCGTCGGCCAGGCCCTGCTGGAGGAGCTGGGTGTGCACGGTGCCGCCGCCCTCGACCATCAGCCGCCGTACGCCGCGCACGTCGTGCAGATGCGCCAGCAGCGCCCGCCAGTCGAGGCCGGGGCCGAGCGGCACGACGTCGGCGGTGTCCCCGAGGAGGCCCGCGGCGCGCTTCGCCCCCTCGTCCGTCGTGTAGACGGCCTTCTCCCCGCCGGTGTGCCAGAAGTTGGCGGCCGGGTCGAGGTCGCCGGAGCCGGTCACGGTCACCTTCAGCGGGTACTCCGCCTTCCCCCCGGCCACGCGCGCGACCCGCCGCTCGGGCGAGTTGACCAGGAGGCGGGGGTTGTCGGCCCGGATCGTCCCGGCCCCCACGAGGATCGCGTCCACCGACGCCCGCACCTCGTCCACCCGGTCGAAATCGGCGGGGCTGGACAGCAGCAGCCGCTCGGGGCCGGTGTCGTCCAGGTACCCGTCGAGCGAGACGGCGGCGGACAGCAGGACATGGGGGTAGGGCATCGACGCGCTCTCTCCGGACTCTTGGCTCTGCGGGCGTGCGCCCCTTTGTACTCCGTACCGGTGTACACCCTGCCCAGGCCGGTTGAGTACGGCTACTCATCCCCGGGCGCGCGGCCCGGCCGCACTGTGGAGGTCACCGAACAGAAGGAGACCTCGATGCCGCACGCCGTCCGCCCCCGCCGCCTCTTCACCCTCGCCACCGGCAACTGGCTCTCGCGGGGCTATCTCGCGGTGCTCGCCGCCTCCGCCGTGGCCATGTTCGCCTTCCCCGAGGGCCAGTTCGGACTGGACCCGATGACGCTCACCGCGCCGCTCTCCTTCCTGGGCATGGCGTTCCCCTTCGGTCCCGGCACCGAGGGCGGCCTGGTGGTGGAGGTGCTGGCCACCGGGTTCTGGGTCGGGCTGCTCCTGCTGGGCGCCCTCGGGAACGCGGCCGCCCTCGGCGCCCTCGCCTCCAGATCCGCCGGCGCGCCCGACCGGCGGCGGGTACGGACCCTGCTGGCGCCCGCCGTGGACAACTGGCTCGCGCGCGGGTACCTCGCCGTGGTCGCGGCGGCGATCGGCTTCTTCCTCTACGCCGTGTGCCTGTCGCCCGACCCCGGTTTCGCCGGGATCTGGCCGCTCATGACCACGGCACCGCTCAGCATCGTCGCCATCACGGTGTCGGGGCCCATGGAGAGCGGCTGGCCGAGCCTGGTGGTCTTCACCGCCGGTACCGCCCTGGCCGGTCTCGGCAACGCCGTGCTGCTCGGCCGGCTGGCGCGCGCCCTGCGGCGCTGAAACCCACGGAATGGTTTGGACCAAGGAAAAAACTGTATAAGCCACGGGATGGCATGACCGCTTCAGATACGGTGCCTCTTTGGTCATCTTCTTCACCAAATCCCCCTGGGGAGGGGGGAGTGGTGAAGTATCCGGCGACCAGTCACCGCAGGGAAAGGCATCCGAACCGGTATGAGAGCACGTTGGTGGGGGACGGGCGCGGTCGTCGCGGCGGCCGTGTGCGGGACGCTGGTCGTCCAGGGGGTGAGCGGCGGGAACTCCGGGCACGACCAGAAGAACGCCGCCGCCCCGATACGGGACCGGGTGCGGTCGGCCGCGCTGGACGTCCGGGGGGACGGGACGGCCGCCACGCTCGCCCGGCGGGACGCCGAGCCGTTCAGCATGCTGGGGGTCAGCTGGGAGAAGCCCTCCGCCAAGCTGGTCGGCAAGGTGGAGGTGCGGTCGCGGGCCGTGAAGTCCGGTAAGTGGTCCGACTGGCTGCTGCTGGACAGCGACCGGGGCGCGGGCGAGCAGAACGCCTCGCGGGGCGGCACCGAGCCCGCGTGGGTCGGGCTATCCGACGGCGTCGAGGCGCGGATCAACGGCAGGACCACGTCGAAGCTGCCCGCCGGGCTCCGCCTCGACATGGTCACCTCGGGCGGGAAGAGCACCGGCGCCGACGCCGAGCCCGCCGCCTACGCCGTGGACGACCCCGACGACACCGCGGACTCGGCCGAGACCGATCCCCCGGCCGAGTCGCCGGAGCCGCCCGAGGCCACCACCACCGAGCCCGCGCCGCCGGAGTCGCCTGAGTCGCCTGAGTCGCCTGAGTCGCCTGAGGAGACCAGCGCCGGGCCCTCGGCGTCCGAGTCGTCCCCGGAGGAGACCTCGGAGCCGCCGGCCGAGTCGCCCTCGGCGTCCGAGAGCACCGGGTCCACCGATTCGGCGTCCCCCTCGGACTCCGCCTCGCCCTCCCCCTCGGTCACCGTCCCCACCGCACCGCCCTCCACGGTTCCCCGGCCGCCGATCACCCCCCGCTCGGGGTGGCACGCGGACGAGACCATCAGCCCGGAGGCGCCGACGTACATCGACGGGAAGATCAAGGCGGTGGTGGTCCACCACACCGCCTCGACCAACGACTACACCTGCGCCGAGGCGCCGTCGATCATCAACCAGGTCTACACGTACGACGTGACGGGGCTGGGCTGGAAGGACCTCGGCTACAACTTCGTCGTCGACAAGTGCGGGACGATCTACGAGGGCCGCAAGGGCGGGGTGGACCTGCCGGTCGTGGGCGCGCACGCGTACGGCTTCAACTCGCAGACCACCGGCATCGCCGTCCTCGGTACCTACATGGACGCCCCGCCCCCGATGGCGGCGATGGCCTCGGTCGCGCGCCTCGCCGCGTGGAAGCTGGGCCAGTACGGGGTCCAGCCGGACGCGACCGTCAAGCTCACCACCGCGCTCAGCGGGCAGAACCTGAAGGGCCGGACCTGGGAGCCGGGCGAGGAACTGACCCTCCCCGCGATCCACGGCCACCGCGACGGCTACAACACCCTGTGCCCCGGTGACGCGTTCTACGACGCGCTCGGCACCGTCCGCACCCTGGCCGCGGGCCCCGTCACCGGCCTCACCCTCGGCACGGTCACCGGCACGGCCGTCGTCGGCACCACCCCGTACACCAACGGCCCGCTCACGGTGAGCTGGTCCGCCACCACCCCGGCCGCGCTGATCTCGTCGTACGAGGTGCTCGTCGACGGCAAGACGGCCGTGAAGACCACGGGCAGCGCGACCTCCGCGAAGCTGACCCTGGCGGCGGGGAAGCACCAGGTGCAGGTCAAGGCGGTGCACCAGTCCGGCCGTACGGCTATCAGCACCGCGCGGACGGTCGTCGCCGACACCACTGCGCCCACCTTCACCACCAAGCCGAACCTCTCCCTGCGGACCGGCACGGTCAACACCACCGGCGTCCCGCTCACCCTCGGCTGGAAGGCCGCGGACAACGTCGCCCTGAAGGAGACCCGCCTCACCGCGCCCCTTGCCCAGACCTACGGCCCGACGGTCACCAGCGCGGCCCAGACCGCCAAGTCCGGTACGGCGACGGCCTGGACGCTGCGGGCGTACGACACCATCGGCAACTCCGCCACCGCCTCCGTCTCGGGCACCCCGGTGATCCTCCAGGAGACCTCGGCGACGAAGAGCGGCACGTGGACCACCAAGTCCTCGTCCAGCTACCTCGGCGGCAAATCCCTCGGCAGCAGCACCCGGAACGCCTCGCTGACCTGGACGTTCACCGGCCGTTCCGTCGCCTGGGTGGTCTCCCGGGCCTCGACCTCCGGCCAGGCGGACATCTACGTCGACGGCACGAAGGTCACCACCGCCGACCTCAAGTCCACCACCACGGCCTACCGCAACGCCCTCTGGACCAAGACCTGGCCCACCAGCGCGAAGCACACCCTGAAGATCGTGGTCCGCGCGACGACGGGCCGCCCGACGATCACGACGGACGGGATCGTGTACCTGAAGTAGCCCATCGGTCCCGCCTCCTCCGTCACTCGGATGAGGCGGGACCGTCCAGCTGCCCGGTCTCCTCCAAGTGCGCGACGAAAGCTGCGGCGATACGCGGCCGGGTGGCATTGGGGACGACCGCGTCCGCCAACCCGGCCTCCAGCCCCCACTCCGTGTTGAACACGACGCCGGACCCCGCCGGGACCACCTCGTCCCGAAGCCAGAGGACGAACCCGGACGAACTCCTCCGGGATCCGCTGCCGGAGCAGGGCTTCCAGCCGGGCATAGTCGACACCCCGTTCATGGACTCGACTCGGTCCGCACTTCGGTTGAGCTTCGGTTGAGCCAGCGGGCCAGCAGCGGGCCGGCAGACGATCAAGAGCCCGGAGAAAACGGGAAGGACCCCAGCTCGACTCTGCGTTGAGCTGAGGTCCTTCTGGTAGGCCCTGTGGGACTCGAACCCACAACCAATGGATTAAAAGTCCACTGCTCTGCCAATTGAGCTAAGGGCCCGGGGCGGTGTTGCCTGTCCGAGCATAGCTGGCGGTGGCCGTGTCTCCGATCGGGTATCGGGGACACGGCCGCGTCGGTCAGTCGCGGAGGAACCAGTGGCGGGCGGAGGCGAGCCACCAGGTGGCGGCGGAGCCGAGGACGACGAGGACGGCGACCGGGGCGTAGTTGAAGGTCTCCCAGGTGACCGGCGAGACCTGGGGAAGCATGAAGAGCACCGTGATCAGGCCGACCCAGGCGACCGAGACCACGCCGATCGGGAGCGACCAGCGGCCCAGATGCCACGGCCCCCGCTGGAAGGCCGCGCCCTTGCGGACGCGCAGCAGGGTCGGGATGACGTAGGCGATGTAGAGCCCGATCACCGCGATGGACGTCACGGCCGCGTACGCCGTGGAGTTGATGAGGTACGGCAGGCCCAGGGCGAGCGCGCCGAGGGCGGCCAGCCAGACCGCCGCGACCGGGGTGCGGGTGCGCGGGCTGACCGTGTGCCAGACGCGGGAGAAGGGGAGCGCGCCGTCCCGCGAGAAGGCGTAGATCATGCGGCTGTTGGCCGTCACCGAGGCCATTCCGCAGAAGAGCTGGGCGCCGATCACCACGAGCAGGAGCAGCTTGCCGGTGGTGGCGCCGAGCGCGTCCAGCAGGATCTGGGCCGGGGGCGCGCCGGTCGGGGAGTTCAGCGCGCCGTCGTACGACTGGATGGCGAAGGTGAAGCCCAGCAGCAGGACGAAGCCCGCGATCCAGGAGGTCCAGATGGAGCGGACGATGCCCTTGGGGCCCGCGGTCGCCGCGTCGTGGGTCTCCTCGGTCATGTGGGCGGAGGCGTCGTACCCGGTGAAGGTGTACTGCGCCATGAGCAGGCCGAGCAGGACGACGTAGAAGCCGCTGCCCCAGCCCGTCTCGTTGACGAAGTGGGTGAACACGAAGGACGCCGACTGGTGGTGGTCGGGCAGGAGGGCGAGCGCGCCGACGATGACGGCGACACCGCCCACGTGCCACCACACGCTCACGCTGTTCAGCAGGGCGACGATGCGCACGCCGAAGGTGTTCAGCAGGCCGTGCAGCAGCAGGATCGCGGCGAAGAGCAGGACCGTGCGGCCGGGCGTCACCCGGAAGCCGAACTGGAGGTTCAGCCAGGCGCCGAGGAAGGACGCCGCGCCGAAGTCGATGCCCGCCGTCACGGCCACCTGGCCGAGCACGTTGAACCACCCGGTGAACCACGCCCAGGCCGCCGCCGAGCGCGGGGGCGCCAGCCGGTGCGCCCAGAAGTACAGGCCCGCCGAGGTGGGGTAGGCGGAGCAGATCTCGGCCATCGACAGGCCGACGAGCAGCGTCATCAGGCCGACCGCGACCCAGCCCCAGGTGATGACGGCGGGGCCGCCGGTGACCATGCCGAAGAGGTACAGCGTGAGGCAGCCGGACAGCACCGAGATGATCGTGAAGGAGACGGCGTAGTTGGAGAACGCCGACATCCGGCGGGCCAGGACCTGGGTGTAACCGAGTTCGGCGAGCCGCTCCTCGTCCGACAGGACGGGCCCGGCGGCGCTCGCTTTCGTGTCGTCTGTCATGCCCCCAGCAATTCCCTGGGCGCAGACGTGACATGCGCCACTCGGCGGCCGAAAAGCACCGGGCGCGAAGGCGTCGGATACGGGAAGGGCCCGTACGGACAACTCCGTACGGGCCCTTCGTCAGCTCACCTGGGGTCAGCCGTTGTGCTTCCAGCGGGGCTTGTCCTCGCGGCGGCCGAAGGAGGAGCCGTTGCCGCGGTGGTCGTCACGGCGGCCGGAGGGACGGTCATGGCCGCCGGAGCGGAAGCCCGGACGGTCGTCGCGGCGCTCACGGTTGAAGGGACGGTCGCTGCCCCGGTGACCGCCACGGTCGTCACGGCGGAAGCCACCGCGGTCGTCACGGCGCTCGAAGGAGCGGCCACCGCGGTCGTCACGACGCTCGAAGCCACGGCCACCACGGTCGTCACGGCGCTCGCCGCCACGGTCGTCACGACGCTCGAAAGAACGGCCACCGCGGTCGTCACGACGCTCGAAGCCACGGCCACCGCGGTCATCGCGACGCTCGAAGCCACGGCCACCACGGTCGTCACGGCGCTCGCCACCACGGTCGTCACGGCGGAAACCGCCACGGTCGTCGCGGCGCTCGAAGGAGCGGCCACCACGGTCGTCACGACGCTCGAAGTTACGACCGCCACGGTCGTCACGGCGGTCGCCACGGTCGCGGTCGAAGGAGCGGCGCTCCCGGCCCGCCGGGCGCTCGTCGCGCTCGGGCTCACGGGCCGCCGGACGCTCCGTCTCGGCGGCCGCCTCGGCCACGGCCTGCTCGGCCACGGCCTGGGCCTCGGCCACGGCGGCCTCGGGGTCCTCGCCACGCTCGCGGGCGACCCGCGCCACCAGGCGGTCGGCGTCCTCGCGCAGCTCACCGGCGCGGCGCTGGGCGCGCTCCAGCTCCTTGACCAGCTGGGCGACCTCACGCTCGGCCTGCTGCGCGGCGTTGCCCGCGGACTCGGCCTGCACCTCGGTCATGGAGCGGGCGCCGGTGATCTCGGCGACCTCCGGCTCGAAGGCGCCGGCCCCCTGGATGATGTGGCGCGCGGCGTCGACGCCCGCGTCCTCCATCAGCCGGAAGATCTGGCGGCGCTGGTGCGGCAGGGACAGCGAGACGACCGTGCCGGAGCGGCCCGCGCGGGCGGTACGGCCGGAACGGTGCAGGTAGTCCTTGTGGTCGCCCGCCGGGTCGACGTTGAGGACCAGGTCGATGCCGTCGACGTGGATGCCGCGCGCGGCGACGTCGGTGGCGACGAGCGCGTTGACGTAGCCGTCCTTGAAGTCGGCCAGCGTCCGGGTACGGGCGCCCTGGGTCATGCCGCCGTGCAGCGCGTCGGCCTTCACGCCGGACTCGCGGAGCTGCTCGGCGATGCGGTCGGCGCCCAGCTGGGTGCGGACGAAGATGATCGTGCGGCCCTTGCGGGAGGCGATCGCGGCGGTGACCGGCGCCTTGTCCTTGGGCTTCACGATGAGGATGTGGTGCGACATGGTCGTGACGTTGCCCTGGGCGCTGTCGACCTCGTGCGTCACCGGGTTGTTCAGGTAGCGCTTGACCAGCGTGGAGATCTCGTTCTCCATGGTCGCGGAGAACAGCATGCGCTGGCCGCCCGACGGGACCTGGTCGAGCAGCTCGGTGACCTCGGGCAGGAAGCCCAGGTCGGACATCTGGTCGGCCTCGTCGAGGACCGCGATCTGGACGTCCTCCAGCGAGCAGGCGCCGCGGTTGATGATGTCGCGCAGGCGGCCCGGGGTGGCGACGAGGATGTCGACGCCGCGCTCGAGGGCGTAGATCTGGTTGCCCATCGAGGTGCCGCCGCAGACGACCTTCATCTTCAGGCCGAGCACGTCACCGTAGGGCTGGAGGGCGTCGGCGACCTGCATCGCCAGCTCGCGGGTCGGCGTCAGGATGATGGCGCGCGGGCGCTTCTTCTCGGTGCGGCCACCGGCCAGCGTGGCCAGGGTGGGCAGACCGAAGGAGAGGGTCTTGCCGGAGCCGGTGCGGCCACGGCCGAGGATGTCCTTGCCGGCCAGGGCGTCCGGGATGGTCGCGGCCTGGATCGGGAACGGGGTGGTGACACCGTTCTGCGCGAGCTTGCGCACGATGCCCTCGGGCAGACCGAGGTCGGCGAAGGTGATCTGGGGGGTGTCGTCGGCCTCGACGACAGCGGTGACCTCGTTCGTCTCGTCGACGAGAGCGACCTCGTCCTCGGGGCTCTCGGGCACGACGAACTGGTCAGAACTGGAAACGGACATGCGAATGCGAAACCTTCCGGAGTCTCTCGGCACGCGCCCGTCAACTCCGTGATTCGCACAACACAACCGCCTCAATGCGGTCCGTCACGGCAAAGGAGAGTACGCGCCACACGGCGCGCTCTGCGATGGCGCCGGGCAAATGGGATCAAACGATCTACCACCATACGCACCCCCCACCCCTCAAGGCAAACCAGCTCGTCAGCCCCGGTCCGGCGCCCTCCGGGACCTCACACCGCGACCCGTACGGCGGGCACCGGAACCCGTCCGCCGAGCTGCGGGGCGGGGTCCTCGTGGGCCGACGACGACGGCTCGGCCGACGGCGGCTCGGTGGCCGGCGGCGGCGGGGTCGACGCGGGCGGCGCGGGCGGCTCGGACGTCACCGGGGGCGGCGTCGGCTCGCCCGAGGGCACCGGCTCACCGGGCCGCACCGTCTGCCCCGGCTCGGACGGTGCCGCCGAACCCTTCTCGCCCGGCTCGCGTTCGTCCGCCGAGGCGGAGGCCGACTCGCCGTGCCGCTTCTTCTTGCCGCCGTGCCCGTGCTTGCCGTCGCCGCCCTCGTCCTCCTCGTCCGCCCCGGCCCCACCGCCCCCGGACACCGGCCCGCCCCCGGAGTCCGCCCCCTCCCGCTGGGCGGCGGAGTGCGGGGTACGGGCGGGTCCCGCGTCGTCGCCGACGCGCACACAGCCGGAGGCGGCGGCCACGGCCAGCACCGCGACGACCAGACGGACGGGTACGTACAAGCGGCGCACGACGGCCACCTCCGAAGCGGGGAACGGAAACGCCCTGCCCAACTCCCGGCGCCCGCAAGAGGACACGCCGCCCGTCGGGCCCGCCCGCGCGTACACCTCCCCTGCCGGGCGCCGGTCCCCGACAATGGCCGTGTGCTGCAGATGACACGCGACAGGTTCGAAGAGCTGGTGAGCGAGGCCCTCGACAGAATCCCGCCGGAACTGACGCGGGTCATGGACAACGTGGCCGTCTTCGTGGAGGACGAGCCCGCCGCCGACGACCCCGAACTGCTCGGCCTGTACGAGGGCACCCCGCTCACCGAGCGCGGCGAGTGGTACGCCGGGGTCCTCCCCGACCGCATCAGCATCTACATGGGCCCCACCCTGCGGTACTGCGAGACCGCCGAGGAGGTGGTCCACGAGGTGGCCGTCACCGTCGTCCACGAGGTCGCCCACCACTTCGGCATCGAGGACGCCCGGCTGCACGAACTGGGCTGGGGCTGATCCGGGGCGCCGCACGGCCCTGCGCCCGCATGGTCGAGCGCCCCGCATGGCCCTGCGCCCGCATGGTCGAGCGCCCCGCATGGCCCTGCGCCCCGCATGGTCCGGCGTTCGTACGGGCATACGGCCCCAATGCCCGAACTCCCCGCCGCTCCCGTGCCGGACCCGACCCGCGACCGGAAGTGGTGGCGTCTGCCGCACCGGACGGGCGGCGGCCGGTGGCTCCGGGCGTTGGGCCTGACGGGTGTCGTGCTCGTCGGGGCGTGGCTGGGGCTGCTGGTCGTCGGCAACGTCCGGGCCCCGGTCGGCCCGATGGACACCACGATGGCCCTGCGGCCCTCGCTCAGCGGCGGCACCAAGATCAACGTCTCCCCGCTCGGCGCGCTGACCCTGGACAGCCATGTCTCACCCGTCCGGCTGGACGTCGACGTGGACCAGCTCGACCCGGCCCGCGCGCAGGCGCTGGTCGACCACCCCGAGCGGCTGTCCGGGCTCCAGGACGAGGTGGCCCGTGACGTCCGGCGGGGCACGCTCGACCTCGCGGTGCGCTCCTGCGTGGCCGTCGTCACCGGCGCGACCGCGCTCGGCCTCGCCGTCTACCGTCGTCCGCGCCCCGCGCTGGCGGCGGGCGGTCTCGCGCTGGCGCTGCTCGCGGCCTCCGGGGTGTCGGCGTGGGCCACCTGGAACCCGAAGTCGGTACTGGAGCCGAAGTTCTCCGGGCTGCTCTCCTCGGCGCCGTCCGTGGTGGGCAACGCCCGCAGCATCGTCACCGACTTCGACGTCTACCAGCGGGAGCTGGCCCGGCTGGTGACCAACGTGACCAAGCTGTACGACGTCGCCTCCACGCTCCCCGCCTACCAGCCCGACCCGACCACGATCCGGGTCCTGCACGTCTCCGACATCCACCTGAACCCGGCCGCGTGGAAGATCATCGGCTCGCTGGTGGACCAGTACAAGGTCGATGTGATCGTCGACTCCGGCGACACCATGGACCACGGCACCTCGGCGGAGAACGGCTTCCTCGATCCGGTGAAGGACCTCGGCGTGCCGTACGTGTGGGTCCGGGGCAACCACGACTCGCGCGCCACCCAGCGCTATCTGGAGGGCGTCAAGAACGCGCACGTGCTGGACGAGGGCCGGGCCGAGACGATCGCCGGGGTGCGCTTCGCGGGCACCGGCGACCCCCAGTTCACCCCCGACCGCTCCCAGGCGACCGGCGGGGACGCGGCGGAACGGCTCGCGGGCGCCCGGCTCGCCTCTGCGCTGCGCGACCAGAAGGCGAAGGGCACGCCGGTGGACATCGCTGTGGCGCACGAGCCGGTGGCCGCCGCCGGGACCGACGGCACGGTGCCGCTGGTGCTCTGCGGCCATCTGCACACCCAGGGCACGAAGATCCTTCCGCTGGGCACCCGGCTGCGCCGCGAGGGCTCGACCGGCGGCAGCGGACTGCGCGCGGTGGAAGGCCAGTACCCGGCGCCGATCGAGGCGTCGGTGCTCTACCTGGACCGGGACACCCGGCGGCTCCAGGCATGGGACGCGATCAAGCTGGGCGGGCTCGGACGGACCACGGCGGAGGTCAGCCGGCACCTGGTGAAGCACTGAACCCCGGCCCGGCGCCCGCGCCGCGGCGAAGAGTCCACGGCGAAGGGTTTTGCCCATACCGCTCGCGATCCCCTATGCTTCACACGTCCCCGACGCGCTGCGAAGCGCCCAGGCGGGCCGATAGCCCTCATCGTCTAGCGGCCTAGGACGCCGCCCTTTCAAGGCGGTAGCACGGGTTCGAATCCCGTTGGGGGCACCACAACAGACTTGTCGCGAAAGCCCGCCCTGATCCAGGGCGGGCTTTCGCGTTTCCCCATGTCGGGGCACCGGTCGCCGTCGAGAAGCGCGGTACGGAGCACCGCCCCTGCTCTGATACGCTTCTCGAGCGACGTCAGCCCAACAGATGCGCACCTCACCCCCGGTGGGAAACGCGTTGGGAGGACCCGCAACCTTGTGCGACACTGTCGTACAGCGCAAGGTCCTGTGGAGCAGTTTGGAGTGCTCGCCACCCTGTCAAGGTGGAGGCCGCGGGTTCAAATCCCGTCAGGACCGCTGAGGTTTCACGTGAAACCTCGTGGCTGGGTAGCTCAGTTGGTACGAGCGATCGCCTGAAAAGCGATAGGTCGCCGGTTCGACCCCGGCCCCAGCCACAACCGCCCCCACCAGGGCAGACACCCCCTTCGAATTCATTCGGAGGGGGTGCTTTCGTGTGACCTGCGCGCGGTTGCGGCTGTCAGGGCCGCGACTAAAGTTAAACGGGTCCATTCGTGGGAATTTAACCCCAAGGGGGCGCAAATGCGCGCCAAGAACAGAAAACGGACGACCGCCCTCAGTTCGGTCCTCATGGCCGCCGCCGTCGTCCTCGCACCGGTCGCCTTCTCGCAGACCGCTTCAGCGGCACCCGTCCCGAGCCAGGTGAGCACGACGAAGGCTCCCTCCTCAGCTCCGTCTTCCCCCAAGGACTTTCAGAGGGGGTTCCGGGACGGCTTCAAGGCAGGGTTCCGCGACGGCCGCAACCGCTGCGACGACGATGACAACCGGGGCGGCCAGCGGCAGTTCCCGCACCACGAGCACGTGAAGAAGGACCCGCGCCGCGACTACCAGCAGGGCTTCAAGAGCGGTTTCCGGTCCGGATTCCGGTCCGGACAGAACGCCTGCTGAACACCGGGCGAGGTGTGACGGTGAGGGAACCGCCCGCCGAGGACGCCCTCACCGTCAATTCGTTCGCGCGGTATTTCCCCGAGGTGAGATCCTGGATCGCGTATGTCTACGCATCCCGCCCCCGCCTTGGGGTCTCTCGCCTCCCGTCTGACCGAGCTGTCGCTGCGTGACGCGCACCGGCTCGGGCGCAGGCTCGAAGGCGCACGCAAGATCCGCAAGCCGGAGGCGCGTGCCGCCGTCCTGGCCGAGCTGGAGGGCGAGGTCGACAAGGCCGCGTCCCGGATGACCGAACGGCGCTCCCGGGTGCCCTCGGTCAGCTATCCCCAGCAGCTCCCGGTCAGCCAGAAGAAGGACGAGATCGCGGCCGCCATCCGCGATCATCAGGTCGTCATCGTGGCCGGTGAGACCGGGTCCGGGAAGACCACGCAGATCCCGAAGATCTGCGTGGAGCTGGGCCGGGGCCTGCGCGGGATGATCGGGCACACCCAGCCCCGCCGGATCGCCGCCCGTACCGTCGCGGAGCGGGTCGCCGACGAGCTGCGGACCCCGCTCGGCGAGACCGTCGGCTGGAAGGTCCGCTTCACCGACCAGGTGAACCCGGACGCCACCTTCATCAAGCTGATGACGGACGGCATCCTGCTCGCGGAGATCCAGAACGACCGCGAGCTGCGGGCCTACGACACGATCATCATCGACGAGGCCCACGAGCGGTCCCTCAACATCGACTTCCTGCTCGGCTACCTCGCCCAGCTGCTGCCCAAGCGGCCGGACCTGAAGGTCGTCATCACCTCGGCGACCATCGACCCGGAGCGCTTCTCCCGGCACTTCGGCGACGCCCCGATCATCGAGGTCAGCGGACGGACCTACCCGGTGGAGGTGCGCTACCGGCCGCTGCTGGAGGAGGACTCCACCGACGCCGACCGGGACCAGATCACCGCGATCACCGACGCCGTCGAGGAACTGATGGCCGAGGGCCCCGGCGACGTCCTCGTCTTCCTCTCCGGCGAGCGGGAGATCCGGGACACCGCGGACGCGCTGGAGAAGAAGAAGTTCCGCTCGACCGAGGTGCTGCCGCTGTACGCGCGCCTCTCGCACGCCGAGCAGCACCGGGTGTTCCAGCAGCACACCGGGCGCCGGATCGTGCTGGCGACCAACGTCGCCGAGACCTCGCTGACCGTGCCCGGCATCAAGTACGTGATCGACCCCGGCTTCGCCCGGATCAGCCGCTACAGCCACCGCACCAAGGTCCAGCGGCTGCCCATCGAGCCGGTCTCGCAGGCCAGCGCCAACCAGCGCAAGGGCCGCTGCGGCCGTACCTCCGACGGCATCTGCATCCGGCTGTACAGCGAGGACGACTTCCTCGCCCGGCCGGAGTTCACCGACGCCGAGATCCTGCGCACCAACCTCGCCTCCGTCATCCTGCAGATGACCGCGGCCGGCCTCGGCGAGATCGAGAAGTTCCCCTTCATCGACCCGCCGGACCACCGCAACATCCGCGACGGCGTCCAGCTCCTCCAGGAACTCAACGCCCTCGATCCCGCGCAGAAGGACCCCCGCAGGCGGCTCACCGACACCGGCCGCAAGCTCGCCCAGCTCCCCGTCGACCCGCGCCTGGCCCGGATGGTGCTGGAGGCCGCCAAGAACGGCTGTGTCCGCGAGGTCATGGTCATCGCCGCCGCGCTCTCCATCCAGGACCCGCGCGAGCGCCCGGCCGACAAGCAGACCCAGGCCGACCAGCAGCACGCCCGCTTCCGCGACGAGACCAGCGACTTCCTCGCCTACCTCAACCTGTGGCGGTACCTGCGCGAGCAGCAGAAGGAGCGCGGCTCCTCCTCGTTCCGCCGGATGTGCAAGCAGGAGTACCTGAACTTCCTGCGGGTGCGCGAGTGGCAGGACATCTACCTCCAGCTGCGCACGGTCGCCAAGCAGATGGACATCCACCTCAACGACGAGGACGCCCCGGCCGACCGCGTCCATGTCTCGCTCCTCGCGGGCCTGCTCTCCCACGTCGGGATGAAGGACGTGAAGGACGGCAACAAGAACGAGTACCTGGGCGCCCGCAACGCCAAGTTCGCGGTGTTCCCCGGCTCCTCGCTGTTCAAGAAGCAGCCGAAGTTCCTGATGTCCGCCGAGCTGGTGGAGACCTCCCGGCTCTGGGCCCGCGTCAACGCCAAGATCGAGCCCGAGTGGGTCGAGCCGCTCGCGGAGCACCTGCTGAAGCGCACGTACAGCGAGCCGCACTGGGAGAAGGACCAGGCGGCCGTGATGGCGTACGAGAAGGTGACGCTGTACGGCGTGCCGATCGTCGCCCAGCGCAAGGTGAACTACGGGCGGATCGACCCCGAGATCTCCCGCGAGCTGTTCATCCGCAACGCCCTGGTCGAGGGCGACTGGCGCACCCATCACAAGTTCTTCGCCGACAACCGCAAGCTGCTCAGCGAGGTCGAGGAGCTGGAGCACCGGGCGCGGCGCCGGGACATCGTCGTGGACGACGAGACGCTGTTCGACTTCTACGACCAGCGGGTGCCCGAACACGTCGTCTCCGGCGCCCACTTCGACTCCTGGTGGAAGCACAAGCGGCACGAGCAGCCGGAATACCTGGACTTCGAGCGGGAGATGCTCATCCGGGAGTCGGCGGAGGCGGTCACCAAGGCCGACTATCCCGACAGTTGGCGCCAGGGCGAGCTGAAGTTCCGGGTGACCTACCAGTTCGAGCCGGGTGCGGACGCCGACGGGGTGACCGTGCACATCCCGCTCCAGGTGCTCAACCAGGTCACCGACGAGGGCTTCGAGTGGCAGATCCCCGGTCTGCGCGAGGACGTCGTCACCGAGCTGATCCGCTCGCTGCCCAAGCCGATCCGCCGCAACTACGTCCCGGCGCCGAACTACGCCAAGAAGTTCCTCCAGCGGGCGGTGCCCCTCCAGGAGCCGCTGACGACGACCATGGCGCGCGAGCTGAAGCGCATGGTGGGCGTGCCCTTCGAGGCCGAGGACTTCGACTGGTCGAGGGTGCCGGACCATCTGAAGGTCACCTTCCGGATCGTGGACGAGCGGCGCCGCAAGCTGGCCGAGGACAAGGACCTGGAGGCGCTCAAGCTCCGGCTGCGTCCGAAGGCCCGCGAGGCCATCTCGCAGGCGGCCGCCGCCACCGCGTCCCGGCAGGGCGGGCCCTCGCTGGAGCGCTCGGGCCTGACCGACTGGAGCATCGGCACCCTCAGCCGGGTCTTCGAGACCCGTCGGGCCGGGCAGCCGGTGAAGGCGTACCCGGCGCTGGTGGACGACGGCGACACGGTCTCGGTCCGGCTCTTCGACACCGAGGAGGAGCAGGCCGAGGCGATGTGGAAGGGCGTGCGACGGCTGATCCTGCGCAACATCCCGGTGAACCCGGCGAAGTTCGCGTCCGAGAAGCTGACGAACGCGCAGAAGCTCGCGCTGTCCGCCAATCCGCACGGTTCGGTGCAGGCGCTGTTCGACGACTGCGCGATGGCGGCGGCCGACAAGCTGATCGCGGACTTCGGCGGCCCGGTGTGGGACGAGGAGTCGTACCGGAAGCTCTACGACAAGGTGCGGGCCGACATCGTGGACACCACCGTGCGCGCGGTGGGCCAGACGCAGCAGGTGCTGGCCGCCTGGCAGGCGTGCGAACGGCGGCTGAAGTCGGTCACCAGCCCGACGCTGCTGGCCAATCTGACGGACGTACGGCAGCAGTTGGACGCGTTGGTGAAGCCCGGCTTCGTGACGTGGGCGGGCATCGCGCGGCTGCCGCATCTGATGCGCTACCTGGTGGCCGCCGACCGGCGCCTGCAACAGATGCCGACCAGCGTCCAGCGGGACACCACCCGCATGCAGAAGGTGCACGAGATGCGGGACGAGTACGCCTGGCTGCTGGAGCAGCTGCCCCAGGGACGCCCGGTGCCCCGGCCGGTGCTGGACATCCGCTGGATGCTGGAGGAGCTGCGGGTCAGCTATTTCGCCCACGCCCTGGGCACGGCGTACCCGGTCTCCGACAAGCGGATCGTGAAGGCGATCGACGCCGCCGCACCGTAGCGGAGCGGACGCGCTGGGTGAGTTCGACCAGGACACCCGGACTCCTGTACAGTCCTTCTCGCAGCGCAACGCAGAAACGAAGCGCCGCAGCAGATGGTCCTGTGGAGCAGTTTGGAGTGCTCGCCACCCTGTCAAGGTGGAGGCCGCGGGTTCAAATCCCGTCAGGACCGCAGTAAAGAGAAGGGCCCCCGGATTCCGGGGGCCCTTCCTCGTTCCCAGGCACCGGCAGGCACCCGCGGGCGCCCCGTGCGCCCTGTGCGACCTGCGGAGGCGGCGCACGCGGCCATCGGCCCGGCGTGGGACGCGTACGCCCCTGAGCGCCCGCCTGAGGGCCGCCCCGCCCCGCCGGCACCGCATCCGTTCGCCGCCCCAACACCCGTTCCCCCAGGGGACGGTGAGACGGGAGAGCGCCAATAGCGCACCTGTGCGCGGGACAACAAGCGTCTCGCGGTGTGACGGGAGTCACGGCATGAGTTTTTGGAACTCAGGTTTTTACCGCCGACCTACAACAGGTCAATTTAATATGTGCAATTGCACTCTCCCCGAGGGCGTCCCGCCGGGCTTCCGGAGCAGGTGCGGGGGGCTTCCCACAGCCCTCCCCAGACTCCGACAAGGACTTCGACAAGGCCGCTCACGCGGGGCTCGCGGGCGCCCGTGAGCGCACAAAAAAGGTCGCGCTGGACCCGGCGGAGTCCAGCGCGACCTAAGACGCACTCGGTGCCACGTGCCTCCGGACCGTGTCCGGCGTGGGCGTGGGGCCTGTTGGGGCAGGCCCGCGTCGTTGTGGAGCTAGGGGTTGGGCGTTTCGGCCGGTTGGGGGGCCGGTCGTTTTGCCCGGTTATTCAGTTGTTCAGGCCTCGCTGCGCTGCTGCGGGATGCCCGCGAGCAGTGCGCGGACCTCCGCCTCGCGGTAGCGGCGGTGCCCGCCGAGCGTGCGGATCGACGTGAGCTTGCCGGCCTTCGCCCACCGCGTGACCGTCTTGGGGTCGACACGGAACATGGTGGCGACCTCAGCCGGGGTCAGCAGCGGCTCGGCATCAGGGGTGCGAGCGGTCATGAGCGGCCTCCTCGGGAGAACCGAACCTTCTCGGTTCTTTCCTCTAAATTCTGCACCTTGACCCGCGTTGCCCGAAATGGCGGACGCGAGTCGAGTCGGTTATAGGACGAACGGCTTGTCCTCGGCACTACAACTACACCATCTGTCCAGCCGCGTCGGCCAAACCGATGGAATTGCCCTCCCAGGTGTTCATCCACGACGGAAGCCGATGGACCATGCCATAGCGGACAGTCACGCCGACGTGACGATCAGTCACATGGCGATCGGGAGCCACAAGACCCACCAAAGCGTGCAATGCGGAGAATCCGCCCATAATGGAGCACAGATGGGCAGACAGAGTCCTCCCCGGACTCCTTGTCCTATTTTGGCACGAGGAGTGGCAAGAGACGCAAGGGCCGTGTAAGTGCCGTCCATCACCCAATGAGGCAAAAGCCCGGTTCGAGGCGAACGCCCCGCCAAACGACCCAAGTTCCGTAGACCGTACGCTGTTCGAGCCCATTTCGACCGTGACGTGCGTCACTCGGGCGGGGTTCAGTTCGCCGAGCGCAGGTCCCGCACCGACCGCCAGCGGGCCGCCAGCCGCCCGTAGGCCAGGCTCGCGGCGCTTCCGTCGCCCCGGCGCAGCGCGTCGATGCCCTCGGCCACGTCCGCCGCGGAGTGGTCCTCCTCCAGCGTCCGGCCCGGCACCGCGTGCACCAGGCCGCCGTAGTCCAGCTCGACCACCGAGCGCGGGTGAAACTCCTCCAGCCAGCGGCCGACGTCCAGCACGCCGTCGATCAGCGGGCTCTCCTCGACGGTGTCCCTGAGGGTGCGCAGCGACCGCGCCACCCGGCGCCGGGCCTGCACCATCGGCGTGCGGTAGCGCAGCATCGCCGGGGTCTCGCCGCTGCGCGGCTCGAAGCGTCGCTCCTCGTCGGCGACCAGCACGAACCAGTTCAGCGGGATCTGCCAGGTCGCGCCGCGAATCCAGGCGCGGGCGCCGGGGTTGTGCCCGAGCCAGCGCTCGTAGTCCTGGGCGGCCTGGTCGCGCACCAGGGGCGGGAGGACCGCGTCCAGCACCGGGGTGGGCAGTTCCTCACCGAGGCCCGCCAGCGCCTGCCAGCCGCGCAGCCGGGTCCGCCAGGGGCAGACGCACACCACGCCGTCCCGCTCCAGCACGAACGCGTCGGCGCTCTCGTGCACCGGGACCGGCACCGGCGGGGTGGGCAGCAGATCGGCCAGCGAGCGACGCAGCTCGTCCTGGTAGGTGGGGCGGTCGGAGCGGCGGGCGTAGCGGGTCCAGTGGTCGCGCTCCGGCTCCGGGAAGGCGGCCAGCGGCTCGTACACGCGCAGGTACGCGGCATAGGGGACGACCACGGAGGACACCTTGGGCACGCCTGCTCACTCCCCATCCCGATCGCCTCGAAACCACCGCGAATCGTGCCACGGCCGCACCAGCGCGTCGCACCTGCGGGTGATCCTCGGCGGGTGCCGGTCCTGGGCCGGGCGCAGGCTCTACTCTCAGCCTTGCGGCCCAACGGCCGCGTGGCAGCATCCCGCCACCCTCCCCCGCCACCAAAAGTGTGGGGGCACCCCAGGGGCTCCGGCCCCGCCCGCCGCTTCTTACACAGGAGTCACCACAGTGACCGAGGTAACCGGCGTCACCGCAGATGTCCTGCACACCCTGTTCCGCTCGGACCAGGGCGGCCATGAGCAGGTCGTGCTCTGCCAGGACCGCGCCACCGGCCTGAAGGCCGTCATCGCCATCCACTCCACCGCGCTGGGCCCCGCGCTCGGCGGCACGCGCTTCCACCCGTACCCGAGCGAGGCCGAGGCCGTGGCCGACGCCCTCCAGCTCGCGCGCGGGATGTCGTACAAGAACGCCATGGCCGGGCTCGACCACGGCGGCGGCAAGGCCGTGATCATCGGCGACCCGGCGCGGGACCGCACCGAGGAGCTGCTGCTCGCCTACGGCCGCATGGTCGCCTCGCTCGGCGGCCGCTACGTCACCGCGTGCGACGTCGGCACCTATGTCGCCGACATGGACGTGGTGGCCCGCGAGTGCCGCTGGACCACCGGGCGCTCGCCGGAGCAGGGCGGCGCGGGCGACTCCTCGGTGCTCACCGCGTTCGGCGTCTACCAGGGCATGCGTGCCTCGGCCCAGCACCTGTGGGGCGACCCCTCGCTGCGGGACCGCGTGGTCGGCATCGCGGGCGTCGGCAAGGTCGGCCGGCATCTGGTCGGGCACCTGCTGGCGGAGGGCGCCCAGGTCGTGGTGACCGACGTGCGCGCGGCGGCCGTGGACGGGATCGTCGCGGCCCACCCCGCCGTGCGCCGGGTCGCGGACACCGAGACGCTGATCCGCCTGGAGGAGCTCGACATCTACGCTCCCTGCGCGCTGGGCGGGGCGCTGGACGACCACACGGTGCCGGTGCTGACCGCCTCCGTGGTGTGCGGCGCGGCCAACAACCAGCTCGCCCACCCCGGGGTGGAGAAGGACCTCCAGGACCGGGGCATCCTCTACGCGCCGGACTACGTGGTGAACGCGGGCGGGGTCATCCAGGTCGCCGACGAGCTGCACGGCTTCGACTTCGAGCGGTGCCGGGCGAAGGCCGCGAAGATCTTCGACACCACGCTGGCGATCTTCGCACGTGCGAAGGCGGACGGGGTTCCGCCCGCCGCGGCGGCCGACCGGATCGCCGAGCAGCGGATGGCCGACGCGCGCGCCGCACACTGACCGACACGCCGGGGAGACATGGACCCGGCGATCTTGCCCGCCCCGCGTCCGGGTGGGCGCCCGAGGCCCCCGGCGGTACCCGCCGGGGGCAACTTGGAGAGAACTGTCACTTCCGTCGGCGGGTCGTACCCCGATAAGTGGTTAAAATCGCCATTGACCAGCGAGGACAGGGCACCTCGCGGGTCCTGTGCACACGCGCGTGCTGCGGGCGACGTACCGTATGGGCGCGGGCTCAGGTACCGTGGAAGCCCTACGGACCGGCCTCTCTACGGGGAGTCCGTTTCGGATCATGAACGCGTGTCAGACTCTGGGGCCGTTGAGCCCCGTCACCGAGGGGGTCGAGCCATGGGGCGCGGCCGGGCCAAGGCCAAGCAGACGAAGGTCGCCCGCCAGCTGAAGTACAACAGCGGTGGGACTGATCTGTCGCGTCTGGCCAGTGAACTGGGCGCATCGACTTCGAACGAGCCGCCGAACAGCGAGCCGTTCGAGGACGATGAGGGCGACGAGGAAGACCTCTACTCCCGTTACGCCGACCTCTATGAGGACGACGAGGACGAGGACGACGGTCCCTCACAGCACCGTCGCGGCGCTTGACCTTGCACTGAGCATGTCGCATTGAGCAGCCGAAGACCGGTCGGTGGCACTGCCACCGACCGGCTTCTGTGCTGTCCGGGGCCGAGCGGCCCCCGCCGCTGGGCCCCGCTGGACACCGCTTAGACCAGATAGTCGCCGACGAGCCCGGCCGCGGTCTCCTGCTCGCCGCGCTCGGCGATCGTGCCGGCCACCCAGGCGTCGACGCCCCGGTCGGCCAGCGTGGTCAGCGCCGCCTCGGCGGACTCGGCCGGGACGACGGCCATCATGCCGACGCCCATGTTCAGGGTCTTCTCCAGCTCCAGGCGCTCGACGTCGCCCGTCCGGCCGACCAGGTCGAAGATCGCGCCCGGCGTCCAGGTGGAGCGGTCCACGGTGGCGTACAGCCCGTCCGGGATCACCCGGGCCAGGTTGGCCGCGAGGCCGCCGCCGGTGATGTGCGAGAAGGCGTGCACCTCGGTGGTGCGGGTCAGCGCCAGGCAGTCCAGCGAGTAGATCTTCGTGGGCTCCAGCAGCTCCTCGCCGAGCGTCCGGCCCAGCTCCGCGATCTCGCTCTCCAGCGCCAGCCCGGCCCGCTCCAGCAGGACGTGACGGACCAGGGAGTACCCGTTGGAGTGAAGCCCGGAGGACGCCATGGCGATCACCACGTCGCCGGAGCGGATGCGGTCGGGGCCCAGCAGCCGGTCGGCCTCCACCACGCCGGTACCGGCACCGGCGACGTCGAAGTCGTCCGGGCCGAGCAGGCCGGGGTGCTCGGCGGTCTCGCCGCCCACCAGGGCGCACCCGGCGAGCACGCAGCCCTCCGCGATGCCCTTGACGATCGCGGCGACCCGCTCGGGGTGGACCTTGCCGACGCAGATGTAGTCGGTCATGAACAGCGGCTCGGCGCCGCACACCACGATGTCGTCCATGACCATGGCGACCAGGTCGTGCCCGATGGTGTCGTACACGCCGAGGCGGCGCGCGATGTCGACCTTGGTGCCGACGCCGTCCGTGGCGGAGGCGAGCAGCGGGCGCTCGTAGCGCTTGAGGGCGGAGGCGTCGAAGAGGCCGGCGAAGCCGCCGATGCCGCCGAGGACCTCGGGGCGGCGCGTCTTGCGCACCCATTCCTTCATCAGCTCGACGGCGCGGTCGCCCGCCTCGATGTCGACGCCCGCGCTCGCGTAGCTGGCACCCGTGGTCTCAGAGGACATGACTGTAAGACAACTTTCCTGTCGTACGGCTCGGTCGGCGCGGCTCAGGGACGCCGGATGGCGTCGGCCGCGGCGGTGGCGGCGGTCCCGGCCGCCAGCTCGGTCTCCAGCAGCTGCTTGCCGAGCAGCTCCGGGTCGGGCAGGTCCATCGGGTACTCGCCGTCGAAGCAGGCCCGGCACAGGTTCGGCTTGGCGATGGTGGTCGCCTCGATCATGCCGTCGATAGAGATGTACGCGAGCGAGTCGGCGCCCAGGCTGGTGCCGATCTCCTCGATCGTCATGCCGTTGGCGATCAGCTCGGCGCGGGTGGCGAAGTCGATGCCGAAGAAGCAGGGCCACTTCACCGGGGGCGAGGAGATCCGGATGTGGACCTCGGCGGCGCCCGCCTCGCGCAGCATGCGGACCAGGGCCCGCTGGGTGTTGCCGCGCACGATCGAGTCGTCCACGACGACCAGGCGCTTGCCCTTGATGACTTCCTTGAGCGGGTTCAGCTTCAGCCGGATGCCGAGCTGGCGGATCGTCTGCGAGGGCTGGATGAAGGTCCGGCCGACGTAGGCGTTCTTCACCAGGCCGTTGCCGAAGGGGATGCCGGACGCCTCGGCGTAGCCGATCGCGGCCGGGGTGCCGGACTCCGGGGTCGCTATGACCAGGTCGGCCTCGGCGGGCGCCTCCTTGGCGAGGCGGCGGCCCATCTCCACCCGGGACAGGTAGACGTTCCGGCCCGCGATGTCGGTGTCCGGGCGGGCCAGGTACACGTACTCGAAGACACAGCCCTTGGGCTTCGCTTCCGCGAACCGGGAGCTGCGCAGGCCGTTCTCGTCGATGGCGATGAACTCGCCCGGCTCGATCTCCCGGACGTAGGACGCGCCGCAGATGTCGAGGGCCGCGGACTCGGAGGCGACCACCCAGCCGCGCTCCAGCCGGCCGAGGACCAGCGGGCGGATGCCCTGCGGGTCGCGGGCGGCGTAGAGGGTGTGCTCGTCCATGAAGACGAGGCTGAACGCGCCCTGGACCTTCGGGAGCACCGCGTGCGCGGCCTCCTCGATGGTCAGCGGCTTGCCGTCCTCGTCGACCTGGGCGGCGAGGAGTGCCGTCAGCAGGTCGGTGTCGTTGGTGGCCGCGACGCGGGTGGAGCGGCCGTTGGTGTCCTTGGGCAGGTCGGCGACCATCTCCGCCAGCTGGGCGGTGTTGACCAGGTTGCCGTTGTGGCCGAGCGCGATCGAACCGTGCGCGGTGGCGCGGAACGTCGGCTGGGCGTTCTCCCACACGGAGGCGCCGGTGGTCGAGTAGCGGGCGTGTCCGACCGCGATATGACCCTGGAGCGAACCGAGTGAGGTTTCGTCGAAGACCTGGGAGACCAGGCCCATGTCCTTGAAGACGAGGATCTGGGAGCCGTTGCTGACCGCGATACCCGCGGATTCCTGGCCCCGGTGCTGGAGGGCGTAGAGCCCGAAGTACGCGAGCTTTGCGACCTCTTCGCCGGGCGCCCAGACCCCGAAGACGCCGCAAGCGTCCTGGGGGCCTTTTTCGCCGGGAAGCAGATCGTGATTGAGTCGACCGTCACCACGTGGCACGTTGTCGAGTGTAGGCGAGGCCGACCGCTGGGCCGAATTGGGGATATGTGGCCCTCGCCGAACTCGGACTCGCGATCACTTTGGTGGATTCTGCGTTTGTGCAGGTCAGAGAGGTGAGCGTCAGGCGGGTCGCGGGTGCGTGGGGCTCAGGCGACGCTTGTGGGGCCGCTGGGGCCCGGCCCCGAGTGAGGTGTCGCACATCATTTGGCGGCGCTCGGCGTGAGCTGGACGCGCGCTCCCTTCTCCGCGGTGAGGGTGAGGGTGCCGTCGTCGGTGCGTGCCGTGAGCGCGCCGGAGTTCAGGGCGCGGGTGAGGGCACGTTCGAAGGTCATCCGGGGTTCGTCGCACGCCATCCGGGTCGTGCGCAGGGTGCCGAAGTCGATCCGGCCGTCGTCGATGGTGGTGGGCGCGGAGAACGTGTTGCAGCCGAGGTTGCCGGTCGCCCGGCCGTCGTCGCCGATGCGGATACGGGCCGCCGCGGGGGCGCGGTGCGTGGTGCCGCCCTCGGTGACGCTGTCCACCCGCCAGTCGGTGCCGGTGAGCTTGGGCGGCGGGGCCACCGAGCCGCTGCCGGGGTCGGCGGTGTCGTTCCCACAGGCCACCGCGAGCGGTACGAGCGCGGCGGCCACGGTCAGTGTCATGCGCTGCGTGTGCCGGTCCATGCCGGTTCGACGTGCGCGGTACCGCCGGGGTTCCCCGCTATCGGCCGAGTGGCAGCAGTCCGGAGAGGTCGGCGCGTTCCCCGCTCGCGCTCACCTCGGCCTGCTCGACGGCGTCCGCCCAGGTCAGACGGCCGGTGGCGAGGCGGACCCAGGTGAGCGGGCCGGTCTCGACCACGTTGGGCGGTGTCCCCCGTGTGTGTCGGACCCCCTCCACGCACTGCACCACCGCGTACGGCGGCACCCGTACCTCGGTGGAGCCGCCGGGCGCCTTCACGGCGAGGGCGTCCGCGAGCAGCCGGGTCGCGGCGGCGAGCGCGTGCCGGTCCAGCGGCACGTCGAGTCCGGGCACGGCGTCGGACAGGTCGTCGGCGGCGAGGACCAGCTCGACGGCCCGGGTGACCAGGTACTCGTTGAGCGGCAGCACCCCGGCCCCGGTGTCCACCAGCGGGCTGCCGGGGTGGTCGGCCAGCAGGGCGCGCAGATCGTCCTCGGCGCCACCGAGATCGAGCGGGACCGGCGTGAAGGCGACGGCCCTGCGCAGCGGCCACTCCGCGAGCGGCAACGTCTGCTTGAACTTCGCCGGCCGCTCGACCGCCTGCCGGACGGCGACGACGGACGCGGCGACGTGCGCGGCCAGCTCCCGCACGGTCATCCCCTCCCGCCGCGTGGGCAGCGCGAGTTGATCGGGGGCGAGGCCCTCCACGGCCTCCCGCACCGCCCCGAGCTGCGCGAGCACGGCGGCACGGGTCCGGAGCGGGTCGTACTTGCGGGGGCGCTTCTTGGCCGGGGGCATGGCGGTGAGCCTATGCGCCCTCGGCACCGCCGGACTCCCGGACGGCGTAACCCCGCAGGCCGCTCTCGATCAGGTCGAAGGCGGCTCGGGCGCGCTCGGGCGCCTCGGCGACGATCAGATCCAGGCTCTCGCCCTCGGCCACCCGGCGGTGGTGCTCCTCGATCAGCGCGTTGCGGGCGGCGCTGAGGGTGGCGGCGGCGACGGTGGCCCGCATCAGGTCGCCGGTCTCGGCGGCCAGCAGCGCGGTGAGTTCCCGGGCACCGCGCTGGGCGGCGAGGAGGGCGCGCTCGGTCAGCACCGGGGTGGCGAGCACCAGTTGGCGGATCTGGCGGGCGAACGGCTCGGGGTTGAGGCCGATCGCGGGGTCGCGGTTCTCGACCATCTCCAGGAACTGCCTGCGTACGGCGGCCACGGCCGACTCGCCCGGTGCCCGGTCGCGCACGGCGCGGGCGGCGTCCGCGAAGTGCTCCTCCATCGGCTTGAAGACCAGGTCTTCCTTGGTGGGGAAGTAGTTGAAGACGGTCATCTTGGAGACCTCGGCGGCATCCGCGATCTCCTGCACGGACACGCTCTCGAAACCCCGCTCCACGAACAGGTCGATCGCGGCCCGGTGGATTCGTCGCCCCGTCTGCAGCTTCTTGCGCTCGCGCAGCCCCATCGCCTCAGCCATGCGCCCAACTTACCGCGCCCAACTTTAGGCCAAGATGAACTTTGAGCCGAGATAAAACATTGACTCGGTATATGAATAGCGGGCATGGTGTCGCTCATGACTGCGACCCAGCGCCGCCTCGCCACGCTCGTCTGCCTGGTCACGATCGTCCTGGCCGTCCTCGACCTGCAGATCGTGTCCGCCGCGACCGTCCCGATCGTCCGGGACCTCGATCCGGCCCATGGCATCGCCAGGATTCCCTGGCTGGTCAGCGCGTTCTCCCTGGCCTCCGCCGCGATGCTGCCGCTCTACGGAAAGCTCTGCGACACGCTCGGCGCCAAGCCCGTCTTCCTCGGCGCGCTCGGCGCCTTCCTGACCGGCTCGGCGCTGTGCGGCGCGGCCCCTTCGCTGGGCTGGCTGATCGCGTCCCGCGCGGTGCAGGGCGTCGGCGCGGGCGGCCTGATGAGCGTCACCATGGTGGTGATCGCGCAGCTCAGGGAGCCCGGCGCGGAGCGGAACAAGGGCGCGGGCACGGGCGGGGTGGTCGCGGGCGGCGGCATGGCGGTCGGGCCCTGGCTCGGCGGCTTCCTCGCCCAGCACGCGAGCTGGCGGTGGGCCTTCCTCATCAACCTGCCCCTCGGCGTCGCCGCGCTGGTCACCGCCGTGATCGTCCTCAGGCTCCCGCGCGGCACCCGCTCGCACGCCATCGACTTCCCCGGCGCCGCCCTCGCCGCGGGCTTCGCGACCACCCTGCTGCTGGCCACCGAGTGGGGCGGCAAGCAGTACGCGTGGGCCTCGCCGCAGATCATCGGCCTGGTCCTGGGCTGCGTCGCCGCGCTCGTGCTGCTGCTCGTCCGCCAGGCCCGCGCGGCCGAGCCGATCCTGCCGCTGCCGATGTTCCGGGTGCCCGAACTCCGCCTCGGCTTCGCCATCCAGGGCCTGATCGGGCTGGCCATGACCGGTGCGACGTACTACGTGCTGATCTACCTCCAGCTCGTCCGCGCCGTCCCCAGCTCCGCCGCGGGGCTGTTCCTGGTGCCGATGGCGGTGGGCATCATGACCGTCGGCCTGCTCACCGGTCGGCTCACCGCACGCGGCTGGTCCGAGCGGACGTTCGTGATCAGCGGCGCGACCGTCACCCTGGCCGCGTTCCTCCTGCTGGCCGACACCGGCACCACCACCTCGCTCTGGCAGGTGCGCGGCGCCCTGCTGCTGCTCGGCGCCGGGTTCGGGCAACTCCTCGGCCAGCTCATCCAGCTGGTGCAGGCCGCCGCCCCGGCGCGGCAGCTCGGGGTGGCCACCACCGCCGTCCGCTTCTTCCAGACCCTCGGCACCGCGCTCGGCGCCGCACTCTTCGGCTCGCTGATCAGCCGCCTCTACGACGGCCCCGGCGACGTCGGCTCCCTGGCCGCGCTGCGGGGTACGGACCGGGTGCGGGGCATGACCGCGTACGTCTCCGCCACCGACACGGTGTTCCTGTGCGGCGCCGGGATCATGCTGGTGTGCCTGCTGCTGGCGCTGCGGCTGCCGAGGCGGCGGGCCGTTCCGGGCGAGCCGGTGCTGCGGGAGCCGGTTCCGGCATAGCGAGGGCATGGGCAGCACGAGGCCCCCCGCTCGGGAAGCGGGGGGCCTCGTCCGTCACATCCGGTGCCTATGCCAGCAGCGCCGGGATGGTGTTCTCGTGCGCCTCGCGCAGCTCGGCCAGGGGCAGGGTGAACGCGCCCTGGATGTCGACCGAGTCACCGTCGACGACACCGATCCGGGTGGCCGGGAGGCCCCGCGCGCCGCACATGTCGGTGAAGCGCAGCTCCTCCGAGCGGGGTACGGCGACGAGGGCGCGGCCCGCCGACTCCGAGAGGAGGAAGGTGAACGCGTCCAGACCGTCCGGGACGATCAGCCGCGCGCCCTTCTCCCCGAGCAGCGCCGACTCGACCACGGCCTGGATCAGACCGCCGTCGGAGAGGTCGTGCGCGGAGTCGATCATGCCGTCACGGGAGGCGGAGATCAGGATCTCGGCGAGCAGCCGCTCCCGCTCCAGGTCGACCTTCGGGGGCAGCCCGCCGAGGTGGTCGTGGACGACCTGCGACCAGGCCGAGCCGCCGAACTCCTCGGAGGTGTCGCCCAGCAGGTAGAGGAGCTGGCCCTCCTCCTGGAAGGCGACCGGGGTGCGCCGGGCCACGTCGTCGATGACGCCGAGCACCGCGACCACCGGGGTCGGGTGGATCGCCGCCTCGCCGGTCTGGTTGTACAGCGAGACGTTGCCGCCGGTCACCGGGGTACCGAGCTGGAGGCAGCCGTCCGCCAGACCGCGCACGGCCTCCGCGAACTGCCACATCACGGCCGGGTCCTCGGGCGAACCGAAGTTCAGGCAGTCGGAGACCGCAAGGGGCTTCGCGCCGGTCGTGGCCACGTTCCGGTACGCCTCCGCCAGCGCCAGCTGCGCACCCGTGTACGGGTCGAGCTTGGCGTAGCGGCCGTTACCGTCGGTGGCGATGGCGACGCCGAGGCCGGTCTCCTCGTCCACGCGGATCATGCCGGAGTCCTCCGGCTGCGCGAGGACGGTGTTGCCCTGCACGAAGTGGTCGTACTGCGAGGTGATCCACTTCTTCGACGCCTGGTTGGGCGACGCGACCAGCTTCAGGACCTGCTCGCGCAGTTCCTCGGGCGTGGCCGGGCGGGGCAGCTTGTTGGCGTCGTCGGCCTGGAGGGCGTCCTGCCAGTCGGGGCGGGCGTAGGGACGCTCGTAGACCGGGCCGTCGTGGGCGACGGTGCGCGGGTCGACGTCGACGATCTTCTCCCCGTGCCAGAAGATCTCCAGCCGGTCGCCGTCGGTGACCTCACCGATGACGGTGGCGATGACGTCCCACTTCTCGCAGATCTCCAGGAAGCGGTCGACCTTCTCCGGCTCGACCACCGCGCACATGCGTTCCTGCGACTCGCTCATGAGGATCTCCTCCGGCGAGAGCGTGGAGTCGCGCAGCGGTACGTCGTCGAGCGTGACGCGCATGCCGCCGGAGCCGTTGGAGGCCAGCTCGCTCGTCGCGCAGGACAGGCCCGCCGCGCCGAGGTCCTGGATGCCGACGACGAGCTTCTCCTTGAACGCCTCCAGGGTGCACTCGATGAGGAGCTTCTCCTGGAAGGGGTCGCCGACCTGCACCGCGGGGCGCTTGGAGGGCTTGGCGTCGTCGAAGGTCTCGGAGGCCAGGATCGAGGCGCCGCCGATGCCGTCGCCGCCGGTCCGGGCGCCGTAGAGGATGACCTTGTTGCCGGTGCCGGAGGCCTTCGCGAGGTGGATGTCCTCGTGTCGCATGACGCCGATGGCACCGGCGTTCACCAGCGGGTTGCCCTGGTAGCAGGCGTCGAAGACGACCTCGCCGCCGATGTTGGGCAGGCCCAGACAGTTGCCGTAGCCGCCGATGCCCGCGACCACGCCGGGCAGCACCCGCTTGGTGTCGGGGTGGTCGGCGGCGCCGAAGCGCAGCGGGTCCACGACCGCGACCGGGCGGGCGCCCATGGCGATGATGTCGCGCACGATGCCGCCCACGCCCGTGGCCGCGCCCTGGTAGGGCTCGACGTAGGAGGGGTGGTTGTGCGACTCGACCTTGAAGGTGACGGCGTAGCCCTGGCCGACGTCCACCACACCGGCGTTCTCACCGATGCCGACGAGCATGGCGTCCGAGTGGGGCGCCTTCTCGCCGAACTGGCGCAGGTGGACCTTGGAGGACTTGTACGAGCAGTGCTCGGACCACATCACCGAGTACATGGCGAGCTCGGCACCGGTCGGGCGGCGGCCGAGGATCTCGACCACGCGCTCGTACTCGTCCTTCTTCAGGCCGAGTTCGGCCCAGGGAAGCTCGACGTCGGGGGTCGCGGCCGCGTTGTCGACCGTGTCCAGAGGCGTCCGGCTCATGCGTTGACCAGCTTCTTCAGGATCGAGGTGAAGAACGGGAGGCCGTCGGTGCGGCCGGTTCCGATCAGCGGCTCGACGGCGTGCTCGGGGTGCGGCATGAGGCCGACGACGTTCCCGGCCTCGTTGGTGATGCCGGCGATGTCGCGCAGCGAGCCGTTGGGGTTCACGTCCAGGTAGCGGAAGACCACCCGGCCCTCCGCCTCCAGCTCGTCGAGCGTGTACGCGTCGGCGACGTACCGGCCGTCCATGTTCTTCAGCGGGATGTGGATCTCCTGGCCCTGGCGGTAGTCGCCGGTCCAGGAGGTCTCCGCGTTCTCCACCCGCAGCTTCTGGTCGCGGCAGATGAAGTGGAGGTGGTCGTTGCCGAGCATCCCGCCGGGCAGCAGATGCGCCTCAGTGAGGACCTGGAAGCCGTTGCAGATACCGAGGACCGGAAGGCCGGCCTTCGCCTGCTCGATGACGGTCTCCATCACGGGCGAGAAGCGGGAGATCGCCCCGGCGCGCAGATAGTCGCCGTAGGAGAAACCGCCGGGCAGCACCACGGCGTCGACCTGCTTCAGGTCCTTGTCCTTGTGCCAGAGAGCCACCGGTTCGGCGCCCGCGAGGGTGATCGCGCGCCGGGTGTCACGGTCGTCGAGGCTTCCCGGAAATGTGACGACACCAATACGAGCGGTCACTCGGCGGCCCCCGCTACTTCCTCCACCTTCACGGTGAAGTCTTCGATCACGGTGTTGGCGAGGAAGGATTCCGCCAGATCACGGATGCGGGCGAGGGCGGCCTCGTCGACCGGCCCCTCCACTTCCAGCTCGAATCGCTTTCCCTGACGGACGTCCGAGATCCCTGCGAAACCCAGGCGCGGCAGCGCACGCTGGACCGCCTGGCCCTGGGGGTCGAGGATCTCCGGCTTGAGCATGACGTCGACTACGACGCGTGCCACTGGCACTCCCGATGTGTGGTGCTGAGCAGGTTCCTTCAGACTACCCGTACAAAATTTCTACGCGAGTAGAGTTGGAGGTTTCTACGTGACCCGCATCACGATCGGGTGTCGAACACCTGCCGTGATGAAAATTTCTGGGAAAGTTCTGCGGTCCACCCGTGATGCCTATTGAGCCGGGACACGCGGACGTATTCAGTAGGGCTTCCCATTTTATTGCCGGGCACTGTACAAATGAATTGGCGATAGCCGATACGAAAGGACCGATATCCGTGGCGCAAAAAGTCGTGGTCACGCTCTTCGACGACATCGACGGCTCGGAAGCGGCGGAAACGATCGCCTTCGGACTGGACGGCAAGTCGTACGAGATCGACCTGAACGAAACCAACGCCAAGAAACTGCGCAAGGCGCTCGCGCCCTACGTGGAGGCCGGCCGCAAACGCGCCCGGTCCGGGAAGGCGTACAAGCAGACCGAGGTCGCCCCCGACCCGGCGGCGATCCGCGCCTGGGCCCAGGCGAACAAGATGGAGGTCCCCGCGCGCGGCCGTATCCCGAAGAAGGTCTACGAGGCGTTCAGCGAGGCCCGCTGAGCCCGCACGGCGGACCCCTCAGGGCCCCGGAGCCCGGGCCCTGAGAGTCGTTCACCTGTCCTCGGGGGGAACCGACTTGCGCAACCCCCCTGCTGATCGGCTAATGTCTGGCACACGCCGAGGGGCGAGGCCGAAAGGCCGAAACCCACGGAGCGTGCGGGTGTAGTTCAGTAGTAGAACACCCCCCTTCCAGGGGGGAGGCGCAGTGTGCGATTCCTGTCACCCGCTCTGGCACCGGTCATGACCATCCTTTTGGATCAGGTAGGCTGGTGCTCGCACCGATCGGTGGGAGCCGGTCGGGAGCAGTGCGGACGTAGCTCAGTTGGTAGAGCGCAACCTTGCCAAGGTTGAGGTCGCGAGTTCGAGCCTCGTCGTCCGCTCAGAGAAAAGGCCCCGGTCTTCGGACCGGGGCCTTTTTCATGCCCGCTCGCCGGGCTGACATTTGTCATGCCGACCGATGACACCGCGCACTGCCGGACCGGCCGGGCCGCCGGGACGCTGGCTTCATGGACAGCATGGACAGCGACGAGCAAGAGCACGTGATCCAGGTCACCGACCTGTGGCGCGTCTACGGCACCGGGTTCGAGGCCGTGCGGGGCATCACCTTCTCCGTGGCCCGCGGGGAGGTCTTCGCCCTGCTCGGCACCAACGGCGCGGGCAAGACGTCGACCGTCGAGCTGCTGGAGGGGCTGGCCCGTCCGGCGGGCGGCCGGGTCCGGGTGTTCGGCCACGATCCCCACCGCGAGCGCGCCGCCGTACGCCCCCGTACCGGGGTCATGCTCCAGGAGGGCGGCTTCCCGGCCGACCTCACCGTCACGGAGACCGCCCGCATGTGGGCGGGGTGCACCAGCGGGGCCCGGCCCGGAGCGGAGGTGCTGGAGCGGGTCGGCCTGGCCGGGAAGAGCGGCGTACGCGTCAAGCAGCTGTCCGGCGGCGAGCGGCGACGGCTCGACCTGGCACTCGCGCTGCTCGGCGACCCCGAGGTGCTGTTCCTGGACGAGCCGACGACCGGACTGGACGCCGAAGGGCGCCGGGACACCTGGGAGTTGGTGCGCTCGCTGCGGGACGCGGGCACGACCGTGCTGCTCACGACGCACTATCTGGAGGAGGCGGAAGGGCTCGCCGACCGGCTCGCCATCCTGCACGAGGGGTCCATCGCCGTCACCGGCACACCGGCCGAGGTGACCGCGGACCGCCCGTCCAGCATCTCTTTCCGGCTGCCCGAGGGCTGGTTCCCCGGCGACCTGCCCCCGCTCCACGAGATGGGCGCCTGCGGCCACGACGTCGACGCCCGGACCATCCGGCTACGCACCCACGAACTGCAGCGCACCACCACCGAGTTGCTGCTGTGGGCCCGCGGGGCGGGGGTGGAACTGCGCGGGCTGGACGCCCGGTCCGCCTCGCTCGAGGAGGCGTTCCTCGAGATCGCACGCGAGACCTCCGGGTCCGGTCGGAAGGAGTACGCCCGATGAGCGGCACGCACCTCACCTCGCGCACCGCAGCCGCGGAACGCACCACCTCGCCGGGCCGCATGGCCGCGCTCGCCCGCGCCGAGCTGTCCTCGTTCGCGCGGAACCGGGGCACCCTGGCCGCCACCGTGCTCGTGCCGCTGGTCCTGCCGTTCAGCGTGCGCTCGGGGGTCGGGCAGATGGACCTGAAGGACGCGGGACTCACCGTCGGCCTGGTCATGGTGCCCGCGTCCATCGGCTTCTCGCTGCTGTTCGCCGTCTACTCCACCCTCGTCGGCGTGTTCGTCGCCCGGCGCGAACAGCTCGTCTTCAAGCGGCTGCGCACCGGCGAGCCGCGGGACGCCGAGATCCTCGCCGGTGCCGCGCTGCCCGCCGTCTGTGTCGCTCTCGCGCAGTGCGCGGTCCTGACGGCCGCGTGCACGGCCCTGCTGCACGTCCCCGCCCCGCGCGCTCCCCAACTCGCCCTGGTCGGCGTGGGCGTGGGGATGGTGATGTGCGGCGCGCTCGCCGCGCTCACCGCCGTCTGGACCCGGACCGCCGAGAGCGCCCAGCTCACCACGGTCCCCCTGGTGCTCCTCTCGGCACTCGGCTCCGGTGTCACCATCCCGCTGGAACTCTTCCCCGACCGGCTGGCCCGCCTCTGCGAACTGCTGCCGCTCACCCCGGTGATCACCCTGGTGCGCGCGGGCTGGACCGGCGACCTCGGCGCGGGCGAAGCCCTACGGGCCGTGACCGTCGCACTGGTCTGGACGGGCGTCGCCGTGTTTGCTGTACGGCGGTGGTTCCGGTGGGAGCCACGGCGCTGAACCGGCCGGGGCCGACGGTGCCCGGCGAAGGGGGGCGGGACATGCGCGGGCCGGTCGGCTGGTGGCGCCGGAAGAGCACTCCGGCCAAGGTCGAGACGTACACACGGTGGTCGTTCCACGTCTTCGCCGTGCTCGAGGTCGCGTCGGTCGGGCTTCCCCTCCTCTCGCATCTGCCGGGCGCCCAGGGAGCCTGGCTGGTCCTGCTCGTGTGCCTGCACGCCGCCGTCTGCGCGGCGACCGCGGCCCGGTCACTGGACTGGACGCGCGGCCTGCGCCCCCAGCCGGTACGGCTGCTGTGGACGCTGGCCGCCGTCACCGCCGCCGTCGCGGTGACCAGCGTCGCCGTCGCCCAGCACGGCCCGCACGGCGACGCCGCGTCGACGGGGACGGGAACGCTCTTCGCGGGCTCGCTCAGCTTCGGTGGCGGCACCATCGCGCTCGGTGTGCGCGACCGGCGCCGGGTGCTCGCGATCGTGGTGGGCTTCGCGGCCGGCGCGGGCCTGTACACCTACCCGCTCCACATCCCCGGGCTCACCGGGCTCGGCACGACGCTGGCGGTGCTGATCGGCGCCGGGTTCCTCGCCTTCACCTCCCTGTTCTCCGTCTGGCTGCTGAACGCCGTCTACGAGCTCGACGAGGCCCGCGAGACGCGCGCCCGGCTCGCCGTCGCGGAGGAGCGGCTGCGCTTCGGACGCGACCTGCACGACGTACTGGGCCGCAATCTGGCGGTGATCGCCCTGAAGGCCGAGCTGGCGGTGCGGCTGGGGCGGCGCGGCAGCCCGGAGGCGGTGGAGCAGATGATCGAGGCGCAGCGGCTGGCGCAGGAGTCGCAGCGCGAGGTGCGCGCGGTGGTGCGCGGCTACCGGGAGGTCGACCTCGCCGCGGAACTCGCAGGTGCCCAGGGCGTGTTGACGGCCGCCGGGATCGACTGCTCGATCACCGGCAGCCGGTCGGCGGCCGAGCTGCCGCTCCAGGTGCGGTCCGGCCTCGCCTGGGTGGTCCGGGAGGCCGCGACCAACGTGCTCCGGCACGGCGACCCCCGTGAGTGCGCGGTGACCCTCAGCGTGACGGACTCCGGTGTGGAGCTCTGCGTGGAGAACGACGGCGTACGCCCCGCGCCGCCCGGTGACCGCCCGGGCACGGGTCTGGCCGGTCTGCGCGAACGCCTGGCCGGACTCGACGGCACCCTGCGCGCCGGGCCCGTGGGGCCGGGCCGCTACCGGCTGACGGCGCGCGTGCCGCTGAGCCCGGCCGGGGACGCGGCGCCACGGGTCCCGTCCGACGGCGAGCCGGAGCTCTCGGCGGAGGGCACGCAGCGGTGAACCAGGTCCCATCGACCGACGAGGTCCCCATGACGACGACACCCCCCACTCGCGTACGGCTGCTGCTCGCCGACGACGAGCATCTGATCCGGGGCGCGCTGGCCGCGCTGCTCTCGCTGGAGGACGATCTGGTCGTCGTCGCGGAGGCGGCGAGCGGGCCGGAGGCGCTGGCGATGGCGCGGGCCCACGCCCCGGACGTGGCGGTGCTGGATCTGCAGATGCCGGGCGCCGACGGTGTGAGGGTGGCCACATCCCTGCGGGCCGAACTGCCCGACTGCCAGGTGCTGATCGTGACCGGGCACGGGCGCCCCGGCCATCTGAAGCGGGCGCTCGCGGCAGGGGTGCGGGGGTTCGTCCCGAAGACGGTCAGCGCCGAGCGGCTCGCCGAGATCATCCGGACCGTGCACGCCGGAAGCCGGTACGTCGACCCCGAGTTGGCCGCCGACGCGATCTCCGCCGGGGACTCCCCGCTGACCGCGCGGGAGGCCGAGGTGCTGGAACTGGCGGCCGACGGGGCACCGGTCACGGAGATCGCCGAGCGGGCCGCGCTGTCGCCGGGGACGGTGCGGAACTATCTGTCCTCGGCCGTCACCAAGCTGGGCGCGGAGAACCGGCACACCGCGGTGCGTCTCGCACGCGACCGGGGTTGGGTATAGTTGGCTCCGCGCCACGGCGCACTGCGGACGTAGCTCAGTTGGTAGAGCGCAACCTTGCCAAGGTTGAGGTCGCGAGTTCGAGCCTCGTCGTCCGCTCCATGAAGAAGCCCCCGGTTCTCGGACCGGGGGCTTCTCGCGTCACCAGCGGGTGCCGGTCAGCCGCTCGTACGCCTCGATGTACTTGGCGCGGGTGTCCGCCACGACCTGCTCGGGCAGCGCGGGCGGGGGCTGCTCGCTCTTGCGGTCCCAGCCGGACTCGGGGCCGGTCAGCCAGTCCCGCACGAACTGCTTGTCGTACGACGGCTGGGCGTGGCCCGGCTCGTAGGTCTCGGCCGGCCAGAAGCGGGACGAGTCCGGGGTGAGCACCTCGTCGGCGAGGACCAGGGTGTCGCCGTCGAAGCCGAACTCGAACTTGGTGTCCGCCAGCACGATCCCCCGGTCCCGGGCGATGTCCCGGGCGCGCGCGTACACCGCGAGGGTGCTCTGGCGGAGCTGGGCGGCGGTCTCGGCGCCGACCTGGCGGGCCACCTCCTCGTACGACACGTTCTCGTCGTGCTCGCCGACCTCGGCCTTGGTGGCCGGGGTGAAGATCGGGCCGGGCAGCTCCGAGCCGTCGACGAGGCCCTCGGGCAGCGCGAGCCCGCAGACCGTACGGGACTCCTGGTACTCCGCGAGGCCGGAGCCGGTCAGATAGCCGCGGGCCACGCACTCCACCGGGACCATGTCCAGCGACTTGCAGACCAGGGTGCGGCCCGCCCAGTCGGCCGGGGCGCCCTTCGGCAGGTCGGTGCTGATGACGTGGTTCGGCGCCAGGTCGCGCAGCTGGTCGAACCACCACAGCGACAGCTGGGTCAGCACCCGGCCCTTGTCGGGGATCTCGGTGGGCAGCACCCAGTCGTACGCGGAGATGCGGTCGCTGGCGACCATCACGAGGTCGCCCGCCGCGTCGCGGTACAGCTCGCGCACCTTGCCGGTGTGCAGGTGCACCAGCCCCGGAACCTGGATCGGCTCGGGCTTTTCTACGAATCCGGACACGGTTCCTCCCCGTGGTTCTGTCCAACTGCCTCGATTCTCCCGTATGCCGGTGACCGGGCAGGTGGCAGGGTCGGTCCCGCCTGCGGATACGGGTCAGTCCCGCTTGCAGATACGGTCCAGCAGGTTGGCGGTGGCCCGCTGGACGCGGGCGTCCACATGGCCGGGCCGGTCCAGCGCCGGGGACCAGGCGAAGGTGCCGGAGGCGAAGACCCAGGCGCCGGAGGGGGCGCGGTACAGCGAGGTCTCCTGGTGCCGCCGGGCGCCCTCGCCGTCGGTGTAGGGGGAGTGGGCGAGCAGGACGCGCTCCTCGTGCTCGGGCAGGGCGGTGCGCGGGAAGTACCGGTCGGCCTCGCCCGCGACCAGGTTCTCGATCTCGTCGCCCTCGCGGGCACCGGTGGCGTCCCACAGCCAGTGTCCGGCGTTGCGGACGATCAGCGGATGCGGCTCGGGCACCCGGCCCGCGTACTGGATGCCGATCACCTGCTGCTCGGGGCGGTCGATCTCCCGCCACAGCACCGGCCTGCCGGGGCCCTTGCGCTTGCGGCAGGTCAGCAGCCGGTCCGGCACCCCGGACGCGGAGGGCGACAACTCCACCTGCCAGTACATGGTGTTGGCCGACAGGAAGACCAGCGAGGTCCCCCGGTCGCGGGCCTCCTCCACCGCCCGCCGCATCGGCACCGACCAGTACTCGTCGTGCCCGGGGAAGACCAGGCCCCGGTACCGGGTGGGGTCGACGCGTCCGGCGTGCAGGTCGCGGGCGTCGGCGTAGGCGAGGTCGTAGCCGTAGCGCTCGGCCCAGCGGATGAAGTCGTAGGCGTGGCCGACGTGCAGGGGCAGGCCCGCACCGGCGTAGGGGCGGTCGAAGGAGACGGTGGTGGCGGCGTCGGCCTCGCCGAGCAGGGAGCCCTTCTCGTCCCACGCGTGGTAGAGGCTGGCACCGGTCCGGCCGTCCTCCGGGTACAGGTTGTACGCCTGCCAGGTGATGTCCGGGAGCAGCAGCAGGAGGTCGGCGGGCTCGTCGTCGCGAACCGTGAACGGCACGTGGGAGCGGTAGCCGTCGGCGGTGGTGAGGACGGCGACGTACGCGCCGACGCGCCACTCGGCGGGCACCTGGAGGCGCCAGGACAGCCACCAGTGGTGGCAGGAGACCGTGCGGTCGGCGGCCAGCGGCGCGGTCTGGACGATGCCGGAGAGCCGGGGGCTGGTGGTGATCTTGGCGGCGCCGTGACCGGCGTAGTGGCCGATCCGGTAGATGTCGACGCTGAACTCCTGCGGCGGGTCGACCGTGATGTGGAAGTCGATCGCCTCGCCGGGCGCCACCGCGCCGGTGGACGCGAACCCCTTGATCTGGCGGCCCACGTCGTCGGCCGAGCGCGGCCCGGGACCGGCCGAACGCGGGGCCGGGACCCGGGGCGTTCCGGCACGGCCGGGCCGGGTGGTGACCGGCTGGGTGGTGTCGACGTACCAGGGGACCACCTGGCCGGTGTCGTCGAAGTAGGTCTCACTGCCGCGCAGCCAGGGGACCGGGCCCTGGCCGAAGGGGTCGGTGACGGCGTGCGCGAGCGCTCCCGACTCCCAGCGGCGGATGTGTTCCGAGGTCATGGACGCCCCCTCCCTCGTGTCCCCCGTTGCCGTTATGGCGTTGTCTGTGGTGCCAGGACCGGACCCGGTGCCGTCGCCTGCCGTCTCGGGTGTGCTCGGTGCGCCGGATCGCTCGGCCGTGCGGGCGTGTGTCGTATGCCCGTGCCATGTGCGTGCCGGTCCCAGCACATCACATAACGCACGACTCCGGTCACTGTTCGTTGTGAATTGGCCTGAAGTGGAAGGCACTGCTCCGTTACGCCGGGGAACCGCCGGGACTCCTGGTGCCCGGTGGTGGCTCGTGGGGTCGTGGCTCGTGGGGTCGTGGCTCAGCTCAGCCGGACCGGCTTCTCCGGCCGTATCCCGGACTCGGCCAGCCAGGCGCGCAGCGGGGCCGGATCGCCCTCCTCGATCAGGCTGAGCACCTTCGGGGTGAGGTCGGCGGCGCGCTCGCCGTCCAGCAGCAGGGTGGGGCCGTCCAGCCAGTCCAGGCCGGGGGCGGCTCCGGCGGTGTCGACGGCCGCGCAGCAGATCATCGCGGTGATGTGCGCGGCGAGCAGCTCCCGGCCGGTGCGCGGGGGCTGGAGCGGGAACAGCGGCAGGTCGCCGTCCTCCCAGAGCGCGCTGTCCGGGCCCTGCGCCCGCACGCCCTGCGGTACGGCGCTCTCCTCACGGGCGAGGGCCGCGCTGAGCCCGGCCGCGAGGAGCGCGCTGCGCTCGGTGGCGGGGTCGGGGTCGGCGCCGTCCTCGTCGTCGGGGGGCACCGTGGGTGCCGGGACCGTCGGGACGGCGTCCGCCGCGGGCTCGGCGAGGTGGTCCAGGACGCGGGCCAGGGTGGGGCCGCCGGGATCGGGGGTGGCCGGGTCCAGGCTGGGGCTGACGCCCAGCGAGTCCAGCACCCGGTGCAGCCGGGCCGCCTCCGCGCGCCAGGTGCGGTCCACGACCTCCTCCGGGTACGCCTGCCAGTCCACCGGCGCCCAGCGGGGACCGGACTCGGCCGGGCCGCCGTGGAACAGGCGGGCGGTGAGCAGGGACACCGCCTCGTCCACCGCGCCGGGCTCCTCCAGCAGATCGCAGGCGGGACGCTCGCCGAGGCGGGCGGCGAAGCCGTCGGCCAGCCGGTCGCGCCGGGACAGCTCGGTCAGCGCGGCGGCCACGCCCACGTCCAGCCGGGAGGGCCACCGGCCCATCCGCCAGGCGGGCAGCGCCACCTTGGTCAGCAGCCGGTCCCAGCCCGCGTACGCCAGCCCGACCTGCTCCTGGGCGGCGATCCGGGGTCCGTAGTCCACCGACTGGGCGCGCTCGGCGGCGGCCGTGGCCACCCCGCGCTCCATCAGCGCGGCGTGCTCACGGCAGCCGCGCAGCAGCAGCCGGGCCACCCGGCCGAGGGCCGCGTACCCACCGCGGGTCAGCGGGCCGCGGCCCGGTGCGTCGGCCACGGCCACCGCGGCGTCCAGGCCACGGACGAAGCGGCGGGCGGCGGCTATGTCGGGCTGCGCGGACGGGCCCGTACCGGCGACGACCGGGGCGAGCACCGCGCGCAGCTCGGCGACCCGCATCCACCACAGGAACGGCGACCCGATGACGAGCACCGGCGCCGGGACGGCGGGCCGACGCTCGGCACGGGTGCCGGGGATCACCGGCTCGTCCGGCGCGCGCGTCACGGGCGGGGCGTGAGCCGGGTGCGTACGGTCCTCCAGCCAGCTGTCGCAGTCCGGGGTGAGCGCTATCGCGGAGGGCGCGGGCACGTCGAGCCGGTCGGCCAGGTCGCGCACCATCCGGTACAGGTCGGGGGCGGAGCGCTCGGACACCGCCACCGTGGGGCTCGCGGCCGGGCGGGCGCGGGCCACCACGAGGGCGACGGCGGCGGCCGCCAGCAGCACCAGCACCGCGAGGACGCCCACCACCCAGCGGGCCGTGTCCCAGCCCGGGCCGGCGAACTGGCCGGTGGCACCACCGGTCAGCAGGATCACCTCGGCGGCCGCGGGCAGCAGTGCCACGGCCAGCGCCCGGCTACGCACCCGCAGCACGGCCAGCGCGCGCGAACGCGCGGCCCGTGCGCCCAGCTCCCCACCGGTTCCGGTCATGCGCGACGCTCACCCCCTCCGTGCCGATCGCGTCCTGTCCTGGCGGTTGCCCACTCCCCCACTGTGGCACCCGTCACTGACATCGCAATGCCGGTGGGCCAAGTGCCGGACCGCATGCGCCGCACCATAGTTGGGGCCCCGGCCCCCGTCAGCCGGATGGCGCATTGCTCACTCGATGGAATGGCCTTGGTCAGAGCTGGGTGACAGACGGCAAAGGTCAGGCCCCGGATTTCGGGGTCCGGGGCCTGGGGTGGAGCGGGAGCTTCAACAGGGGCTCTACGCCACGCCGGTCGCGGCCGTGTCGGCCGCCTTCGCCGCGATGTCGGTGCGGTGGTGCGAGCCGTCGAGCCCGATGCGGTCCACCGCGCGGTACGCCCGCTCGCGGGCCTCGGCGAGGTCCTCACCGGTGGCCGTGACGGACAGCACGCGGCCGCCCGCGCTGACGACGGTGTCCCCGTCCTGCTTGGTCCCGGCGTGCAGGACGTAGGCGTGCGGGGCGTCCTCCGCGGCCACCTCGGCCAGGCCCGTGATCGGGTCACCGGTGCGCGGGGTGCCGGGGTAGTTGTGCGAGGCGACGACCACGGTGACGGCCGCGTCCTCGCTCCAGCGCAGCGGCTCCAGGTCGGCGAGGGTGCCGTTCGCGGAGGCGGCTAGGAGGGAGGCGAGCGGGGTCTTCAGGCGGGCCAGCACGACCTGCGTCTCGGGGTCGCCGAAACGGGCGTTGAACTCGATGACCCGTACCCCGCGCGAGGTCATGGCGAGCCCCGCGTACAGCAGGCCGGAGAACGGGGTGCCGCGCCTGCGCAGCTCGTCCACGGTCGGCTGGAGCACGGTGCGCAGCACGTCGTCCACCAGCCCGGGCTCGGCCCACGGCAGCGGGGAGTACGCGCCCATGCCACCGGTGTTGGGGCCCTCGTCGCCGTCCAGCGCGCGCTTGAAGTCCTGCGCGGGCTGCAGCGGTACGACGGTCACGCCGTCGGTCACGGCGAAGAGCGAGACCTCGGGGCCGTCGAGGAACTCCTCGATCACCACCCGCTCGCACCCGGCCGCGTGCGCCTTGGCCTCCTCGACGTCCGAGGTGACGACGACGCCCTTGCCCGCGGCCAGCCCGTCGTCCTTGACGACATAGGGGGCACCGAACGCGGCGAGCGCCTCGGCGACCTCCTCGGCGGTGGTGCAGACGTACGAGCGCGCGGTGGGCACCCCGGCCGCGGCCATGACGTCCTTCGCGAACGCCTTGGAACCCTCCAGCACGGCGGCCTCGCGGGACGGCCCGAACACCGGGAAGCCCGCCTCCCGCACGGCATCGGCCACCCCGGCGACCAGCGGGGCCTCCGGGCCGATGACGACGAGGTCGGCCTCCAGTTCCCCGGCGAGCGCGGCGACGGCCTTGCCGTCGAGCGCGTCCACCTGGTGCTGCTGGGCCACCTCGGCGATGCCCGCGTTGCCGGGGGCGCAGTGCAGTTCGGTGACGTCGGGGTCGAGGGACAGGGAGCGGCACAGGGCGTGTTCGCGGGCGCCGCCGCCGATGACGAGGACCTTCACGGGGGTCAGCCTATCGGCTGGGCCGCCGAAGATTGGGGGGTGGGGAAGTTGGAGGAACCTACCAGGGCGGGTGCCGGTCCGTCGTGGCTGGTCGCGCAGTTCCCCGCGCCCCTGGGGTGGGGGCGGTGGAGGCGGTCCGAGCAGTCCGGCTCCCCTGCGCCCCTGACCGCCCAGCGCTGCACCCACCAAGGGGCGCGGGGAACTGCGCGACCAGCCACAACACAGCGGCACCCGACCACGCACCACTGAGCGGACAGAGGCCCCTGGACCGACCTCGGCTGTGCCCACCCAGGGGGCGGGGAACTGCGCGACCAGCCACGATGCAGCGGCAGCCGACCACGGGCCACTGAACGAACAGAGGCCCCTCGACAGACTCGTGCTGTGCCCACCCAGGGGCGCGGGGAACTGCGCGACCAGCCACCGCGGCGGCAGGGTCCTACTGGTCGTGGGAGAACTCGTCCAGGACGGTGGCGCCCAGCTCGCGGACGATCAGGTCGCGGCCGGAGAGGGCGGACTCGTCGAGGTCGGGGTCGTCGTCGGCAGGGGTGTCGTCCTCAAGGGAGACGGGGGGCGCTTCGGGGGCCGGGGGTCTCGGAGCAGGGGCCGGGGCCGACTGGGCGTTGCCGGTAGGGGCGGCCGCACTCTGCTGAGGCGCCGCAGGGCGCGAGGGAGCGGGAGCACCGTACCCGCCCGCGCCGCCGCCTCCGCCGAAGCCCGGGTTGCCACTAGGGGGCGGAGGCGCTGAGCCGCCGCCGGAGGGGTCGATGACCGCCTCGATCCTCCACTGCACGTTGAACTGCTCGGCCAGCGCCTGCCGCAGCACGTCCTCGCTGCCACTGGCGGAGAAGTTGTCCCGCGCACCCGCGCTGGCGAAGCCGAGCTGGAGGGTGGTGCCGTCGAAGCCGGTGACCTGGGCGTTCTGGCTCAGCAGAATCCAGGTGAAGCGGCGACGGTTCTTGACGGCCTCCAGGATGTTCGGCCAGAGCATCCGGGGGTCGAGGCCACCGGAGGTGGGAGCGGGTGCCGTCGGAGCGGGAGCCTGGGGCTGCTGAGGCTGCTGGGCCTCACTCGGGGCCTGAGCTTGGGCGGGGGCCGGGGCCTGAGGTCGGCTCGGCTGACTCTGCGACTGCTGCTGGCTGCCCGCCGGGGTCGCGGTGGGCCAGGCGCCGGAACGTCGGCCGCCACCGGCTGAGGCAGCGGTGGGCCACGCACCGGGCGCGGGCGCGGCTTCCGGGGCCGGAGCGGGAGCGGGAGCGGGCGGCGGGGTCGGCGCTGGGGTCGGCGCCGGGGTGGGAGCAGGAGCGGGCGCCGCCGCCTCCGTACCCGCACCGGCACCGGCACCGGCACCGGGATTCCGTACGGCCGCGCGGGCAGCCGCGGGACCACCGCCGGGCGGTACGGCGGGCCCGTCCATGACGGGTGCCGGGGCCACCGCGCCGGGGTGAGCCTCGGGACCGGGGACGTACTGCATGGCGGGAGCGGCGGCACCGGCGGAGAAGTTCACGCCCCGCTCGATGCGGTCGAGCCGGGCCATGACGGAGCGCTCGTCGCCGTACGCGGCGGGCAGCATCACGCGCGCGCAGATCAGTTCCAGCTGGAGACGGGGCGAGTTGGCGCCGCGCATCTCGGTGAGGCCCTCGTTGACGAGGTCGGCGGCGCGGCTCAGCTCGGCGGCGCCGAAGATCTCGGCCTGGGCCTGCATGCGCTCGATGACGTCGGCGGGGGCGTCGATGAGCCCCTTCTCGGCGGCGTCGGGCACGGCGGCGAGGATCACCAGGTCGCGCAGCCGCTCCAGCAGGTCGGCGACGAAGCGGCGGGGGTCGTTGCCGCCCTCGATGACATGGTCCACGACCTCGAAGGCCGCGGCGCCGTCACCGGTGGCGAAGGCTTCGACGACGGAGTCGAGCAGAGACCCGTCGGTGTAGCCCAGGAGGGAGGTGGCCATGGGATAGGTCACACCGTCCGTACCGGCACCGGCGAGGAGCTGGTCCATGACGGACATGGAGTCACGCACGGAGCCCTGGCCCGCGCGCACGACCAGCGGGAGCACGCCCTCGGCGACCGGGATGTCCTCCTTCTGGCACACCTCACCCAGGTACTCCCGAAGGGTGCCGGGCGGGACGAGCCGGAAGGGGTAGTGGTGCGTACGCGACCGGATGGTCCCGATGACCTTCTCGGGCTCGGTGGTGGCGAAGATGAACTTGAGGTGCTCCGGGGGCTCCTCGACGACCTTCAGCAGCGCGTTGAAGCCGGCCGACGTGACCATGTGGGCCTCGTCGATGATGTAGATCTTGTACCGACTGCCCGCGGGCCCGAAGAACGCCTTCTCGCGCAGCTCACGGGCGTCGTCCACGCCTCCGTGGGAGGCGGCGTCGATCTCGATGACGTCGATGGAACCGGGCCCGTTGCGCGCGAGGTCCTGGCACGACTGGCACTCGCCGCAGGGGGTCGGGGTGGGACCCTGCTCACAGTTGAGGCAGCGGGCCAGGATGCGGGCACTGGTCGTCTTGCCGCAGCCGCGCGGACCACTGAACAGGTACGCGTGATTGACCCGGTTGTTCCGCAGCGCCTGCTGCAGCGGGTCGGTTACGTGCTCCTGCCCGATGACCTCGGCGAAGGTCTCCGGGCGGTAGCGGCGGTACAAGGCGAGAGACGACACGCATACGAGGTTATAGGGGAGCACCGACAACCGGCCGCGCGGCGGAAACGGCCCCGTCCCCGCCGCAGGTCACAGCCGGGAACCCTGCCTCCGACCCCGGAAAACACAAGGGCCCCCCACGCACCTGCCAGAGCCGACCTACCCTTGCTGCCTTCCGGCCCTGGGGGAGTTCAGTCAGATAGCACCGCGTGGGGGGCTGCGGAAAGAGTACCCGATCCGGACCGCTGCGAGGTACCTCGCACGAACCCCTGATGAGCGCCCGTCCGAGGCCGCCGAACGAGGTTCGCGAGCACTCCCCGCGGTCATGTAATGTTTGCCCCGGAGGATTCGCCTAGTGGCCTAGGGCGCACGCTTGGAAAGCGTGTTGGGGGCAACCCCTCACGAGTTCGAATCTCGTATCCTCCGCCAGTGCCTCACCGGGCACTAACGTCGAAGGGCCCCGCTGCTTGCAGCGGGGCCCTTCGACGTGTGTGGTCTCAGTTGCCGTCCGGCACGGCTCATGGGTCCCACGCTGCGGAACAGAGACGCCACCACCCGTGTCGCCGCGGTCAGGATGTTCACCCGCGGAGATCTCGCTTGCCGGGCCAGCAGTGGCGCCTGGTGGGGGTGACCGAGATACTCGTCAAACGGGCAACGAGATGATCTTGAAGCCCTGATGCTCTCGGACTCACCTGCGACGCCGGGCGGCGGGGTCACGTTCGGCGACGTGCCGGGCGACCGAGTCGACGCCGGGGCGGGCGTACCGCTCCAGGGAGCGGACGGAGGCGTAGCGGGAGCGGGCCAGCAGCATCGGGGTGGAGGTGCCGTCCTCGGCATCGTGGGTCAGGGCACTGTGCCGGAGCCGGTGAAGGGTCCAGCCGTCCGTGTCCTCGATGTCCTCGGGTGAGGCGAGCGGGTTGGCCAGCAGCAGGGTGTTCTCCTCGAAGATCTCCTCGGCCCGACGGTAGAAGAGCCGGGCCCGGCCGGTTTTCGGGCACACGTCGAACATCGGCGTTCCGGCCGGAGCCTTGCAGTTGGTGAGGAACAGCGGGCCGCGGGTCCGGTCCATCGGCCGATGAGGCGGGGCAGGAGCTGGGCGGCCCCGTACGCCGACCAGCTGACCGCCGACTTCATCGCGGCTACTCCTCCTCCCCTCGATGATGCCGAGAAGTAGGGAGCTTCCGCCTCACCAGCGTTCATCGCCTGCGGTTCAGCGACACCACCGTGGTGACGATCAGCCCGGCCAGCGTGGCGATGCTCAGGGCCACCGTCAACGGCTCCTTGAGTACCGGGTACGCGTGGACGAGGAACGCGCCGAACGCGCAGGCCATCAGCGCAACTACCACCCCGATCACGGTCACCGGCACCACCCATCCCGCCCGGTCGGGAATGGACGGGGGCTCGGGCACCGGTGCAGGAACATCATCAGGCTGGGTCGTGTTCGAAGTGGTGGCCATGTTTTCCCCCTGGGGCGGATGACGGGCGGAGCAGGTGGTGCTCCACACCTTGGGTTCGGGCTGGGTGCGCAGACAGCGTGGACCGACGAAATCGGCGGCCACGGTGTGGAGCGGGCCGGAGCAGACCACACTCCGACCGTTTGTGTCCCGGGGTGAAGTCCGGGGTTCGGGCAGCACAGTGCGACGCGGCGGGGTTAGCCGCGCAAGCGGCCGTCACACCGCGCTGGAAGAGCTGGACTCATCACTCAACAAAGGAGTCGTTTACCGGCCGGGCTCACCCCGTCTCAGCGGCAGGACGCGGGCGGCACCGCTGAAGCTCTGTGTCAAGCGGTAGCGGATGCGGCGGATTTCTTCACCGGTGCCTTGCGCGACTTCGTGATGGGGGCACGCTGGTACTTGTGGGCGATGGTGAAGCCGGCGGGCGCGAGCGGCGCCTTCTTCTTGAAGGGCTTCTTCTGGACGAGCCCGAGTTCGACGAGCTGCTTCAGGCCGCGCTCATGGGTGTCGGCGGACCAGCCGTACCACTCGTCGGCCTTGTCCCCGGGGAAGGACGCCCAGTCCTTCTCGTTCTCGCGGGCGACGACCAGGAACAGGGCCAGGCCGGGCAGACTCAGCTTCTCGTCACGGCCCTGCGTCCAGAACGTCGTCGGGATCTGCAGGAAGCGGTCCTCTTCAGTGTCGCCCTTGGGCCGGTCGTAGGGCTTCCCTGTGCCGTCCTCGCGCAGCAGCGTCACCTTGATCTTGGTGCCGCTGCGGCTGCACTCGATGAGGGTGCGGTCCGCCAGCCGGCGCAGGGCACGCCAGGCGCCCGTACGCGCCGACTGACTGGTCGCGGTCTCGTGGATGTCCATCAGCCGCGCCCACACCGCGCTGTCGTGCTCGGTCGTCCAGCCCTTGTCCCCGTTGCTGCACGCGGCCACGATCATCAGGTAGGCCCGAAGACCCCGCAGGTCCCTGCCGGTGACGAAGTCCCTCAGGGGCCCGTGCCGGCTATCGCCCCCTTTGTTCGCCTGCACGAAGGTCTTGCGCAGCGGCACGTTGGCCCGGATCGAGCGCTTCAGAATGGCCGCCCGGGTGTCCCGTCCGGTCGCCTCATTTTTCCGCACGTCCTGCATGGCTGCGGTTGTCGTCTTCATGCCTCAGACGGTAGCTGCGCCAGCATTCAACACCCAAACGATTCACCCGCGTTGAAGCTGACGGACTGGGGCATGATCATGGATGTGCCAGCGGGGGTATGTAAGTGCCAAATGTGAGATCCACTGGAAGGACCGAGTGAGAGGTCAAGCTGAGAGGACATCTGAGATGACTAAACCTCTCGGGAGTCGGGACACCTCAGCTTCGGACTCTGCACGTCCGGACGCCGTCCTCCAGCGCGACAGCGGACCCTGCCGACCAACTCACCCTCCTGGACTGCGCGTCCGTCCTAAAGCCTGGCCTGCACGACCACTCGCCACCCTGTGCGGCGATCTCACAGCCGAACTCGGCCGCCGCCAACCCATGAGAGCCCAGGGATGGCTGACGTGCACCCAGAAGGGCTTACAGGGGCGCTAGATCAGGTCTGGGAGATGTCGGTGAACTGGCTGCAGTGCCCGAGGAACACGACGGTGATCGTGGCGGTGGGCCCGTTACGGTGCTTACCCCGGGCGATCAGGCTTTCGGGAGTGGGCTGATGCCTGGTTCGTAGTGGGCGCGTACGTAGATGCGGGTGCGGGTGGGTGTGTAGTCGTGGGTCCAGAGGGAGACGCACTGGTCGGTGGTGGTGGGGCAGACGTCGCCGTGGTGGGTGTTTGCTCGGAGGGTTTCCGGTTCGGGCACGTTCAGGTGGGTGAAGTCGTGCGCGGGTGGCGTTGGTTGGGACGGGGCCGGGGTCAGCCATCTGCCCTCCGGGGGGTGCCTGGCGAGGTATCTCCGCGCGTCCGCCCGCGGGAGGGTGAAGGTCAGCAGGCCCGTGTCGAAGCGGGACGTCGTCTCGTACGCGGCGTCGGCCGAGCGGGCGGAGGCCGGGAGGTCCAGGCCCATGTGGGCACTCATCCACTCCGGGGTGATGCCCTCGGCCCAGTGGGCGTCGGCCGCCTGCTCCAGGGGGCGGTCGCTCGTGGCCCAGAGGAGGCCGGCCGAGACCGGGATCGACAGGGTCACCACGGCCACGGCCGTGATCAGGGCGCTTCGGGTGATCGTCATCCGTGTTCGGCTCTCTCCATCAGCGACCGGACTCCTGCCGTCAACGCCTCCACGATCTCCTCCGGCGGGATCTCGGGGTGCGTCGGGGCCGGGTGGCTCGTGCGGGCCAGGACCGGGAGTTCGAGTTGGACGCCGCCGTCCCTGGCCCGGTTCACCGGATTGTCCGGGTGGAGGCCGCGGAGGGGGGCGGGGATGTCGGACAGGGTGGTGAGGGGGACGAAGGCCGGGGCCCGGGCGGACAGGGCGGTCGCCAAGGCTCGGGCCGCCGGGCGGTTCGAGCCGCCTACGTAGATCGTTCGGGGGGTCGATCGGCGGTTGTGGCCGTGGAGGGAGATCGTCAGGCTCACGTGGGCCGCGAACGTGTGCAGCGGGGGGCACTCCGACATGCGGATGGACGGGATGTGGGTCGGGGGGCCCTCCGGCTGGGTGAAGGTCAGCAGGGTCGCTCCCGTGCGGGTCGCCACCTCCGTCGCCAGTTCCGCCGTGCCGCCTTCCACGCCGCCGTGCAGGGCCAGTAGGCCGATGGGGCCTGCCAGGTGCAGCGTGGTCAGGAAGTCCACGCCCTCGATGGTCACTCGCTCCGTGTGCATCACGGCTCAGCGTGTCACCCGTACCGTGCGCGAGACCGTCACCTGGTCCAGGTCCGACACCCGTACCGTCACCTTCATCGTCCAGGTGCCGGGGATCGGGAGGTCGAAGGAGTTCGTGGCCCAGTAGCCGCCGCGGTCGGCGACCTCGGTGTCCAGGGGGCCCAGGCGCTGGGCCGGGAGGGTCATGGTGATGCGGAGTTCGGGGACGGCGGCCAGGGCGCCGTTCGCGCCGTAGACCACCGCCTGGACGGAGTTCGTGCCCACCCGGCCGGGATCGAAGGTGATCTGGACCTTGCCGCGGCCGTTCGCGCCCACCGTGAACGGGACCGTGGTGACCGAGGCCGCCGGGATGCCCGTCTCCGCCGTGGCCGCCTCCTCGGCCGCGCGGCCCGGAAGGGTGCTGGTCAGCAGGGTGGTCAGGACGAGGATCACCACGCCGACGGCCGCCTCCGCCAGTACCGAGCGGCGCAGGGCGCGGACGGGGATGCCGGGGGCGGGCGGGGCGGGTGCGGGGAGGGCCGGGCCACCCGCGGGCTCCAGGACCTCCGCCGCCGGGACCACCGCCGGGACCGCCGCCAGGCGGGCCGTCCAGCGGCGCGACCACGCCGCCACCGTCAGCAGCAGCGCGACCGCCGCCAGCTTCGCCAGCAGTACGCGGCCGTACGTCGTGTCCGTGAGCGCCTGCCAGCCGCCGAGGCCGCGCCAGGACTGGTAGACGCCGGTCACCACCAGGACGATCACCGAGGTGAGGGCCATGCGGGAGAAGCGGGTGACGACCTCCGGGGGGAGCCCGGCGCGCAGGGTCGGCAGCAGGGCCGCGAGGCCGCCCAGCCAGGCCGCCGTCGCCAGCAGGTGGAGGGTGGTGGAGGCGATGGCGAGCGGGACCTGGATACCGGCGGAGGCGTGTTCGGCCGCCGACCAGGTCAGGGCGAGGGCCACCGCCAGGATCGCGCCCGCGGTCACGGCGGCGGGGCGCGGTATGGACCAGCGGCGCAGGGCCAGCCCGAAGACCACCGCGAGCAGCAGCAACGCCAGCCGAGCTAGCAGGAGTTCACCGGGTCGCGTGGTCAGGGTGTGGCCGAGCGAGGTGAACTGCGGTGCCGTTCCCTCCTCGTACGGGCCCCGCAGCAGGAGCAGGGCCAGTGTCGTGACGAGCAGGGTTGTGGCGCCGACGACGAACAGCGGGCGCAGCACGGCGCGTTGCGGCGGACGGCAGTACGCGACGAACGCGGCCGCGCCCAGCACCAGCGCCACCGCGAGGTACGCCAGGTACCGGGCGATGTTGTAGAGGCTCGTGGTGGTGCCGTTCTCCGCCTGGTCAGGTGCCGTCGCCGTCGTCACCGTGCGCTCGCCCACCGAGAAGGTGAGCGCGCCGGAGACGGGGTGGCTGTCGGCGGACACCACGCGCCACGCCACCACGTACGTGCCCTTGGCCATCCGTTTCGGGAGCGGCACCTGGACCGTGTCGGCGCGGCCGGGGGCGTGGTCGGCCGGGCCGGTGCGCAGGCGGTGGTTCTCGGGGTCGTAGATCCGGAACGAGTCGGTGAGCAGGCCCACCGACTCGGTGTACGTCAGGGTCAGCGTGCGCGGGGCTCGCTGGAGGACGCTTCCGTCTTCCGGGTCGGTCGCGCGCAGGGCCGCGTGCGCGGAGGCGGGGGAGGCGGTGCCGAGGAGGAGCAGGAGCAGGCTCCCGACCGCCAACAGCACGCGCATGAGCGCTCGTTCACGGTCGCGCACGTCGTCCCGCCTCCGTCATCGGACCCCGCCCTGTCCCCCGCCTGTACGGATGTTCGCGGCGGCGCGCTCAAACCGTACCGATGGCCTCCGGGAACGCGGTCTCGCGGGTGAGGAAGGCGAGACGGGCCCGCTTCTCCGGCAGGTACACGTCCGGCAGGTCGATCTCGGGGAGGACGACCTCGGGGCCGGGGGCGAAGCCCTGGCGTTCGAAGCGGGCGATGGCCTTGGTGTTGCGGACGTCCGGGTCGACCACGACCCGGGTGCGGTCCAGTACGCGCAGGACGTAGTCCGCGACCACGGTCAGCAGCGCCGAGGTCCAGCCGGGGCGGTGGGCGTCCGGGGCGGCGGGGGCGAGGAGGAGGTGGACGCCTATGTCTCCCGGGCGGACCTCGTAGCACTCGCTCACGCGGTCGGCGGCGGGGTCGTAGGTCTGGAGCAGGGCCGCGGGTTCGCCGTCCTTGGTGACGAGGTGGGCGTGGTGGGTGTCGAGGGTGGCCATGTGGGCGTATATCTCGGCCACTTGGGCCTCGGTGAGGTTCGTCATCCCCCAGAAGGCGGCTCTCTCCTGGGAGACCCAGGCGTGGATCGCGGGGGCGTCCGTCGCGGGGTCCAGGGGGCGGATGGCGACGATGCCGTAGTCGGGGACGCGCTGTTCGTGGCGGGCGGTGTCAGGCATGTGCTTCCTCGGAGAGGTCGGTGGTGTCGGTGTGTTCGAGGGTGAGTCGGGTCCAGTCGGTGACGACCTGGGCCAGATCTCCCGTGAGCCACAGGGGGAGTTGGTCGCGGTGGTGGGTGTTTCCGGGTACGCCGTCCGCGCCGAAGGGGACGATCCAGCGGCTGTTCTCGCGGTCGGCCAGGTCCCAGACGTAGCGGGCCGCCGGGCCTCGGGCGGCGAGATCGGTGATGCCGGGGACGGCGGTGGTGCAGTGCACGCAGTCGTGGTCGCCCGCCAACCCCGGTTCCGTGTACGGGCCTTCGGGCAGCGCCCGCCAGGGTGCCACACGGTGGGTCTCGGACCAGGAGGCGGTGGGGGGTGCGGAGGCGATCTCCTCCAGGGCCGCGCGTACGGTCTCCCGGCGGTCGATCCCGTACAACTCCTCTGCTCTCAGCAGGTGTTCCAGCGCGAAGCCGATGCGGGCCGTGAGGGACATCCAGGGGAGGAGGACCTCGGGGTAGGCGGGGGGTTCGGTGAGGGCGGCGAAGGCGGGGTGGGCGGCGAGGCGGCGGACCACCGCGGTGCGGAGGGCCGCGTACACGGCTGCGTCCGTACTGTCGGCGTCCATGTGGCGGTTCCAGGAGAGCAGGCGCTCGCGGAGGCAGGTCGCCTCGGGGGTGAGGGTGTGGAGTCGCGCGAGGTGGTCCAGGAGGGGGGCGGCCGAGGCCAGGTGGGTGTCGGTGTGGATGGCGGGGAGGTCGGTGGCGGACCAGGTGGGGCGCTGTTCGAGGAGGGTGCGGATGCGGTCGGCGCGGTGGGGCGGGGCGAACTCGACGCCGAGGGGGGTGGCGGGGCCGCGCTGGTTCGCCATCACGGCGATGCCGTTGTCGACGGTGGCGTGCGGGGGTGTGTGCCAGCCCTGCCACTCGTTGCCCTTCTCCCAGGCGGGGACCAGGCGGAGGCTGTTGGTACGGGGGCGGAGGGGGACCCGGCCGGCGATGCGGTGGAGTACGGCGCCCGTGGTGTCGGCGGCCTGGACGACGTTCACCGGCTCGGTCCAGGCGTCCAGGGCGCTGTCGATGTCGGCGACCGTGCGGGCTCTGAGGAGGGGGAGGAGGGCGCTGAAGCCGAGGTCCTCTGATACGCGGGGTGGGTAGCGGAGGGCGAGGGCTGTGGCGGGGGGTTCCGCCTCGGCTTCGCCTTCGGCGGGGGTTTGGTTCCCACCCGCACCACCCGTGCGACTTTCGGGTGCGGGTGGCCCCTGTGGGGCGGACTCGCCGTCGGCGGCAGGCGGGAGGGGGACGGGAGAGGGGGCATCCTCTTCGACCACCTTCGAGGTCGCCAGGGAGGGGGCCGTCTCATCGGCCACCTTCAAGGTGACCCCGGCCGCATGCGGGCGCACCTCCGCCCCCTCCAGTCCCCCCAGCCCCTCTGGTCCCCCGGCGATCACCGGCCCCCGCTCCGTCTCGATGACCTCGACCTCGACCGTCTCCTCCCCCGCGACCGCCACCAACTCCACGTGTCGGACCGCGCGCACCCACGCCCCCTCCGGGGACAGGGCCTCCACGCCCGCGCCCGTGCGCCGGAGGCGTTCCCGGTAGAGGTCCTGGTAGTCGGCCATGGCGTTGGTGATGGACCAGGCGGCGGTGCCGGTGTGGGCGAAGTGGGCGATGCCGGGGACGCCGGGGACGGCGAGGCCGACGACGTCGAACTCGGGGCAGGAGAGGCGGATCTGCTGGTAGACGCCGGGCTCCTCCAGGAAGCGGTGCGGGTCACCGGCGAGGAGGGGCAGGCCGGTGGTGGTGCGGGCGCCGGAGAGGAGCCAGCCGTTGCTTCCGGCGGTGCCGGGGCCGTCCGTGGCGAACAGGCCGACCGCGTCCGGACCCAGGTGCCGTACCGCCTCCTCGCGCCACAGCTTGGCCGGGAACCCGGCGAACAGGATGTGCGTGGCGAGCCAGACGCCGAGCGGGGTCCAGGGCTCCCAGTGGCCGGGGGCGAGACCCACTCGGGCGAACTCCGGTGTGCGCGCGGCCCCTTCGGGCAGGCCTGCGTTGACGCCGTCGACGTAGGCGCGGACCCAGTCCGCCGTCTCCGGGTCCCGTCTCTCCAGTGCGGCGAAGCAGCGTCTCGCGGTGTCGTCGAGGCGGGCGCGGCGGGCGAAGAGGTCCCAGGGGAGGGCGGAGGCGCCGAGGAAGGACGCGGAGGTGCCCTGGGCGCGGTGCCGTTCGACCTCCAGTTGCCAGGCGCGGTCGACGGCCGTCACCCTGCCCTGGGCGCGGGCGAGTTCACGGGCACTGGTGGCGCGCAGGTGGGGGATGCCCCAGGCGTCGCGGTAGGTCTCGGTGGTCACCCTGGAGGACCCTTCCCTTTTAGGTTAGCCTTGCCTAACTTCACAGCAGGTGAAGGAATCGTACGCGAGGGGTGGAGACACGATGGGTCAGGGTCGGGGCTGGGAGGGCGCGGTACTCAAGCTGCTGCGGGCCAAGGACTTCACGTTCACGGTGACCGCCACCGAGGACGTCACCCCGCACTACCGGCGGCTGCGGATGAGCGACGGCGGACTGCTCGCCGCGACCGGGGTGCACCCCACCATGTGGGTCCGCCTGTGGTTCTCCGACGACGGCCGCCCCCACCAGCGCGCGTACACCCTCGTCGACCCCGACCCGGAGACCGGCACCTTCTCCCTGGAGTTCGCGCTGCACGAGGGCGTCGCCTCCGACTGGGCCCGCGCGGCCGAGGAGGGCGACACCGTCGAGGCGACCGTGCAGGGCACCGGCTTCCAGCGCCCAGAACCCGACCCCTCGCACGTCCTGGTGGTCGGCGACACCGCCTCGCTGCCCGCGATCAACTCCCTCTTTGAGGAGCTGGGTTCGGCCCCGGCGACCGTCTGGTTCGAGGGCACCCTGGACGGGCTCCCGTCCGGCGCCGACCCGGAGCGGCACGAGATCCGCGAGGTGCCGCGCCAGGAGGCCGGGAAGCACCTGGTCGAGCGCGTCCGCGCCGAACTGCCCGAGATCCTGTCCGGCACCGAGCACCCGTACGTGTGGATCGCCTGCGACACCGCGACGACCCGCGCGCTGGGCTCGTACGTCCGCAAGGAGCTGAACGTGCCCAAGCAGCGGGTGCACGCGCTGGGGTACTGGCGGGCGGACTGACTCCGCGCGCGGGATCATGGACGCATGGACGTCACCCTGCACCTCGCCCAGGACCCCGAGGCCGACGCGCTGCTCGGCCGCAGCCCGCTCGCCGCGCTCACCGGGATGCTGCTGGACCAGCAGATCCCGATGGAGTGGGCGTTCAAGGGCCCGGAGACGATCGCGCGCCGCATGGGCGCCGACGACCTGGACGCGCACGACATCGCGGCCCGCGACCCGGAGGAGTTCGCCGCGCTGCTCTCCGAGAAGCCGGCCGTGCACCGCTATCCGGGGTCGATGGCCAAGCGGGTGCAGGCCCTGTGCCACTACCTGGTCGAGACGTACGACGGTGACGCCGAGGCGGTGTGGCGGGACGCGGACAGCGGGGCCGAGCTGCTGAAGCGGCTGGAGGCGCTGCCGGGGTTCGGCAAGCAGAAGGCGCAGATCTTTCTCGCCCTGCTCGGCAAGCAGCTCGGGGTGACGCCGAAGGGGTGGCGGGAGGCGGCCGGGGCGTACGGCGAGGCGAAGTCGTACCGCTCCGTCGCCGACATCACCGGGCCGGACTCGCTGCTCAAGGTGCGGGCGCACAAGCAGGAGATGAAGGCGGCGGCCAAGGCGGCGAAGGCGGCCCAGCCGAAGAAGTAGAACCCCCGTCGGGCGCCCCCCGAGTGGCGGAATGTCCCCGTTCGGTCCAAGCATGGAACATGACCGAGCCTCCCATCGGCGGCCCCACGCAGGGCGGCCCGTACGACCCGAATCCCGGCGTGGGCCAGGCCCCGCCCGGTACCGAGCCACCGCGCATGGAGAAGGACCGCGAGCGTGTGGAGCGGGGACACCATGAGCCCGAGGAGCCGTTCGAGGGACCGCTGCACATGCTGTCCCAGGCGGCCTGGCAGGTCGTCCTGCTCACCGGTATCGCCTCGCTGATCCTCGGCATCCTGGTGCTGGTCTGGCCGGGGGCCACACTGGTCGCGGTGGGCGTGCTGTTCGGCCTCTACCTCCTGGTCAGCGGCATCTTCCAGCTGGTCTCCGCCTTCGGCACGCACAAGAAGACCTCGCTGCGGGTGCTGGCCTTCCTCAGCGGCGGTCTGTCGATCCTGCTGGGGCTGCTCTGCTTCCGGGGGCCGATGCAGTCGATCCTGCTGCTCGCCCTGTGGATCGGCATCGGCTGGCTGATCCGGGGCGTCACCCAGACCATGGCCGCCGTCTCCGACAAGGGCATGCCCGCCCGCGGCTGGCACATCTTCCTCGGCGTCGTCACCTTCATCGCGGGCATCGTGCTGATCGACTCCCCCTTCGAGTCGGTGGCCGTGCTGACGCTGGTCGGCGGCTGGTGGCTGATCGTCGTCGGCATCGTCGAGATCATCACCGCCATCCGGATCAAGGGCCGGGCCAAGGAGATCCCGCAGACGGTCTGACCCCCGCCCCCCGCTCCCCTCGGTCGTCAACCTCCCGCCGCGGTCGTACGCCGTGTGGGCGGACTTGGGCGGCCGGAGGCGGAGCGGGGGGCTCCGGTGGGGAGATGACCAGGGTGAGCACCGCGCGTCCTCGTGCCTCGCGCGCCCGGAGCTGGTTCCGGGCGCTCGTGCTGCTGCTCGCCCTGTCGGTGCCCGGCGGCCATGTGGCCCTCGCGCAGCCGGGCCCGGTGCCGGGCATGGCCCAGGAGTGCGAGCACGACCTGCCCGCCACCCCGGCCCGCCCCGGCGCCCGCGCCCGCAGCCACGCCGACCTCCCCGACCGCACCGCTCCCCCGCCCGCCCCCGCGTCCGGGCCGTCCGGCGCGGAACCGGACCCGGAGCGCACCCGGTCCCCGTACCCCGCACCCCTCCTGAGCACGGTCGTCCTGCGCTGCTGAGCGGGCCGAGCAGTCGGCACCGCTCACGTCAGCCCGAAAGCAGGAGGACGACACCCATGCCCACCGACCCTTACGCGGTCCTGCGCGCCCTGCTGCGCGCCGAGGCCCGCCGCAACGCATCCGGCCAGCGGGACGAGACGGCCCAGCGACAGCGCCCGACGAAGGAGAAGCGCCGCTGACGCACCGGCGGGGGCGGGCCACCTACGGGCTACCTCCCCCGCCGGGCCGTACCGAACAGGGAGCGGGTGATCTCCCGGCCGATCTGGGTGCCCACCGAGCGGGCCAGCGACCTGAACATCCCGCTGCCGACGACCTGCTCCACCAGCGAGGGGTCCTCGGCGGGGGCCTTCTCCCGCTTCGCCTTGGGCGCCTCGGCGGGAGGCCGGGCCTGAGCCTGGGCGGCCGTCAGCTTCTCGTACGCCGACTCGCGGTCCACAGCCTGTGCATAACGTTCGTGGAGCGGGGACTCCCGTACCGCCCGGTCCAGCTCGGCCGGGTCCACCGGGCCCATCAGGGACTCCGGCGCGCGCAGCCGGGTGGCGGCGACCGGGGTGGGGGCGCCGTTCTCGCTGAGCACGGTGATCACGGCCTCGCCGGTGCCGAGCCCGGTGAGGAGTTCCTCCAGGTCGTACGGGGAGTCGGGGAAGGTCTTCACGGTCGCCTTCAGCGCCTTCTGGTCGTCCGGGGTGAAGGCGCGCAGGGCGTGCTGGACGCGGTTGCCGAGCTGGCCGAGCACGTCGGAGGGCACGTCCTTCGGGGTCTGGGTCACGAAGAAGACACCGACTCCCTTGGACCGGATCAGCCGCACGGTCTGCGCGATGGCGTCCAGGAACGCGGCCGAGGCGTCGTGGAAGAGCAGATGCGCCTCGTCGAAGAAGAACACCAGCTTCGGCTTCTCCAGGTCCCCGGCCTCGGGCAGGTCGTGGAAGAGGTCGGCCAGCAGCCACATCAGGAACGTGGAGAACAGCTGCGGCTTGTCCTGCACCCCGGGCAACTCCAGTACGGAGACCAGGCCCCGCCCGTCCGGCGCGAGGCGCAGCAGGTCGGCGGTGTCGAACTCGGGCTCGCCGAAGAAGTCCGCCATGCCCTGCGCCTCGAACGCGGTCAGCGAACGCAGGATCACCCCGGCCGTGGCGGTGGACAGGCCGCCGATGCCCTTCAGTTCGGGCTTGCCCTCGTCGGAGGTGAGGAAGGCGACGACCGCGCGGAGGTCCTTGAGGTCGATCAGCTCCAGGCCCTTGGTGTCGGCGTAGTGGAAGATCAGGCCGAGGGACTGCTCCTGAGTGCGGTTCAGGCCCAGCACCTTGGACAGCAGCACCGGCCCGAAGCTGGTGACGGTGGCCCGCACCGGGATGCCGTGGCCGATCCCGCCGAGCGCCAGGAACTCCACCGGGAAGCCCTCCGCCGACCAGCTCTGCCCGGTCTCGGCGGCGCGGGTGTCCACCCGGTCGCCGCCCCGGCCCGGCCGCGCGATGCCGGAGAGGTCGCCCTTGACGTCCGCGAGGAACACCGGGACGCCCTGCGCGGAGAGTTGTTCCGCGATCAGCTGGAGCGTCTTGGTCTTGCCGGTGCCGGTGGCGCCCGCGACCAGCCCGTGCCGGTTGAGCATCGGCAGCGGCACCCGCACCGCCGCGTCCGGGTGGCACACCCCGTCCCACAGCAGCGCGCCGAGGTCCAGGGCGGGGCCGGTGAAGGCGTACCCGGCGGCGATCTCGCGGGCCGGGGCGGGCAGTTGCGCCGGGCCGGAGCCGTCGGGGGCGGGCGTGGTCGCGCTGTCGCTCATCTCAAGGCCCCTCGTCCCGGTGACCACCGCTGCCGGAAGTCCCCGTAATGCCCGCTTTGCCGTGTCTTTTTCAGCGTCGCACTCCCCCGCCATGGCTGCGCCCGGAACGTCTGGGCCGGTAGGCTTTCCGTGTGATCTTCAAGCGCATCGGAAACGGCCGGCCGTACCCCGACCACGGCCGGGAGAGCACCCGGCAGTGGGCGGACGTCGCGCCGCGCCCGGTCCGCCTCGATCAGCTCGTGACCACCAAGCAGCAGCTCGACCTGGAGACGCTGCTCGCCGAGGACTCCACGTTCTACGGCGACCTCTTCGCCCACGTCGTGAAGTGGCAGGGCGACCTCTATCTGGAGGACGGGCTGCACCGCGCGGTCCGCGCCGCGCTCCAGCAGCGCCAGGTGCTGCACGCCCGCGTCCTCGAACTGGGCTGACGGGCTCTTCGCGCGCGCTCGACTGACCCGTACGGCCCGCCGGTTACCCCTTTCGGGTTCCGCTACGCCGGATGGACTGATCATCTAATAGGCATCGCGGCTTCGGCGCACTACGCTGCGCTCATGAGCATGCTGACTCCCCCCGGCATGGGCGGTAAATACCGGATCACAGGGGACACCTACCCTCGGATGCGCCCGCCCCGGCGACGCGGCAGGCTCGTCGCCGCCGTCGTGGCCTCCGTGGCCGCGCTGGGCGTCGCGGGCTGGGGCACGCTGCAGCTCATCGACGTCTTCACCGGCGGCGACGGCTCGGTGTCCGGTCACGCGGCGGACTGCCGCACCAAGGTCGCCAAGGCGGCACCGGTCAAGGCCCTGCCCAAGCCCGGCACCATCACCGTGAACGTCTACAACGCCACCACGCGCTCCGGGCTCGCCAAGCAGACGGCGGACGAGCTGAAGAAGCGCGGCTTCAAGATCGGCGACGTGGGCAACGCCGACAAGCAGTACGACAAGAAGGTCAAGGGCACCGGGATGCTCATCGGTCCCGCCACCGCCCTCGACACCACGCTGCCGGTGCTGAGCACCCAGCTGACCGACGCCGAGCGCCGCACCGACGCCGCCCGCAAGGGCGCCGTCCTGGACCTGGTCATCGGGGACAAGTTCAAGTCCCTCACCCTGCGGCCCGCGGCCGACAGCGCGGTGACCAAGCTGACCGCCCCCGAGCAGGTCCCGGCGGTCACGACCGCCAAGAAGAAGAGCTGCTGAAGCCGAACGCGGGGCCGCCCCGGCCGGGGCGGCCCCGCGCACCACTGTCGCTCGGCGTTACTCGGCGCAGCCGTACAGGCGGTCGCCCGCGTCGCCCAGGCCCGGGACGATGTAGCCCTGCTCGTTCAGGCGCTCGTCCACCGCGGCCGTCACCACGGTGACCGGGGTGCCCGCCAGCTCGCGCTCCAAGACCTCCACGCCCTCCGGGGAGGCCAGCAGGACCACGGCGGTCACGTCGTCGGCGCCCCGCGCGATCAGCTCGCGGATGGCCGCGACCAGGGTGCCGCCGGTGGCCAGCATCGGGTCCAGGACGTACACCTGGCGGCCGGAGAGGTCGTCCGGCATGCGCGAGGCGTAGGTCTCCGCCTGGAGCGTCTCCTCGTTGCGGATCATGCCCAGGAAGCCCACCTCGGCGGTCGGCAGCAGCCGGACCATGCCGTCCAGCATGCCGAGGCCGGCGCGCAGGATCGGCACCACCAGCGGGCGCGGGCGGGCGAGCTTGACGCCGGTGGTCCGGGCGACCGGCGTCTGGATGTCGACGACCTCGGTGCGCACGTCCCGCGTGGCCTCGTAGGCGAGCAGGGTGACCAGCTCGTCGGCGAGACGACGGAAGGTCGCGGAGTCGGTGCGCTCATCGCGCAGCGTGGTGAGCTTGTGAGCGACCAGGGGGTGGTCGACGACGTGGAGACGCATGTCTTCAACAGTAACCGTGCCCGCCCCGTGCCTCGTGTCGGCATCAAACCGCCCGTCCGGGGGAATGCGCAGGAGACCGACCCGGGGTGGTGACACCGTGCCTGACCTGCCAGACCTGCCGAAGAACGGCCCGGCGACGACCGGGGAGATCGGACCCTTCAGGCCCCCGCGGCCCGAGACCGACGCCGAACGCAGGCGCAGGCGGGCCCAGTTCCTGCGCGACCTGGCCGAGGCCCGGCAGCTGCGCGACCGGGTCCAGCCGCGCCGCGCCAAGGCGGCCCGGCTGCGCCACGCCATGCGCATGCGAACGTTCCGCTGGTAGCCCCCGCCGTCGTACGGTCCTGTCAGCAGGCACCGGGAAACTCCCGGCGAGCATGATCGGCGTCCACGCAGCCGCGTACGATCCGCAGGTGGCGGCAACGGGACGCGCTGCCGAGCCCTTCACGGACCCACGGTCGGCCGTCTGGCGGCGGACGATCGAAACAGCCGGACACGGGGAGCCGAAGACGCCCCTCGAGCGACTTGTTTCTGCCACGATTCCCAGTGGGCGGACCCCGGAGCGCATCAGCTCCCTCCCGCCCGGACCTCCGCCGGGGGGACCCCCAACCGGCACGCCTATGACCAGTGGGAGAGTCACGGTGTACTTCGCCGCACTGCTCGCGCGCACCGAAGACGGGTGGAAAGCGAGCGACACGGAGCTCGACGACGTGGAGACCCTGTCCGATCTGGCCGACCTCGCCCGCGAGGCGTCGCCGGAGGAGGACACGGTGCTCGTCCTGATCGAACAGGAGGACTCCTGGTTCGGGGTCGTCCGGGTGGACGGGGAGGAGGACCCCCGTATCTATGTCTCCGACGCGGCCGCGGCCGCCCGCAGCGCCTACGGGGAGCTGCTCCTCACCGATGAGCTGCTGGGCCGTGAGCCCGGCGCCGACGACGGGCCCGACCTGGACTCCCTGGACCTCGACGGCACCGAGGACGGCGAGTCCGACGAGGACGACGACGGCGAGGAGTCCCCGGACGCCGACGCCGTCCCGCACAGCCCGGTCGGCGACCGCGAGATCCTCGGCGATCTCGGGATCGGCGAGAAGGAGCTGCGTGCCCTGGACGCCGACGACGCCCTGGGCACGATCGCCGAGGCGCTGGGCGCCTCGGAGGTACTGGAGACCGTCCGCTGACCGCTCCGCACGAGACCCCGAAGCCCCCGACGCCCTTGAAGAACCCGAAGAACATGGACCCGGTGCGCGACCCCTGGCGTCCCGCGATGCGGCTCGCCCTGGCCGAGGCCGGGCGGGCCGCGCTCGGCGGTGACGTCCCGGTGGGCGCCGTCGTGCTCGGCCCGGACGGCACCACCGTGCTGGGGGCGGGGCACAACGAACGTGAGGCCACCGGCGACCCGACCGCCCACGCGGAGGTGCTGGCGCTGCGCCGGGCCGCCGCGGTGCTCGGCGAGTGGCGGCTGACCGGCTGCACGCTCGTGGTGACGCTGGAGCCGTGCACGATGTGCGCGGGCGCGCTGGTGCAGTCCCGCGTCGACCGGGTCGTCTACGGCGCCCGTGACGACAAGGCGGGCGCGGCCGGCTCGCTCTGGGACGTCGTGCGCGACCGGCGGCTCAACCACCGGCCGGAGGTGGTCGCGGGCGTGCTCGCCGAGGAGTGCGCCCGGCCGCTGACGGAGTTCTTCAGAGGCCGCTGAGCGGGCCGCTCGGGGGGCCCGGACCATCGATTTCTGGTGATGGGGCACCTTGCTGTAAGGTCTCCCTCGGTAGCGTGTCCGAGCGGCCGAAGGAGCTCGCCTCGAAAGCGAGTGTGGCGCAAGTCACCGAGGGTTCAAATCCCTCCGCTACCGCTTGAGAAGGGCCCCGTCTTCGGACGGGGCCCTTCGTGCGTCCCGGTTCGGAACCCTCAATTGACGATCGTGCCCGTTCTGTTGGGTGCGCGGAGGCCCGTGACGACTACACTCACCGCCGCAGGCAGGTCAGTGGGGTTCGTGGGACCTGAGGGTCCCGAGGGACAGGGGAGGCCGCGGTGGCGGTGAACGCCAAGAAGATCGTCGTGTTCGCGCTCGTGGTCTTCGCCATGTACGTGATCATCACGGACCCGGCCAAGGCGGCCGACTACGTCCAGATAGCCTTCGAGGGCATATCGGACGCCGCCGGGGCCATCGGGGACTTCATGACCTGGGTCGTGGACGGCGCGAAGAACTGACCCGGCCGCAAGAGCAAGAGGTACGTCGCATGATCCGGCACCTGGTCCTGTTCAAGCTCCACGAGGGCGTCGAGCGCGACGAGCCGCGTGTCCAGGAGGGCGTGGCCGCCTTCCGCGCGCTCGGCGGGCAGATCGACGAGCTGCGCTCCTGGGAGTGCGGCTGGAACGTCACCGACCGCCCCATCGCCTACGACTTCGCCATCAACTCCTCCGTCGAGGACACCGGCGCCCTCCAGCGCTATCTGGAGCACCCCGCCCATCAGGCGGGCGTCGCCCTGTGGCGGGAGTTCGCCACGTGGGTGATCGCCGACTACGAGTTCTGAGCCGGACCGCACCGAGGACCGCGAGCCCTCCGCCTCCACGGCGGGGGGCTTTTCGCGTGTTCCGATCCATCCATTGGCGTCGTTTGAGGGCCAACACGGCGTTATGCGGTGCTTGCACACAGTGCACATGTCTTGTGATGCTATGACCGCTTTTGACGGATGATTGACCGATGAAGAGGTGGCGTTGACCGTGTCGGCCAGTACTGCGCCACCCCAGGCGGAGGCGCCCGCGACCCTCCCCGAGCCCTCCGCCACACCCCCTCCCGAGAAGCGCCGGGGCGCCGACACCCGGGCCCTGACCCAGGTGCTCTTCGGCGAGCTGAAGAACCTGACGCCGGGCACGCCGGAGCACAACCGCGTGCGGGGGGCGCTCATCGAGGCCAACCTTCCGCTGGTGCGCTACGCCGCCGCCCGCTTCCGCTCCCGCAACGAGCCGATGGAGGACGTGGTCCAGGTCGGCACCATCGGGCTGATCAACGCCATCGACCGCTTCGACCCCGACCGGGGCGTGCAGTTCCCGACCTTCGCCATGCCGACCGTGGTCGGCGAGATCAAGCGGTACTTCCGGGACAACGTCCGCACGGTGCACGTACCGCGTCGGCTGCACGAGCTGTGGGTGCAGGTGAACGGGGCCACCGAGGACCTCACCACCGCGCTCGGCAGATCACCCTCCACCGCCGAGATCGCCGAACGGCTCCGGATCAGCGAGGAGGAGGTGCTGTCCTGCATCGAGGCCGGACGCTCGTACCACGCCACCTCCCTGGAGGCCGCGCAGGAGGGCGACGGGCTGCCCGGACTGCTGGACCGCATCGGGTACGAGGACCCGGCGCTGGACGGCGTGGAACACCGCGACCTGGTCCGGCACCTGCTGGTCCAGCTCCCCGAGCGCGAGCAGCGCATCCTGCTGCTCCGCTACTACAGCAACCTGACCCAGTCGCAGATCAGCGCCGAACTCGGTGTCTCCCAGATGCATGTGTCGCGGCTGCTCGCCCGGAGCTTCCAGCGGCTCAGATCGGCGAACCGGATCGAGGCATGACCGGCGCACGGGAGCACGGAACGGAAAACAGCAGGTAGCAGCCGTTCGTATGCGGGATCGAATGATCACCGTCAGGAGCGAATCACGGCACGTCGACAGTGTCGGCAATTGTGCGCCGAAAGCCCGTCAGACCCCGTTCTGCCAGGGCTTCTTGGCGTCTCACGTGTCGACATGTCACTACAGCGCGTTGCCGACATGTGACATTCTGCGGGAAGCGCGTTTGCCGGGGCTTCGGCGCCGGTAATTCAGGTGAAGGCCGCGCTGTTCGATCAGGACAGCGTGCCGCGACCGTCCCGCGACCCAAAGGGGGTGGCATGTCCGCAGAACAGGGCAGCTCGAAGGTGCTCACGAAGACCGTGGCAGCGCCGCAGAAGCTCGACGCTCTCGACGTCCTCGACGGCTTCGAGGGCGCTGAGGCCCTCGACGCCGCGCCCGCCCCCGCCGTCCCGGCCCCGGCGCCCGACGTGGCACCGGCCGCCGAGGAGGCCGCGCAACTGCCAGTGCGCTCGGGGGACATCGACACCCGCACGCTGTCCCGCTCCCTGTTCCTGCGGCTCGCCGCGCTCGGTGAGGACAGCCCCGAGCGGGGCTATGTCCGGGACACCCTGATCGAGCTGAACCTCCCGCTGGTGCGGTACGCGGCGGCCCGCTTCCGCTCCCGCAACGAGCCGATGGAGGACATCGTCCAGGTCGGCACCATCGGGCTGATCAAGGCGATCGACCGCTTCGACTGCGAACGGGGCGTGGAGTTCCCGACGTTCGCCATGCCGACGGTCGTGGGTGAGATCAAGCGGTTCTTCCGCGACACCTCGTGGTCGGTGCGGGTGCCGCGCCGGCTGCAGGAGCTGCGCCTGGCGCTGACCAAGGCGAGCGACGAGCTGTCCCAGCGGCTCGACCGCTCCCCGACCGTGCCGGAGCTGGCGGCCGCGCTCGGGGTCTCCGAGGAGGACGTGGTCGACGGTCTGGCGGTGGGCAACGCCTACACCGCCTCCTCGCTCGACTCCCCGGCCCCCGAGGACGACGGCGGCGAGGGCTCGCTGGCCGACCGCCTCGGCTACGAGGACACGGCGCTGGAGGGCGTGGAGTACCGGGAGTCGCTCAAGCCGCTGCTGGCCAAGCTGCCGCCGCGCGAGCGCCGGATCATCATGCTGCGCTTCTTCGCCAACATGACCCAGTCGCAGATCGGCGAGGAGGTCGGCATCTCGCAGATGCACGTCTCGCGGCTGCTGACCCGCACGCTGTCGCAGCTCCGCGAGGGGCTCGTCTCGGACTGACGGACCCGGAGAAGATCTGCCCGGCCCGTGTCACGCGCTTCGGCGCGGACGCGGGCCGCGGCCATGGAAGGGGGCTCCACGAGGGAGCCGGGGGTCACTTCAGCGCGAGCCAGGCGACGGCCGCGACGACGGCCACGGCCACGACGATGCCGATGATCAGGCCGACGCGGGGACCGGAGGAAGCGGCCTCCTGCTGGCGAGCCGGGGGAGTCTCGTCGACGAACGCGCGGAACATCTGGGTGCTGCCTGCGGGGTCGTAATTGCCCTGGGGGCCCTGGGTGTTAGCCATGGGCCGAGACACTAGCGAATCCGGGTGCCCACCCCAAGTGCGGGGCCATGGGGACAGAGGCGGGCAGGTCACCCGCGTCCACCTGCATGTTTACGATCGCAATACTTGCCTTTGCCAAGTTTTTGCGGCGCCGACCCCTGATTTATTTGCCTACAGCAACCAAGCATCTCTATGGTTGCCCAAAGCAACGAATACGGGAGGTGTGATGGCCGAGCAGGCGCAGTTCGAGGAGCTGGCACGTCAGCTCAGTGCCGTCGGCGCCGTGAAGCGCGACATCGGGCGGATACTCCCGCCCGACTGCCCGGCCGGTTCGGCCGCCGTGCTGACCCTGCTCGGCCGCCACGAGGAGATGCGCATGAGCAAGCTCGCCGAGCTGCTCGCCGTCGACCTGTCGGTGACCAGCAGGCATGTCGCCCACGTGGCCGCGCGCGGCTGGATCGAGCGGTCGCCGGACCCGGCGGACAAGCGCTCGCGCATCCTGCGCCTGACGCCCGCCGGCAACGACCAGCTCATGGAGCTGTCGCTGCGCACCAGCCGGCTGCTCGAAGAGCGGCTGAGCGACTGGACCGACGACGAGGTCGCCCAGCTCATCCAGCTGATGACCCGGCTGCGCGCGTCGTTCGGCGACTGCCGCACCCATGTGCCGCGACCGGCCGCCCCCGTTTCCGCAGAAACCCGTACACCCGCGATCACGTAAGTAAAGGAAGCTCATGGCAACCACCACACCATCCGGTGTGCGGGCTCACGCCAAGCACGGGGGCGGGGCCGACGAGGCCCCGATGACCCACCGGCAGATCATGGAGGCGCTCTCCGGGCTGCTGCTCGGCATGTTCGTGGCGATCCTGTCGTCCACGATCGTCTCCAACGCCCTCCCGCACATCATCGGCGACCTCGGCGGCGGCCAGTCCGCCTACACCTGGGTCGTCACCGCGGCCCTGCTGTCGATGACGGCGGCCACCCCGCTGTGGGGCAAGCTCGCCGACCTGTACAGCAAGAAGGCGCTCGTCCAGATAGCCCTGGTCATCTACGTCGTCGGCTCGATGGCGGCCGGTCTGTCGCAGAACCCCGGCATGCTGATCGCCTGCCGTGTCGTCCAGGGCATCGGCGTCGGCGGTCTGTCCGCCCTGGCGCAGATCGTCATGGCGGCGATGATCTCCCCGCGTGAGCGCGGCCGTTACTCCGGCTACCTCGGCGCGACCTTCGCCGTCGCCACCGTCGGCGGCCCGCTGCTCGGCGGTGTCATCACCGACACCTCGTGGCTGGGCTGGCGCTGGTGCTTCTACGTCGGTGTCCCGTTCGCGATCATCGCGCTGATCGTCCTCCAGAAGACCCTGCACCTGCCCGTGGTCAAGCGCGAGGTCAAGGTCGACTGGGGCGGTGCGACCCTCATCGCCGCCGCCGTCTCCCTGCTGCTCGTCTGGGTCACCTTCGCCGGTGACAAGTACGACTGGCTGTCCTGGCAGACCTTTGCGATGGTCGGTGGCTCGATCGTCCTCGGCGCGCTCTTCGTGCTCGTCGAGGCCAAGGCGAGCGAGCCGATCATCCCGCTGCGCCTGTTCAAGAACCGCACCATCACGCTGGCCTCGCTCGCCTCGCTGTTCGTCGGCGTGGCCATGTTCAGCGGCACCGTGTTCTTCAGCCAGTACTTCCAGCTCGCCCGCGACAAGTCGCCGACGATGTCCGGTGTCCTGACCATCCCGATGATCGGTGGTCTGTTCATCTCCTCGACCGTCTCGGGTCAGTTCATCACCCGTACCGGCCGCTGGAAGGCGTGGCTGGTCAGCGGTGGCGTCCTGGTCACCGCCGGACTCCTCCTGCTGGGCGGCATCCGGTACGACACGGACTACTGGAAGATGGCCATCTTCATGGCCCTGCTGGGTCTCGGCATCGGCATGATGATGCAGAACCTGGTGCTCGCCACGCAGAACCAGGTGGCGCCGTCCGACCTCGGCTCGGCCAGCTCCACGGTCACCTTCTTCCGCTCCCTCGGCGGCGCGGTGGGCGTCTCGGCGCTCGGCGCGGTGATGTCCCACCGGATCACGCACTACGTCACGGACGGCATCGGCGGGCTCAGCCCGAAGTACCAGGCCGCGATGGCGAAGTCCGGCTCGACCGACACCATCCCGGACATGGACAGCCTGCCGGGTCCGATCCGGAACCTGCTGGAGAGCTCCTACGGGCACGGCATCGCCGACGTCTTCATGATCGCGGGCGCGCTCGCCGCCATCGCGTTCCTGATCACCCTGTTCATCAAGGAGGTCCCGCTGAAGACGAAGGGCGCGCTCGCGCAGTCCTCGGAGGCCGCGGCCCCCGTCACCGACCCGGCCGCCGCCCCCGCGGTCGCCGAGGCCCAGCAGGTCCCGGCCATGGCCTTCGCCACCACCGAGGGCGCCCCCTCGGCCGACGGCACGGCCACCGCGACCGCCCCGCAGGTCACGGCGGTCGCCATGGCCGGCGAGTCCGGTCCGGCCGGTGGCACCCCGGTGCACGGCTTCGTGCGCGGCGCCGAGAGCGCCCCGGTCCCGGGTGCGGCGGTCACGCTGATCTCGCTGGCCGGCCGCCAGCTCGGCCGCGCGGTCGCCCAGGCCGACGGCTCCTACGGGCTGGCCGCCCCCGGCACCGGCTCGTACGTGCTGATCGCCTCCGCGGACGGCTTCCAGCCGCAGGCGTCCACCGTCGTGGTGGGCGAGGAGGCGCTGTCGTACGACATCCTGCTCAGCGGCACCAGCGGGCTGACCGGTGTGGTCCGGGCCGCCGGGAGCGCGCTGCCGGTGAAGGACGCGATGGTCGTCGTCACCGATGTGCGCGGTGATCTGCTGGCCGCCGCGCAGACCGGCGAGCAGGGCGAGTTCGGGTTCACCGAGCTGGTCCCCGGCACCGTGACGATCGCGGTCAACGCGGGCGGCTACCGGCCGCGTGCGCTGCCCGTGGAGGTCGCCACCACCGGGGTCACCCGGGTGGAGGTCGACCTGGACACCGGCGCGCTGCTCAGCGGTGTCGTCCGGGCCCCGCACGGTCCGCTGGCCGACGCCCGCGTCACCCTGGTCGACCAGGCGGGCAACGTGGTCGGCAGCGCCACCACCGGTGCGGACGGCGCGTACGCCTTCACCGACCTGGACGGCGGCGAGTACACCGTGATCGCCACGGGTTACCCGCCGGTCGCCACCGCGCTGACCGTCGCCGGTACCGGCACGGACGGCCACGACATCGCACTCGCCCACCCCGGCGAGTAGTTCCTCCGACCGGCCCGTGGCCCGCCTCCGAGCGCGGGCCACGGGCCGGTCCCCTGATCTACGCGCGCTGAGCCGCGCAGGGAGAAGAACGCCATGGCACTGACCGCGAGAATCCGCACCCGTGACGGCTGGGCCGTCTCGCACGCGGTGGTCACGGTGGCCGACATGACCGGTACGCAGGTGCTGCGGGCCGAGGCGGACGCCGAGGGCGCGGTACGCGACGACACCGTGCTGGCTCCGGGGGCGTACACGGTGATCGTGACCGCCGTCGGGTACGCGCCCGTCGCGTCCAGCGCGCTGGTCACCGCGAGCGGCCGGGCCGAGGTCGGCTCGGTCACCCTGGCCCGCCAGGGCGGCAGCGAGCTGCCGCCGCCCGGCCCGTGGACCATCGACCCCGTGCACTCCTCGGTCGGCGCGGTCGCGCAGCACCTGGGCATCTCCAGCGTGCGGGGCCGGTTCACCGAGTTCGGCGGGCGGGTCGAGATCGCGCCCGACGACATCACCAAGTCCCGCGTGGAGGCGGTCATCCGGGCCTCGTCCATCGACACCGGCAACGGGATGCGGGACACCCACCTGCGCTCGGCGGACTTCCTGGACGTCGAGACGTACCCGGAGCTGACCTACCGCTCGGCCGGGCTGACCCAGGCCGGGCCGGACCGCTGGACCGTGCACGGGGAGCTGTCGATGCGCGGGATCGTCCGCCCGGTCGACCTGGACCTCGCCTACCTCGGCACCGGCGCCGACCCCTGGGGCGGCACCCGGGCCGCGTTCCGCGCGACGGCCGAGCTGCACCGGGACGACTTCGCCATGAACTACAACCAGGTCCTCCAGGCGGGCATCGCCGCCATCGGCACCACCCTGCGGATCGAGCTGGACATCCAGGCGGTCCAGGGCGACGCGCTGCCGTCGCTCTGACACCGGTACGTCCTACGCTCGGCGCATGGCACCCAACATCGCTACGAACACCAAAGTGACCCTGCCGGAACTGCTGGACTTCGTACGACCCCGCCATCGCGCCATCCTGCTGACCCGGCGTTCCGACGGCTCCCCGCAGGGTTCCCCGCTGACCTGCGGGGTGGACGACTCCGGCCGGATCGTGGCCTCCACCTATCCGGAGCGGGCCAAGACCCGGAACGCCAAGCGGGACGAGCGGGTCAGCATGATCGTGCTGAGCGACGAGTGGAACGGGCCCTGGGTCCAGATCGACGGCACGGCCGAGGTGCTCGACACCCCGGACTCGATCGAGCCGCTGGTCGAGTACTACCGGAACATCGCCGGTGAGCACCCGGACTGGGACGAGTACCGCACGGCCATGGCCGAGCAGGGCAAGTCCATCATCCGGGTGACGCCGGAGCGGTGGGGGCCGGTGGCGACGGGCGGGTTCCCGGCTCGGCTGGCGTCGGACTCGTAAGTGCTGTGGTGGCCCGTGGCCGACCCCCGACGGGGTCAGCCGCGGGCCACCATCGCTTCGATGCCCGCGATCAGCAGGTCCAGCGCGAAGACGAAGTCCCGGTCGAGCATCTCCTCGACCGTGTCACCGCCGCGCGCGGCCATCAGCGCGTAGGACTCCTTCATCACCTCGGCGGTCCCGGCCACCTCGGAGGCGACGGTGAGGGAGTGCCGGAAGTATTCGTCGGCGCTCAGCCCGGTGTCCGCGATCCGGGCGTGGAAGTGGCCCTCGATCGTGCCGTAGCCGTACACGAACTGGAAGACCGCCGAGATCGCGCCGGTCACCCCGTGCGCGGGCAGCCCGGCGCGGCCCACCACCTGCTGCACCACCCGGGAGAACGCCAGGGAGTGGGGGCCGATGTTGAGGAAGCGGCCCGCGATCGGGGACAGCCAGGGGTGGCGGACCATCATCGCCCGGTAGTCGGTCGCCAGGGTGCGCAGCTGCGCGCGCCAGTCCGCCGCCGTGTCCTCCGCGTCGGGCAGCGGAAGCTCGCCGAAGGCGGTGTCCAGGGCGAGTTCGAGCAGGTCGTCCTTGGTGTCGACGTACCAGTACAGGGACATCGCGGTCACGTTCAGCTCGCCCGCCAGGCGGCGCATGGAGAAGCGGTCCAGGCCCTCGGCGTCCAGCAGGGCGACGGAGGTGGCGGTGATCCGGTCCCGGTCCAGGCCGGAGGGCTGGGCGTTCCGGGGGCGCCGTTCTTTGCCGGTCAGCCAGACGCTGCCGCGGGCCTTGGGGCGGTCCTCAGGGGGGCCGTCTTGCTTCACCACCGGGCTTCCCTCCGTGGGCCGTCGCTCATCGCACACCTTGCCAGGTCCGGGCGGCTCAACCACCTCGGCTCAGACGGCATCGCGCTGGGCCCGCTTCAGCAGGGCCGCCGCGACCAGGCCACCGGCCAGCACGGAGACGGCGCCGACCAGCTGCCCGGCGCTGAGCCCGGCCGACAGGGTGCGGCCGTGGGCCAGGAACGAGCTGAGCACCGCGCCCAATACGGCCACCCCGAGGCCGTTGCCGAACTCGGCGAGCGTGCCGTTGATCCCGGCGCCGACCCCGGCCTTCTCCGGCGGGATGGCGCTCATGATGGCGTGCGCCATGGCCGGGTTGGCCAGCGCGGCCCCGGCGCCGATCAGCACCAGGCCGAGCAGCGTGCCGGGATAGCCGGAGGAGGCCAGCTCGGCGATGGAGACCAGGCCGCCCGCCATCAGTGCCATGCCCAGCGCGATCGCCACCGGGGTGCCCAGCTTGGCCGCCCACTTCGCGGAGAGCCCGGTGAAGTTGAGCAGGACGACGGTGAGCGCCAGCGGTGCGGTGCGCGCGCCCGCCTCCAGGGGGCCGTAGCCGAGGACGAGTTGGAGGTGCTGGGTGAGCAGGAACAGCGCGCCGCCCATGCCGAAGGTGATGAGCACCGCGCCCGCGACCGCGCCGGTGAACCTGCGGTCCCGGAAGAACGCGAGGTCGAGCATCGGCTCCTCGACCCGGCTCTCCCAGTAGGCGAAGAGGGCCAGTACGGCCACCGCGACGGCCGCCGAGCCGAGCACGCGGGCCGAGGTCCAGCCGTGGTGCGGGCCGGAGATGACCGCGAAGACCAGGGCGGTCATGCCGATCGTGGAGAGCAGCGCGCCCAGCAGGTCCGGGCGGGCGGGCAGGCCCGAGGCGCCGACGGCGCGGGTGGCCTTGGACTCCGGGACCAGCGCCACCACGGCGACCAGGCCGAGGGCGGCCACGGGCAGGTTGATCAGGAAGATCGCGCCCCACCAGAAGTGGTCGAGCACGAAGCCGCCGATCAGCGGACCGGCCGCGAAGCCCAGCGAGTTGACCGCGGCCCAGATGCCGATCGCCTTCGGCTGCTCCGCGGGCGCGAAGATCTGCATGGCCACGGCGAGGGTGGTGGTCAGCAGCAGGGCGCCGCCGATGCCCATGCCCGCGCGGGCGGCGATCAACTGGCCCGTGGTGGTGGAGAGTCCGGCGGCCAGCGAGCCGAGGCCGAAGACCGCGAGGCCCGCGATCAGCATCTTCTTGCGGCCGTACCGGTCGGCGGCGCTGCCCGCGGTGAGCAGCAGGCCGGACTGGACCAGGGAGTACGCGTTGATCATCCACTGGATGTCGGAGGTGGCCGCGTGCAGCCGGTGGGTGAGCGAGGGGATCGCCACGTTCAGCACGGTGTTGTCGAGCAGCACGGTGAGCTGGGCGAGGCAGATCACGCCGAGGATCAGCCAACGGCGGGGGTGGCCCTCGGGGGCCTTCGTGAGCGGTGGTGCCGAGACGTCGGGAGCGGACATGCTGTACACCGTATAGCGAATTCCCTATACGGTGTACAGCATTATCGGCCGAGGGTGTTTCGGTCAGCCCGCCTTCCGCTGGGTGAGGTCGTAGAAGGTGGCCGAACCGACCGTCACCTTCTTGAAGTTGGCCTCGACCCAGGTGCTGATGGCGGAGGCGGTGCCGCTGGCGCCGCCGCCGAAGCCGCGGCCTTCGCCGGTGCGGCCCATGCCGCCGCCCATGCCGCCGCCGGAGATGTAGTAGTGGATCTTGCCGTCGGTGACGTACCGCTTGAACTGGGCGAGGGTCGGGGACGGGTCGGTGCCGTTGAAGCCGCCGATCGCCATCACCGCCTTGTTGGTGGCGAGTTGGTAGCTGGCCGCGTTCTGTGAGCCGGTGGAGGCGGCGACCCAGGTGTAGGAGTCGGCGTCGGCGAGGAGCAGCTTCTTGGCCTTCGCGGAGACGCTGGCGCCGTTGAGCAGGCCGCCCGCGCCGCCGGGGGCGCCCATGCGGCCGGATTCGTTGGTGCGGGTGTTGCCGGGGAAGTTCTGGCCGTTCTGACCCTGGCCCTGCTGACCCTGCTGGCCCTGCCCGCCGTTCTGGCCCGGGAGGCCGCCGCCGGGGAAGCCCTGGCCGGTCTGGCCGTTCTGCCCGGTGCCGCCGTTGGGCGGGGTCTGGCCCTGCCGGTTCTGCTGCCCCTGGCCCTGGTTCTGCCCGCCCGGGAAGCCCCCGCGCATGCCCCGGCCGCCCGGCCGCCCGCCGCCGAAGCCCATCATGCTGGCCCCCGCCGGTCCGGCCGTCGGGATCGACCCGGTGTGCGCGGAGTTCACCGTGCTCAGGGTGTACGCCGTCGGTCCGGCGAGCGCCGCGGCCAGGGCCAGCGCGGCCGCGCCGAGCGCCAGGTTCCGGGGCGCGCGGCCGAGGAACAGCAGGCCGAGCGCGGCCAGCAGACCGCCGACCAGCACCAGCCACTTCAGCCAGGGCAGATAGTCGGAGGTGCGGTTGAGCAGGACGTACCCCCAGGCGGCCGAGGCCACCGAGGCGGCGGCGAGCGCCCATCCGGCCCAGGTCTCCGCGCGGCGCTCCCACAGCAGCCCGGCGCCCATGCCGACCACGGCGGCGAGGTACGGCGCGAGGGCGATCGTGTAGTACTGGTGGAAGATGCCCGCCATGTAGCTGAAGACCACCATGCTGATCAGCAGTGAGCCGCCCCAGACCAGGAACGACGCGCGGGTCACCGAGGTGCGGCCCAGCTTGCGGGTGGCCCACAGGCCCGCGATCAGCAGGATCAGCGCGGCCGGGAGCAGCCAGGAGACCTGGCCGCCGACCTCGGCGCCGAACATCCGGTCCCAGCCGGTCGAACCCCAGCGGCCACCGCCGCCGCCCATACCGCCGCCGCCTCCGCCGCCTACGCTGCCGGTCTCGTCACCGTTGATCCGGCCGAGCCCGTTGTAGCCGAAGGTCAGCTCCAGGAAGCTGTTGTTCTGCGAGCCGCCGACGTACGGCCGGGAAGACGCAGGCCACAGCTCGACCACCGCGACCCACCAGCCACCGGACACCACCAGCGCGAGCGTGGCCAGAGCGAGCTGCACCAGCCGCTTACCGAACCGCACCGGCGCGCAGACCGCGTAGACGATCGCCAGCGGAGGCAGGATCAGGAACGCCTGGAGGGTCTTGGCGAGGAAGGCGAAGCCGATGGCGACGCCCGCCCAGACGAGCCAGCGGGTCCGGCCGTCCTCGACCGCGCGGACGGTGAAGTAGCAGGCCAGCGACATCAGCAGGGCCAGCATCGCGTCCGGGTTGTTGAACCGGAACATCATCGCCGCGACCGGGGTCAGCGCCAGCACCGCGCCCGCGACCAGTCCGGCCACCGCGCTGAACCGGCGCCGTACGGCCGCGTACACGACCGCCACCGAGCCGACGCCCATGAGGACCTCGGGGACCAGGACCGCCCAGGAGTTCAGGCCGAAGATCCGGACCGACAGCTCCATGGGCCACAGGAACGCCGAAGGCTTGTCGACGGTGATGGCGTTGCCGCCGTCCAGCGAGCCGAAGAAGAACGCCTTCCAGGAGGTGCTGCCCGCCTGCACGGCCGCCGAGTAGAAGGAGTTGGCGAAGCCGGAGGCGCTCAGGTTGTAGAGGTACACCACGAGGGTGGCGGCGAGCAGGGCCCAGAGCGCGGGGCGGGCCCAGCTCGGGTCCTCGGCTCGGCCGCGCCACGCACGGTGGGCGAAGGAGGCGAGCGGCGCGGGTGGCCGCGCCGCGACCTGCGGGGGCTGGGCGTACTGGGTGGTCATCGGGGGTCCCCCGTAGCGATGGTGGCGGGTTCGGTGTGGGCTGGGGTCGGGCTGGGCACCGGCGCGGGGTCGCGGCGGTCGCGGTCCGGGAAGACCCAGGCACGGAAGAGCAGGAAGCGCAGGACGGTCGCCGCGAGGTTGGCGACGACGAGGACCGCGATCTCGGTGGTGTGCGCGGGGCTGCTGGTGGCCGCGTTGAGGGCGGCCAGGGAACCGCTGGTCAGGGCGAGGCCGATGGCGAAGACGACCAGGCCCTGCGCCTGGTGCCGCACCGCGCCGCCCCGGCCGCGCACCCCGAAGGTCAGGCGCCGGTTGGCGGCCGTGTTGGCGAGCGCGGAGAGCAGCAGGGCGAGCGCGTTGGCGAACTGCGAGCCGCCGAACTGCCGGAAAGCGCTGTAGAGCAGCAGGTAGAAGAGGGTGGAGAGACCGCCGACCACGCAGAACCCGACGAGCTGGCGGGCCAGGCCCTTCGGTACGTCGGTGATGTCGCGGTCGCGGGGGTCGTCGCCGAACGGCCGGGCCAGCCGGTCCAGCGGCAGCGAACCGGTGGTCAGCGCCCGCCCCACCCGCCACACGCCCTTCAGGTCGTCGGTCGCGGTGCGCACGAGGTGCACGGTGGAGTCCGGGTCGTCGACCCAGTCGACCGGCACCTCGTGGATGCGCAGCCCGGCCCGCTCGGCCAGCACCAGCATCTCGGTGTCGAAGAACCAGCCGGTGTCCTCCACCAGCGGCAGCAGCACCTGGGCCACCTCGCGCCGGATCGCCTTGAAGCCGCACTGGGCGTCGGAGAACCTGGCCTGGAGCGAGCCGCGCAGGATCAGGTTGTAGGCCCGGCTGATGAACTCCCGCTTCGGCCCGCGCACCACCCGCGAGGTCCGGCTGAGCCGGGAGCCGATCGCCAGGTCGGAGTGGCCCGAGATCAGCGGGGCGACCAGCGGGAGCAGGGCGTTCAGGTCGGTGGACAGGTCGACGTCCATGTACGCGAGGACCGGCGCGTCGGAGGCGGACCACACCGTCCGCAGGGCGCGCCCCCGGCCCTTGCGCTCCAGCCGGACACTGGCCACCTCCGGGTAGCGGGCGGCGAGTTCGGCGGCGATGAGCGGGGTGCCGTCGGTGGAGGCGTTGTCCGCGATGGTGACCCGGAAGGCGTAGGGGAAGGTGCGGGCCAGGTGCTCGCGCAGTCTGAGCACGCACCGGCGCAGGTCCTTCTCCTCGTTGTAGACGGGGACCACCACGTCCAGCACCGGGGTGCCGGCGGCCGTGGCCGGGAGGTGCTCCCGTGCCGGGAGGGTGCCGGGAGAAGAGTCGGTTCGCATGGGACCGACTCTTCTCAACTCCCCTGTCGCGCCCGTGTGGTGACGCTGTGGCCCGGCTGTGAGTACATCTCCGGTGCCGCCGCGGGCAGCCGTACGGTGAACAGCGTCCGGCCCGGCGCACTCTCGACGTCCACGGTGCCGCCGTGCGCGGTGACGACGGCCCGCACGATGGCGAGACCGAGTCCGGTGGAGCCGGTGGCACGGGTACGGGCGGAGTCGCCGCGCGCGAACCGTTCGAAGACGTCCGGCAGCAGCGCGGCCGGGATGCCCGGACCGTCGTCCTCGACCTGGACACACATCCGGTCGCCCTGCCTGCGCACCCGCGCGGTCACCGTGGTGCCCGGCGGGGTGTGGCTGCGGGCGTTGCCCAGCAGGTTGACCAGGATCTGCTGGAGCCGGGCCGCGTCGGCGGTCACCGGCGCCGGTTCGTCGGGCAGGTCCAGCCGCCAGACGTGGTCGAGTCCGGCCGCACGGGCGTCGCTGACGGAGTCCACGACCAGTGGGACCAGGTCGGTGCGGTCGAACTGGAGCGGGCGGCCCGCGTCCAGCCGGGCCAGCAGCAGCAGGTCCTCCACCAGCAGGGTCATCCGGCCGGCCTCGGACTCGATCCGGCCCAGCGCGTGCCGGGTGTCCGGGCCGACCTGTTCCCGGCCGCGCCGGGTCAGCTCGGCGTAGCCGCGTATCGAGGCGAGCGGGGTGCGCAGCTCGTGGCTGGCGTCGGCGACGAAGCGCCTCACCCGCGTCTCGCTCTCCTGGCGGGCGTGCAGGGCGCCGTTGACGTGGTCGAGCATCCGGTTGAGCGCGGCGCCGACCCGGCCGACCTCGGTGTGCGGGTCGCACTCGGACTCCGGTACCCGCTCGTGGAGGTTCACCTCGCCGGAGTGCAGGGGGAGTTCGGAGACGCGGGTGGCGGTGCGGGCGACCCGGCGCAGGGGGCGGGTGGCGACGCCGACGATGACGGTCCCGGCCAGCGAGGCCGCGATCAGCCCGGCGACGGTGACACAGACCTCGACCAGCACCAGGGTGTCGACGACGCCGTCCATCTCGGCGGTGGGCAGGGCGACGTAGTAGCGGTCGGCGCTGTCCCGGCTCACCGCGTACCGGACGAGGTAGTCGCCGAGGCCGGGCAGGTGCACGGTGTGCGCGCTGTCGTCCCGGGGCACATCGGCGAGGGCGGCGGACTGGGCGTCGGTCAGCCGGGAGGCGCGCATCGGGGAGAAGACCCCGCGCCCGTCGTTCTGCTCCTCGGACTTGGCGGCGGACACGATCGAGCCGCCGCTCACGTACGCGGCGACGGTCCGTTTCTGGGCGGGGCCCTTGGTGAGCAGCGCCGCGACCTTCTCGGCGGGGGTCGCGGTGTCCATGGCCGTCGCCGCGCCGGTGTCGAGGCCGGGCAGCTCGGGGAGCAGGCGCGGGTGGCCGACGGCGCGCCGGGCGACCTCGGTGACCTTGCCGTCCAGCTGCTCGTAGAGGTGGGCGTGCAGGGCCAGTGTGGTGACCGTGCCGATCACCGCGCACACCACGGCGATCAGCGCCACGGACGCGACGACGAGCCGGGCCCGCAGGGTGCGCGGCTTTCCGAGGCGCCCGGGGGAACGCCTCGTCCTCACGACACCGCGGGCTTGATCAGGTAACCCGCTCCCCGCCGGGTGTGGATCATCGGCTCGCGGCCCGCGTCGATCTTCCGGCGCAGATAGGAGATGTACAGCTCCACGACGTTCGCCTGCCCGCCGAAGTCGTACGACCAGACCCGGTCCAGTATCTGCGCCTTGCTCAGCACCCGGCGCGGGTTGCGCATCAGGAAGCGGAGCAGTTCGAACTCGGTGGCGGTGAGGTGGATGGACTCCTCGGCCCGCCAGACCTCGTGGCTGTCCTCGTCCAGGCTGAGGTCGCCCACGACCAGTACGGAGTCCGGGCGCCGGTCGGTGGCGCCGGAGCGCCGGATCAGCCCGCGCAGCCGGGCCACGACCTCCTCCAGGCTGAACGGCTTGGTGACGTAGTCGTCCCCGCCCGCGGTGAGCCCGGCGATACGGTCCTCCACCGCGTCCTTGGCGGTGAGGAACAGCACGGGTACGTCCGGGAGTTCACGGCGCAGCCGGCTCAGCACGGTCAGCCCGTCCATGTCCGGCAGCATCATGTCCAGCACCACCACGTCGGGCCGGAACTCGCGGGCCGCGCGCAGCGCGCCCTGGCCGTCCCCCGCGCTCCTTATCCGCCAGCCCTCGTAGCGCAGCGCCATGCTCAGCAGTTCGGTGATCGACAGCTCGTCGTCCACCACCAGCACGCGGACGGGGCTCCCGTCCGGCCTCAGCAGTTCGGTGCGCCCCTGGGGCGACGTCGTGGTCATGATGAGACCTTGTCCGCCCGCTCTGAGAGAGCCCTTTCGGCAGTCTGTGATTTCGCTGAGAAAGGGGTGAGAGTCAGAAGAGGCCGTCCTGGCGGGCGCCGAAGTCCTTGGCGGGGACGGTGATTTCTGTCTTTCCCTGAGCCGGGATCAGCTCCCAGCCGGGAAGCAGACGGGTGTCGAGCACGAGTACACCCCGGTGTCCCCCGGTGGCCAGGTGCAGGTCGGGTCCGGCGGCGGCGACGAGTTCCCCGGCCAGGTGTCCTCCGGCGACCAGTTCGGTCACGGCGCCGGTGGCGGGCTCGGCGTGCTGGAGGTTGAAGTCGGCCATGTGGTCCGTGACTTGGCAGGGTTCCCGTACGACGGACTCGGGCCAGTTCCCGAGGGAGACGGCCCGCGCGTGCAGGTCCAGCACCTCCGCCGCCCGCTCCTCGGGACCGGCCGGGAGGGCGGCCCGTACGGTGCGCTTCACGGCGTACGGAATCCGGTCCGGGACGCCGAGCGCGGCCCGCAGCAGCTCCTCGGTGCGCCGGGCGGCCATCAGCGGGCCGGTGCCGAGCCAGCTGAAACAGACGGCACCCTGCTCCAGCAGCCGGGCCGAGCCGCGCTCCACGCGGGTGATGCCGACCTTGACCAGGCCGGGGCCGAACCAGGCGAGGTAGACGCGGTACGGGCGGGGGTCGTCGGCGATCGTGTCGGCGGCCACCGAGTGCGCGCGGTCCAGGCGGGCGCACTCCTCACAGCGGGCGCCGGTGCTGCGGCCGGGCACGGGGGCCCTGGTGGGGCACGCGTGGCCCCGCGCGCCCACGCACTGCCGGGGGGTGTCCTCCCGTACCCCGAAAGCGACCCGCTTCCCCCACGTCAGCGCGCTGCGCCGCCCGCCGGACCACACCAGCTCGGGCCCCTCCGGGGACCAGCGCAGTCCCGTACACGTCCACATCTGTGCTGCCATCATTCGTGAGGGTAGGAGATGCCGCCGACACCGCCCGCCCGGGCAGGTTCACTCGACGGACGACAGCGGTATCGCTTCGGCGCGGGTGACCACGGGTGCGGAGGCGGGACGACGGCCCGCCAGCGCGCAGGCCACGCACCCCGGGTGCCCACCGCGGGCCTGCGTGTCCCGCGCCCCCAGCCGCCACTCCTCGCGCGGCCGGACACCCGGCGGCTTGCCCCACCCGCTGAGGTGGAGCACCCAGGTGACCAGCACGCTGACCGCGACGAGCACCGCCCCGCCGACGAGCGCCGGAACGGACCCCGTGCACATTCCGGCGCCCGCGACACCACTGCCGAGGGTGGCGATGGCGCACCCGGTCCACCCGGCGATCGTGTGACCCTCGTCGTACAGACTCATGGAACGGCCTCCTACAGGTCTCTCATACTCTAAGAGATTTATCTCTCGAATATCTCACGGACTAAGGAATCAAGGAAGATGGACGGCAAGTCCCGCCCGCCCGCGACCCCCGCGCAGGCGCTGACCGCGATGGACGACCTCATCGCCGCGCACCTGATCGGCCAGCAGGAGATGGCCCGGCGACTGGGCCTGGCCGTCACCGACCTCACCTGCTTCGGCTACGTCCTCCAGGCGGGCCCGGACCTCCTCACGGCGGGCGACCTCGCGTCCCGCGTCCAGGTCACGACGGGCGCGGTGACGGGCATCCTGAACCGTCTGGAGCGGGCAGGGTTCGTAACCCGCCGCCCGGACCCGACGGACCGCCGCCGGGTCCGCGTGGCAGCGGTCCCAGCGGCGGTGGCCCGCGTGGAGGCGGCGTACGGCCCCCACTACGTCCGCCTGATGACCCTGTTCGCGGACTACACCCCGGCCGAACTGGCGGTCATCACCGACTGGTTCACCCGAGCGACGGCGCTGGCCCACGAGTCGAGAGCGGAACAGCCGACCTGACCCGCCGGAGCAGTTCGCCCCACCGAGCCACCACCCCGTCGACCCCCTCCCCCGGATCAACATCCCCCAGCCCCCTCGAAGATCGAACACCGGGACCCTACGCCCCGCCCCGCCCGCACCAAGTCCCCTTTACGAAATCGCGAGAGGCGCCGGCTGGGCGGAGCCGTGCATCTCGATCTCGGCGCCGGGCATCCGAGCGTTGTTCCCACCCAAGGAGGACATGCTCATGACCATCCTGCTCGCCTACAAGGGGCTCGAGCTGATGCCCACCTGGTTCGTGAACATGGTCGGCGTACTGGCAGCGATCGGGATCGTCCTGGCCTGCCTCCGGCGCCGCTGACGACCGCGGCCGGGGGGGTGCCTGCGGCGCATGAGAGGGCGTCAGGGTCATGAGCGGAGGGCGGGTCGGCGTGATGGCCTGCCGGCTGTCGCTCACGTGTCCCCAACCTGGTCTTCAACGGCGGCAACAGCCCTACCACCGCCAGGGCCTTCCCCCGCGGCGAGGCCGATCCTGCCGGCACCGGACGCAGGCGACACCAGGCAGAACATCGCCCTCTCCCGCGAGGTCAGCGCCGCCGCGGGCATCGCCCCCACCACGCCTGAGCTATCGGCATTCGCTGCTTCGGATCCCCGGCCGTCCCCGGTGCACCGCATCCAGCGGCACGTGACGACACGCCCCTCTTCCCCTCCATCGAGAAGAAGTAAGGCCGTCCCATCGCCGAGTGGAAGGGCCTCATCCACGTCTCCCCGCTCACCAAGCACATGGAGCTGGTCAGCTGGCTCAAGACCGAGCACGGCCTCGGCCACGGTCACGCCAACGCCCTCGTCGCCCACACCCTCGCCGAGGAGACCGGCCGGTAAGTGACCGGGAGGCTCGCGGGCGCGCTCGGCAGGATTCGAACCTGCAACCTTGTGATCGGTCAGAAGGGAGGTTCGAGATCGCCGCGGCTGTCGCCATGCGGCCCCCAGTCCCAGGGCTCCTCCCGGAGAGGCTCGGAGTCGGGGATGTCGTGGCCCCCTGCTTCGAGTGCCTTGCGGGCGACTCGCCGGTTGAGGTCGTCGCTGCCGGTGTCCAGGAGGGTGCGCGCGTGCACGGCGAGGTGATCGCGGTGCTCAGCGAGCGCGGGGTGCTCGGCGAGGATGAGCGCCGCGACGACGGCGGCTTCGCGCACGTCCTCGTGGCTGTCGCGGAGGAAGGGCGCGACGGCCCGGTAGAGCATGGGGCGCAGGTCCCGGAACGCCGCCACGATCGTGCCGGCGGCGAGGAAGCCGGGGAAGTACTGCTCCGTGCGGCCCACGATCTCATCGGAGGCGTCGTAGGCGGTGGAAGCCAACCAGTTCAACAGCGTCGCGCGGAGGGGGACGTTGCGATAGGGGCGGAGGGTCATGGCCGCCGGGTGGGTGAGGACGCCGGCGATGTACAGGGCGACGGGGGCGGTGGCCTCGTAGATGGTGTTCTGGTGGCCGACCAGCTCACCCAGCTCCGACAACGCGGAGACCTGAACCTTGGGATCGGGCTCCAACAGCCGCGCCAGAACACCGGGAAGGTCCGCACCGCTACCGAAAGCCGTCTGGAGCGAATCCCAATCGGTCTCGGCCAGGATCACCTGGTAGGGCGGCAGGTCAGGCTCGAGGGGCGCCTCGGCGTCGGGAAGGCTGCGGTTCACAGGCCCAACCTGGACAGGGCTCGCTCCTGGATCGGGCTCAAGGTGCACCCGCAGATCGCCATGACTTCGCTGCTGTACAGCAACGGGTCAGAGCTCCAGGGTCGCCAGGTCTTGCCGGAAGACCGTACGTGCCGCCCGGGTCGCGTCTCCGTGAGCCTGCCTGGCGGTGTGGTACTCATCCGACGTCACCGTGCATCCGGACGCGAGTGTTTCTCGAACCTGACGCAAGGAGTGGTACGAAGCGTCCATGGCTTCCGATACCCCGGTGGCTGCCGTCAGAACGAGCCGTTCTCGCGCCTCATCACACCCCGATGCCTGGAACGCCTGCCGGATCTTGGCTGCCCTCGTCTGCGGGTCCGAGTAGGCCTCGTCGGCGGCCAACCGCATAGCCTCATGCGCACGACGGAGGGCCACCAAACAGTCCACGTACACGGTTCGGCGGTCTTGCAGCCTGTTGTCCCTGACAGTCCGCCGCCAACGCAAGTGCTCGCCGGCCAGCGTCGCCCCAATGCCGAACACCGCTCCAAGTGCCGTCCCGGCAAGCGTCCCCCACTCCACGCGGGAGATCGTGCCACACAACTCCCTTTGATGCCCCTTCCCAGCGGCGCTCTCACTACGTGCGCCTGCTGCATGCTCTCAACTTATCTGAAAGCCATAGGAGTTGGGGCATATCAATGTTTCGCGTGCAACCAACGACCTGCCGTACCTGCTCCCCTCCTCCACCCACCCCCAGCTCCCATCCCGTCCGCCGTCGACCCACACACCGCGCGGCTCTGCCTGGGTCGATGGCGTACGGGACGGAAGCACCCCACGCCCACCACTACGGACCCGCGGTCGGGAGCGGCGCCCCCTCCCCCCGGTGTCGGCCGATCCCTCGCCGGAGGCATCGCCCTGACCGTGGTGCACGCTCTGCGGTGCTCGCCTCATGGCTTCGGCCTATCCATTTGTGGGCGCGCGTCGGCGCAGTGCGGGCAGAGGGGGCCGGAGGCAGGAGCGCCACCCGCAGCGGAGCTGGGAGCGGGCCCGGCGGAGCGGAGCGCAGCTCTGCGATCAGGTAAGCGGGCTCCTCGTTCGTGGGGAGTGGCCGCGAAGGGGGCCACGCGAGGGGCCTGCGGAAGTAGCTTGAGAGGGAGAAGGGCGTGACTATGGAAAACCCGGCACGACGCGCTCAGTTCGGCAGTTACTTGGCGGGGCTACGGCAGCGCGCCCGCCTCTCCCAGCGCGACCTGGCCGCGCGTTCATGCACCGCGTCCGGCATCATCACCCTGACCCGACACGGAGTTTCCCGTTGGGAGCGCGGGGGCCGCATCCCGAATGCCTGGCTGCCTTCACTCGCGCAGGTTCTCGACGTGCCCCTGGACGAGCTGGCGGGACAGGCCGAACGGGCGCGGAGCGGCTCCGTACCGGACACCCGTCGCGAGCCGGACGCCTACGTCAGGGACGCCGTCGGCTGGCTGCTCGCGCACGACGATCGTCATGGTGGGGATCACGTGGCCGACGCCGCCGTACAGGTCTGGGAGGCCGAGCGCGGGCGGATCAAGGGGGACGACAAGCAGCACCTCGCCCAGGTCGCCGAGATCAGGGAAGTGGCCGGCTGGCTGCTGCACGACGCCTCCCGGTTCCGCGAGGCCCGTGCCACCCTCGCCGAGGCGCACACCCTGGCCCGGCTCGCCGGGGACGCTCCGCTGGAGTGGTGCATCCTGGATCTCATCGCCATGGTCGACGTGCACACCGGCCGCGTCGGAGAAGCCTTCGCGATCACGGACGAGATGCTGACCGGACGGCAAGTGCCCGGGCGGGTAGCCCTCATGGCACGGGTACGACGCGCGCGAAGTCTGGCCCAAGCAGGGGACCGCACCCGCGCCCTGGGCGAACTGGAGCAGGCCGCAGGCGGGCTTCAGGACTCCGTACGCGCCGACGACCCCGCGTTCACCTGGTGGATCAACGCCACCGAGGTCGGGCTGCACACCGGTGAGGCGTTGTTGAGCCTCGGGGACCCTCGCGCCGCGCTGCCGCACCTTCAGCGGAGTTCCGACGCCTCCCGCGACGGGGGGCGGCGGGAGTTCGGCAATGTCCTCGCCGAGCTGACCGCCCTGGTCCGGCTGGGGGCGTGGCGGGAGGCTGAGGTCCCGCTGGTCCGGCTTGATCCGATTCTGCGGACGGTCACCTCGTCACGAACCCGCGTCCGGCTCCGGTCCACCCTTCGTGCCATCGATCGGGACGGGCCGACCTGGCTCGTGGATGCCGCGCACGAGATCGCTCGCTAGGCATGTTCACCGCAAACGCAAGAGGCCCCGGATTTCTCCGGGGCCTCTTTACTGTGCACTCGGCAGGATTCGAACCTGCAACCTTCTGATCCGTAGTCAGATGCTCTATCCGTTAAGCTACGAGTGCTTGTTCTTTTGTTTTTGTCTCCGTTTCCCTGGCCTTTCGGCCTGTCCCGGCGACAGGAAGAACATTACATGACTGCCGCCGCCATGTGAAATCCGTTCCCCGCACCCTGCCTGACCTGCGGAAACGTCGAAACCTAGATCGAGTGGGCGCCACCTCGGACGACCCCGGCAACGCCGAAGCCCCGGTCCAAGTGGACCGGGGCTTCGGATCAGGGCGGAGGCGGAGGGATTTGAACCCTCGATGGGCTTTAAAACCCAAACCGCATTAGCAGTGCGGCGCCATAGACCGGACTAGGCGACGCCTCCAGCACAACCACTCCCGCGAGCGCGCGAATGGTGCGTGCAGATGATGACACAGGCAAGCGCGGTGTCACCAATCGGTCCCCACGGTACTAGGCGGGATGCCCACAGGGCAAAGGGCTTCTTCCGGCGAGGCGCGGGGACCTTCGGGGGGACGGTCGCGCAGGTCGGCGCAACGTCCGGCGGGGGTGCGCGTTGGGATGGGTATGAGTGCTCTCCCTCGGCGCGGCAGCGCGGCCCTGGCCGCCCCCCTCGCCTTCTCCCTCGCCGTCCCCCTCCTCTGCGGCCTCGCCGCCACCCCGGCCGACGCGGCCCCCGCCGCCACCCTGGCCGACGCAACCCTCGCCGCCAACCCGGCGCACACGACCCCAGCCGCCACCCCGGCCAGCACCACCCCGGCCCCGGCCCTAGTCCCCCTGGCCCACGCCGCCCCGGCCCACACCACCCCCGCCATCCCCCCACCCCCGCTCCCCGACGACCGCGCCGGCGATCACCTCACCCTCGTCGTCCACGGCGCCGGGGTCGGCCGGGACGGGGTGCGGCAGCTGTTCTGTCATCCCGAGAGCGGTGATCACCCCGACCCCGCCGCCGCCTGCCGTGCCCTCGACGAGAGCACCCGGTGGGGGCGGGACACCTTCGCCCCGGTCCCCCCGGACAGCGTCTGCACGATGATCGACGGCGGCCCGGCCACCGCCCACGTCACCGGGTACTGGGCCGGCCGCCCCGTGGACGCGGACTTCAGCCGCCGCAACGGATGCGAGATCGCCCGCTGGGACCGGCTGGTGCCGTTCCTGCCGAGCGCCGGGTCGTAGAAATCCCCGTAAAGGTCCCGCGAAGGTCTCGGGGAGTGGCGGCGCCGTCGGCACCCTCGTCCGGACCTCGTCGCCGGTGCCGCGCGACGGCGGGCCGGAGTGCACGTCAGGGGCAAGTCGGGGGCCATGGAAGGCGACCCGTGGTGGGATGCGGGCATATGTTCGGCGTCACTTCGTCGTGGTACCTCCCCCGCATCCGGCGGCGTGTGCGCGAGCGGAGCCCTTAGACTCCCTCGCGTGACACCCCGCGGGCGGATTGGCAAGATGGCCCGAGCGGTCGGCAAGGTGCGGTAACAGGGAGGAAGCGTCTCGTGAGCAGCAGGCCATCCCGAGGCGCTGCTCGCCTCGCAGCCATACTCGACGCGCTGCCCGACGCGTTGCTCCTGGTCAACGCCAACGGCACGGTCGTCAACGCCAACACCATCGCCCTGGAGGCGTTCGAGGCACCCGGTACGGCGCTCGTGGGGCGGGGCCTGCTCGATCTGCTGCCGCAGTTCGACTCCAAGCTCATCCCCGGCTCGATGCGCCGCCCCGACCACATGGACCCGCACGGCCGGACCAAGCCGACGCGGATGGTCGCCCGGCGCACGGACCGGACCGAGTTCCCGGTCGAGGTCACCAGCGCGAACCTGGAGAACCCCCAGCAGGCGTACGACGGTTCGGCCTACACCGGCGACGAGCTGCTGATGCTCGTGGTGCGGGACCTGTCCGGGACCGTGGACACCGAGGCGGAGCTGGCCCGTTCGCAGCGGCAGACCGAGATGATTCTGCGCGCCGCCTCCGAGGGCGTCGTCGGCACGGACACCGACGGCCGGGTCGTGCTGGTCAACCCCGCCGCCGCGCAGATCCTCGGCTACCGCGCCGGTGAACTGGGCGGCAAGGAGCTGCACACCCTCGTCACGCACTCCCGCGCCGACGGCTCCCCCTTCCCGTACGACGAGTCCCCGCTCGCCGACACCCTGCGCTCCGGGCGCAAGCACCGGGTGCGCGGGCAGGTGCTGTGGGCCAAGAGCGGTGCCGAGGTCTCCGTCGACCTGACCACCGCCCCGGTGCGCGACGGCGATCAGCTCGTCGGCGCCGTCATGACCTTCACCGACCGGCGGCCGTACCAGCTGCTCGCGGACGAGAAGGAGGCGCTGGAGAAGGCGCACGCCGAGGAGCTGGAGCGGCTCGCCGAGGAGCACGCCGCCGACCTGACCGCGCTGCGTCAGAAGCACGCCACCGAGGTGGAGGAGCTGACCGAGCGCGGCGCCGCCGAGCTGGCCGAGCTGCGCGAGAAGCTCCAGGAGGAACTGGCCGCGGGCGAGGAGCGGTACGCCGCCCTCGGCGAGCGCGAGAAGGACCGGTACGAGGCCCTCGCCGGGCGCCACGAGCAGCTCCTCACCCTCCTCGCCGCCTCCCTGCGCGGCCCGTTGGACGAGCTGCGCCGCGAACTGGCCGCCCTCGCCGCCGACGACGCGGGCCAGCTGTGGCCCGAGGCCAACCAGGTGCTGCACCACCTCTCGGCCGGGTACGCCCGGATCACCGCCCTCATCGACAACGTCCTCGGCTTCCAGCGGCTGGACTCCGGCACCGAGGACATCAGCCGGAACAAGGTGATGCTGGACGCGGTCGTCGCGGCCGGTGTCGACGGGGCCGTGGAGCTGATCGGGCCGGGACGCGTGCAGTTCGCCGTGCACGCGCCGCCCATAGAGGCCGAGGTCGACCCGCAGCGGCTCGCCATCGCGCTGGCCCACCTCGTGGCGGACGTCGCGGGCGTGGACGCCACCGGCAACGCGCCCGTGTCGGCGGCCGGTTACCTGGACAACACCGTCGTGGTCGCGGCCGCCCAGCGCGGCGAGGTCGCGCGGATCGAGGTGCGCGGACCGTACGCCGGGGGCGACCCGGTGCACGAGCCGATCGTGCGAGGCATCGTCCGGGCCCACGGAGGTGTGCTCCAGACACATGAGGTGCCGGGCATGAGTGGGCGCGCCTATGTCCTCGAAGTGCCGCTGGGCGGTGGCGCCGGAACGGTCGCCGCGCCCGTCCCGGACCCCCGCGCCGCCGTGTCGACCGGCGCCGAGATCGCCCTCGTGGGCGACGCGGGCGAGCAGGGCGGCCGACGGCGGGCGCGGCGGTCGTCGACCGACGCGTTCCTGGAGAGCGAGGTGGCGGGCGCCGAGGCGGCCGACGCGCCGGGTGCTCCCGCGCCCACCGGGCGACGCCGCAGGCGCGGTGCCCCGGCGGCCGAGGAACTGGCACCGGCCGCGATCGAGAGCGCGGAGCCGGGCTCCAGCGGCACCGGACGGCGGCGGGGTCGTCCCGCCGAGACCGGTGACGGGGTGGCGGCCGAGGGCGCCGTGCTGACAGCGGCCGAGCATGCCGCCGGAACCGCCGCTTCGAACACGGGACTTGGTGGCGCCGTGCCGCCGCAGGGCGTACCGGTGCCCGCTGGGCAGCGGGCCCCGCAGGGCGCGGGCGAGCAGGCCGCCCTGCCGCCCGCGCTGCCCGCCCCGAGTGCGGAGGACGCGTCCGAGGACGGGCAGCCGACCGGCCGTCGCCGCCGAGCGCTGGCCGCCGCGGCCGAGCGTGCCGCCGCGCAGGACACGGGTGCGCGTACGGTCTTCGCCCTGCCCCCGGCCGAGGCGGACCGGACGCCGGAGCCCGAGGCAGCGGCGCCGGGTGTGCGCGTCGGTCCGCTGCCCGGCGCTCCGGCGCTGGACACGGCCGCGGGTACGGGGGCCGCTCCGGGGATGGCCGTGGGCGCCGCTCCGGTCCCGGCTCAGGGCCCGGTTCCTCCGGGTGCGGGCATGGTTCCAACCCAGGGTGCTGGTCCCGCTCCGGCACCGAGTGCCGGTGCGCCGGGTGCGGCTCCCGCGCCGGGTACCGCCATGGGTACGGGGTCGGCTCCGGGCATGGTGCCCGTCGCCGACCCGGCCCCCGCACCGGTGGCCCCGGCCCGGTCCGCCCCCGTACCCCCGCAGCCCCAGCCCCCCGCCGAGGGCGAGCCCGTCGATGGTGGGCGGCACGACGCGGTGCCCGTGGACCAGTCCGAGGACCACACGCCGCCGCAGCCGCATCCGACCACCGCGCCGACCGGCAGGCGCCGCCGCGCCGTGGCCCAGCCGGTGCAGCAGCAGCAGGAGGCGGCGATCCCGGCTCAGGCCACGCCGCCCGCCCAGCCCCTCCCCGTGCCCGCGCAGGCGACCGCACCCGAGGCGGCCGTACCCGCGCAGCCGCTGCCCGCCGAGGCCGCGCCCGCCGCGACGGCTCCCGCTCCGACAGCTCCGGCGGCTCCCGCTCCGGCGGCGCCGGTTCCGCAGCCGTGGCCCGATGACGAGGACGACGACACGGCGGGCGCGGGCCTGCCCGGTGCCGCGCTGCCGCCGCAGTTCACGCCGCGCCAACAGCCGCGTGCCGCGCAGCCGTTGCCCGCCGAGGCGCCGGGTGCCGCGGACTCCGGCTCCACCCAGGGGCGCGCGATCAGCGTGCGCACGCTGGGGCAGGGCGTGCCGTTCGTGCGGCAGGCCGCGCAGGTGCAGCAGCCGACCGCGACCCCGCCGCCGCACCCCACCAACGGCGGCGGACGGCGCCGCAAGCTGGGCACCCCGCCCGCGCGCCCGGAGGCACAGCCCGAGGCGGGCGCCCGTGCGCACCCCGAGGCGACGCCGACGCCCGCGCAGCCGCGCCGGGCTCCGGGCACCGAGGGCGTCGGACGGTCGTACGCCATAGGGGCGCCGGACGCGAACGCCGCCGAGGGGCCCGAGCCGCTGGACGGTCCCGGTGGCGCGGTGGAGGTCGCGGACACCCCGCGCCCGCAGCCCATGGACGACGAGCTGCCCCCGGAGCCGCTGGACAACCCGCGTCGGCTGCTGGTGTGGCCCGCGCCGGACGTGACGACGTCGGAGGCGCTGAGCAGCCGGGGCTACCGGCCGGTGGTCGTGCACTCACGCGAGGAGGTCGACGCGCAGATCGCGGCCTTCCCCGCCGCGCTGTTCGTGGACCCGCTGACCGGCCCGATCACCCGGACCGCGCTCCAGTCGCTGCGCCAGGCGGCCGTCGCCGCCGAGGTGCCGGTGCTGGTGACGGCCGGGCTGGGCCAGGCGAGCCGCGAGGCGGCATACGGGGCCGATCCGGCCGTACTGCTGAAGGCGCTGGCGCCGCGTGACAGCGAGCAGCATCCGCCGCGGGTGCTGCTGATCGAGGAGCACGCGGAGATCGCGCTGGCGCTGACGGCGACGCTGGAGCGGCGCGGGATGCAGGTGGCGCGGGCCGCGAGCGACGCCGACGCGGTGACGCTGGCCGGGCAGTTCCGGCCGAACCTCGTGGTGATGGACCTGATGCAGACCAAGCGCCGCCAGGCCGGGATCGTGGACTGGCTGCGTGCCAACGGGCAGTTGGACCGGACCCCGCTGGTCGTCTACACGGCGGCCGTCGAGCAGGCGGACCTGCCGAAGCTGGCGTCGGGCGAGACGGTGCTGTTCCTCGCGGAGCGCTCCACCAGCGACGAGGTGCAGGGCAGGATCGTGGATCTGCTGGCCCGGATCGGCACCAACTGACCGGCACCAACTGACGAAGGGGCCGGGGGTGTTCGTACCCCCGGCCCCTTCGTCGTCGGCTCAGAGCTGGGTGACGTCCAGCTCGCCGTCCGCGTACCGCCTGCGCAGCACCTTCTTGTCGAACTTGCCGACGCTGGTCTTCGGGACGGTCTCGACGATCGTCCAGCGCTCGGGGAGCTGCCAGCGGGCGATCCCGCACTCCTCGGCGAGGAAGACGCGCAGCGCCTCGAAGCCGACGTCGGCGCCCTCCTTCAACACCACGGTGGCGAGCGGGCGTTCGTCCCACTTCTCGTCCGGCACGGCGACCACGGCGGCCTCGGCGACGTCCGGGTGGGCCATCAGGGCGTTCTCCAGCGCGACCGAGGAGATCCACTCGCCGCCGGACTTGATGACGTCCTTGGCGCGGTCGGTGAGGGTGAGGAAGCCGTCGGGGGAGATGGTGCCGACGTCGCCCGTCTTCAGCCAGCCGTCCGCGCTGAACTTGTCGTCGGGGCGCAGGGGTTCGGCGTCGGGGCCGTTGTAGTAGGCGCCCGCGATCCAGGGGCCGCGCACCTCCAGCTCGCCCGCCGACTCGCCGTCCCAGGGGAGGCGTTCGCCGCCCGGGCCGGTGAGGCGGGCCTCGACGGAGGTGGGGAAGCGGCCCTGGGTGAGCCGGTAGGCGAACTCCTCCTCGGTGCCGATCGCGTGGGCGGGCGGCCGGGCGATCGTGCCGAGCGGGGAGGTCTCGGTCATGCCCCAGGCGTGGCAGACGCGCATGCCGAGCGCGTCGAACGCCGCCATCAGGGAGGGCGGGCAGGCCGCGCCGCCGATGGTGACCTGGACGAGGGAGGAGACGTCGCGGGGGTTGGTGCCGAGTTCGGCGAGCAGGCCCTGCCAGATGGTGGGGACGGCGGCCGCGTGCGTCGGGCGCTCGGTCTCGATCATCTCGGCGAGCGGCACGGGCTGGAGGAACCGGTCCGGCATGAGCAGGTTGACGCCGGTCATGAAGGCGGCGTCCGGCAGACCCCAGGCGTTGACATGGAACTGCGGGACGACCACCAGCGAGGTGTCCTGGTCGGTCAGGCCCATCGACTGGGTCATGTTGACCTGCATGGAGTGCAGGTAGACCGAACGGTGGCTGTACACCACGCCCTTGGGGTCGCCGGTGGTGCCGGAGGTGTAACACATGGCGGCGGCCCGGCGTTCGTCCAGCTCGGGCCAGTCGTACGTCTCCGGGTGGCCGGCGAGCAGTTCCTCGTACTCGTGCACGCGTGCCGTACCCGCCGCGAGCGGGGCGCGGTCGCCGGGGCCGGTCACCACGATGTGCTCGACGGTGGGGAGTTGGGGCAGCAGGGGCGCGAGGAGCGGGATCAGCGAGCCGTTGACGATGATCACGCGGTCGGCGGCGTGGTCGACGATCCACGCGAGCTGCTCGGCGGGCAGCCGCAGGTTGAGCGTGTGGAGCACGGCGCCCATGGACGGGACGGCGAAGTACGCCTCCACGTGCTCGGCGTTGTTCCACATCAGGGTCGCGACCCGGTCGTCGTCCCGCACCCCGAGGGCGGTCAGGGCGTGCGCGAGCTGGGCCGAGCGGGCGCCGATCTCGGCGAAGGTGCGCCGGTGCGGCTCGGCCTCGCCGGTCCAGGTGGTGATCCGCGACGACCCGTGCACGGTCGAGCCGTGGGTCAGAATCCTCGAGATCAGCAGCGGTACGTCCTGCATGGTGCTCAGCACGGCGGGCGTCCTCCCCGGCAGCGTTGCCTGTACGGAAGTAGAGTCGCGCTGATTCTGCGCACATACCGAGCGGTATGTCACTAGGGGGAGGGAAAGTCGGCGCTGTGTCCTGTGCCTCGCGCGGTGCTTGACGCGGTGATTCGCACGGTGATCGGCGCGGTGATTCGCGCAGGGCTTCTCAGCGGGCGAGGCCCAGCTCCGGGTCCTCGCGGAGTTTGCCGAGGGCGCGGGAGACGGCGGACTTCACGGTGCCGACGGAGACCCCGAGCAGCTCGGCGGTCCGGGCCTCGCTGAGGTCCTCGTAGTAGCGCAGGACGACCATGGCCCGCTGGCGGGCGGGCAGGCGCAGCACCGCCCGCCACATCGCGTCGCGCAGCGCCTGCCGCTCGGCCGGGTCGTCGCCGCCGGACCGCGGCTCGGGCTCGGGCAGTTCGTCGCAGGCGAACTCGTCCACCCGTCGTCTGCGCCACTGCGAGGTACGGGTGTTGAGCAGGGCGCGGCGCACATAGCCGTCGAGCGCCCGATGGTCCTCGATGCGCTCCCAGGCGACGTACGTCTTGGCCAGCGCGGTCTGCAGCAGGTCCTCGGCATCGCTCGGGTTGGCGGTGAGCGAGCGGGCGGTGCGCAGCAGGGCGGGGTGGCGGGCGTGGACGTAGGAGGCGAAGGAGGGGTACAGCGAGGTGCCGCCCGGCGCGAGCCGGGGGTGGGGAAGGGTCTGCCGCGCTGGTGCGGCGGCGGCCGAGGCGCTGGTGCAGACGGGTGCGGTCATGACTCCACGCTAGGAGCGGGCGCGGCTCCGGGGATCGGCCGGAGGTCCCGAAACCGGGTCCGCCTCAGGTTGTAGGGGTGGGGTTCGCCGGACCTCCTGGAGGTGGAGTGGACCTCCACCCGGCCTGGGGGTTCTCCCGGAGGGGTTCCCGGAGCGGGCCGGGACGCGAGCACGACAGCGGCGCGGCGGGCACCGAAGTGCCGGCCGCGCCGCTGTCATGACCCCGAAGCACACCCCGGCGGAGCCCCTCCCCAGGGACCCCGCCCCGGTCTCACCGGAGAGGTCCGCGGTGACTGCTGTCCATCTCTTCCTCCAGACCCGACTACGGGTTGAGTCAGGGAGGTTGGCCGACCATCCCGACTCGTTTCCTGCGGCGTCGCACCGGAGTACTGCCCGTCCCGTCCCGCCCCAATCTCCCCAGGGGGCACGATTACCACGCAAGCGTGATGACAAGTCGATAAACCCCCATCGCCACATTTCTTCGCCGTGTGGTTCAGACCGGACATCCCCGCCCACTTCCCATACTCGAACGCGTGTACGACCATGGAGGCATGGCCACCTCCGACCGGCAGGCCAGAACACTGGCCCTCGCCCACGCGCTGTCAGCCGCCGAGCGCGGGCTGGCCGTCATCCCCCTGTCCCGGCGGAAGCTCCCGGCGCTGCGCTCCCCGCACCGGGCCGACCCCACGCGTCCGCCGTGCCACGGGGAGTGCGGCCGCTTCGGGCACGGGGTGCACGACGCCTCCGCGGACCCCGTCCGGGTGCGCGCCCTGTTCGCCGCCGCGCCCTGGGCCACCGGCTACGGCATCGCCTGCGGGCTGCCCCCGCACCGGCTGATCGGCGTCGACCTGGACACCAAGCCCGGCACGGACTCCCGGGCCGCGCTGCGCGCCCTCGCGGTACGGCACCGGTTCACGATCCCCGAGACGGTCGTGGTCCTCACCCCGAGCGGCGGGCGTCACCTGTGGCTGACCGGCCCGCCGGACGTGGCCGTCCCCAACTCGGCGAGCCGACTGGCCCCCGGCATCGACATCCGGGGCGTCGGGGGTTACCTGGTCGGCCCCGGCTCACGCGGCACCCACGGCACGTACACGGTGGCACCGGACACCGCCCGGCTCCGCCCGGCTCCGTGTCCCCCCGCCCTGCTGCACCTGCTCCTGCCCCCGCCACCCCGCCCGCCTCGGGCACCCTCCGCCGCCGGGGGCGCGGCGCTGGTCCACTTCGTCCGCACCGCGCACGAGGGCGAGCGCAACGCCCGCCTCTTCTGGGCGGCCTGCCGGGCGTGGGAGCAGGGCATGGGGGCGGCGCTGGCCGGACCGCTCCTGGACGCGGCCCTGGACACCGGGCTGCCGGAACCGGAGGCGCGCGCCACGCTGGCCTCGGCGGCGCGGAGAGTGGGGGTCTAGGAGGTCTGGGCGTCACCGTCGGCGATCACCCCTTGAAGGAGCCCCCGCACCGGCGGATCGTAGAAACGTCACCGCATCCGCTCTCCTCGGAGGAAAAAGTGCCCGAGCTGCACGTCAAGGCATTCGACCACCTGGTCCTCAACGTCGCCGACGTCGAACGCTCCCTCGGCTTCTACACCACCCTCCTCGGCCTCCAGCCCGAGAACGTCGACGAATGGCGCGCCGGGAAGGCCCCGTTCCCCTCCGTCCGCATCAGCCCGGACACGATCATCGACATCGTCGCGGGCACCCGGCACGAGTCCAACGTCGACCACTTCTGCCTGGTGGTGGACCCCCTGGACTGGACCGAGGTCATCGCCTCCGGCCGCTTCACGGTCCTGGAGGGCCCGGTCCAGCGCTCGGGCGCGCGGGGCGAGGCGACGTCGATCTACATCCAGGACCCGGACGGCAACACGATCGAGCTGCGGTGGTACCCGGAGGACAAGAGGGCGTGACGCCGGACCGGAAGCATGCCGAGGCCGAGGCGCTGGTCGGCGGCATGGTGAACGTGGGGGCGGTCTTCCGCCGGGGTGAGCTGGTGGAGCGCCCGGCCCCATCCACTGCGGGCGCCCTGCATCCGTACCTCCGCGCGCTGAAGGAACACGGCTTCGACGCGGCTCCGACGCCTGTCGGTCTCACCGCGGACGGCCGTGAGCGACTGACCTTCGTCCCGGGCGACGTGGCGCTGCCGCCGTTCCCGGACCGGTTCATGACGACGGCCGCGCTCCGATCGGTGGGGAGCCTATTGCGGCGCCTGCACGAGGCCGGAGCGGCCGTCGCGGTCGACACCCGTGCCGAGTGGCCCCGGGACCTTGCCGACCCGGCAGGGGGAACGCTGCTGTGCCACAACGACGTCTGCCCCGAGAACGTCGTCTTCCGTGAGGGACGCGCGGCCGCCCTGATCGATTTCGACATGGCGGCTCCGGGCCGCCCCCTCTGGGACGTGGCCATGACGGCCCGTTACTGGGTGCCCATGCTCGATCCGGCATCCGCGGCAGTCACGTACCCCGTCGGCCTGGACGCGCCCGCGCGGTTGCGGGTCCTCGCCGACGGCTATGGCCTCTCGGCCGGGGAGCGCGCCGAGTTGCCCGGCGTCATCGAACAGGCCACGGAGGTCTGCCGCGCCTTCGTCACCCGGCGCGTGGCCGAGGGCGACCCCGGCTACCTCCGGGCACTGGCCGACCGTGGCGGCTGGGAGCGCTGGGACCGCCTGCGGACCTGGCTGGCGGACCACCGCGAGACGTTCACGGCAGCCCTGCTGAACTGACCGGCCGAGGTACCGCACGCAGAAGGGGCGCCCCCTTGGACGGGAGCGCCCCTTGCTCTGCGGAGGCGGTGGGATTTGAACCCACGGTGACATCGCTGCCACGACGGTTTTCAAGACCGTTCCCTTAGGCCGCTCGGGCACACCTCCCCGCCGCCGCCCACCTGGGGCGGAGCGGGGTACAGCGTACCGGGAGCGAGGGGCGGGCGGGGGAACCGGCTCAGCTGTCGCCGACTCGGGAGCCCAGGGTGAGGTCGACCGTGTGCTGGGAGCCACCGCGGGTGTAGGTGACCTTGACCTTGTCGCCGGGCTTGTGGGTCCAGATCTCGCCGATCAGGGTGGGGCCGCTGTCGATCACGGAGTCGTCCAGCTTGGTGATGACGTCGCCGGGCTTGAGGCCCGCCTTCGCGGCGGGGCCGCTCGGCTCGACCGCGGCCGCGCCGCCCGAGCCCTGGTCGGTGATCTTCGCGCCGTTCGTGGACTCCTCCAGGGAGACCGAGGCGCCGATCTTGGCGTACACCGGCTTGCCGTTCTTGATCAGCTGCTGGGCCACGTACTTGGCCTGGTTGATCGGGATGGCGAAGCCGAGGCCGATCGAGCCGGACTGGCCGGAGCCGAAGCTGCCGCCGCTGGTGGACTGGATGGCGGAGTTGATGCCGATCACCGCGCCGGAGGCGTTCAGCAGCGGGCCGCCGGAGTTGCCCGGGTTGATCGACGCGTCGGTCTGCAGGGCGCTCATGTAGGACGCCTTGCTGCCGGAGCTGCCGTCGCTGGAGGCCACCGGGCGGTTCTTGGCGCTGATGATGCCGGTGGTCACCGTGTTGGACAGCCCGAAGGGGGCGCCGATGGCGATCGTCTCGTCGCCCACCGCGACCTGGTCGGAGTTGCCGAGGGAGAGCGGCTTGAGGTCGGAGGGGGCGTTCTTCAGCTTGACCACGGCCACGTCGTAGCCCTGGGCGTGGCCCACGACCTCGGCGTCGTACTTCCGGCCGTCCGGGAAGGTGGCCGACAGCTTGCCGCCGTCGACCGCCTCGGCGACCACGTGGTTGTTGGTGACGATGTGGCCCTGGGTGTCGAAGACGAACCCGGTGCCCGTACCGCCCTCGCCGCTGTTGCTCTCCGCCTCGATGGTCACCGTGCTGGGCAGCGCCTTGGAGGCGACGCCCGCGATGGTGCCGGGCGCCCGCTTGACCTGCGAGGCGCCGTTGTCGGCGGCGGTGACGGTGGTGGAGCCCTGGCCGTCGTTGTCCTTGGCCAGGGTGTAGCCGAGGCCGCCGCCCAGGCCGCCCGCGACCAGCGCGGCCACCAGCACCGCCGCGATCAGGCCGCCGCGCCCGCCGCCGGCCGGCTTGGGCGCGGGCTGCTGGTAGGCGGCACCCCAGCCGCCGCCCGCACCGCCCGCGCCCGCCGCCTCGCCGTAACCCGGCGTGCCGTGCGGCGGGGGCGGGGGCGGCCAGGCGCCTTCGGGGGCGCCGTAGGTCTGGGTGGCGCCGGGTCCGTACGGATGCTGCTCCGGGGCTCCGGGCGGGCCCGGGGGCACCGGCGGAAGCTGAGCCGTCGCACCCGCGTCGGGCGTACCGCCCTGCGGGGAAGCAGCGGGAGATGCCACCGGCACAGGAGGTGCGGACGGGGCCGGGGGTACCGCGTTGCCCTCGTTCTCGGTGCTCACAGCTCTTCTCTCCTCGATCCACGGCTGTTGTCGTCGGTCGCGCTCGGTCGCACCCGATCGTGCTCGGTGTCGCCACCGGTCGCGTCGCGTCGGATACGGGTCGCGATCGGTCACGTCGGTCCATGGTCGGTCATGCCCGTGGTCGCGCGCACGCCCGTCGTCCGAGACGCTCGGACCGGCGCGAGCGGGCCGCGCGTGGTCCCGTGTCTGTTCTTGTTGTACGCACTCAGCTTTTCCCACGGGCCGTCAGGGCACCGTAAGCGGTCCCTGTGGGACCGTGGGCACTCTTTATATAAGACTTCCCGGACAAAAGTGAGACAAGTATGCGCGGAAGCCCGCTCGATGGCGCGCTCCTCCCCCGCGCATGCCCGCTCGCGCGCCCCGCACAACCCCACGTCGGTGGCACCATGACGCGGTGACCCACGCACCACACCACACCATCCAGGTCGTCGCCCACCGTGGAGCCTCCGAGGACGCGCCCGAACACACCCTCGCCGCCTACCGCAAGGCCATCGAGGACGGCGCGGACGCCCTGGAGTGCGACGTACGGCTCACCGCCGACGGGCACCTGGTCTGCGTCCACGACCGCCGGGTGAACCGCACCTCCAACGGCCGCGGCGCCGTCTCCGCGCTGGAGCTGTCCGACCTCTCCGCCCTCGACTTCGGCTCCTGGAAGGGCCGCGCGGGCCGGGACGAGGAACCCGACTGGGAGCACCGCCCCGAGGACCGCGAGGAGACCTCGGTGCTCACCCTGGAACGGCTGCTCCAACTCGTCGCCGACGCGGGGCGCCGGGTGGAGCTGGCCATCGAGACCAAGCACCCCACCCGCTGGGCCGGGCAGGTCGAGGAACGGCTGCTCACCCTGCTGCGCCGGTACGGGCTGCACGCCCCCGCCTCCCCCGAAGCCTCCCCGGTCCGCGTGATGAGCTTCTCCGCCCGCTCCCTGCACCGGGTGCACACCGCCGCCCCGACCCTGCCCCTGGTGCTGCTCGCCCAGTTCGTCACCCCCCGGCTGCGCGACGGACGGCTGCCCGAGGGCGTCACCATCGCGGGCCCCTCGGTCCGGATCGCCCGCAGCCATCCCGCCTATGTACGGCGGCTCAAGGAGGCCGGGCACCAGGTGCACGTGTGGACCGTGAACGAGCCCGCGGACGTGGACCTCTGTGTGGACCTGGGCGTCGACGCCATCATCACCAACCGTCCGCGCGCGGTGCTGAGCCGCCTCGGCCGCTGACCTCTGCCCTCCTGAAGGAGTGCTCCGGCGCGTTCGCCTCCCGCACCGGGGTCGCGAATGCGTCGGCGGAACGAGACTGGCCGGTTTCCGGTTCAGGCCAAAGGGGCATCCACACCGTGGCGTGAGGCGAAGGAGGTCTCGGGGGTGGCGTTGGTGGTGGCACAAGAAGTGCCCGCGTCGTCGAGCATGGCCGTACCTCATGGCCCTGCCGGCGTGGGGAAGGCGAGGCACCGGATGCGTGCGCAACTGCGCGGCGGCGGGGTCCCCGAACCGGTCGTGGACGACGCCGTGCTGATTCTGTCGGAGCTGCTGAGCAACGCGTGCCGCCATGGGCGCCCGCTGGGCGGGGCGCGGGCCGGGGACGGCGCGGTGCGCGCGGCCTGGCGCGTCGACCCGCGCGGACGGCTCATCGTGGAGGTGACGGACGGCGGCGGCCCGACCCGCCCGGCTCCGGCCACCCCCTCGGTCACCGCGCACGGCGGCCGGGGCCTGAGCATCATCGACGCGCTCGCCGACGACTGGGGTGTCCGGGACGAGGTGCCGGGCGAGGTGACGGTCTGGGTGGTGGTCCACGCGGACGTGCACGATCCCGATGCCGGGGGCCCGCCCGAGTCTTTCGCTACGCGCGTCACCACCCCCGCGCCGGTCGCCGCGCTGGCCGAACTCGGCTTCACGGACACCTTCGAGGGCCTGGCCTGAACGGGCCCGGCAGAAGGGGCCGTTGTCCACAGGTACGGACCGTCCCACCCCGCGTCGTCCACAGGTTCCCGTCGCTCGTGGCCCGAACGACTAGGCTCCCGCCCGTACGAGACCAGCCGTAACCGGGAGACAGCCACGATGGCCAAGAAGCGACCCCAGACCAAGGGCCAGCGCCCGCAGCCGCACGGGGCCGAGGGCGAGGTTCCGGTCGTCGGCGCCCGCGAGGCGTGCCCCTGCGGCAGCGGCCGCCGCTACAAGGCGTGCCACGGCCGGGCGGCCGCGCACGCGGTGACCGAGCTGGTGCAGCGCCCGTTCGAGGGCCTGCCCGGCGAGTGCGACTGGGTGGCGCTGCGCGAGCTGGTCCCGGCCGCGACCGTCGAGCTGACCCTGAAGGACGGCCTGCCCGCGGACGTCCCCTCGGTCACGCTGGCCACCGTGCTGCCGATGGCGTGGCCCGCGCTGCGCCGCGACGACGGCTCGGTGCTGCTGGGCCTGCAGAACGACACCGCCTCCGGCGACATCAGCCGCGACCTCGCCGACACGCTCCAGCGCGCCCTGGTCGCCGAGCCGGGCACCCCGGTGGAGGGCCGCCGCGCCCCCTCCGGCGCGCCCCGCCTCCAGGACCTGCTGGACGCCGACGGCGCCTTCGAGCCGGTCGTGCACAGTGGGTTCGAGTTCTGGGTGCCGGACGCGGAGAACGCCACGCCGGAGGTGACCGCCTCCCTGGAGCGGGCCAACTCCGCCGCGATCCCCACGGTGAAGCTGTCGGGCGTGGACGCCGCGTACTGGTGCGAGACCCCGGAGAAGAACCACCTGCGCTGGGTCATGCCGCACGAGGAGGAGCACCTGCTGGACGCGCTGGCCCGGCTGCACGCGGCGGGCACCTCCAGCCTGGGCGAGGGCACCCGGCTGGTCGGCTCGTTCCGCGCGCACGGGCTGACCGTGCCGGTGTGGGACCTGCCGAGCGGGGTCGGTGCCGAGGAGATCGAGAAGCCCGCGGCGGAGTTCGCCGAGCGGCTGGCCGCGGCCCTCGCGGTGACCGAGCCGCTCACCCCGGAGGAGCGCCGGGCGCGTGGCGGTCTCACCAACCGGCAGGTCACCCTCAGCTGACCCGGCCGAGGCCGTGTGGAGCGGGTGACTCCTGTCACAACTCCTCGGTGTGACAAGCGAATCGGTGTCCGAATGGGCCGGACCGAATTTGCGAACCGCCGATCTCTTGTTACCGTTCGAGTAGCCCGGTTGCTGGTGCATCCCCCGTCGCCAGCAACCGGGTCTTTCTATGCCCGCACCGCGTGGCGTCAGCCGTAGCTGATCCTCAACTTCCGTTCACATCAACGGAGTTGCTGCCCGAGCGGAGCAGTAGCGGGCCTTCGGCCCCGGCCGCGAACTCGGAGACGGCCGTGTAGGCGGCTACCGTCCCCCGGGTGCGTTCGCGGGGTGTCTCACAGGTGGCGGGAGCGTCGTCCGCGCCGATGGCGCACGTGGTGCGCACGGCCCGGCCGTCCGGTCCCAGCAGACTCAAGGAAGCGTCCAGCGGCTCGCCGGTGGTGTTGCGGTAGTAGACCCGCGCCCAGGTGTCACCGCCCCGCGTCAGCACACAGGTCTGCGCCTCCAGCCCGTCCGGCGAGGCGAGTTCGGGTCCGCAGCGGGTGACGGTGATCCGGTCCGCAGAACGGGACGCGGAAGCCGAGGGCACACGCGAGACCCCGGCCCGCGCGGGCGCACCCTCGTCCGAACCGTCCACCGGCCCGGCCGACGCCACGGTCAGCGGCAGCAGCAGCGCGGCCGCCACCAGGGTCGCCAGGACGGAGGTGCGGAGCGGTCCGGCTACCGGCCCGTCCGCGCGGGGCCGGTGATTTCGCAGCATGGGCGGAACATAACGAGCGCGCGCGGCCCGAAGGCCCCGCGCGCCCCCGACACCCCTACAACTCGGGCGCGCTCACACCCGTACGAGTGAGGGCCTCGACCACCGCGTCCACCACGGCCTCCACGTCGGGCACCCAGGGGGAGGCGGAGCCGGGCAGCGGGGCGCGCTCCCAGTGGACGTCGCCCGCACCGGTCGTGGAGGGCGGGAGGGCGAGGTAGCCGCCCTCGCCGTGGAAGCGGAGCGAGCCGGGGACGAAGTCCTTGGCGTACAGCAGTTCGCCCAACTGCTCCATGGAATAGGGCTTCACGAGGATCGCCCAACGGTGCGGGGCGGCGACGACCGGGCCGAGCCGCATGCCGCGCCGGTCGAGCAGCGCGAGCGCGCGGGCTCCGGCCTCGGCGGGCAGGCTGACCGCGCAGGGTGCCTGGCCGCCGGTGGCCAGGACGATCGGCGCGTCCGGCCTGCTGGTCCACCACCAGCGCACCATGCGGGCGTCGGTCGTGGCCGCGAGCAGATCGGGGTCGCCGGGGTGGGCGCCGGGCACCGTGCAGGCCGGGTCGGGGCAGGAGCAGCCGGCCGGGCCCCGCGGATCGGGGGCCACGCCGGGCAGTACGGGCCATCGCCAGGTCGCCGCGACGGTCGTGGCCGCGTCGATCAGCGCCGGGCCGTCGTCGTCCCGCCGGGGCGGCAGTCCGCGTCGCCTTCCGAGGATCTCGCGCATGAGCGCTCGTTCCTTTCCGTTGCACCGCTGGCAACACCGTGGACATCACAACATGTGTGGATCACTTCACTGTGCGTACCTGTTGGCGCATCACGCCCCCGCGTACGGCGCGGGGAACCCCCAGGGGTGGAGCATCGGACGCGTCCGACGTGCGGTTCCGCAGGAGCACGGACACGGCACGGGGGTGGCGAAGTCTGGCGTTTTGCCGTCGCGCGTGTTTCTCTCCGCCTCCGCCGCGGGAGGATGGGGCACGGCCGTCGGTGGTTATGACGTCCGAGTCCTTCGCCAGGTTCCGGGCGGCCTCCGGCCACCCCTGGTCTTCTCTCGAGTACGTACCCCGCACGACCGTGGTGACGCTCCGTCGAGCAGGGCCAGTCGACCGCAATGCAGCTCCACCCGAGGCAGTTTCAAGCCAACTTGCCAGTAGGGCAAGGGGTTCCGGGCAATCCCTCGCCGGCCCCACCAACACCAGGAATCCCCGCAGGACAATGCTGGACATCCCCTCACGAGTGCGTGTACATGTGGAGACACTGCTAGCGGCGCAGAATCACATGGGGGTTTGCGATGCTTTTCAGTAAGACGCACCGGTCCGAGAGCCGGACGCCATGAACGCCCCTCACCCTCCGAAAGTGGCCGGAATCGATCCCACGGTTCCCACTCCGACCCACACTGTCGCGCCCGCACCCCCCGTCCCGGAAGCCGGTCCCGCACCGGACGCCCCGGCAGGCACTCCACCCCCCGTGGCCGTCTCCGGCGCCCCCGGCAGTCTGCTCCAGGACCGGCTGGCCGGCTGGGTATCCGACCTCACCACCCTCCATGAGCTGACCGAGCGGATGTGCAGAACCTCCGCCCTGGACACCGCACTTGAGGAACTCCTGCGCGCCGGTGCCGCCCTCGTGGGCGCCCGGCGCGGTCTGGTCGTATGGGAGCCCGACGACGGACTCGGCCCCCGCACCACCGTCGGCCACGGCCTCGGCAGAGCCGACCTCGGCCACCTGGAGACCGTCCCGCGCGAGGCCCTGCTGACCAGCACCGCGGACCTCCTCGCCGAGCCCGGCCTCGACCCCCGCCACCGCGAGGTCGCCGCCCGCCTCGGCTACGCCGCCCAACACGCCGTCCCCCTGGCCACCGACGACGCCCGCCTCGGCACCGCCGTCTGGCTCTACGACGAGCCCGCCGCACCCGACGAACACCACCGACATCTGATCGGCCGCTACCTCCGCCAGGCCGCCGAACACCTCGCCCTGCTGCTGGAGGTGGAGCGCACCCGCGCGTACGCGGCGACCCTCACCGGGGAACTGCTGCCCGCCCGGCTCCCCCGGCTGCCCGGCGTCCAGCTCGCCGTCCGGCACCGCACCGGCCCGCGCGGCGGCGGCGACTGGTACGACGCGCTGCCGCTGCCCGACGCCGCCCTCGGCCTCTCCGTGGGCTCGGTCACCGGCGGCGGACCCGGCGCCGTCGCCGCGATGGGCCGACTGCGCGCCTCGCTGCGGGCCTACGCCGTGATGGAGGGCGAGGACCCGGTCGCCGTCCTGTCCGACCTGGAGCTGCTGCTGCGGCTGACCGAGCCCGCCCGCTCGGCCACCGCCTTGTTCGCCTACTGCGAGCCCGGCGCACGCCGGATCACCCTGGCCGGTGCCGGGCACAGCCCGCCGCTGCTGACCGGGGAGCGCCGCACCGAGTACGCCGAGACCTCCCTGTCCGCCCCGCTCGGCATGCTCGCCTGCTGGGAGGCGCCCAGCGTGGAGTTCCGCGTCGAGCCCGGAGAGACGGTTCTGCTCTACACCGACGGGCTGCTGCGCCGTACAGGCGAGACCATGGACCGGGCCTTCGCCCGGCTGCGCTCGGCCGCTGCGAGCGTGCCGCGGGCCCTGCGCGGCGACCCCGGCGCCGTCGCCGACCATGTCCTGGCCACCCTCCTGCCGGGCGACACCGCCCGCGGCGACGAGGACGTGGTGCTGCTTGCGGCCCGCTTCGGCTGAGCCCCGGCATGAGCACGACCGGTCCGGTTTCGGTACGAACGTACGATGATGGGAGGCACCCCTGCTCGGGCATGGACGCGAGCGCCGCGTGCCCCCTGGGGGAGATCACACGCCGTACCGAGGAGGATCAGTGTCCGACGAGCTCAACCCGGCCGTTCCCGACGAGGCCACCGAGGCCGAGAAGCCCATCAAGCAGCGCAAGAACGGCCTCTACCCCGGTGTCTCCGACGAGCTGGCGGAGAACATGCGCTCCGGCTGGGCCGACACCGAGCTGCGTGACCTGGCGCCGATCCCGCAGGCCGCCGACACCGCGCGCCGCCGCGCCGCGCTGTCCGCCCGCTTCCCCGGCGAGCGCCTGGTGATCCCCGCGGGCAACCTGAAGACCCGCTCGAACGACACCGAGTACGCCTTCCGCGCCGCCACCGAGTACGCCTACCTCACCGGCAACCAGACCGAGGACGGCGTCCTGGTCCTGGAGCCGGTCACCGCGGGCGGCCACCGCGCGACCATCTACCTGCTGCCCCGCTCCGACCGCGAGAACGGCGAGTTCTGGCTGTCCGGCCAGGGCGAGCTGTGGGTCGGCCGCCGCCACTCCCTCACCGAGTCCGAGGCGCTGTACGGCATCCCGGCCGCCGACGTCCGCGAGCTGGCCGCCGCGCTGCGCGAGGCCACCGGCCCGGTCCGCGTGGTGCGCGGCCACGACGCCGGGATCGAGTCGGCCCTGACCGACAAGGTCACCGCCGAACGCGACGAGGAGCTGCGCGTCTTCCTCTCCGAGGCCCGCCTCGTCAAGGACGACTTCGAGATCGGCGAGCTGCAGAAGGCCGTCGACTCCACCGTGCGCGGCTTCGAGGACGTGGTGAAGGTCCTCGACAAGGCCGAGGCCACCTCCGAGCGCTACATCGAGGGCACCTTCTTCCTCCGCGCGCGCGTGGAGGGCAACGACATCGGCTACGGCTCGATCTGCGCCTCCGGCCCGCACGCCTGCACCCTGCACTGGGTGCGCAACGACGGCCCGGTCCGCTCCGGCGACCTGCTGCTGCTCGACGCGGGCGTGGAGACCCACACCCTCTACACCGCCGACGTCACCCGCACCCTCCCGGTCGACGGCACCTACACCGACGTCCAGCGCAGGATCTACGACGCGGTGTACGAGGCCCAGGAGGCCGGGATCGCCGCGGTGAAGCCCGGCGCCGGGTTCCGCGACTTCCACGACGCCGCCCAGCGCGTGCTCACCGAGAAGCTGGTGGAGTGGGGCCTCGTCGAGGGCCCGGTCGAGCGCGTCCTGGAGCTGGGCCTGCAGCGCCGCTGGACCCTGCACGGCACCGGCCACATGCTCGGCATGGACGTCCACGACTGCGCGGTCGCCCGCACCGAGACCTACGTCGACGGCACCCTGGAGCCCGGCATGGTCCTCACCGTCGAGCCCGGCCTGTACTTCCAGGCCGACGACCTGACGGTGCCCGAGGAGTACCGGGGCATCGGCGTCCGGATCGAGGACGACATCCTCGTCACCGCCGACGGCAACCGGAACCTGTCGGCGGGCCTGCCGCGCCGCTCCGCGGACGTCGAGGCGTGGATGGCGTCGCTCAAGGCCTGACGGCACGACGAACGCATGACGAAGGGCCGGGCATCGTGCCCGGCCCTTCCGTGTCGGACCCCTCACGCGGTGAGCAGCGAGGGGTCCTTCTTCCACTTCAGGACCTTGTCGAAGCTGACCACGGTGCCAGTGCGGCCCGGCCGGGCGCCGATGTGCACGTGGTCGGCCAGCTCCCGGATCAGACACAGACCCCGGCCGTCCTCGGCGTCCACGCGGGCCATCCGGATGCCCAGGGCCGGTGCGGGCGCGACACCGGGGCCCGAGTCGGCCACCTCGATGCGGCACTTCTCGCCGTCCAGATAGGCGGTCACCCGGTACGCCTCCGAGCGCTCCCCGCACGCGGTGCCGCCGTGCTCCACGGCGTTGGCACACGCCTCGGTCAGGGCCACGGAGATGTCGTACGAGACGTCGGGGTCGACCCCGGCCGTCTCCATGGTGCCGATCAGCAGTCGCCGGGCGAGCGGGACGCTCGCGGCGTCGCGGCGCAGATGGAGTGACCACCAGATGCTCATGCTCCAGCCTCCTGGCCGCGGCTCGACATACCGTTACCTATTGCCGCGCGTGCGCACCGGTAAGCCCCCCGATGACGTGATGCCCCCCATATGGTCGATGTGCGCCGGGACGAATCGGGGTATGACGTACGGCCGATGCGGCGGCGCGCGTCCCGGTGGTGGCGTGATCCGGCGGCCCTGCCTCGGGGGTGCGGCGGGCGCAGTGCGATGATGAGCCCCGCCATGAGTGCCCCTCACCCGCGCACGGCGCGGTCCGGACCCCGGGTCCGGCTTCTGCGGGCCGCGGTCTTCGCCGCGGTCTGTGTCGTGCTGGCCGCCGCCGGGCACACCATGGCCTCCTGCGCGAACGTCCCCCTGTGGACGCTCGGCGCAGGATTCCTGGGCTCCCTGCTGGTCATGGCGCCGCTCGCCGGCCGTGCCCGCTCGGTGCCCGCCATCGCGGCCCTCCTCGCCCTCGGTCAGCTGGCCCTGCACACGCTGTTCGGCCTCGGCCAGCACACGGCGGCGACGGGCGGCGGGACCCCGATGGGCGCCATGGCCTCCATGGGCGCCACGCACTCCGGTGCGGCCGACGACGAGATGGTCCAGCGGGCCGCGCAGCTGCTGTGCGGGTCCGGCCCGGCCACCCTCACCCCCGGCCACGCCTACCGGCTGCTGCTCGACGCGCGCCTCATCGACGCCTCGGGCCGCTTCACGGACCGCGCGCCCACCGGCGGGCACGCCTCCGACCTGGCCGGTTCGCCGCTCGGCTGGCTGCCCTCACTGCCGATGCTTCTCGGCCACCTCCTCGCGGCCCTCGCCCTGGGCTGGCTGCTGCGCCGGGGCGACCTGGCCGTGCTGCGGCTGATCGAGCTGTCGACGCACGGGGTCGCGGAGGGCGCGCTCGTCCGTTCGCTGCGCGCCGCGCTCGCGCTGACCCGCGCCCTGTACGCAGGGCTGCTGCCCGCGACCGGGCCCGTTCCGCGCGTGCGCCGCACCGGCCGGGACGAGACACCGCTGCCGCGGGCCGAGGCACTCCAGCACTCGGTGATCCGGCGCGGCCCGCCCGCCGACGGGTTCCGTCTCGCCGCCTGACGCGACCACCGCTCCCGTACGTACGAGGAGGGGAGGGGCCGCCGTCGTGCGGCACGCGCGCGTGCGCCTCTCGGGCGTCCCGCGCACCCCTCACCGTCACCGGGCTCAGCACCGGATCTCGCTCAAGAGCGGAGTTTCCCCAGCATGCAGATCTCCCGTACCGCCTCCCGTGTCACCGCCGCCGTCGCCGTGGCGGGCGCGACCGTCCTCGCCGTGTCGGTCCCCGCGTTCGCTCACGTCAGCGTGCAGCCGGAGGGCACCGCGGCCAAGGGCGGCTATGCCACCGTGGACTTCAAGGTGCCCAACGAGCGTGACAACGCCTCCACCACCAAGCTCGAGGTCAACCTCCCCGCCGACCACCCGCTGGCCTCCGTCATGCCGCAGCCGGTGCCGGGCTGGAAGGTGCAGGTGACCAAGTCCAAGCTGGACAAGCCGCTGACCATGCACGGCGAGAAGATCGGCGAGGCCGTCACCAAGGTCACCTGGACCGCCGACGGCAAGGGCATCGAGCCGGGCTACTTCCAGAAGTTCCCGCTCTCCCTGGGCGCGCTGCCCGAGGACACCGACCAGCTCGTCTTCAAGGCGATCCAGACGTACTCCAACAAGGAGGTCGTCCGCTGGATCGAGGTGCCGCAGGAGGGCCAGGACGAGCCGGAGAACCCGGCCCCGACGCTGGCGCTGTCCGCCGCGACCGACGACCACCACGGCACGGCGGCGGCCGCGGGTGACGACGCCAAGGGCGGCGACAAGGACGACGCCCATGAGGCGACGGCCGCCGCCGACTCCGACGGCACCGACACCACCGCCCGGGTGCTGGGCATCGTCGGCATCGTGATCGGCGTCGCGGGCGTGGCCTACGGCGTCCTCGCGGGCCGCCGCCGCACCGCCTGACCCCTCTCTGATCCGCGTGCGCCGGGGCCGTGCCCGCCCGGTACGGCCCCGGCGCACGCGGGAGCTCTCGACCCCCCTGGGACATCTCTCCATGCTTTCTCCGCGCAAGAAGACCCTGGCCGCGGCCGCGCTGCTGGCCGCCGCCGCCTTCACCCTGTCCGCCTGCGGCAGCGATGACGACTCCGCCTCGCCCGTCTCCGTGGTCTCCGAGGAGGGCGGCTCCGACAAGGCCGCCACCGTCCTCGACCAGCCCTTCGCCAAGCCCGACCTGGTCCTCACCGACACCCACGGCAAGAAGTACGACCTGCGGGCCGCGACCAAGGGCCACCCGACGCTCGTCTACTTCGGCTACACCCACTGCCCCGACGTGTGCCCCACGACGATGAGCAACCTCGCCGTCGCCAAGAAGGCGCTGCCCAAGGCCGAGCAGGACGATCTCCGCGTCGTGTTCGTCACCACCGACCCCGGCCGCGACACCCCGGCCGAGCTGGGCAAGTGGCTCAACAGCATCGACCCGGGCTTCACCGGCCTGACCGGCGACTTCTCCACCATCCAGGCGGGCGCCCGCTCGCTGGGCATCTCCATCGAGCCGACCAGCAAGGACAAGAACGGCAAGACCGTCTCCGTCCACGGCACCCAGGTCATCGCCTTCTCCCCGAAGACGGACGGCGGCTACGTCCTCTACGGCGAGGACGCCACCGTCGACGACTGGACCAAGGACCTGCCCAAGCTCGTCCGCGGGGCGAAGCCGTGAAGCGGGCCGCACTGCCCGTCACCGCCCTCGCCGCCGCCCTGGCCCTCGCGGGCTGCGGCTCCGGACAGGGGTCCGGCGAGCCCGAGCTGTCGGTGAGCGCCACCTACATGCCCCAGCCGGTCGCCGCCGACATGGCCGCGGGCTTCCTCACCGTCACCAACAAGGGCGGCGAGCAGGACGAGCTGACCTCGGTCAGCAGCGACATCGGCCGGGTCACCATGCACAGCACCAGCGGCGGCACCATGGCCGAGCGCACCTCCTTCGCGGTGCCCGCCCACGGCAGGCTCGTCTTCCGGAGCGGCGGCAACCACCTGATGTTCGAGCAGCTCAAGCAGAAGCCGCGCCAGGGGCAGACCGTCAAGCTCAAGCTGGGCTTCGCCCGGTCCGGTCCGCTCACCGTCGAGATGCCGGTGCGGTCCGCCACGTACAACCCGTCGACCGGACACTGAGGGAGGGACCACCTTGACGCCGACCATCACCCCCCGGCTGCGCACCCTGGTACTGCTGCTCCTCGCCGTCACCGGCGCGCTGCTCGCGGGCGCCGCGCCCGCCTCCGCGCACGCCGCGCTGACCGGCAGCGACCCCGCGCAGGGGGTGGTGGTCGACCGGGCGCCCACCCAGATCTCGCTCACCTTCTCCGAGCAGGTGGCGATGGGCGACAACTCGCTGCGCGTGCTCGACCCCAAGGGCAAGCCGGTGCAGTCGGGCGGCCCGGTGAACGTCAGCGGCACCACGTACGCGGTCCGGCTGCACGCCGGGCTCGCCGACGGCACCTACACGGTGGCCTACCAGGTCGTCTCCGCCGACAGCCATCCCGTCGCCGGGGCCTACACCTTCTCCATCGGCGCCCCCTCGCGCACCGTCGTCTCCCCCGACGCGGGGGCGGGAGCGGGTGGCGGAGTCGTGGGCGGGCTGTACGCCGTCGGCCGCTACTTGTCCTACGCGGGCTTCATCGTGCTGGTCGGCGGCGCCGCCTTCGTCCTGGCCTGCTGGCGGCAGGGCGCGGGGGTACGGGCGCTGCAGCGGCTGGTGGTCGGGGGCTGGCTGACGCTCACCGCGGCCACGCTGGGGCTGCTGCTCCTGCGCGGCTCGTACACCTCGTCCGGCAAGCTCGGGGACGTCTTCGACCTCGATCTGCTCGGGCAGGTGCTCCAGACCAAGACCGGTGCGGCGCTGGTCTCCCGGCTGCTGCTGCTCGCCGCCGCCGCGCTGTTCGTCGCGGTGCTCTTCGGGGCGTACGCGCGGCGGGAAGAGGAGGCGGGGGCCGACGAGGACGCGGCCGCCGAGCGGCGTGACCTGGGCTTCGGGCTCGCCATCGGCGGGATCGTCGTCGCGGCCGGGCTCGCGGCGAGCTGGGCCATGGCCGAGCACGCCTCCACCGGGCTCCAGCCGGGCATCGCCATGCCGGTCGACATCGTGCACCTGCTCGCCGTCGCCGGCTGGTTCGGCGGGCTGACCGCGCTGCTCGTCGCCCTGTACCGGGCGCCCGCCGAGACCCCGCTCGGCACGGATGCCGTGCGGCGCTTCTCCCGGCTCGCCTTCGCCTCCGTCCTCGCGCTGGTCGCCACCGGCGTCTACCAGTCCTGGCGCCAGCTGGGCTCCTGGTCGGCCTTCACCGACACGCGGTACGGGCAGTTGCTGCTGGTCAAGCTGGGTCTCGTGGCCGTCATGGTGGGGCTGGCGTGGATCTCGCGGCGGTGGACGGGGCGGCTGGCCGAGCGGGGGATGCCTGAAGCCGAGGCAGCCGAGGATGCCCCGTCGGCCGAGGCGCAGGAGGAGACACCCCTCTCCGCCACCGTGCCGACTCCCGCCGCAGCGGCCGAGGTCGGCGGCGCGGGGCAGGCCGGGGCGGGTGCGGCGGCGACGGCTGAGCCGCCCGTCGACGAGCGTGCCCACGTGCCCGGGCAGGCCGCCCGCGCCACCACCGTGCCGGGCGACTCCGCCGCCGGGGCCGGTGGCGAGAAGGAGGCCTCCACGGCAGCCACCGAGCCGTCCGGCACCGGGGCTCATGAGCAGGCGCCCCTCTCCGTCACGGCTGCCACCGCCGAGCGGGATGGGCGGGGAGAGGTCGCCACCGCGACCACCGAGCCGACCGACAGCGAGCAGATTCCCCTCGCCGCCGCCGCCGGGCCGGACGGGAAGGGCGCGGATTCTGCGGGAGTCGCCGGGTCGGCAGACGCCGACCCCGGCCGGGCCGCTCAGCTCGCCCGGCAGCGGGACGCCGTCGAGGACGCCCGGCGCAAGCGGCTGCGCGACGCCGATCCGAACCGTTCCGGCCTGCGTCGGTCGGTGCTCGCGGAGGCGGCCGTGGCCGTCGTCCTGCTCGCCGTGACCACCGCGCTCACCCAGACCGAGCCCGGCCGCACCGAGCAGGAGGCCAGGGCGGCCGCTGCCCCGGCCGCCAGTTCCCCGGCCGACACCTCCGGCGCCCTCACCCTCGACATGCCCTTCGACACCGGCGGCACGAACGGCAAGGGCCTGGTCCGGATCGACCTCGACCCGGCCCGCGTCGGCGCCAACGAGATGCACCTCTACGTCCAGCGGCCCGACGGCCGCCCGTACGACATCCCCGAGGTGAAGGTCGCCCTCACCCTGAAGGCGAAGAAGATCGGGCCGCTGCCCGTGGCCCCGGAACACATCACCACCGGCCACTGGGCGGCGAGCGGTGTCCAGGTCCCCATGGCGGGAGACTGGGAGGTCGCCGTCACCGTACGGACCTCCGACATCGACCAGGTGACCGTCTCCAAGAACGCGCAGATCGGCTGAACCGCACCATGCCCGACCCGTCCGTCCCCCAGGCCCGCACCCCGGAAGCCGCGAAGCCCGCCCCCGAACAGGGTCGGGGCGTCTCCCGGCGCACCCTGCTCGGCACCGCCGGGGCCACCGGCCTCGTGCTCGGCGCGGCGGGCGGCGCCCTGGGGTACGCCGCCGCGCCCGCCCCGGCCACGCCGCTCACCGCGATCGGCACGGACCGCGCGATGTTTCACGGGAAACATCAGCCCGGCATCACCGACGCGCTCCAGGCCCACGGCCATCTCGTCGCCTTCGATCTGAAGCCGGGCGCGGGCCGCAAGGAGGCCGCGGCCCTGCTGCGCCGCTGGTCGGCGGTGGCCGAGCGGCTGATGGCGGGCGAGGCGGCCCCGCACGAGGACACCGACGTGGCCCGCGACGCCGGACCCTCCTCGCTGACCGTCACCATCGGCTTCGGCCACAGCTTCTTCGCCCGCACCGGACTGGAGAAGCAGCGGCCGGCCGCGCTGGACCCGCTGCCCGACTTCTCCGCCGACCACCTGGACAAGAAGCGCGGCGAGGGCGACCTCTGGGTGCAGATCGGCGCCAATGACGCGCTGGTCGCCTTCCACGCGCTGCGCACGTTCCAGAAGGAGGCGGGCGACGCGGCGCGGGTCCGCTGGCAGATGAACGGCTTCAACCGCTCACCCGGCACCACCGCGCACCCCATGACCACGCGCAACCTCATGGGCCAGATCGACGGCACCCGCAACCCCAAGCCCGCCGAGCCCGACTTCGACCGGCGGATCTTCGTGCCCGCCTCGGGGGAGCCCGGCTGGATGGCGAACGGCTCGTACGCGGTCGTCCGCCGCATCCGGATGCTCCTGGACGACTGGGAGAAGCTGGCGCGCCCGGCGCAGGAGGCGGTGATCGGCCGCCGCAAGTCGGACGGCGGCCCGCTGTCCGGCGGGGACGAGACCACCGCGATGGACCTGGAGAAGGCGGACGCGCAGGGCCAGTACGTCGTCCCGCTCGACGCGCACGCCCGGATCACCCGGCCCGACCAGAACGGCGGAGCCGCGATGCTGCGGCGCCCGTTCTCCTTCCATGACGGCTTCGACGCGGACGGCGTCCCCGACGCCGGGCTGCTGTTCATCTGCTGGCAGGCCGACCCGCTGCGCGGCTTCGTACCGGTGCAGCGCAAGCTCGATCGGGGCGACGCGCTGTCGCGCTATCTGCGGCACGAGGCCAGCGGGCTGTTCGCGGTGCCGGGCGGCGCGGCGCGGGGGGAGTACGTGGGGCAGCGGCTGCTGGAGGGCTGACAGGGTGCGCCACGGGCGCCGTCTTCACAGGCGTCCGGGATCGAAACCACCCGGAAGGGTGGCTGCGGTGAGACGGTCGGGCCGGGTCGCGGCACGGCCATTAGGGTGAGGGCATGCCAGCGAGTTACGCGTATCTCGGTCCTGAAGGCACCTTCACCGAAGTCGCCCTCCGTACTCTCCCGGAGGCCGCCACCCGCGAGCTGATCCCCTACGTCTCGGTGCAGTCCGCGCTGGACGCGGTGCGCACCGGCGAGGCGGAGGCCGCGTTCGTCCCGATCGAGAACTCGGTCGAGGGCGGGATCACCACCACCCTGGACGAGCTGGTCGCGGGCGAGCCGCTCATGATCTACCGCGAGGTGCTGCTGTCGATCACCTTCGCGCTGCTGGTCCGGCCGGGCACGCAGCTCGCCGACATCAAGACGGTCACCGCGCATCCCGCCGCCCAGCCGCAGGTCCGCAACTGGCTGCGCGCCCACCTCCCGGACGCCCTGTGGGAGTCGGCCGCCTCGAATGCGGACGGCGCCCGCCTGGTCCAGGAGGGCCGGTACGACGCGGCCTTCGCGGGCGAGTTCGCGGCGGCGCGGTACGGCCTGGTCCCGCTGGAGACCGACATCCACGACGCGGAGAACGCGCAGACCCGGTTCGTGCTGGTCGGCCGGCCCGCCCGGCCCGCCGCGCCGACCGGCGCCGACAAGACCTCGGTGGTGCTGTGGCAGCGGGACGACCATCCCGGTGCCCTGCGTGATCTGATCGGCGAGTTCGCCACCCGGGGCATCAACCTGATGCTGCTCCAGTCCCGGCCGACCGGCGAGGGCATCGGAAACTACTGCTTCTGCGTGGACGCCGAGGGGCACGTTTCCGACCGGCGGATGGCGGAGGCGCTGATGGGGCTGAAGCGGCTCTGTCTCCAGGTGCGATTCCTGGGTTCCTATCCGCGTGCCGACATCGCGCCGGGCGGCGCACGGCCCATGCTGCCGGGTACGTCGGACCAGGAGTTCGTGGCCGCCTCCGACTGGGTCACGCGCTGCCAGGACGGCCGTTTCTAGCGGGTTCCGTTATCCACAGAAGTTATCCACAGGTCCGCTTCTCTACCTGGGGACAAGTCGACAACAAGGCCCACTCGGTCGACAAATCGGTTCACAGCCCGCAGGTGCATTCAGCCCAGCCTGGATCACCCTTCGTCCACTTGTTTCCATCGATTCAGCTTTTGGGACGACCACTTTCCACTCGAAAGTGGTTATCCAGGGAGTTTGAACCGGGAATTCCTCGGGAGACAACTCACTCGGAATGATCAATTCCGAAATCCACAGTCACTCCACACAGCCTGTGGATAACTTCTCCCAGGGTGTGGATGCGCACAGCAGCCCCGGGTGGAGCCCGGCTATCTGGGTCCCGTCCGCCCGTGCGCTCCACGCGCACCGGTAGCCTGGGGCCTGTGATTGACCTTCGCCTGCTTCGTGAGGACCCTGACCGTGCGCGCGCCTCTCAGCGTGCCCGTGGAGAGGATGTCGCGCTCGTCGACTCCCTCCTGTCTGCCGACGAGCGGCGCAGGTCCTCAGGCGTCCGCTTCGACGAGCTGCGCGCCGAACAGAAGCAGCTCGGCAAGCTGATCCCCAAGGCCACGCCCGAAGAGCGGGCCGAGCTGCTCGGCCGTGCCGAGCAGCTGAAGGCCGACGTGAAGGCGGCCGACGCCGAGCGCGACGAGGCCGACGCGGAGACCCAGCGCCTGCTGCTCGGCGTCAGCAACCTCGTGCACCCCGGTGTCCCGGTCGGTGGCGAGGAGGACTTCGTCACCCTGGAGACGCACGGCGCGATCCGCGACTTCGACGCCGAGGGCTTCGCGCCCAAGGACCACCTCGAACTCGGCCAGATCCTCGGCGCGATCGACACCGAGCGCGGTGCCAAGGTCTCCGGCTCCCGCTTCTACTTCCTCACCGGCGTCGGCGCCCTGCTGGAGCTGGCCCTGGTCAACGCGGCCATCGCGCAGGCCACCGCGGCGGGCTTCACGCCGATGCTGACCCCGGCGCTGGTCCGCCCCCAGTCCATGGCGGGCACCGGCTTCCTCGGCCAGGCCGCGCAAGACGTGTACCACCTGGACAAGGACGACCTCTACCTGGTCGGCACCTCCGAGGTGGCGCTCGCCGCGTACCACATGGACGAGATCATCGACGCGGACCGGCTGCCGCTGCGGTACGCCGGTTTCTCCCCCTGCTTCCGCCGTGAGGCCGGTTCGCACGGCAAGGACACCCGCGGCATCTTCCGGGTCCACCAGTTCGACAAGGTGGAGATGTTCTCCTACGTCGCCCCGGAGGACTCCGAGGCCGAGCACCAGCGTCTGCTGGAGTGGGAGAAGCAGTGGCTGACCTCGCTGGAGCTGCCGTTCCGCGTGATCGACGTCGCCACCGGTGACCTGGGCTCCTCCGCCGCCCGCAAGTTCGACTGCGAGGCGTGGATTCCCACCCAGGGCAAGTACCGCGAGCTGACGTCCACCTCGGACTGCACCGAGTACCAGTCCCGCCGCCTGCAGATCCGGATGCGCGACGGCAAGCAGGTCCGCCCGCTGGCCACGCTGAACGGCACCCTGTGCGCCGTACCGCGCACCATCGTGGCGATCCTGGAGAACCACCAGCAGCCCGACGGCTCGGTCCGTGTCCCCGAGGTCCTGCGCCCCTACCTGGGCGGACGGGAAGTCCTGGAGCCGGTCACCAAGTGAGCAGCCCCCTTCCCTACCGGCTGATCGCGACCGACCTGGACGGCACGCTGCTGCGCGGCGACGAGACGATCTCGCCGCGCACCCGGGAGGCGCTCGCCGCCGCCACGGCCGCGGGCGCCGCGCACATCGTCGTCACCGGGCGCGCGGTCCCCTGGACCCGGCACATCCTGGACGACCTCGGTTACCAGGGCCTCGCCGTCTGCGGCCAGGGCGCCCAGGTCTACGACGCCGGACAGCACCGGCTGCTGACCTCGGTGACCCTGGACCGGCAGCTCGCGGGCGTGGCCCTGGCCAAGATAGAGGCCGAGGTGGGCCCGCTGTACCTGGCGGCGAGCCGGGACGGCCTGGACGGCGACGTCATGGTGGGCCCCGGTTACTCGGTCACCGGCCACCTCCCGGCGAAGGCGTTCACGAACGCGGCCGACCTCTGGGAAGCGCCGCTGAACAAGATCTACATCCAGCATCCGACGCTGTCCACGGACGAGCTGGCGGAGGCGGCCTCGCGCGCGGCGGGCGGTTTCGTCACCGTCGTCATGGCGGGCGAGGGCATCGTGGAGCTGCTGCCGCTCGGGCTGTCCAAGGCCACCGGACTGTCGCTGGCCGCCCGGCGGCTGAAGCTGAAGGCGGCCGACACGATCGCCTTCGGCGACATGCCGAACGACCTGCCGATGTTCGCCTGGGCCGCGCACAGCGTGGCCATGGCCAACGCCCACGAGGAACTCAAGGCCGTGGCCGACGAGGTGACCGCCTCCAACGAGGACGACGGCATCGCGCTGGTCCTGGAGCGACTGCTCGGCTGAGAGGCGGGGCACGGCACGACCGTGCCCCGCCTCACGGCCGGTTCTCCGGGTGGGCGGCCCACGCGAGAGCGACATCGCGTGCTCGAAGCGGCCGCCCCGGACGGTCCCTGTGCGGGAGCGGGCTCGACGGCGCGTCGACCGCGCCGGAGCCCGCCCGGGTCCGTCCTGACGGAAGCCGGACGTGAGATCGTCCGGCTCCACTCCCGGTACGGGGGCGCGCCGGGCTCCCTGACCCGGCGTCGGCTCCCCCACTGTGCCCGGGCCCGGAAGCCCGGCGCCAGCGAATTACCCCGGCGCGGGCCGCCCTCCTACTCCTCGCCCGCCAGCGTCAGCGCGCGCAGTCGCTGGCCCGCGTACCAGGTGGCGGCGACGGTGACCACGATCAGCAGGGCGGTGGCCGTGGGCAGCCCGACGTCGGAGGTGATCAGGTTGCTGCCGACCACCTTGTGCGCGACCGCGAGCGACCACTGCTGGACGCTCAAGGTGCGGGCGCCGGACACCAGGGAGCCGAACAGGGCCTCCCAGACCAGGGCGTAGACCAGGCCGAAGACCACCGCGTGCCGCGAGACCGTGCCGAGCAGCAGGAACAGCGCCGAGTAGGCGATGGACGCGACGAGCGCGGCGACCGTGTAGGCGACGGCGACCTGCTGGCCGTTGCCGTTGAGGATCAGGCCCGCGATCAGGGTGGGCAGCGCGGAGAACACCATGGTCACCGCGATGGCGACGATCAGCTTGGTGAAGATGATCGTCGGCCGCTTCAGCGGCTTGGACAGCAGATAGACCACGGAACCGTCGTCGATCTCCGGTCCGATCGCGCCGGTGCCCGCGATGACGCCGATGATCGGCACCATGGTGGCGAGCGCGAACCCGCCGAGCACGTCGGCGGCGACCTGGTCGTCGGCCCCGGTGAGCAGGCGGACGGCCACCGAGATCACGATGAGCAGCAGGGGCAGGGCGCCGAGGACGAGGGCCCGGCGGCGGCCGAGCAGGGCCCGGTAGGTGAGCCGGGCGACTGTGGGGTCGTACATCTTCGGCCTCCTACGCCGCGACGAGATACGAGAAGACGGACTCCAGGGACTCGTCCGAGGGCGAGACCGTGAGGAGCCGGATGCCCTGGTCACTGGCGACCTTGGGCAGCAGCGTGGTGAAGCGGCCGAAGTCGACGGCCTGGACGATCAGCCCGCCCTCGACGGCGTCGACCTCGATGCCCGCCGTGGACGGATCGGCGATCAGGGCGGCCGCCAGCGCGCGGTCGTCGCTGGAGCGGACCAGGTAGCGGTGCGGGCGGTCGGTCATCAGGCGGCGGATCTTGCGGAAGTCGCCGCTGGCCGCGTGCCGTCCGGCGACGACGACCTCGATGTGCCGGGCGAGCTGCTCGACCTCCTCCAGGATGTGCGAGGAGAACAGCACGGTGCGGCCCTCGTCGCCCATGGCGCGCAGCAGCTCCATCAGCTGGAGCCGCTGGCGCGGGTCCATACCGTTGAACGGCTCGTCGAGCAGCAGCAGCGAGGGGTCGTGCACGAGCGCGGACGCCATCTTCACGCGCTGGCGCATGCCCTTGGAGTAGGTGGAGATCTTCCGGTCCTGGGCGGGCTCCATCTCGACCGTGGCCAGGGCGCGCTGGGCGGCCTTGGCGCCGAGTCCGTGCAACTCGGCGTTGGCGAGGACGAACTCGCGGCCGGTGAGGAAGTCGTACATCGCCTCCCGCTCGGGGACGATGCCGATGTGCTGGTACACCGTCTCGTTGCGCCACACCGGCCGGCCGTCGAGGGTGACGGTGCCGGTGGAGGGGGCGAGGAAGCCGCCCATCATGTTGATGAGGGTGGACTTGCCCGCGCCGTTGGGGCCGAGGAGGCCGGTGACACCGGGACCGATGGTCATGGTGATGTCGTTGACGGCGACCACGTTGCCGAACCAGCGGGAGACGTGGTCGATCTGGAGCGTGGTCACAGGCCCACCTTCTTGTAGCGGCGCAGCAGCAGGCCGTAGCACGCGGCGATCAGGCCGAGGACGACGATCAGGTAGACGAAGCCCTGGCCGGTCGTCGGGCCGACCCCGCCGGGGAAGGACGACGTGCCGCCGAGCAGCGCGGACTGGACGCCGTCGATCAGGGTGACCGGGGAGAACAGGCCGATCCACGGCACCGCGCCGCTGTTGCCCTGGGAGTCGGCGATGGCCTGGAGGGTGGAGACGGCGCCGTAGGAGATGGTCATGACGGCGATCACGGCGGCGATGCCGAAGCCGCGGCGCGGGGTGATGGCGGCGATGACCAGGCCGATCCCGGCGAACAGCAGGGAGAGCAGGACCACCGCGACCAGTCCCTGGCCGAACTTCTCGCTCTGGTGCGCCACGCCCATCTTGGCGAGCAGCGCGCCCACGTACAGCACGAGCAGCGGGCCCCCGGTGAGGATGAACAGGGCCGAGGCGAGCGCCGCGAACTTGGCGAGCACGTAGTCGGCGGTCTCGATGGGCCGCGAGAAGTACAGCGGGACCGTCTTGAAGCGCAGGTCGCGGGAGACGGACTGCGGTGCCTGGGAGGCGACGAACAGGCTGATCACGGCCTGCATGATGATCGCGTACCGGGTGTAGGGGACCGGCAGTTCGTGGGCCTTGGTGGTCACCGCGACGGCGACCATGATGGCGGCGGGTACGCACATCACCGCGAACAGCAGCATCGGCAGCACCTTGGACTTGGCCGACCGGCCGAGGCCGTAGGCGCCGCGCAGGGACTGCGAGTACAGCGAGAGACGGGCGTAGGCGCGGCCGAGGCGCGGGCCGTCGTAGCCGCGGTAGCCGATGTCGTGGATGCGGGACTGGTCGCCCGAGGGCACCGGTGCCGTGGGGACGGGCTGGTCAACCGCCATGGCCGACTGCCTCCTTCCGCTGCTCGTCGCGGGTGAACACCTCGGAGATGTGGTGGCGCCGCTGTTCCATCCGGACCAGGCCGAGACCGAGTCCGGCGACGGTGTCGCGCACCAGGTCGTACGTCTCCTCGCCCTGCGCGGTGAGCAGCAGGATGTGACCGGCGCCGGGCAGCCCGCCGCCGTCGTCGTGGGTGTCGATCCCGCGCGCGTGCAGCGCCTCGCGCAGGGCGCGGGTGCCGTCGGGGTGGGTGTCGCTGTCGGTGACCTCGACGGCCAGCGTCGTGGTGTTCTGGGTGAAGTCGGTGGTGGAGCTGGACCGCAGCAGCTTGCCGCCGTCGACGACCACGACGTGGTCGCAGGTGCGCTCCAGCTCGCCCAGCAGATGGGAGGTGACCAGGACCGAGATGCCGAAGTCGGTGTGGACCCGCCGGATCAGGCCGAGCATCTCGTCCCGGCCGACCGGGTCGAGGCCGTTGGTCGGCTCGTCCAGGAAGACCAGCCGGGGGTCGTGCACCAGCGCCTGCGCCAGCTTGACCCGCTGCTTCATGCCGGTCGAGTAGCCGCCGATGGGGCGGTAGCGCTCCTCGTACAGCCCGACGTGGCGCAGGGTGTCGGCGGTGCGCTCGCGGGCGGCGGCGGGCGGGAGGCCGGACATGCGCGCCATGTGCACGACGAACTCGGTGGCCGAGACGTCGGGCGGCAGGCAGTCGTGCTCCGGCATGTAGCCGACCTGTTCGCGGATGGCGGCGCCTTCGGTCGCCACGTCGAGGCCGAGCACGGCGGCGCGGCCCTCGGTGGCGGGGGACAGACCCAGCAGGATCTTGATCAGGGTGGACTTGCCGGCGCCGTTGGCACCGACGAGTCCCGTCACACCGGGTCCGATGTCCACGGACAGCCGGTCGAGCGCGGTCACCCGGGGGAACCGCTTGCTCAGGCTCTCGGTCACGATCACAGTCACGTCCTCGACGGTAGTGACGTGGGGCACGCGGGTCGTCAGACCACAGAGCCGTCTTGGGGTCCGTCTCGGGTAGTACGGGGCCCTAGGGGGTGGAGGACCCGAGGCTCCCTATTGACGCCACCTCTAACAACTGCCACATTCGCTGAACGGAGTCGGACGGATGCGGGCGGAGGACAAGTGACGCTGAAGGACGCGCGTGAGCGGCGGGTGCGCACCGGGGGGATCGAGCTGTGCGTGGCCGAACTGGGCGATCCGGAACGCCCCACCGTGGTGCTGGTGCACGGCTACCCGGACAGCAAGGAGGTCTGGTCCGAGGTGGCCGCCCGCCTGGCGGAGGACTTCCATGTGGTGCTCTACGACGTGCGCGGCCACGGCGACTCGACCGCGCCGAAGCCGCTGCGCGGCGGTTTCACCCTGGCCAAGCTGACGGACGACTTCCTCGCGGTGGCCGACGCGGTGAGCCCGGACCGGCCGGTGCATCTGGTCGGGCACGACTGGGGTTCGGTGCAGTCCTGGGAGTTCGTGACGGTCGCGCGGACCCAGGGCCGCATCGCCTCGTTCACCTCCATGTCCGGCCCTTCGCTGGACCACTTCGGCCACTGGATCGGCGCCCGCGTGAAGCGGCCGACCCCGCGCCGGGTGGGCCAACTCCTCGGCCAGGGCGCCAAGTCCTGGTACGTGTACCTGCTGCACACGCCCGTGCTGCCGGAGCTGGCCTGGCGCGGGCCGCTGGGCAAGCGGTGGCCGAAGCTGCTGGAGCGGGCCGAGAAGGTCCCGTCCGGCGACTATCCGACGGCCTCCCTCCCCACGGACGCGGCCCACGGCGCCTGGCTGTACCGGGACAACGTCCGCCCCCGGCTGCGCCACCCCCGCCCGGACGCCGTCGCGCACGTGCCGGTGCAGCTCATCACCCCGCAGGGCGACGCGTTCCTGTCGGAGCGGCTCTACGACGACCTGGAGCGGTGGGTGCCGAGGCTGACCCGGCGCACGCTCCCGGCCAAGCACTGGGTGCCGCGCACCCGGCCCGACCAACTGGCGCGATGGATCGAGGAGTTCGCGACCTCCGTGGAGCAGGGCGAGCCTTCACGGGGCAGTGGTCCTCATGCCGACCGATTCGGCGGGCAGCTGGCGCTGGTCACGGGTGCGGGCAGCGGCATCGGACGCGCCACGGCACTCGCTCTCGCGGAGGCCGGGGCGCGGGTGGTGGTGGTCGACCGGGACGCCGGGACGGCCGCCCGCACCGCCGAACTGGCGCTGGCTGCGGGCGCGTCGGCTGCCTGGTCGGAGACGGTGGACGTCTCGGACGAGCAGGCCATGGAGAAACTGGCCGAGCGGGTGCACCGTGAGTACGGGGTGCTGGACGTCCTGGTCAACAACGCGGGCATCGGGCTGTCCGGCTCCTTCTTCACCACGACCCCGGACGACTGGCGCAAGGTGCTGGACGTCAACTTGTGGGGTGTGATCCATGGTTGCCGTCTCTTCGGCGCCCGCATGGCCGAGCGCGGGCAGGGCGGCCACATCGTCAACATCGCCTCCGCGGCGGCCTTCCAGCCCTCGCGGGCGCTTCCGGCGTACAGCACGTCGAAGGCGGCGGTGCTGATGCTGTCGGAGTGCCTGCGTGCCGAACTGGCCGGGCAGGACATCGGAGTTACGGCCATCTGCCCGGGGATCGTCAACACCAACATCACGTCGACGACACGCTTCACGGGGGTGGACGAGGCCGAGGCGCGGCGGCGTCAGGAGCGGTCGTCCCTGCTGTACGGCAAGCGCAACTACCCGCCGGAGAAGGTCGCCAGGGCGATCCTGGACGCGGTGGCGGAGAACCGGGCCGTGGTGCCGGTGACTCCTGAGGCGCGGGGGGCGTATCTGCTGGCGCGGTTCCTGCCGGGGGCGCTGCGCAAAGTGGCGCGGTTGGAGCCGAAGTTGTGAGTCGGGGATCGGTCTCCGGTGCGCCATCCACCGTGAAGCACGCGGAAGTTGATCAACCTGCCTGAAACGGGCGCCGGTTGTCCACAGAATCGTCAAAAAGGCTGTGGATAAAGGGCGTTGGCTGTGGACCAAACCTGCCCGCGTAAATCATGTGCGTGATCCGCGTCTCTCCGGGAGGCTGGGGAGGCGCCGAGATCGGGCCGAAAACGCGGAGCAGCCCGAAGAGAGGGAGATACGACAAGCATCACATGAGAGAAAAGGTGGAAGTGGGTACATCGGAAGTAATGGATGACAGACGCACCGTAAAGGTGTCCAAGTACCTCTCGAAGCACCTGCGGCACCAGCCCGAACGCATCGGGCTCACCCTCGATCCGGCGGGCTGGGTGGAGATCGACGCGCTGCTCGCCGCGGCGGCGGCCCATGGCTTCCCGGTCACCCGCGCCGAGTTGGATCATGTGGTGGCGGTCAACGACAAGCGGCGCTTCGCCGTCGAGGGCGGCAGAATCCGCGCCAGCCAGGGCCACAGCGTCGAGGTGGTCCTCGGCCTGCCCCCGGCCACCCCACCGCCGTACCTGTACCACGGCACCGTCGCCCGCAGCCTGGACGCGATCCGCGCCGAGGGGCTGCGCCCCATGAACCGGCACGACGTGCATCTCTCGGCCGACCGCGAGACCGCGACCCGGGTGGGCGCCCGCCGTGGCAGGCCCGTCGTCCTCGCCGTGGACGCGGGCGCCATGCACCGCGACGGCCACGTCTTCCACGTCAGCGCGAACGGCGTCTGGCTGACCGACGCCGTTCCGCCGCGCTACCTGCGCTTCTCCGAGCCGCGCTGAGGTCCCCGCCCGCTCAGCCGAGCTGGGCGACGGCCTCGGTGGCGATCTTCTCGAAGACGGCCTGGTCGGCCGCGAAGTCCGAGTCCGGGATGGGCCAGTGGATCACCAGCTCGGTGACGCCCAGCGCGGCGTACCGGCCGGCGAAGTCCACGAACGCGTCGACGGACTCCAGCGGACGGGCGCGGTCCGGGGTGAACCCGGTCAGCATGATCTTGTCCAGATCGGCGACGTCCCGGCCGATCTCCGCGCACGCCTCGGTGAGCCGGCCGAGCTGCCCCTCCACCGCCAGCACCGACTGCTCGGGGGTGCCGGTCTCGAACAGCTTCGGGTCGCCCGTGGTCACCCACGCCTGCCCGTACCGCGCGGCCAGCCGCAGCCCGCGCGAACCGGTCGCCGCCACCGCGAACGGCAGCCGGGGCTCCTGCGCGCAGCCCGGAATGTTGCGAGCCTCGTGCGCCGAGTAATGGTCGCCCGCGTACGACACCGCGTCCTCGGTCAACAGCTGGTCCAGCAGCGAGACGAACTCCGCGAACCGGTCGGCCCGCTCCCGCGGCGACCACGCCTCCTGCCCGAGCGCCGTCGCGTCGAACCCGGAGCCGCCCGCCCCGATCCCCAGGGTGACCCGGCCGCCGGAGATGTCGTCCAGGGAGATCAGCTCCTTGGCCAGCGTCACCGGATGCCGGAAGTTCGGCGAGGTCACCATCGTCCCCAGCCGGAGCCGCTCGGTCACCCCGGCGGCGGCCGTCAGTGTCGGCAGCGCCCCGAACCACGGCCCGTCCCGGAAGGTCCGCCACGACAAATGGTCGTAGGTGTACGCGGCGTGGAACCCGAGCTCCTCGGCCCGCTCCCATTTCGCCCGGCCTCCCTCGTGCCAGCGGTCGACGGGAAGGATCAAGGTACTGAGACGAAGGGCCATGCCGATGAGCCTACGACGCCCGGATGGCCGCCCGGAACGCGATCCTGAACTCATCTGACGCATCCCCGACCTCATCTGTGCGGACTCACACGCGGCCGTGCGCGCATATGCGCGACAATGACCGGGTGACCTCAGCGACCAGACAGCCGGGGACCCCGGCCTCCGCCCAGCCGTCGGCCCCGTCCGGACGAGGAGGGGCCGCTCTCCCGCCACCGCGCCTGATCGCCACCGACCTCGACGGCACCCTGCTGCGCGACGACCAGACCGTCTCCACGCGTACCGTCGCCGCGCTGGCCGCGGCCGAGAAGGCGGGTGTCGAGGTCTTCTTCGTCACCGGCCGCCCCGCCCGCTGGATGGACGTCGTCAGCGAGCATGTGCACGGCCACGGCCTGGCGATCTGCGGCAACGGCGCGGCCGTGGTCGACCTGCACGGCGGGCCCGGCGCCCACCGGTTCGTGAAGGTGCGCGAGCTGGCCAGGGAGAACGCCCTGAAGTCCGTGCGGCTGCTGCGCGAGGCGGCCCCCGGCACCCTGTTCGCGGTCGAGCAGACCTACGGCTTCCACCAGGAGCCCGCCTACCCCAAGCTGCACATGGAGATCCCGGACACCCTGCGGTCCGCCGAGGAACTGCTCGCACCGGACGGGGTCGCCGCGAGCCAGCCGGTGCTGAAGATCCTCGCCCACCACCCCGACCTCGACCCGGACGCCTTCCTCACCCTCGCCCGGATCGCCATCGGCGGCCACGCCAACGTCACCCGGTCCAGCCCCAGCGCCCTGCTGGAGCTGAGCGGACCCGGCGTCTCCAAGGCCAGCACCCTGGCCCTGTGCTGTGCCGAGCGCGGCATCTCGCACGAGGAGGTCGTCGCCTTCGGCGACATGCCCAACGACATCGAGATGCTGACCTGGGCCGGGCGCTCCTACGCCATGGGCAACGCCCACCCCGACACCCTGGCCGCCGCCACCGGCCGCACCCACGTCAACAACGAGGACGGCGTGGCCCGCGTGATCGAGGACCTGCTCGCCGGACGGATCTGACCCCTCCGGCTACAGCACCACCAGGGACTCCGCCTCGGCCTCGCGGCGGGCCATCGTGGCCAGCGGGCCGTCCACGGTGAGCAGCTCGGCGTACGGGCCGCGCTGCACCACGCGGCCCGCGTCCAGGACGAGCACCTCGTCCACGGCGGCGAGACCGGCGAGCCGGTGCGTGATCAGCAGCGTGGTACGGCCCTCGGTCGCGGCCAGCAGGTCTTCGGTGAGGGCGTCCGCCGTGGGCAGGTCGAGGTGCTCGGCGGGCTCGTCCAGCACCAGCACCGGGAAGTCCGCGAGCAGCGCGCGGGCCAGCGCCAGCCGCTGCCGCTGGCCGCCGGAGAGCCGGGCCCCGTGCTCGCCGACATGCGTGTCCAGGCCCTCGGGGAGCCCGTCCACCCAGTCCAGCAGCCGGGCCCGCAGCAGCACGTCGCGCAGCTCGGCCTCGGTCGCGTCCTTCCGCGCCAGCAGCAGGTTCTCCCGCACGCTGCTGTCGAAGAGGTGGGCGTCCTGGGCACACAGCCCGACCAGCCGCCGTACGTCGTCGCCGTCCATCTCCGCCGCCGGAACCCCGGCGAGCGTGTAGGTGCCCGAACCGGCGTCCAGGAAGCGCAGCAGCACCTGGGCGAGGGTGGTCTTGCCGGAGCCGGAGGGGCCGACCACGGCGATCCGGCGGCCCCGGTCCAGGGTGAGGTCGAGCCCGTTGAGCGCGTCGCGGTGCTGGTCCTCGTAGCGGGCGGTCAGATCCTTCACCACCAGCGGGAACGGCGAGGCGGGTGCCTCGCGGGGCTGCTCGGGCTCGTGGACCGGCACCGGGGCGTCCAGGACCTCGTAGACGCGCTCGGCGCTACGGGCGACCCGCTGCCGGTAGCGCACGGCCAGCGGGAGGCCGAGCACCGCCTCGAACGCGGCCAGCGGGGTCAGGACGACCACGGCCACCAGCACGCCGTGGATACGGCCCCCGGCCGCCGCCTGCGCACCGAGCAGCGCCGCGACGGTGACGGTCAGCCCCGAGATCAGCGCGGTCAGGCCGTCGCCGAGCGCGGTGACCCCGGCGGCACGGGAGGCGATCCGGGTGAGGACGCCGTCGGCCTGCCGGGTGGCCGCCGTACGCGAGGGCAGCGCCCCGGCGACGGTCAGCTCGGCGGTGCCGGTGAGCAGGTCGGTCACCCGGGTGGCCAGCACGCCCCGGGCGGGCGCCAGCCGTCGTTCGGTGCGCCGGGCGACGGCCGCGGTGATCAGCGGGACGCCGACCCCGGCGAGCAGCAGGCCGACGGCGAGCGCGGCGCCCGCCTCGGGGAGCAGCCAGGCCGTGAAGCCGACCGATGCTGCGGAGACGACGACCGCCACCCCGGTGGGCAGCAGCCAGCGCAGCCAGTAGTCCTGGAAGGCGTCCACGTCGGCGACGAGCCGGGTGAGCAGATCGCCGCGTCGGGTGCCCCGCAGTCCGGCCGGGGCCAGGCGCTCCAGCCGTTTGTAGACGGCGACACGGGTGTCGGCGAGCATGCGCAGCACGGCGTCGTGCGACACCAGCCGCTCGCTGTACCGGAAGACGGCACGGCCGATACCGAAGAACCGCGTGGCCGTGACGGCGACCAGCAGGTACAGCACCGGGGGCTGCTGCGAGGCGCGGGAGATCAGCCAGCCGGAGGTCGCCATCAGCCCGACGGCGCAGCCGAGGGCCAGGCTGCCGAGCAGCAGTGCGAAGAGCAGTCGGCCACGCCGGGCCGCGGCCACGGAGCGGACGCGGGCCAGGATGCCCTGTTCACGGGCCGCCGCCGTCTCGGGCGCGGACTCGCCCAGGTCGTCGTCGGCGTCGTCCGGCTCGGGGAAGAAAGCCTTGCCGGGCGCGGCGGGCTCGGGCACCTGCGCGTCGAGCGCGGCGGCGGCCAGTTCGGGGGCGAGCGCCTCGGCCAGGACCGGCTCGGGAGCGGCGGCCGGCTCGGACAGCTCCAGCCGCACCACCCGGTCGGCGACCTCCAGCAGCGCGGGCCGGTGCACGACCAGCAGCACCGTGCGGCCCACCGCGAGCCGCCGCACCGCGGCGACGACATCGGCCTCGGTCGCACCGTCCAGTGCGGCGGTGGGCTCGTCCAGGAGCAGCACCGGCCGGTCGGCGAGGAACGCGCGGGCCAGGGCCAGCCGCTGCCGCTGGCCCGCGGAGAGACCGGCGCCGTCCTCCCCGAGCACCGTGTCCGCGCCCGCGGGGAGCGCGTCCACGAACTCCAGCGCGCCCGCGTCCGCCATCGCCCGGCGTACGGCGGTGTCGTCCGCGTCGGGGCGGGCCAGCCGTACGTTCTCCGCGATGGTCCCGGCGTACAGGTGCGGCCGCTGCGGGACCCAGGCGATGCGGGAACGCCACTCCTCCAGATCGAGGTCGGCGAGGTCGGCGCCACCGACCCGGACCTGGCCCTCGGTGGGCCGGACGAAGCCGAGGAGCACGCTCAGCAGGGTGGACTTGCCCGCGCCGCTCGGCCCGATCAGCGCCACGGTCTCGCCGGGCTCGACGGAGAAGGACACATCGGTGACGGCGTCCGCCGACCGGCCCGGATAGCGGACCGTCAGGGAGTCGAAGGCCATCGAGCCGGAGGGGACCGGCGCGGTGCCGGTGGCCGGGACCGGCGTCTCCAGCACGGCGAAGATCTCCTCGGCGGCCGCCAGGCCCTCCGCCGCCGCGTGGTACTGCGCGCCCACCTGGCGCAGCGGAAGGTACGCCTCGGGGGCCAGGATCAGGATGACCAGGCCGATGTACAGGTCCATCCCGCCATGCACCAGTCGCATGCCGATGGTGACGGCGACCAGCGCGACGGAGAGCGTGGCCAGCAGCTCCAGCGCGAAGGAGGAGAGGAAGGCGATCCGCAGGGTCCGCATGGTGGCGCGGCGGTACTCGCCGGTGATCTTGCGAATGGAATCGGCCTGCGCCTTGGCCCGGCCGAACACCTTCAGCGTGGGCAGCCCCGCGACCACGTCCAGGAAGTGTCCGGAGAGCCGGGACAGCAGGGACCACTGCCGGTCCATCCGGGACTGGGTGGCCCAGCCGATGAGCATCATGAAGATCGGGATGAGGGGCAGGGTGGCGACGATGATCGCCGCCGACACCCAGTCCTCGGTGACGATCCGCGCCAGCACCGCCACCGGGACGACCAGGGCGAGCCCCATCTGCGGCAGGTACCGCGAGAAGTAGTCGTCCAGGGCGTCGACCCCGCGCGTGGCCAGGGTGACCAGCGAGCCGGTGCGCTGTCCGCTCAGCCAGCCCGGTCCGAGCACGGCGGCCCGCTCCACGAGCCGCTCCCGCAGCTCGGACTTCACGGCCGCGCTGGCCCGGTGCGCCGCCAGCTCGGTGAGCCAGGAGACCAGCGCCCGGCCACAGGCGACACCGGCCAGCAGCGCCAGCGGCGTGACCAGGTCACTTGCCGACTTGCCCTGCTGGAAGGCTCCGACCACGACTTCGGCGATCAGCATGGCCTGGGCGATGACCAGACCGGCGCCGAGCCCGCCCAGGAGGACGACCGCCACGAGGAAGAAGCGCGTGGCACGGGCGTAGCGCATGAGGCGGGGATCGATCGGTTTCACGTGAAACGTGTCCTTCAGTCCCGAGAGTGTGTTTCACGTGAAACATACCCTTGAGGCGGTCAGTGTGCGGCTTCGGCGATGTGCTGGGTACCGATGCGCTTGCGGAAGACCCAGTAGGTCCAGCCCTGGTAGAGCATGACCAGCGGGGTGGCGATGACGGCACACCAGGTCATGATCTTCAGGGTGTACGGGCTCGACGAGGCGTTGGTGACCGTGAGGCTCCAGGCCGGGTCGAGGGTGGACGGCATGACGTTCGGGAAGAGCGACAGGAAGAGCATCGCCACGGTGGCCGCGATGGTGATCCCGGACAGCGCGAACGACCAGCCCTCCCGCACCCGCCAGATGGCGCCCAGTGCGCCGACCAGGGCGACGGCCGCCACGACGAGGGCGACCAGACTGGCACCGTCCCCGCTGTGGAGCTGCGTCCAGACCAGGAACCCGAGCGCCAGGACGACGGTCACCAGGCCGAGGCGCAGCGCCAGTGTCCGGGCCCTGGTCCGGATGTCGCCGACGGTCTTGAGCGCCGTGAACACCGTCCCGTGGAAGGTGAACAGGGTGAGCGTCACCGCGCCGCCGAGCAGGGCGTAGGGGTTGAAGAGATCGCCCAGGCCGCCGACGTACTCGAAGTTCCGGTCGATCTTCACGCCCCGCACGATGTTCCCGAAGGCCACGCCCCACAGGAACGCCGGGATCAGCGAGGACCAGAAGATCGCCCACTCCCAGTTGCGCTGCCAGTTCTCCTCGGGGCGCTTCACCCGGTACTCGAAGCCCACGCCGCGCACGATCAGGCAGACCAGGATGAGCAGCAGCGGCAGATAGAAGCCGGAGAACAGGGTGGCGTACCACTCCGGGAAGGCGGCGAAGGTCGCACCGGCCGCGGAGAGCAGCCACACCTCGTTGCCGTCCCAGACCGGGCCGATGGTGTTGATCAGCACCCGGCGCTCGGGCCGGTCCCGGGCGAGCAGCCGGGTGAGGACACCGACTCCGAAGTCGAACCCCTCCAGGAAGAAGTAGCCGGTCCACAGCACGGCTATGAGGACGAACCAGATGTCATGCAGTTCCATGGCTGTTCCCCCAGCTCTAGTACGAGAAGGCCATCGGCCGGTCGGCGTCCTGGTGGTCGCCGCCGATCTTCGTGGGCGGGTTGAGGTCGGCCTCGGTCAGCTCCGGCGGCCCGGCCTTGGCGTACTTGGCCAGCAGCCGCACCTCGATGACCGCGAGGATCGCGTACAGGGTGGTGAAGACGGCCATGGAGATGGCGACCTCGGCCTGGGAGACACCGGGGGAGACCGCTTGCCGGGTCTGGAACAGGCCGTAGACCACCCAGGGCTGGCGGCCCGTCTCGGTGAAGATCCAGCCCCAGGAGTTGGCGATCAGCGGGAAGGCCATCGTCCAGGTGGCCACGCGCCAGAACCAGTGGGTGAGCTTCGGGCTCAGCGTGCGCTTCCCGAACAGCACCAGATGCGGCACCTCGTCGTCGCCGGTGCGCAGGTGCTGGGGCAGCAGGAACTTCTTCCGGGTCAGCCAGAGGCCGAGTGCCCCGAGGGTGAAGGACGCCATGCCGAACCCGATCATCCAGCGGAAGCCCCAGTAGGCGACCGGGATGTCGGGCCGGTAGTCGCCGGGCCCGTACTTCTCCTGCTCGGCCTTGTTGATGTCGTTGATGCCGGGGACGTACGAGGAGAAGTCGTTGTTGGCGAGGAAGGACAGCATGCCCGGCACCTCGACGGCGACGGAGTTGTGTCCCTTCTCCACGTCGCCGTAGGCGAACACCGAGAAGGGCGCGGGCTTCTGACCGTCCCACAGGGCCTCGGCGGCGGCCATCTTCATCGGCTGCTGCTTGAACATGACCTTGCCGAGGGTGTCGCCGCTGATGGCGGTGAGCAGACCGGCGATCACCACGGTGACCAGGCCGAGCCGCAGCGACATCCGCATCACCCTGATGTGGCGGCGCCGGGCCAGGTGATAGGCCGCCAGGCCCACCATGAAGGCGCCGCCGGTCAGGAAGGCCGCGGAGAGGGTGTGGAACGCCTGGCTGAGCGCGGTGTTCTGGGTCAGCACGGCCCAGAAGTCGGTGAGTTCGGCGCGCCCCCGCTCCTTGTTGATCCGGAAGCCCACGGGGTGCTGCATCCAGGAGTTGGCCGCCAGGATGAAGTACGCCGAGAGGATCGTGCCGAGCGAGACCATCCATATGCAGGCCAGGTGGATCTTCTGCGGCAGCTTGTCCCAGCCGAAGATCCACAGCCCGATGAAGGTCGACTCGAAGAAGAAGGCGATCAGCGCCTCGAAGGCCAGCGGGGCGCCGAAGACGTCGCCGACGAAGCGCGAGTACTCGGACCAGTTCATGCCGAACTGGAACTCCTGCACGATGCCGGTGACCACGCCCATCGCGATGTTGATCAGGAAGAGCTTGCCCCAGAACTTCGTCGCCCTGAGGTAGACCTCCTTCTCCGTGCGTACCCAGGCCGTCTGCAGCCCGGCCGTGAGCGCGGCCAGGGAGATCGTCAGAGGGACGAACAGAAAGTGATAGACGGTGGTGATGCCGAACTGCCAGCGCGCCAGGGTCTCCGGCGCCAGCGCCAGGTCCACGTCGTCACCCCTCCTTACTTCGCCGTTCCGGTGCGGCCTTTGCCGCTTATGCCCCCCATATACGGGGCAATCCGGTCGGAGCTTGTGAAAGCGTTCACATTCACAAGCCATTATGGCGCACAGGTTTTCGGCACCCGAAAGGGGGGTCCTCGCCAACTTCCCGGCACGACGAAGGGCCCCGCCGAAGCGGGGCCCTCACTCATCGCCGGGAGATCGGTGACGTCAGCTCGCGTCGCCCGCCACCTCGCGGCGGAACGCCTCCGCGGCCTTCAGGAACAGGTCGTTCGCCTCGGTCTCCCCGACCGTCACCCGCACGCCCTCACCGGCGAACGGCCGCACCACCACACCGTGGTCCTCGCACGCCGCCGCGAACTCCATGGTCCGCTCCCCCAGCCGCAGCCACACGAAGTTGGCCTGCGTCTCCGGCACCGTCCAGCCCTGCGCGCGCAGCGCGTCGACCACCCGGGCCCGCTCGCACACCAGCGAACCGACCCGGCCCAGCAACGCGTCCTCGGCCTGGAGCGAGGCGATCGCCGCCTCCTGCGCGACATGGCTGACGCCGAACGGCACCGCCGTCTTGCGCAGCGCGGCGGCCACCGGCTCGTGCGCGATGGCGAACCCGACCCGCAGCCCGGCCAGCCCGTACGCCTTGGAGAAGGTGCGCAGCACGCAGACGTTGGGCCGCTCCCGGTACAGCTCGACGCCGTCGGGCACCTCGGGGTCGCGGATGAACTCCCGGTACGCCTCGTCCAGCACCACCAGGACGTCCTTCGGTACCCGGTCGAGGAACCGTTCCAGCTCGGCCCGCCGCACCACCGTGCCGGTCGGGTTGTTGGGGTTGCACACGAAGATCAGCCGGGTCCGGTCGGTGATCGCGTCCGCCATCGCGTCCAGGTCGTGCACATCGCCCGGCGTGAGCGGTACCTGCACCGGCGTGGCACCGCTGATCCGCGTGATGATCGGGTACGCCTCGAAGGAGCGCCAGGCGTAGATCACCTCGTCGCCCGGTCCGCTGGTCGCCTGCACCAGCTGCTGGGCCACACCGACCGAGCCGGTGCCCGTGGCCAGGTGGGAGACCGGGACGCCGAAGCGCTCCGCCAGCTCGTTCATCAGGCCGCCGCACGCCATGTCGGGGTAGCGGTTGAACTCGGCGACGGCCGCCGCGACCCGCTCCATGACACCGGGCAGCGGGGGATAGGGGTTCTCGTTGGAGGACAGCTTGTAGGCGACCGGACCCTCGGCCGAAGCGGGCTTGCCCGGCTTGTAGGTGGGGATACCCTCCAGCTCGGCGCGCAGCTTGGGGCTCGTCTCGCTCACCGCAGTCCTCCTCGCGACCACCGGCGGACCGTCGACGCCGCCGGCATCCAATGCTCCTCACCTTATGAGGATTCGGCGCGCTTGCGTACCTGTGCGCCGCCGCTTCCCCCGCCCCAGGGGCATCATGGGACGCATCGGGCGACTGGCCGCGCAATAGGGGGCGCATCGCGCATTTGTCCATGCGCCGGTGGCTCGCGCCGTGGCGCGCATCCCCCGTGAAGGTGAGTTGAGACCTCTTCGAAACATCGGGCACTTGGCAGGCCCACACGCGTCGACAAGTCACGTCCTGCCACTGGGCCCGTCAACTGACTTGCTTTCCAAGGCCGTTGCCACCTAATGATCATGCAGAAACGTGCCTGTCAACGCATGCATATGCGTCCGCCCTACCCCACCACAAGAGCCCTACTATCGGCTCGCCATGACAGCAGCAGGGAAGCACCAGGTGAGCCGCGGGGAAACCTCCCGGCGAGGCAGCCGGCCGGGCCGGGCGGGCATCAGAGACGTGGCCGCCGCCGCCGGGGTCTCCATCACGACCGTCTCCGACGCCCTCAACGGCAAGGGGCGGCTCCCGGATGCCACCCGCCGCCATGTCCGCGAGGTCGCGGACCGACTGGGCTACCGGCCCTCGGCCGCCGCCCGCACCCTCCGTACCGGCAAGTCCGGCCTGATCGGCCTGACCGTGACCACGTACGGGGACGAACCCTTCACCTTCACCGAGTTCGCCTACTTCGCCGAGATGGCGCGGGCCGCGACCTCCGCCGCGCTCGCCCGCGGCTACGCCCTCGTCATCCTCCCCGCCACCTCCCGCCACGACGTCTGGTCGAACGTCGCCCTGGACGGCACGGTCGTCATCGACCCCTCCGACCAGGACCCGGTCGTCAGCGAACTGGTCCGGCAGGGTTTACCGGTCGTCTCCGACGGCCGCCCGGCCGGCTCCCTCCCGGTCACCGCCTGGGTCGACAACGACCACGAGGCCGCCGTCCTCGGCATCCTCGACCACCTCGCCGCCGCCGGGGCGCGCCGCATCGGACTGCTCACCGGCACCACCACGGACACGTACACCCATCTGTCCACCACCGCCTATCTGCGCTGGTGCGAGCGGGTCGGCCAGGACCCGGTCTACGAGTCGTACCCGGCGCACGACCCGTGCGCGGGCGCCGTCGCCGCCGACCGGCTGCTCGCCCGCCCCGACCGTCCGGACGCCGTCTACGGCCTCTTCGACCCCAACGGCACCGACCTGCTCGCCGCCGCCCGGCGCTACGGGCTGCGCGTGCCGGACGACCTGCTGCTGGTGTGCTGCAGCGAGTCCACGGTGTACGCGACGACCGAGCCGCCCATCACCACGCTCTCGCTCAAGCCGCGCCGCATCGGCACGGCGGTCGTCCAACTGCTCATCGACGCCATCGAGGGGGTCGAGTCGGACCAGCCGGTCGAGCAGGTGATGCCGACCGAGCTGATCGTGCGCACCTCGTCCCAGCGCCGTCCGCCGCGCACCACGGTCAGCCCGCCCAGGGCACCGGAGCGGGACTGACGGAACCGGGCCCGAGGGGGGCCGGGCCGCCCGGCGGGAGAGGCGGGCGGTCGCGGCTCGCCGAACCGGGGCGGACGACCGCCCGGCGGCCGAGCCGATCACGGCCGGGCAACCCGTCGAACTCCTGCCCAATCAGGACGAAAGCCTCGGCGATCAGGAGCCTCGCCGTGATTCACCACCCCTGGGTCATCACAAGGCGCGACGCGCATTCCTATGATGGGCCCACGACACCGCGGGCCGCTGCGACCAGGCAGTCCGAAGCGGTGCAGCTGCGGCGCGATGGTGGAGGGGTCTGATGACTCAGGGGGCCGGTCAGGGACCCGAGACGGAGCGAACGGCGACGTTGCGCGACTTCCGGGTGCCCGCGTACGTCCATGAGACCGGTCCGTACGCCGACGTGCACCCCGGTGACGTCGTCCCTCCGCACGAGGAGGAGCACCCCGACGGGTACACGCCGACCGAGCGGGACCTGCCGGTCATCCAGCGCGGCGACACCCTCCCGCCGCCCGTCGAACCGGCGGCCGCCCCGGCGCCGCAGTCCGACGCGGGTCCCGGCCCGCTCTTCGTCGTCGGCGACGTCCACGGCTACATCGAGGAGCTGCTGAGCGCGCTGCGGGAGAAGGGCCTGGTCGACGAGGCCGGCCAGTGGTGCGCGGGAACCGCCCGGCTGTGGTTCCTCGGCGACTTCACCGACCGCGGCCCGGACGGCATCGGCGTCATCGACCTCGTGATGCGGCTGTCCGCCGAGGCCGCGGCGGCCGGCGGCTACTGCAAGGCCCTGATGGGCAACCACGAGCTGCTGCTGCTGGGCGCCAAGCGGTTCGGCGACACCCCGGTCAACTCCGGCGCGGGCACTGCCACCTTCCAGGCGGCCTGGCTGCTCAACGGCGGCCAGAAGACCGACATGGACCGCCTCCAGGACCACCACCTCCAGTGGATGGCCCGGCTCGACGCGGTCGAGGAGGTCGACGGCCATCTGCTGGTCCACTCCGACACCACCGCCTACCTCGACTACGGCGACTCGATCGAGGCCGTCAACGACACCGTCCGCGAGGCGCTGACCCGCAACGACGCGGACGAGGTGTGGGACCTGTTCCGCAAGTTCACCAAGCGCTTCTCCTTCCGCGACGAGGGCGGCGCCGACGCCGTGCGCTCCCTCCTCGACACGTACGGCGGCACCCGTGTCGTGCACGGCCACAGCCCGATCCCCTATCTGCTCGGCCAGGTCGGCTCCGAGGAGAACGAGGACCGCGGCGAGCCCCATGTCGAGGGTCCGCACGTCTACGCCGACGGCCTCGCCATCGCCATGGACGGCGGCGTGACCATGGCCGGAAAGCTGCTGGTCCAGCAACTCCCCCTGGACGCCTGACCCTTCGCCGCGCCGCCCGGCACCGGGCCGGGACGGCGCGGAACCGGCACCGGGCATCGCCGCAATTTCCGGCAACCCCCTGTCACCGTGCGGTGTGACAGCTCTACCATCGGCTTATCCGTAGCAGGCTCCCCTCCGTTTCTGCCCGACGGCTCGCCGCCATGCGAGCCCCAAGCCCTACGGAGCATCGGGGGATGCACATGAACAGCGTTCCGCAGCACCTGCTGAGCGAGGACCGCCGGGAATTCGAGCGGCTCCTCGATGAGGCGCTGCGCTCCGCACCCGACCACCCGGAGCTGTCCGCCGTCGGAGAACGGCTCAACCCGGAACAGCTGCGCACGATGGCGCTCAACGCCACGGCCCTCATTACGGCGGCCGCCGCCACCGAGTACCAGCACTACGTCAAGACCCGCGAGGAACTGCGCCGTCCGGCACCCCCCGCCGAGGCGTCCGGCGCCGAATCCGGCTCGGCGGAGCCGGGAGCGGGCCCGCTGGGGCTCGCCGCCGCCCTCGGTGAGACCGCCGAGGCCGTCGGCGCGGGCGCCAGCGCGATGATCGCGGTCCTGGCCCCCGTGCTCGCCGGAACGGCCACCGTGATCTTCCTGCTGGTCGGCTACCTCCTGAAGATGCTCGCCCCCGGTCGGCAGTTCGGCCGGACCATGCTCACCGTCGGCTGGGTCTTCGGCGCCCTGACGGCGGTGGCGATCCTGACCGCCGGGGTGGCGCTCCTGATCACCGCCCTGCGCAACAGCTCCTCCGCCGGGGCCGCCGCCCAGGAGGAAGCGCGCGAGGCGGTGGCGAGGGCGCGTCAGGAGTGGCGGGACGCGCTGCTCGAGCGCGGCATCCTGCCCTTCCTGCGCGACGCCCTCGCCCAGCCCGGCGCCCCCGCCGCACAGCCCCTCCCGGCCCCCGGACCGAGCGGCCGGATGCCACGCCTCGGCTACGGCCGCCCCGGCTTCAGCAGCCCCGACGACGGAACGACCACCGACCGCCCCCGCTTCAGCAGCCCGGACTACACGAGCCCGGACTTCGGCGGCCCGGAACACCAGCCGGACTGAGCATCCGACCGGCGCCCGATCCGGCTAGGGCTGGTCCTCCACGATCGGCAAGTAGACCCGGTTGCCCGTGGCCGCGAACTCCAGCGACTTCTTCGCCATGCCCTCCTCGATCTCGGCCCGGTTGCCGCCGTGTTCGCGCCGGATGTCCTGCGAGATCTTCATGCTGCAGAACTTCGGCCCGCACATGGAGCAGAAGTGGGCCGTCTTCGCGGGCTCGGCGGGCAGCGTCTCGTCGTGGAACTCCCGTGCCGTGTCCGGGTCCAGGGCGAGGTTGAACTGGTCCTCCCACCGGAACTCGAAGCGGGCGTCCGAGAGCGCGTCGTCCCACTCCTGGGCGCCGGGGTGCCCCTTGGCCAGGTCGGCCGCGTGGGCGGCGATCTTGTAGGTGATGACGCCGGTCTTGACGTCGTCCCGGTTCGGCAGGCCCAGGTGCTCCTTGGGCGTGACGTAGCAGAGCATCGCCGTGCCCCACCAGGCGATCATCGCGGCACCGATACCCGAGGTGATGTGGTCGTACGCGGGCGCGACGTCGGTGGTCAGCGGGCCGAGTGTGTAGAACGGGGCCTCGTCGCAGATCTCCTGCTGGAGGTCGATGTTCTCCTTGATCTTGTGCATCGGGACATGCCCGGGGCCCTCGATCATCGTCTGCACGTCGAAGCGCCGGGCGATCCGGTTGAGTTCCCCGAGCGTGCGCAGCTCCGCGAACTGCGCCTCGTCATTGGCGTCAGCGATCGAACCGGGCCGCAGACCGTCGCCGAGCGAGTAGGTGACGTCGTAGGCCGCGAGGATCTCGCAGAGCTCCTCGAAGTGCTCGTACAGGAACGACTCCTTGTGGTGCGCCAGGCACCAGGCCGCCATGATCGAGCCACCGCGCGAGACGATGCCGGTCTTCCGGTTCGCCGTCAGCGGGACGTACGGCAGTCGCACACCCGCGTGCACCGTCATGTAGTCCACGCCCTGTTCGGCCTGCTCGATCACCGTGTCCTTGTAGACCTCCCAGGTCAGCTCCTCGGCCCGGCCGTCGACCTTCTCCAGGGCCTGGTAGAGCGGCACCGTGCCGATGGGCACGGGGGAGTTGCGCAGCACCCACTCGCGGGTGGTGTGGATGTTGCGGCCGGTGGAGAGGTCCATGACCGTGTCGGCGCCCCAGCGGGTCGCCCAGGTCATCTTCTCCACCTCCTCCTCGATCGAGGAAGTGACCGCCGAGTTGCCGATGTTGGCGTTGACCTTCACCAGGAACCGCTTGCCGATGATCATCGGCTCGATCTCCGGATGGTTCACATTGGCGGGCAGCACGGCCCGGCCCGCCGCGATCTCCTCGCGGACCACCTCGGGGGCGACGTTCTCCCGGAGCGCCACGAACTCCATCTCGGGCGTGATCTCCCCCTGGCGGGCATAGGCGAGCTGGGTGACCGCCCGGCCCGTCCGGCCACGCCGGGGCTGGCGGGGCCTCCCGGGGAAGACCGCGTCCAGATTGCGCAGCCCGCCGCGCGGCGAGGTGTGCTTGATCCCGTCGTCCTCCGGCCGGACGGGACGGCCCGCGTACTCCTCGGTGTCGCCACGGGCGACGATCCAGTTCTCCCGCAGCGGGGCCAGCCCCCGGCGGACATCGGTGTCGGCTTCCGGATCGGTGTACGGGCCGGAGGTGTCGTACAGCGTGACCGACCGCCCGTTGGTGAGGTGCACCTGACGGACCGGCACCCGCAGATCGGGGCGCGAGCCCGCGACATACGCCTTGTGCCAGCCGATGGACTTCCCGGCCTCCTCGCCCGACGAACTGGTCGTCGTGGTCTGCGCGGAGGCAGGCGTGCGTGCGTCCTTGTTGGTCATGAGACCTACTCCCTACGCCGGCATTACCCGGTAACAGGTTCGGCGGTCGACGCAGCGATTTCCGTCCGCAGATGTCCTCGGGGAACCATGTTCCACGTGAAACATCGCAACGACGGAGGTCAGCGCCCTCTCAGCCCGGTGCTCCGAGCTCCCGCGTGTGCAAAGGTGCCTCCACGCTAGCGCCCTCTGTGACGGGATGAACAGTGGGCCTCCCCCGTTCTTGCAATGATCGGGCCGTGACCACGACGCAGCAGCCTCCCTACCCTCCTCCCGGCCCACCCCACCGGCCGGGCTCCGGACCAGGCCCCGGCGACGGGAGCGGGCACGGGTCCGGTCCCGGAGACGGCCATGGCGGGCACGGGGGTCACGGCGGTCATGGGAGTCATGGCGGGCATGGCCACGGGCACGGGCACGGGCACTCGCACAGCCATGGCCCCGCCGCGCCGGTCTCCAGACATCTGCGCAAGGTCATCGCGGCCATCCTGATCCCGTTCAGCGCGGCCGTCGTCGTGGGTCTGGTGGTGCTCTGGCCCGGAGGCGCGCCCCCGCACCAGCGCTCCGGGGTCGGCTTCGACCGCCAGACCCAGCAGGCCACGGTCACCCAGGTCACCTCGGTGAGCTGCCAGGTCGGCGGGGTGGGCGGGGGAGCCCCGGCCGGTGATCCCTCGGCCACGGGCGCGGGTCCGGCCGCCCAGGAGGACAAGAAGGGCCCCTGCAAGAAGGCGACGGTCCGGGTCGACACCGGCAAGGACCAGGGACGCACCTTCACCGAGCTGGTGCAGCCCGACCAGACCCGGCAGTTGCACCAGGGCGACAAGGTCGTGGTCGCCTACGAGCCCAAGGCGCCGAGGGAACTCCAGTACGCGGTCACCGACCTGGACCGCAAGTTCCCCATGGCCCTGCTCGCCGGGATCTTCGCGGTCGCCGTCGTGGTGGTGGGCCGACTGCGCGGCGTCATGGCACTGGTGGCCCTGGCGGTGAGCTTCATGGTGCTCACCCTGTTCATCCTGCCCGCGATACTCCAGGGCTCGAATCCGCTGCTGGTGGGCGTGGTCGGGTCGAGCGCGATCATGCTCATCGCGCTGTACATGTGCCATGGCCTGTCCGCGCGGACCTCCGTCGCGGTGCTGGGCACCCTCGTCTCCCTGCTGCTGATCGGTCTGCTCGGCTCGCAGTTCATCGGCTGGGCCGCGCTCACCGGCAACACGGACGACAACACCGGCCTGATCCACGGTCTCTACCCGTCCATCGACATGAGCGGCCTGCTGCTCGCGGGCGTCATCATCGGCTCGCTGGGCGTGCTGGACGATGTGACGGTCACCCAGACCTCGGCAGTGTGGGAGCTGCACGAGGCCAACCCCTCGATGGGCTGGCGGGGGCTGTACCGGGCGGGCATCCGCATCGGCCGCGACCACATCGCCTCCGTCGTCAACACCCTCGTCCTCGCCTACGCGGGCGCCGCGCTGCCCCTGCTCCTGCTGTTCTCCATCGCGCAGAGCGGGGTGGGCACCGTGGCCACCAGCGAGCTGGTCGCGGAGGAGATCGTGCGGACGCTGGTCGGCTCGATCGGTCTGGTCGCCTCGGTTCCGGTCACCACCGCGCTCGCCGCCCTGGTCGTCTCGGCGGACCGCCCCGCGCCGGGTACGGCGGCTCCCGCGGCCGGCAAGCCCGTCGCGGCCTCCGGCGGCAGGGGACGGCGCCGGAAGCGCTGAGGGAGCCGTCGGACCCGTCGGGACGGGCGGGACCGGCTGCCCGTGAACCCTTGCAGAAGCGTTTCTTCAAAGGTTCACGGAGCCCGGCGGAACGCTCGGCGCCCCCGACCGGGCCCGCGTCAGCCCGCGCTCTGCTCCTCGGCCAGGATGCGGCCCAGGGCCTCGTCGAGGTGGGTGTCGAAGTCGGCCAGCGCACCCTCCTGACCGAGCGGCACCAGCTTGTCGGTGCGGTCCAGGAACGCCACGAGCGGTGGGGTAGAGGAGCGGAACAGCGCCTGATCGCCGCCCACCTGAAGCCGGATCAGCACCTCGCCCAGCACCTCGCAGTCGACGGGGGCGATGTGCACATCACCCTCGCCGCACGGCCGGCCGACCCCGTCGATCATCAACTCCCGGCCGAAGACCCAGGTCACCGGGGCGTCACCGGGCAGATGGAAGGTGAGCCGGACCGCATAAGGATCACTCGTCTCATAGCGCAACTCCACCGGAATACGGAAGGAAAGCTCCTCCGAGACGAGAAAGCTCATCATGACTTCTGCCTGTACGGACTCGCGCATCGCCTACCCCGTCGTATGACATCGACTGGCCGGGTTTAATCCCTGACTGGGGTCAAATCTAGCTGAACGTGCATGGCAGATCACAAGGAGTGAGTTTTCAGATGCTGATAGAGAGCGCCAGCGCTCCCATGTGACGGCCCATCTCCGACTGCAACCTCCTTGTCATGCACGGCAGTTGATCAGCCTGATGGGCCGGGAGCGAGATCGCCATCGTCGCGGCGGTTGTACCGACAGTGATCGGCACCGCCGCACAGACCGCTCCAAGGGCGTATTCCTGCCGTTCCACCACCGGTTCCATCCGCCGGGTCCTGGCCAGCCGCCGGAGCAGGGCATCGTTGTCGCGCACGGTGTACGGCGTGAGGGAGCGCACCGGGTAGCGCGCGAGGTGGTCGCGGCGGGCGTCCTCGTCCAGCTGGGAGAGCAGGCACTTCCCGATCGCGTGGGCATGTCCGGTCTCGCGGAAGTCGGCCCACTCCGCGACGGCCGGGGTCTCGCGCGAGTCGGCCACGCACATGACCTCGATCTCGCCGTCCCGGTACATCGCGTAGTACACCGGGGCACCGATCGCATCGCGCCAGTGCTCGAGGATGTCGGCCACCGTGCTGCGACGTTTCTGCTGCGCTCCGCTGCTACTCAGCCGGTCCGCCGCGTCGCCGAGGAAGAACCGCCCCTTGTCCCGGCGCAGATAGCCCTCGTGCACCAGGGTGCGCAGCAGGTGGTACGCCGTGGGGAGCGCGAGGCCGGTCTCGCGGGCGAGCTGCTTGGCGGGGGCGCCGTACTCGTGCCCGGCGACCGTCTCCAGCAGGCGCATGGCGCGCTGGACGGAGCCGATGAGGGTCGCGGAGTGCTTGTCGGGGGCGGTGGCGGCGGGGGGCCGCTGCATCGGAGGCGCGCAGGACCGCGCCGGAGCCGGGGGTGCGTGGGGTCCTGCCGGAGCGGTGTCGACCGTGGCCAAGGATTTACTCCCGAAGCGCGGAGGTGGGGGCGGCCCGTGCGGGGTGGACACGGGTGGGGTGCGTGCCGCCCGTGGGGTTCGGGGCCCCACGGAGGTTCCGGACTCTAACCGTCCACCACCGCGCGCGGACGGCCTGCCGGGGAAACTTCCCCCGCCCGAGGGAACCCGCGCTCCGTGTTACCGCTCCCCGGCCGCCGCGCGCGTCACCAGTCGCCGCGCGAGGAGGAACCGGCGGTGAACTTCCGCACCACGTAGACGAGTCCGCCGACCAGGGCGACGAAGAGCAGGAGCTTGAAGAGCAGGCCGATCAGGAAGCCGACCACGGTCGCTATCAGGCCGCCGAACACGACCAGCGCGATGACCGGCACCGCGATCCACTTCACCCACCACGGCAACCCCGTGAAGATCTCTCGCATCGCCTCGTCCTTTGCGCTAGCGGTTCTCGATGTCCCGCTTCGATGCTAGAGCCGCCGAGGGTCTCCGTGGGGGCCTCGCACCCCTTGTCGTCCCCTGATCCATCCCCTAGGGAACCCTGAGGACCGACCCTCACGCCTCGGGGGGAGAGAACACCACCATGACCCTCAGGTCCTCGCTGATGTGGTGGAACTTGTGGGCCACGCCCGCCGGTACGTAGACCACGCTGCCCCGCGCGACCTCCGTGGTCTCCAGCCCGACCGTGATCGAGGCCCGGCCGCTGACGACGAAGTACACCTCGTCCTGGAGATGCGGCTTCTGCGGGTCATGGGAGCCCGCGTCGAGGGCGTACAGGCCGACCGACATGTTCCGCTCGCGCAGGAACTGGAGATAGGCGCCCTCGTTGGCGGAGCGCTCCGCCTCCAGATCGTCCAGCCGGAATGCCTTCATCGCCGTCGCCCGCCCTTGCCCCGCCGCCACTCTGATTCTGGTCTGCAACGATCAGACACATGAAGAATCTCGTAGTCAAGACGATCGCCAACGCGGGCGCCCTCGCGGTCGCCGTGTGGCTCCTCGACAAGATCACCCTCACCGGTGACAGCACGGGCAAGAAGGTCGGCACGCTGATCGTGGTCGCGCTGGTCTTCGGACTGGTGAACCTTCTGGTCAAGCCGGTCGTGAAGGTGCTGACCTTCCCACTGTTCATCCTGACCCTCGGCCTGATCACCCTCATCGTCAACGCGCTGATGCTGCTGCTGACCTCGTGGGTGTGCGGGCAGCTCAACCTCAGTTTCCACGTCGACGGGTTCTGGACGGCCGTGCTCGGCGGGCTGATCATCTCCATCGTCTCCTGGGCGCTGAACCTCGTCCTGCCCGACGAGGACTGATCCGGTCATGACCTACCGCGTCTGTTTCGTGTGCACCGGCAACATCTGCCGCTCCCCGATGGCCGAGTCGGTCTTCCGGGCGCGCGTCGCCGAAGCCGGACTCGACGGCCTGGTCGAGGTCGACAGCGCCGGTACCGGTGGCTGGCACGAGGGCGACGACGCCGACCCGCGCACCGTGTCCGTCCTCGACGAGCACGGCTACGACACCGGGCACACCGCGCGGCAGTTCCGGCCGTCCTGGTTCGGCCACCTCGACCTGGTGATCGCCCTCGACACCGACCACCTGGAGGCCCTGCGCCGCCTCGCCCCGACCGAGGCGGACGCGCGCAAGGTGCGTCTGCTGCGCTCCTACGACCCGGCGGCCGACGCCGACCTCGATGTGCCGGACCCCTACTACGGGGGCCGTGCGGGTTTCGAGGAGTGCCTTGAGATGGTGGAGGCGGCGAGCGCGGGACTGCTCGACTCCGTACGCGAACATCTGGAGGAACGGCCCGTATGAACGACAACTCCACCGGCGACGGTACGCGCGCCGTCCGGGCCGGTCTTCCCGAGCCGGTGAAGCACGAGCCGACCCTGCCGGGGCCGGTGTTCGCCGCGCACTTCCACCTGCCCGGCGAGGTCAGCGGCCCGTATTCCTACGGCCGCGACGGCAACCCCACCTGGACCCTCCTGGAGCGTGCCATCGGCGAGCTGGAGGCGCCCGGCGACGACGACACCGAGACGCTGGTGTTCGCCTCCGGGATGGCCGCGATCTCCGCCGTGCTCTTCTCCCAGCTGCGCTCCGGCGACACGGTCGTGCTGCCCTCGGACGGCTACCAGGCGCTCCCCCTGGTCCGGGCCCAGCTGGAGGCGTTCGGCATCGAGGTGCGCACCGCGCCCACCGGCGACGACGCCCAGCTCGACGTGCTCGACGGGGCACGGCTGCTGTGGATCGAGTCGCCGTCCAACCCCGGGCTCGACGTGTGCGACATCCGGCGGCTGGTGAAGGAGGCCCACGCGCGCGGCGCGCTGGTGGCGGTCGACAACACCCTCGCCACGCCGCTCGGGCAGCGTCCGCTGGAGCTGGGCGCCGACTTCGCCGTGGCCAGCGGCACCAAGCAGCTCACCGGGCACGGTGACGTCCTGCTGGGTTACGTCGTCGGGCGCACGGGCGAGGCGATGGACGCGGTGCGCCGCTGGCGGAAGATCGTCGGGGCGATCCCCGGCCCGATGGAGGCGTGGCTCGCCCACCGCTCGATCGCCACGCTCCCGCTCCGCGTCGACCGGCAGAACGCCACGGCGCTCGCGGTGGCCGAGGCGCTGCGCGGGCGTCCCGAGGTCTCCGGCCTGCGGTATCCGGGGCTGCCCGACGACCCGTCGCACGCGGTCGCCGCGCGGCAGATGCGCCGCTTCGGCTGCGTGGTCTCCTTCACGCTGCCCACCCGCGAGCGCGCCGAGCGGTTCCTGGAGGCGCTGCGGCTGGTCGAGGACGCGACGAGCTTCGGCGGGGTGCGCTCCACGGCCGAGCGGCGCGGCCGCTGGGGCGGGGACGCGGTGCCGGAGGGCTTCATCCGCATGTCGGTCGGGGCCGAGGACGCCGACGACCTGGTGGCGGACGTGCTGCGCGCCTTGAACGAGTCCGGCGAGTCCGCGGGCTGAAGGCGGTGCGGACGGTCCGAGCCTCCCCCCTCGTGGCTCGGACCGTCACCGGTTCCGCGCGCGAAGAACCGCGCGAACAAGGCTAGTTGACTCTGCGTCAGTGTCCAATCACGGTAACGACAGAGACCTATCGACTTATTTATAGTTGGGGCCTGCCCAGCCACTGAAGGAGGCAGGGAAAGGGGGACCCGCATGGACCTGGCCCTGCTGCGGACCTTCGTCACCGTGCACCGGGCCGGCTCCTTCACCCGCGCCGCCGCCCTGCTGGGCCTGTCCCAGCCCGCCGTCACCTCCCAGATCCGCACGCTGGAGCGCCAGCTCGGCCGCCCCCTCTTCCTGCGGCAGGCCCGCGGGGTGACGCCCACGACCATCGGCGACGAGCTGGCCCACAAAGCGGCACCGCATCTCGACGCCCTGGTGGAGATAGCCGAGAGCGGCCTGGACGACGAGTCCTCGCTGCGCACACTCCATCTCGCCGGGCCCCCGGAGTTCACCGCCGAGCGCGCGCTGCCCGCCCTGACGGAGCTGACCGGCGCCGACGGCCAGGGCCTCGCCCTGCGCGCCTCCTTCGGCACCGCGGAGGAGGTGCTGGAAGGTCTCGCGGCAGGCCATCACGAGCTGGCCATCAGTACGCTCCGGCCGCGCGGTGCCCTGCTGAGCGCGAGCCCGCTCTGCGACGAGGAGCATGTGCTGGTCGCCGCCCCGTGCTGGGCCGAGCGGATCGGTCCGGAAGCGCTACGGCGGACCGGGGCGGCCGCGCTGAAGAACCTGCCCGTGGTCGAGGTCCACGAGTCGCTGCCCTTCGTCTCGCGCTACTGGGCCGCCGTCTTCGACACACGTCCGGGGGTCTCCGGCACGGTCATCGTCCCCGACCTGCGCGCCGTGCTGGCATGCGCCCGAGCGGGCGCCGGGCTCGCGGTGCTGCCGCGCTATCTGTGCGCCGCTGCCCTGGACCGCGCCGAGGTGGTGCTGCTGCATGACCCGGCCGTACCGCCGCTGCGGACGTACTTCCTGGTGGTGCGCACCGGATCGCTGGCTCTGCCCCATGTGGCGCGGGCACACGAGTGGCTTCAGCGGGCGGCCTCTCGCTGGTGCTGAGGGGACTTTCCGCCGGGAATGCCTCCCCGTCGTGCGGCCGAAGTCGCCTGCGATGTTTCACGTGGAACCAGCCGGGCCACATTGTTCCCATGACCGTCCGACCCGTGGTCAAGCGCACCGCCCGCGCCGTCCTGCTGGACGGTGACGACCTCATCCTGATCAAGCGCACCAAGCCCGGCGTCGATCCCTACTGGGTCACCCCCGGTGGCGGGGTCGAGCCAGCGGACCCGACCGTCGTGGACGCCCTGCACCGCGAGGTGTACGAGGAACTCGGCGCCAAGATCAGCGATGTCGTGCCCTGCTTCGTGGACACCGTGGAGCACATCGGCGAGGACGGCGGCGCGACCGGGGTGAAGGTCCAGCACTTCTTCGTCTGCCGACTGGAGTCCATGGACCCCTCCCTCCGCCATGGCCCCGAGGTGGAGGAGCCGGCCGGGGAGTACGAGATCGTCCGTATCCCGTTCACCCGGGTCGGCATCGCCTCCGTCCACCTCGTGCCGTTGTCGCTGCGCCACTACCTGGACGGCAACATCGAAGGCGTCCGCGCCATGCACGCCCCCGACCTCGGCTAGCCGGGGCCCGCTCACTCAGAAACCGGCGACCACCAGGTCCTCGACCGGGTCGTGCCGTATGCGGGGCGCGGGGACACCGAGCGACTGCAATGCGGAGACACCGCTGCGGATCATGCCGGGCGGACCGGAGAGATAGGCGTCGTAGTCCCGCCAGGGGCCGCGCGCCCGCACGGCGTCGTGGAGGTGGCGGTCCTCCCGGTCGATGACCGACCGGACGGATATCCAGGGGTGGGCCTGCCGCAGCCGGAGCAGGGTGTCGATGTCATACAGGTCGTGGTCATGGCGGGCGCTGTAGAACACCTCCACCGGGCGGCGGGCGCCGTGCTGGGCCACCTCCTCGGCCATGGCCTTGATCGGGGCTATACCGGTGCCACCGCCCAGGCAGAGCAGGCCGCTGTCGGTGCCGTGGTCGACGCTCATCGAGCCGACCGGTGGCCCGAGGCGCACGATGTCCCCGGGGCAGGCGCGGTGCACCAGGGCGTTGGAGACCCAGCCTGCCGGAACCGCCCGCACATGGAAGGTGAGCAGGCCGTCGGCGCGGGGTGCGGAGGCGAAGGAGTAGTGCCGCCAGACGCGCGGCCACCAAGGGGTCTCCACACTCGCGTACTGCCCGGCCAGAAAGGGGTACGGCTGGTCGGGGCGCAGAGTGAGGACCGCGACGTCGGGCGTCCTCAGGTCGTGGGTGACGACCTCGGCATGCCACCAGGGCGGAGCCTCCCGGCCGGCCGTCGCGGCAGCGTCGATCATGACCTGGGAGATGGTCGCGTAGACCCGGCCCCAGGCCGCCTCCGCCTGCGGGTTCCAGGTGTGGGTGGCGTAGGTGCGCAGAGCGCCGATCAGGCACGCGCCCACGGCCGGGTAGTGCTCGGCCCGGGTGCCGTATTTGCGGTGCCCCCGGCCGAGGTTCTGCAGGTAGTCGACGAGCACGGGCGTGTTGTCGATGTGCTCCGCCGCCGTGAGCAGTGCCCGCAGCAGCCGGTCCCGCTGGGTGTCCATCGCGGGCGGGAACAGGGGCCGCAGCTCCGGGTGGCGCACGAAGAGGAGGGCGTAGAAGTACGAGGTCACCTTGTCGGCGACGGGCGCGATCTCCGCCATCGTGCGGCGGATCAGCAGCGCGTCCCAGGACGCCTGGGCGAGCGGCCGCGCCGGGCGCGCGACGACCGGCTCGGTCTCGGCTCCGCGGCTCAGGCGTCGGTCGCCGTGGTCCGGGAGGCCGTCGTTCCCCGACGGGGTGGCCGGAGCTTCCATGTGTGCCCTCGCTCGCACTCCTGCGACGGTCTGCGCTCTCCCCCTCGGAAGCGCGTGAGCCCCGACGAGGCGGAGGACCGCAGCACTCGTTCCGCAGCGTGGCACCGTGGCCGGATGCCGCGTCGGGTTACCCGGAAACACAGCTCTTGACGCGCTTCGTCCGGTTACGCTGTTGGCCGCCAAACCTCTTGCGAGTCCACCGGGTTGATCGACTTCGGTGCGCGGTGCGTCGTTCGGCAGGGGTGTTTCACGTGAAACACCCCTGCCGGAACTGGCCGGAAGCGGTAAGAAGTCTCCGAATCCGGTGGACGTGGAGGGTGTCCTTCGGACAGCCTGACCGGCGTGCCGATCTCTTCACTCGCCGCGCTGCCCATCCGCCGTCTGACTCCGCGCGATCTCGCCGCCTGCGCCGATCTGTCCGAGGACCGGGGGTGGTCCCGCGAGGAACACAAGTGGGGGCTCCTGCTGACCGCCGGAAACGGCTTCGGCATCGACGATCCCGACGGTGGCCTCGTCGCCGCGTGCGTCGTCACGGAGTACGGCTCCGGGCAGCGGCTGGAACTGGGTGCCATCGGTATGGTCCTGGTCGCCGAACGCCATTCCCGCAAGGGCGTGGGGCGCCGCCTGATGCGGCATGTCGTGGCGGCCATGGACGGCACTCCCCTGACCCTGCACGCCACGCCGGTGGGCCGCCCGCTGTACGAGGAGATCGGCTTCAAGACCGTGGGCCGGGCGGAGATGCTCATGGGGCACTTCACGCCGGACGGGTCGGAGCCGTCGGTGGCGACGCGGGCCGCGACCGCCGAGGACCTTCCGTCGATCCTCCGCCTCGACGCGGAGGTCTTCGGCGTCGACCGCACCTCGGTCATCGTCCGGCTGCCCGCCTTCGCCGATCAGGTGCGGGTCGCGGAGGAGAACGGCCAGATCACCGGGTACGCCACCGCCTGGCCCAACATGGGGACCCATGTCGTCGGACCGCTGATCGCCCGTGACACGGAGACGGCCAAGGCTCTCATCGGCTCGCTCGCGGCCCGTACCGACCGGCCGCTGCGCACCGACGTGGACGTGCGCCACGAGGAACTGCTGACCTGGGCGCAGGAACGGGGACTCGCGCCGGTGATGTCGAATTCCGTCATGGTGCTCGGAGCGGCTGAGCTGCCGGGGGACTGGACCCGCAGGTTCGCACCGCTGACGGTGGCCGCGGGCTGACCTCGACCTGACGACGGCCCCCGCGATGCGGCGGGGGCCGTTGTCATGGTGTGTGGGGCGCGCTCAGACGAGGGCGCTCACAGCCGAGGTGGCGAAGCCGTGGTCCTGGTCCGGCGCACCGCCGCCGACACCGATCGCACCGATCAGCCGGCCGTCACGGTGGACGGGGACGCCCCCGGCGATGAAGAGCAGCGGGCGGTCGAGCGCCGTGGGCAGCGTGTGGAAGAGGCCGCCGGGCTGCACGAGGTCGACCAGGTCGGCGGTCGGCGCATCGAGCTGGAGAGCGGTGTACGCCTTGCGGGTGCTGGTCTCGCCGGAGATCAGCACGGCCCGGTCGTCCCGGCGGAAGGCGAGCAGGTGGCCACCGGCGTCCAGGACGGTGACGCTGACGGTCACACCGGCGTCCTCGGCCGCGCGGCGGGCGGTGGCGATGAGCAGTTCGGCGTCCTCGATGGTGAGCGGGGCGAAGGTGGTGGTGCTCATGGTGCGGGTCTCCTTGGATGTATCTGAGGTGGTCCGTCCGGGCCGGGCTGTGTGCGTCACCGGCGCGGACGGGGGTCTGTGGGGCTGCCGTGCCGGTCTCAGTGGCGGGCGGGCTCCGGTCGGCCGACGGGTGCGCCTGAGGCGGTCACTGCGCCGGACCTGGCGTCGCGGCGCTCCAGGGCGGCCGACAGGAGGGCGAGCACCAGGGCGGCTGCGGCGAGGACGGCGCCGACCCAGTTGGGGGCGGTGTAGCCGAACCCGGCCGCGATGACCATGCCGCCGAGCCAGGCGGAGAGGGCGTTGCCCAGGTTGAACGCGCCGATGTTCACGGCCGAGGCGAGGGTCGGGGCACCGTGCGCCTGGTCGAGGACGCGCTTCTGCAGCGGCGGGACTGTGGCGAAGCCGAGGGCGCCGATCAGGGCGATGGTGACGGCCGCCGCGATCTTGTTGTGCGCGGTGAGCGTGAAGAGCGCGAGGACGACGGCCAGAGCGCCCAGCGAGACGTAGAGCATGGGCATCAGGGCGCGGTCGGCGAACTTGCCGCCGATCAGGTTGCCGCCGACCATGCCGAGGCCGAACAGGACCAGCAGCCAGGTGACCGAGCCGTCGGCGAAACCGGCGACGTGGGTCATCATCGGCGCGATGTAGGTGATGGCGGCGAAGACTCCGCCGAAGCCGAGCACGGTCATCGCCATGGCGAGCAGGACCTGGGCGTTCTTGAACGCGGCCAGCTCATGACGCAGTCGCACGCCTTCGGGCTTGGGCACCTCGGGCACGAGTTTCGCGATGCCCGCGAGACCGATCACACCGAGGAAGGCGACGATGCCGAAGGTCACGCGCCAGCCGATCTGCTGCCCGATGAGCGTGCCCAGCGGGACGCCGATCACGTTGGCGACGGTCAGCCCCGTGAACATCATGGCGATGGCGCCGGCCTTCTTCTGCGGTGCCACCAGCTCGGCCGCGACGACCGAGCCGATGCCGAAGAAGGCGCCGTGGGCGAGGGACGCGACCACCCGTCCGATCAGCATGACCGCGAAGACGGGCGCGACGGCCGAGAGCAGGTTTCCGGCGATGAACAGGCCCATCAGCACCATCAGCATCCGCTTGCGCGAGACCTTGGTGCCGAGCACGGTCATCAGCGGGGCGCCGATCACCACGCCGAGGGCGTAGCCGGTGACGAGCAGGCCCGCGGTGGGGATGGAGACCCCGAAGTCGCCCGCGACCTGGGGCAGCAGACCCATGATCACGAACTCGGTGGTTCCGATTCCGAAGGCCCCGATCGCCAGGGCCAGAAGCGCGAGAGGCATGAGGGGGTAGACCTTCCCAAACGATTGCAGGAGCGCTTTACGTGCTTCCACAATAGTTGCAGACGCGGGTTAAATGCAATCGCTGGATATTGCAGCCGTGCTCTACTCTGGAGTTCAGCCGCTCCGGGACGGAGGAACACCCCAATGACAGCGACGGACCCCGCGCTCACCGCCCTCGCGCAGGGCTGGTGCGCCCTGTCTCTGCTGCACGGGAGGATCGAGGCGCACATCGAGCGCGCCCTCCAGGCGCAGCACGAGCTGAGCGTGCGCGAGTACTCCCTGCTCGACGTGCTCAGCAGGCAGCACGACGGAGACGGTGGCCATCTGCAGATGAAGCAGGTCGCCGACGCCGTCGTCCTCAGCCAGAGCGCCACCACCCGGCTGGTGACCCGCCTGGAGGACCGCGGGCTGCTGGAGCGCTATCTGTGCCCCACGGACCGCCGGGGCATCTACACCAATGTCACCGAAGCAGGTCTGGAGCTGCTGGAGAAGGCGCGTCCGACCAATGACGCCGCGCTGCGCGAGGCGCTGGACGCGGCGGCACTCACTCCCGAACTCGCCCCGCTGGTCAAGGCCGTGGAGTCGCTGCACGTCCCCGCATAGGCTGCGCGTCATGACCGACCTCGACATAAGGCCCGCGACCCCGGACGACCTCCCGGCGATCGTGGCCATGCTCGCCGACGATCCACTGGGCGCTCAGCGCGAGTCACCCGACGACCTGACGCCCTACCTGTCTGCGTTCGAGCGCCTGGACACCGACCCGAACCAGCATCTCGTCGTCGCGGTCCAGGACGGCCGGGTCATCGGGACACTCCAGCTCACGATCATCCCCGGGCTCTCCCGCAAGGGCGCCACCCGCTCTCTCATCGAGGCGGTCCGGGTCCACGCGGACGAGCGCGGCAGCGGACTGGGCAGCGAGCTGATCGAGTGGGCCGTCGACACCTCACGCCGACTCGGCTGCCACCTGGTGCAACTGACCTCGGACAAGACGCGTGCCGACGCCCACCGCTTCTACGAGCGCCTGGGCTTCACGGCCTCACACGAAGGCTTCAAGCTGAGTCTCTGACCACGTAGTTGATGCCACGAAGGGTCCTGTTTCACGTGAAACAGGACCCTTCGTGCCGTTGATGACACGCTACGGCTGGGCGATCCCCCGCCAGCCCTCCGCGTCCACCCCACCGGGTACGGGAGCGTCCGCGTCGTACGGCTGGCGCGTGAACACGAACGACCCGAGGTCGAGATGGCTCACCGTTCCGTCCGGGCGGCGTACGGCTTCGAGCAACTCCCCGGCGTAGTAGCCCTCCAGGCCCGTCCAGACGCCGTCGCCGTTCGGCCGGAACCGGGCACGGCGCCCACCCCCGGTCAGCGGCCCCAGCGTGAGGAGGCCGTCGGCCGTCACCCGCAGGACGAAGGGATGGGTCCCCCAGTACCAAGGGCCCGCCAACTCCAGCACGGTCGGGTCGACTTCGCGTAGCGGGCGCCACGGCTCGGGGATGCGCGGTTCGGCCTCGGCAACGATACGGACGAGATCGGCGCCCACCGTGCTGATCAGGGGGCCACTGGTGCAGTTGGCCAGCACCACCGCTGCCACGTCGTCCACCTCGCTGAACGTGAGGTTCGCCAGGAAGCCCGGCAGCGAACCGGAGTGCCCGGCGAGCAGTCGGCCGTCCCGGTGCTGGATCTGCAGGCCGAGACCGTAGGTGGCCCCGTCGACCACGTCCGCGGGTTCGGCGGGCGCGGCGGGGGTGCGCATCTCCCGTACCGACTCGGCGCTCAGCACTCGGTCGTCCCCCTGGATCAGGAAGGCGGCGAAGCGGGCGAGATCGCCCGTGGTGGACCACAGTTGCCCGGCCGGGGCCATCCGGCCGAGGTCCTCCAGCGGCTCGGGCAGCAGCGCGTCGGCCCAGGGGTGCACCGCCCAGCCACCGGCATGCGGCGCCTCGGGCTGGGCGGTCGTGCGGTGGAGTCCGAGCGGTTCGAGCACCTCGTCGCGCAGCACCTGCTCCCAGGGAGCGCCGCGGAGTTCCGCCACCAGCGCGCCGAGGAGGGTGTAGCCGGGGTTGGAGTAGTGGTGGCGCCGTCCGGCCGGGTGCGGCGGGGGCTTCTCGCCGAGTACATCGCTCAGTTCGGGCCGCAGCGAGCCCGGTGTCCGCTCCCACCACGGCGCGGGCGACTCGGCGGCCAACCCGGCGGTGTGGGCGAGCAGTTCGGCGATGGTCGCCTCACCGGCGCCGGTACCGGGCAGATGCTTCTCCAGCGAGTCACCGAGGTCGAGCACGCCCTCGTCCCGGAGCCGCAGCACCAGGACGGCGGTGAAGGTCTTGGTGATGGACCCGATCCGGTACTGCACTTCCGCGTCCGGCCCGTTCCCGTCCACCGAGGTCCGCGCACCGTGCCACACCGCCCGGCCACCGCGCACCACCGCGGCGACGAGCGACGGCGCCCGCCCCTCGGCCTGCGCGACGGCGATCCGGTGCGTCAACGCCCTGCGCGTCGTGGGAAGCAGCTCTTCGTGCGATGTCGTCATGGCCCCAGTCCACCGGCTGGAACGGCACACGTCGAGCTCATTTGGCCCGGGCGGCGGCGTCCGGTCAGGTCTGGGCCATGTCCACGAAGCGGGAGTAGTGGCCCTGGAAGGCCACCGTGATCGTGGCCGTGGGGCCGTTTCGGTGCTTGGCGACGATCAGGTCGGCCTCGCCCGCGCGGGGGGACTCCTTCTCGTAGGCGTCCTCGCGGTGCAGCAGGATGACCATGTCGGCGTCCTGCTCGATGGAGCCCGACTCACGCAGGTCGGAGACCATGGGCTTCTTGTCGGTGCGCTGCTCGGGGCCACGGTTCAGCTGGGAGAGCGCGATGACCGGGATCTCCAGCTCCTTGGCGAGGAGCTTGAGGTTACGGGACATGTCCGAGACCTCCTGCTGTCGGCTCTCGGCCCGCTTGGAGCCACCGGACTGCATCAGCTGGAGGTAGTCGATGACGACCAGCTTCAGGTCGTTGCGCTGCTTCAGCCGACGGCACTTCGCGCGGATCTCCATCATCGACAGGTTCGGGGAGTCGTCGATGTAGAGCGGCGCGGCCGACACGTCCGGCATCCGGCGGGCCAGGCGGGTCCAGTCCTCGTCGGTCATCGTGCCGGAACGCATATGGTGCAGGGCGACCCGGGCCTCGGCGGACAGCAGGCGCATGGCGATCTCGTTGCGGCCCATTTCGAGCGAGAAGACCACGCTCGGCAGGTTGTGCTTGATCGACGCGGCCCGCGCGAAGTCCAGCGCGAGGGTCGACTTACCCATGGCGGGGCGCGCCGCAATGACGATCATCTGGCCGGGGTGCAGGCCGTTGGTCAGCGAGTCGAAGTCGGTGAACCCGGTGGGGACGCCGGTCATCTCGCCGCTGCGCGAGCCGATCGCCTCGATCTCGTCGAGGGCGCCCTCCATGATGTCGCCGAGCGGCAGGTAGTCCTCGCTGGTGCGCTGCTCGGTGACGGCGTAGATCTCGGCCTGGGCGCTGTTGACGATCTCGTCGACGTCGCCGTCGGCCGCGTATCCCATCTGCGTGATGCGGGTGCCGGCCTCCACCAGTCGGCGCAGGACGGCCCGCTCGTGGACGATCTCCGCGTAGTACTCGGCGTTCGCCGCGGTCGGTACCGTCTGGACGAGGGTGTGCAGATAGGCGGCGCCGCCGACCTTGTTGATCTCACCGCGCTTGGTGAGTTCGGCCGCGATGGTGATGGGGTCGGCCGGCTCACCCTTGGCGTAGATGTCGAGGATCGCCGTGTAGATCGTCTCGTGCGCGGGCTTGTAGAAGTCGTGGCCCTTGAGGATCTCGACCACGTCGGCGATGGCGTCCTTGGACAGCAGCATGCCGCCCAGCACGGACTGCTCGGCGTCCAGGTCCTGCGGCGGCACCCGCTCGAAGGTGGAGCCGCCGTCGTCCCATCCGCCGCTTTCGCGGCCGCGCTCATGCTGCTCGTCACGGCCGCCACGGTTGGCGTCACCACGGCGCCGGGAGGCGGGGAGACGATCACTGGGACCGCTGTCGGCCCACGGATCGTCCAAGGGCTCGGAAATGCTCACCGAGCCACCTCCTCCCGTCCGCCTGGGCGGACCTCGCCGTGCCCTCTGTTCTACGGCACGGCACTGACAAAATGAGAGGCCCAACTCCGGTTCCGGCGCGTCGGATATGTGACGTTTCCATGGCCGGGGGAGGGAGCGGGCGCCGGACCACGGTAGGCCCCCCGGCACCGTCAGCCAATCTGGTTATCCACAGGCCATGTGGACGACGGCCCAGATGCTGTGGAGAACTCGCCGAAACCTGTGCACGACCCGGTGGACAGCCCTGTGAACAAGACCTCGCCCTCCTCGGCGAGACCGCACTGACCTGCATCTTTACCGTCCACCGGCTGTGCAGAAGAAAAACTTTCCCACTCGGACCAAGATCAGCTCGAACGCCGCGCGAAACCTTGCCTTCCGGAAACGGAAGTAAGGGTCAGAAGACAATTGCATCTCTTACCTGTGGACGATTAGATTGATGCGCATGACACAGGCTCCCGCGATCTCCAAGGCCACGAGGCGACGCCATGACCGGGAGATCGTGGCCCTTGCCCTCCCTGCCTTCGGCGCGCTCGTCGCCGAGCCTCTTTTCGTCATGGCCGACAGCGCGATCGTCGGCCATCTCGGCACTGCCCAGCTGGCCGGTCTCGGCGTCGCCTCGGCGCTCCTCACCACCGCCGTGAGCATCTTCGTCTTTCTCGCCTACGCCACCACGGCGGCGGTCTCCCGCCGCGTCGGCTCCGGAGATCTGCGGGCCGCCATCCGCCAGGGCATGGACGGGATCTGGCTGGCCTTGCTCATCGGCGCCGTCGTCAACGCCGTGGTCGTACCGCTCGCACCGGGCATCGTGGACCTCTTCGGTGCCTCCGCGACCGCGGCACCCTATGCCACCACCTATCTGCGCATCTCCGCCCTCGGCATCCCGGCCATGCTGGTCGTCCTGGCCGCCACCGGTGTGCTGCGCGGACTCCAGAACACCAGGACCCCGCTGTACGTCGCCGTCGGCGGCTTCATCGCCAACGCCGTCCTCAATGCCGTGCTCGTCTACGGCGCCGGGCTCGGCATCGCGGGGTCCGCCTGGGGCACCGTGATCGCGCAGTGCGGCATGGCCGCCGTCTACCTCTGGGTGGTCGTCCGGGGCGCGCGACGGCACGAGGCGTCCCTGCGTCCGGACCTCGCCGGAATCCGGGCCTCGGCGCAGGCGGGCGTACCGCTGCTGGTCCGCACCTTGTCCCTGCGTGCCATCCTCATGATCGCCACCGCGATGGCGGCCCGCCTCGGTGACGCCGACATCGCCGCCCACCAGATCGTGCTGTCCCTGTGGAGCCTGCTGTCCTTCGCCCTGGACGCGATCGCCATCGCCGGGCAGGCGATCATCGGCCGCTATCTGGGCGCCGACGACGCGCTGGGCGCCCGCGCGGCTTGCCGCCGCATGGTGCAGTGGGGCATCGCCACCGGTGTCGCCCTCGGTCTGCTCGTGGTGGCGGCGCGGCCGCTCTTCCTTCCGCTGTTCACCAGTGACGCCGGAGTGAAGGACGTGGCACTGCCCGCGCTGCTGGTGGTGGCGCTCTGCCAGCCCATCTGCGGGGTCGTCTTCGTGCTGGACGGCGTACTGATGGGCGCGGGCGACGGACCCTATCTGGCCTGGGCCATGGTGCTCACGCTGGCGGTCTTCACTCCGGTCGCCCTGCTCGTGCCCGCGCTGGGCGGCGGCCTCACGGCGATCTGGGCGGCCATGACACTGATGATGACGGTCCGGATGGTGACCCTCTGGGTGCGCACCCGGTCCGGCCGATGGATCGTGACGGGCGCGACCCGCTGACCGTTTCACGTGAAACGTGCCCCGGAGTCTCGCCATGGTCAGCTGCCGAGCGCATGAGAAAGGGGCCGCATCCCCAAAAGGATGCGGCCCCTCACCAGCTCAAACGAGCCGAGCGGTCACGGCGATCAGGCCGCGACGACCTCGAGGGTCACCTTGGCGGCAACCTCGGGGTGCAGACGCACGGACGTCTCGTGGGCGCCCAGGGTCTTGATCGGAGCGGTCAGCTCGATGCGGCGCTTGTCGACCTCGGGGCCACCGGAAGCCTTGATCGCGGAAGCGATGTCGGCCGGGGTGACGGAACCGAAGAGCCGACCGGCGTCGCCGGAGCGAACGGCCAGAAGGACCTTGACACCCTCGAGCTGGCCCTTGATCTGGTTGGCCTGCTCGATGGTCTGGATCTCGTGGATCTTGCGGGCGCGGCGGATCTGCGCCACGTCCTGCTCGCCACCCTTGGTCCAGCGGATCGCGAAGTTCCGCGGGATCAGGTAGTTGCGGGCGTACCCGTCCTTGACGTCGACGACGTCACCGGCGGCACCGAGGCCGGAGACCTCGTGAGTGAGGATGATCTTCATGTGTAGGTCACCCTTCCTTAGCGCGCGGTGGACGTGTAGGGCAGCAGCGCCATCTCACGGCTGTTCTTGACGGCCGTGGCGACGTCACGCTGGTGCTGCGTGCAGTTGCCGGTCACGCGGCGGGCACGGATCTTGCCGCGGTCGGAAATGAACTTCCGCAGCATGTTCGTGTCCTTGTAGTCCACGTACGTGACCTTGTCCTTGCAGAAAGCGCAGACCTTCTTCTTAGGCTTGCGCACAGGCGGCTTCGCCATGGTGTTTCTCCTGTGTGATCAAGAAGTGGGATGCGAGCCCCTAGAAGGGGGGCTCGTCCGAGTAGCCGCCACCGCCGCCAGAGCCGGAACCGGAGCCGCCGCCCCAGCCGCCGCCACCCTGGTTGCCACCGGCGGGAGCGCCGGAAGCCCAGGGGTCGTCGGCCTGGGAGCCGCCCTGGTTGCCGCCGGAGCCACCGCCCCAGCCGCCGCCACCCTGGCCCTGGTTGCCACCGCCGCCGTAACCGCCGCCCTGGCCGCCGCGGGCGCCGCCGGAGGTCTTGGTGACCTTCGCCGTCGCGTTGCGCAGGCTGGGGCCGACTTCCTCGACGTCCAGCTCGTAGACCGTGCGCTTGACGCCCTCGCGGTCCTCGTACGACCGCTGCTTCAGCCGGCCCTGCACGATGACGCGCATGCCTCGCTGAAGCGACTCCGCGACGTTCTCCGCCGCCTGACGCCAGACCGAGCAGGTCAGGAACAGGCTCTCGCCGTCCTTCCACTCATTGGTCTGCCGGTCGAAGGTGCGGGGAGTGGACGCGACGCGGAACTTCGCGACCGCCGCACCGGAGGGGGTGAAGCGCAGCTCGGGGTCATCGACAAGATTGCCGATGACCGTGATGACGGTCTCGCCTGCCATGGGGGAACCTCTCGGCGGGATTGCTCTGGCTGCTTGGTTGCTGCTACTCGAATCCCGAGATCAGCTGAGCGGGAGAGCTCAGTGCATCTCGGGGCGGAGGACCTTGGTCCGGAGGACCGACTCGTTCAGGTTCATCTGGCGGTCGAGCTCCTTGACGACCGCAGGCTCGGCCTGCAGGTCGATGACCGAGTAGATGCCCTCAGGCTTCTTCTTGATCTCGTACGAGAGACGACGACGGCCCCAGGTGTCGACCTTTTCCACCTTGCCGCCGCCATCGCGGACGACAGAGAGGAAGTTCTCGATCAGCGGGGAGACAGAACGCTCCTCGAGATCGGGGTCGAGGATGACCATCAACTCGTAGTGACGCATGTGGAACCCACCTCCTTTGGACTCAGCGGCCACGGTCGTTCCGTGGCAGGAGGGTCGTGATGCGTACGCAACGGTATCGGCCACCACTGACAATCAGCAGGCTCCGCGAGGAACCGCCCACAGTGGACCGCGACGGGTCAGGGCAGACACCGGTGCAGACGTTACAGACTACCCGCCCACCCGCTTCCGGTTGAAATCCGGGCCTGGGAGCCCGCAATCTGTACACATCGGGTGTGTAGGGCGCTACAGTGCGCCGCGATCCGCAGGAGGTGCCTCATGACCCAGGCATTGCGACCGACCACCGCCGGCTCTCTCTTCGCCAGTGACGGCAAGCCCCATCCGCTCCAGGACACCCTGACGGTGGTGACGCTCGTCCTGGGCCTGCTGGCCTTCGTCACCTGCTTCATCGGCGGCCTCCACCTGGTGGCCTCCTGGGCCGGTCTGATCGGCCTGATCACCGGCGCCTACGGGCAGTGGATCTCGATCACCACCCGGGAGCGCTTCGGCCTGATCGTCGGGCTCGGCGCCTCCGGGATCGGCTTCCTGATCGGCATGGCCAACGGCGGTCTCTTCGGGGGCCTCATCGGCGGCTGACGCACCCGGCCCGCCGTCCACGAAGACGGCACGGGCACCGACGACCGTTCCGGCCCGCCAACGGGCCGGAACGCGGGTGCTGTACGCCCTATTCGGGGCGCTCGCAGGGCGCAGTAGGCTTCGGCGCGAGAGCCGGAGCCCCTGATCCCATGGGGACACACCAGCCCGAGGAGCGCCCCGACATGAGTCTGACCCTGAGGACCATCAGCCGCGAGCAGCATCTGGCGTACATCCAGAGCCTGCCGTCGGCCAGCCACATGCAGGTCCCCGCATGGGCCGACGTGAAGGCGGAGTGGCGTTCGGAGAGCCTCGGCTGGTTCGACGAGCGCACCGGTGACATGGTCGGCGCCGGCATGGTCCTCTACCGCCAGCTGCCCAAGATCAAGCGCTACCTCGCCTATCTGCCCGAGGGCCCGGTCATCAACTGGTTCTCCCCGAACCTGGAGGACTGGCTCCAGCCGATGCTGGCCCACCTCAAGCACCAGGGCGCGTTCTCGGTCAAGATGGGGCCGCCGGTGATCATCCGCCGCTGGAACGCGGAGACCATCAAGAAGGGCATCCAGAGCCCGGACGTGAAGCGGCTGCGCGACATGGAGGCCGACTTCATCGAGCCGCGCGCCTTCGAGGTGGCCGACAAGCTGCGCCGCATGGGATGGCAGCAGGGCGAGGACGGCGGCGCGGGCTTCGGCGACGTCCAGCCGCGCTACATCTTCCAGGTGCCGCTGGCCAACCGCTCGCTCGAAGAGGTCCACAAGCAGTTCAACCAGCTGTGGCGCCGCAACATCAAGAAGGCCGAGAAGGCCGGTGTCGAGGTCGTCCAGGGCGGTTACCAGGACCTGGAGGAGTGGCAGCGGCTGTACGAGATCACCGCGGTGCGCGACCACTTCCGCCCGCGCCCCCTGTCGTACTTCCAGCGCATGTGGACGGCCCTCAACACCGAGGACCCCAACCGGATGCGGCTGTACTTCGCCCGCCACAACGGCGTGAACCTCTCCGCGGCCACCATGCTGATCGTCGGCGGTCACGTCTGGTACTCCTACGGCGCCTCCGACAACATCGGCCGCGAGGTCCGGCCCTCCAACGCCATGCAGTGGCGGATGCTGCGTGACGCCTACGCGCTCGGCGCCACGGTCTACGACCTGCGCGGCATCTCCGACTCGCTGGACGAGACGGACCACCTGTTCGGCCTGATCCAGTTCAAGGTCGGTACCGGCGGGCAGGCGGCCGAGTACCTCGGCGAATGGGACTTCCCGCTGAACAAGCTGCTGCACAAGGCGCTCGACATCTACATGTCGCGGCGCTGAGCGGCGGTCTGCCACCTGCCCCGCCTTCTGGTTCCATAGCCCTCACAAGGCTTCACCGTCCACCGGTCCCCGTACATCCCTCGGGGACGTCCCACTGAATCCACCGCAGCCACGAGAAAGGTTCCGGGTCCGGCCATGGCGCTCACGCTCTACGTCGACACCGCGCGCTGGCGTGCGCACCACAAGCACGTGCAGGAGCAGTTCCCGGGACTCGTCCCGGTCTGCAAGGGCAATGGCTACGGCTTCGGCCACGAACGGCTCGCGGAGGAGGCCACCCGGCTGGGCTCGGACATGCTCGCCGTCGGCACCACGTACGAGGCCGCCCGCATCAAGGACTGGTTCAGCGGCGACCTGCTCGTGCTGACCCCGTACCGGCGCGGCGAGGAGCCGGTGCCGCTGCCGGACCGGGTGGTCCGCTCGGTGTCGTCGGTCGACGGCGTGTACGGACTGGTCGGTGCCCGTGTCGTCATCGAGGTCATGTCCTCGATGAAGCGGCACGGCATCAGCGAGCAGGACCTGCCGCAGCTGCACCAGGCCATAGAGAACGTCCGCCTGGAGGGCTTCGCCATCCATCTGCCGCTGGACCGCACCGACGGCTCGGACGCCGTCGAGGAGGTCATCGGGTGGATGGACCGGCTGCGCGCGGCCCGGCTGCCGCTGCACACGATGTTCGTCAGCCACCTCAAGGCCGATGAACTGGCCCGACTCCAGCAGCAGTTCCCGCAGACCCGCTTCCGTGCCCGGATCGGCACGCGGCTCTGGCTGGGCGACCACGACGCCACCGAGTACCGGGGAGCCGTCCTGGACGTCACGAAGGTGACCAAGGGCGACCGCTTCGGCTACCGGCAGCAGAAGGCGGCCTCTGACGGCTTCCTGGTGGTCGTGGCGGGCGGCACGTCGCACGGAGTGGGCCTGGAGGCCCCCAAGGCCCTGCACGGCGTCATGCCCCGCGCCAAGGGCGTGGCGCGGGCCGGCCTCGCCACGGTGAACCGGAACCTCGCGCCGTTCGTGTGGGGCGGCAAGCAGCGCTGGTTCGCCGAGCCGCCGCACATGCAGGTGTCGATCCTGTTCGTCCCCTCCGACGCTCCCGAGCCGAAGGTGGGCGACGAGCTGGTGGCCCATCTGCGGCACACCACCACGACGTTCGACCGGATCGTGGACCGCTAGGACCGCTCTACCGGGCTCCTGTACCGGGCTGAGACAGGCGGAAGGCCGTGCACGAGGGTTCGTGCACGGCCTTCTTCATGCCCGTCGTGGGCGTTCGCTCAGAGCGAACGACCCTCGTGGAGCTGTGGTTCCGGGCCGCCCCAGTCCGTCCGCGACGGCTCCTCGGGTGACTCGTGTTCCGGGGTCCGGAGCCCGCGCAGGACGAAGACGTCGGCCGCGCCGTCGAGTACGCCGCCCGAGGGGTCGTCGTCCCCGGACCGGCGCACCACGTCCCGCTCCGGCCGGAGGATGTCGCGCACGACGACGGCGCACAGGTAGAGGGTGCCCAGCAGATGCAGGGCGATGGCCCAGTGGTAGCCCTCGGTGGGCAGGCCCTTGTGGGCGTCTCCGCTGGTCGTGTAGGCGAGGTACAGCCAGATGCCGAGGAAGTACGCCACCTCGCACGCCTGCCAGATCAGGAAGTCCCGCCACTTGGGCCGGGCGAGGACAGCCAACGGCACCAGCCACAGCACGTACTGGGGGGAGTAGACCTTGTTGGTGAGGATGAACGCCGCCACCATCAGGAAGGCCAGCTGGGCGAACCGCGGCCGACGCGGGGCCGTGAACGTGAGCGCCGCGATACCGAGGAACGACAGCACCACCAGGGCACTGGCGGTGGTGTTCACGAAGTCGATGCTCGGCGGGTTGCTGGAGTTCTGGGACCAGATCAGCCAGAACGAGCCGAAGTCGACGCCCCGGTCATGGCTGAACGTGTAGAACTTCGACCAGCCCTGGAAGGCGAACAGCATCACCGGCACGTTCACCACGAGCCAGGCGCCCGCCGCGCCGCCGACCGCCAGGAAGAACTCCCGCCACTTGCCCGCCCGCCAGCACAGCACCAGCAGGGGACCGAGCAGGACGAGGGGATAGAGCTTGGCGGCCGTGGCCAGGCCCAGGAGCACGCCGAAGGCGACGGCCCGGCCGCGCGACCACATCAGCATCGCGGCGGCCGTCAGGGCCACCGCCAAGAGGTCCCAGTTGATGGTGGCGGTCAGCGCGAATGCGGGCGCCAGGGCGAGCAGCAGCCCGTCCCAGGGGCGGCGGCGGTGGGTCCGGCTGACGCAGACGGCGATGACGGCCGCGCAGACCATCAGCATCCCGGCGTTGACGAACCAGTACCACTGCTCCTGCCGCTGGATGCCGCCGCTGCCCGGGGTGAGCCAGGAGGCGACCTCCATGAAGACGCCGGTCAGCACCGGGTACTCGAGGTAGTCCATGTCGCCGGGCAGCTTGTCGAAGTACGGCACGAGTCCGTCGGCGAAGCCCCGACCCTGGAAGAGGTGGGGGATGTCCGAGTAGCAGGCGTGCGTGTACTGCGAGCTGGCCCCGAAGAACCAGGCGCCGTCGTAGCAGGGCGCCTTCTGGACGAGCCCGAGGGCGAACATGCCGATCGCCACGAGCACGACGACCCGGACCGGCGTCCACCAGGACGTACCGGTCAGGGCGCGTCGGCCGAGGGGGCCGCCGATCAGCTCGCTTCCGGCCGCGGCGATCTCGTCCTCCCGCGTCGGTCGTACCGTCTCCGGTTCACGCACGCGCACGGGCGTCGTCTCAGCACTGGGCATGGGGCACATCCTGCCGTACTCGCTCGGTAAAACGCCGAGGGCCGCCGCACCTGGTCGGTGCGACGGCCCTTGTTTCACGTGAAACACCCGTGCCGGTCGAAATGGCCGTCAATCGGTCAGGTGGCCCTACTGGCCCGCCTGGCCTCCGAACAATCCGCCTCCGCCGTCGCTCCCATTGGCTCCGGCGTTGCCGTTACCCCTGACACCACCGCTTCCGGGCGACGTCGAGTCGGTCGGTGAAGAGCTGACTCCGCCGTCGGCACCACCGGGACCGGTGCCGCCGTCGTCGTTGCAGAAGAACCGGCAGGTCTCGCTCTCGGTGGGCGAGGGCGGCGGCGTCGACTCGGTCGGCGACGGGCTCGACGACTGGGTCGGCTTCTCGCTCGGCGTGGGGCTCGGCTTCGGCTTCGGGGTGGGAGCGCCCGCCTCGTTGTGGATCTTGGGGATCTTGACGGCGTCCGGGAATCCGAGGTCGTTCTTCCCCTTCAGCGCGGCCAGCATGTACTCGGTCCAGACCGAGGTCGGGATGTCACCACCGTGGATGGAGTCCTTGCCCGCCGTGCCGTTCATGGACAGCAGTCGGTGGTCCTTGGGGTTCTCGCGGAACATCGCCACCGAGGTGGAGAGCTGCTGGGTGTAGCCGACGAACCAGGCCGACTTGTTCTCGTCGGTGGTACCCGTCTTGCCCGCCGCTGTACGGCCCAGAGCCAGCGCGCCCTTGGCGGTGCCGTTCTGGATCACGTTCTGCAGGACGTCGGTGACGTTGTTGGCGATGTTCGCGTCCATCGCCTGCTTGGACTTCGGCTTGGCGAATCCCGGCAACGGCTGGCCGTCGAACTTGACCGAGGTGACCGAGTACGGGTCCGCCTGCTTTCCGGACGCGGCGAACGTCGCATAGGAGTCGGCCATCCGGATCGCGCTCGGAGTGGAGGTACCGATGGCGAAGGACGGGTTCAGGTCCTTCGCCATACTGCCCTTCAGGATGCCGGTGGACTCGGCCATGTCCCGGACCTTGGTCATACCGACGTCGACACCGAGCTGCACGAACGGCGTGTTGATCGACTGCTCCATCGCCTTGCGCAGGCTGATGTAGCCCCAGGGCTTCTCGCTCTCGTTCGCCTGGAAGAAGAACGAGTTGTCCTTGTTCAGGTAGAACGACCCGTCGGGACGGCGGACCTTGAGATGGTCGTTGCCGTTGTACTTGCTCAGCGGGGAGATGCCCTCACCGTCCGAGTTGTACACGCCGTCCTGCATGGCCGCGGCCAGTACGTACGGCTTCCAGGTCGAGCCCACCGGGACACCGGAGGTGTCGGCGTTGTTGGTGAAGTGACCGTTCTCGTAGCCGTCGCCGCCGTAGAGGGCGACGATCGCACCGTCGTTGGGCACCACCGAGGCGGCACCGAACTGTACGTACTTGTCCAGCTCCTTGGTCTCGGGCTTCAGCCGCGACTTCTGGATCTTCTTCACGGCCGCGTTCAGAGCCTCGACCTTGTCCCTCTGGAAGGTCGTCTGGATCTGGTAACCGCCCCTGTCGAACTTCGCCTCCGTGATGCCGGAGTGGTTCAGGACGTACTTCTTCGCCGTGTCGACCATGTAGCTGATCTGGCCGTTCATACCCCTGGTCGCCTTGCGGCCCTGCGGCGTCGGGTACTTCCGGATCGCCTCCTGGTACTGGGCGTCGGTGAGGTGCTTGTCCTTGTGCATCTCACCGAGAATCCAGCGCCAGCGGCCCTGGGAACGGGCCAGGTTGGCCTCTTCGGTCGCGCTCTTGTCGAGATCCGCGTTGCCGGCCGGGTCGTAGTACGTAGGGCCCTTCAGCAGAGCCGCGAGCACGGCGCACTGGCTGGGGCTCAGGTCCTGGGCGTCCTTGCCGTAGTACGTCTGCGCCGCTGCCTGGATGCCGTAAGCACCACGACCGTAGTACGAGGTGTTCAGATAGCCCCGCATGATGTCGTTCTTGTCGAGCTTCGTGCCCACCTTCAGGGAGATGAACATCTCCGTGAACTTACGGGTGAGGGTCTGGTCCTGGCTCAGGTACGTGTTCTTGACGAACTGCTGGGTGATCGTGGAGCCACCCTGCGTCTGTCCGCCGCGCGCCATGTTGGCCAGGGCGCGCGCGATACCCATGGGGTCCACGCCCGAGTCCTGGTAGAAGCTCTTGTTCTCCGCGGAGATCACGGCGTACTGCATGGCCTTGGGAATGGCCTCGATCTTGAGGTTCTGCCGGTTCACACCGGTACCCGTGGCCACCATCTGGGTTCCGTCGGCCCAGTAGTACACGTTGTTCTGCGACTCGGCCGCGGCGTTCTCGTCCGGAATACGGACCAACGCGTAGCCCACGCCGGCCATGACGACCATGCTGCCCACGAACCCGATGCCCAGGCCCGTGACCAGTCGCCAGGACGGCACCCAGCGGCGCCAGCCGTACTTGCCCACGCGCGGATAGTCGATGAACCGGGGCTTGCCGGGCGGGCCCTGGTCATGGCCGCGGCCACGCCCCGAAGGCGCGTTGTCGGCCCCTCGGCGGCGGCCACCGCCTCTCTGGGCGGCGCGGCGTGCCTCGGCACGGCTGCCGTACTCACGCCCATCACCCCCAGAGCCGTAGGAGTCCGGTCCATGGGAACCAGACCCGTAGGAGTGGTCAGAGGCCCCGTTGGCGCCTCGCGGTGCCGCGGCGCGGCCGGAGGACGGGCCAGGCTGGCCGCGTCGGGCCGCGGCACGTCCGCCTCCCTGCGGCTGCGGCGGTTTGCGACGGTGCTCGCTCATCGAACGATTACTCCTCGGGCAGGCGCATCCGTGCGCGCCTGGAAACAGCGGCTGGTTTCCGGTCCCCCCGAAGTACGGATGCGGTCGTTACTGCATTCACCCGTACTGCACCGAGGATCACGACGCTCCCCAAGCGCCCCTTGGTTCCCGGTGTTGTGCATGCCGCACAGACTACGCACCACCAAAACCCTCCGAGCGCCGAAGTTCACCCCAAAACAGGCAACTTGCCTCGTACGAATCGGTGATGTGATCCCGTTCACCGTCGCCCCTCTTGTCGCATGCCGGGGGGCGTTCTATCGTCGTGATGTATCGAGTCGATACATCAGAGCGAGATAAAAGCGCTGTGTACCGAGAGGAGGCGATCATGAGCCGTCGTTCCGGCATCCTCGAGTTCGCCGTGCTCGGGCTGCTGCGCGAGTCGCCGATGCACGGCTACGAGCTGCGCAAACGACTCAACACGTCCCTGGGTGTGTTCCGGGCGTTCAGCTACGGGACGCTCTACCCCTGCCTCAAGACGCTGGTCACCAACGGCTGGTTGATCGAGGAACCGGGCAACACCCATGAAGACGCTCTGGCCGCCCCTCTCACCGGACGCCGCGCGAAGATCGTCTATCGGTTGACGGCCGAAGGTAAGGAGCACTTCGAGGAGCTCCTGTCGCAGACCGGCCCCGACGCATACGAGGACGAGCACTTCGCCGCCCGGTTCGCCTTCTTCGGGCAGACCTCGCGCGATGTGCGCATGCGTGTGCTGGAGGGCCGGCGCAGCCGCCTGGAGGAGCGCCTTGAGAAGATGCGCGCCTCCCTGGCACGCACGCGGGAGCGCCTCGACGACTACACGCTCGAGCTCCAGCGCCACGGAATGGAGTCCGTGGAGCGCGAAGTGCGCTGGCTGAACGAGCTCATCGAGAGCGAGCGGGCCGGACGGGACCGGAAGGGTCCCGAATCCGACGAGTCCGCTCAGCAGGACACCACATCTGGATCGACGGGCGGCCTGCCCCGTCCCAGGGATCTTCCGGGGACGGATACGCCCGGCGAAACCGCCACGTGACGGCCCGCCAGGGCCTCACTCGTACACACAGGGAGCAACCGGAATGGGTTCGGTTCGCGTAGCCATCGTCGGTGTCGGCAACTGCGCCGCGTCGCTGGTGCAGGGAGTCGAGTACTACAAGGACGCCGACCCGGCGGCCAAGGTCCCCGGCCTGATGCACGTGCAGTTCGGCGATTACCACGTGCGGGACGTCGAGTTCGTCGCCGCCTTCGACGTGGACGCCAAGAAGGTCGGCCTCGACCTCGCGGACGCCATCGGCGCCTCCGAGAACAACACCATCAAGATCTGCGACGTGCCCTCCAGCGGTGTCACCGTTCAGCGCGGCCACACCCTCGACGGTCTCGGCAAGTACTACCGCGAGACCATCGAGGAGTCGGACGCCGAGCCGGTCGACATCGTCCAGACCCTGAAGGACAAGCAGGTCGACGTCCTGGTCTGCTACCTCCCCGTGGGCTCCGAGGACGCGGCGAAGTACTACGCCCAGTGCGCCATCGACGCCAAGGTCGCCTTCGTCAACGCCCTTCCGGTCTTCATCGCCGGCACCAAGGAGTGGGCGGACAAGTTCACCGAGGCCGGTGTGCCGATCGTCGGTGACGACATCAAGTCGCAGGTGGGCGCCACCATCACGCACCGCGTCATGGCGAAGCTGTTCGAGGACCGCGGTGTGATCCTGGACCGCACCATGCAGCTGAACGTCGGCGGCAACATGGACTTCAAGAACATGCTCGAGCGCGAGCGCCTGGAGTCCAAGAAGATCTCCAAGACGCAGGCCGTCACCTCCCAGATCCCCGACCGGGACCTCGGCGAGAAGAACGTCCACATCGGCCCGTCCGACTACGTGGCGTGGCTGGACGACCGCAAGTGGGCCTACGTCCGCCTGGAGGGCCGTGCGTTCGGCGACGTCCCGCTGAACCTCGAGTACAAGCTGGAGGTCTGGGACTCCCCGAACTCCGCCGGCGTCATCATCGACGCCCTGCGTGCCGCGAAGATCGCCAAGGACCGGGGCGTGGGTGGCCCGATCCTGTCGGCGTCCTCGTACTTCATGAAGTCCCCGCCGGTCCAGTACTTCGACGACGAGGCCCGCGAGAACGTCGAGAAGTTCATCCGCGGCGACGTCGAGCGCTAAGCGCCGCGCGCACGAGAACGCTCCTGCCAGGGCTGTGAGGGTCCCTGGGGTCTGCCGACCCCGGGGACCTTCCGCATATGTGAGGCTGTGCCCATGCCCGTCGTCCGTGATCTGCGCCTGCTGCTGCGCGTACGGGACTTCCGGCGCCTGTTGTACGTCCGTCTGCTCTCCCAGGGCTCGGACGGGGTGTACCAGGTCGCGCTCGCCTCGTACGTCGTCTTCTCCCCCGAGAAGCAGACCTCGGCCCCGGCGATCGCCTCCGCGATGGCGGTCCTGCTGCTCCCCTACTCGCTGGTCGGACCCTTCGCGGGGGTACTGCTGGACCGCTGGCGCCGACGTCAGGTCTTCGTCCACGGCAATGTGCTGCGGGCCCTGCTGGCGGCCGCCACCGCCCTGCTGATGGCCGTCCACGCGCCCGACTGGCTGTTCTATGCCTCCGCGCTGTGCGTCACGGCAGTAAACCGGTTCGTCCTCGCTGGGCTCTCGGCGGCTCTGCCCCGGGTGGTCGACACCGAGCGCCTGGTGCTGGCCAACTCCCTCTGCCCCACCGCCGGAACACTCGCCGCGACCCTCGGCGCCGCCCTTGCCCTCGGCGTCCGGTTCGTCGTGTCGGACTCGGACGCGGCGGTGGTTCTGCTCGGCGCACTGCTGTACCTGTGCGCGGGCCTGACCGCTCTGACCATGGCCCCCTCCCTGCTCGGTCCCGACCGGCCACCGGTGCTGCCCCGGCTGCGCACCGTCCTCTCCGACACGGCGCGCGGCCTCCTGGCGGCCGTGCGTTACCTGGGCCGGCCCCGGCGCCGGGAGGCCGTCTGGGCGCTCACGGCGATGACCTGCATGCGCTTCTGCTACGGAGCACTGCTGGTCCTGCTGCTCATGCTGTGCCGGTACGGCCTCTCCGACACGCCTGCGGACGGGCTCCGCCTGCTGGGGCTGGTGCTGGCGGTGTCCGGCGCCGGGTTCTTCACGGCCGCCGTGGTGACCCCGTGGAGTGCGGGGCGTCTCGGTGCCGGGCGGTGGATCACGGTCTGTGCGGGAGCCGCCGCCTTCCTGCTGCCGGCGCTCGGGCTCCCGTTCGCCACGGTGCCGCTGCTGATCGCGGCCTTCCTGCTGGGGCTGGTCACCCAGGGCGCCAAGATCGCCACGGACACGATCGTCCAGGCGTCGGTCGAGGACGGTTTCCGAGGCCGGGTCTTCTCCGTCTACGACGTCCTCTTCAACGTGGCCTTCGTCGGCGCCGCCGGGGTGGCCGCCCTGATGCTCCCGCCGGACGGCCGGTCGGCGCCGCTGGTGATCCTCGTGGCCCTGCTCTACGGCGTTGTCACCGTGGCCATGGCCCGCTTCGAGTGGCGGCGGGACAGCGAAAAGGGTGGTGTTTCACGTGAAACACCACCCCACCGCTGAGTCATGTTTCACGTGAAACATGATCTCGGAAGCGTTCAGCCCTGCTGCCGCGCCCACCACTCCTGGAGGGCCGCGACCGCCGTGTCGTGGTCCATCGGGCCGTTCTCCAGACGCAGCTCGAGCATCTGCTTGTACGCCTGGCCGATGACGGGACCGGGGCCGACGCCGAGAATCTTCATGATCTCGTTGCCGTCGAGGTCGGGGCGGATGGAGTCCAGCTCCTCCTGCTCCTGAAGTTCGCCGATGCGCGTCTCCAGCCCGTCATAGGCACGGGACAGCGTGGTCGCCTTGCGCTTGTTCCGGGTGGTGCAGTCGGAGCGGGTCAGCTTGTGCAGCCGTTCCAGCAGCGGGCCCGCATCGCGGACGTAGCGCCGGACGGCGGAGTCCGTCCACTCCCCGGTGCCGTAGCCGTGGAAGCGCAGATGCAGTTCGACCAGGCGCGAGACGTCCTTCACCAGCTCATTGGAGTACTTCAGGGCCGTCATGCGCTTCTTGGTCATCTTGGCGCCGACCACCTCGTGGTGGTGGAACGAGACCCGGCCGTCCTCCTCGAAGCGGCGCGTCCGAGGCTTGCCGATGTCGTGCAGCAGCGCGGCCAGCCGGAGCGTGAGATCCGGGCCGTTCTCCTCCAGGTCGATCGCCTGCTCCAGCACGATGAGCGAGTGGTCGTAGACGTCCTTATGACGGTGGTGCTCGTCACGCTCCAGTCGGAGCGCCGGAAGCTCCGGCAGGACGTGGGCGGCGAGCCCGGTGTCGACCAGCAGGGTGAGTCCCTTGCGGGGGTGCGCGGAGAGCACCAGCTTGTTCAGCTCGTCCCGGACCCGCTCGGCCGACACGATCTCGATCCGCGCGGACATCTCGGTCATCGCCGTGACGACCGCCGGGTCCACCTCGAAGTCCAGCTGGGCGGCGAAGCGTGCGGCCCGCATCATGCGCAGCGGGTCGTCGGAGAACGACTCCTCCGGTGTGCCCGGAGTACGCAGCACCCGTGCCGCGAGGTCCTCCAGACCGCCGTGCGGGTCGATGAACTCCTTCTCCGGCAGGGCCACGGCCATCGCGTTGACCGTGAAGTCACGCCGGACCAGGTCCTCCTCGATGGAGTCGCCGTACGACACCTCGGGCTTGCGGGAGGTGCGGTCGTACGCCTCCGAGCGGTAGGTGGTGACCTCGATCTGGTAGCCGTCCTTCTGGACGCCCACCGTGCCGAAGGCGATCCCGACCTCCCAGACGGCGTCCGCCCAGGGCCGGACGATCCGCAGCACGTCCTCGGGGCGCGCGTCGGTCGTGAAGTCCAGGTCGTTCCCCAGCCGGCCGAGCAGCGCGTCACGGACCGAGCCGCCGACCAGGGCGAGCGAGAACCCGGACTCCTGGAAACGGCGGGCGAGGTCGTCTGCGACGGGAGCCACCCGCAGCAGCTCGCTCACCGCGCGCTGCTGCACCTGGCTGAGGGCAGCGGGATTGTCATCGTTGGGGTTCGGCACAACAGAAGAGGGTACGTGGCCCGGCCGACCAGGACCGCACCCATTTGACCGGCGCGGAGGCTCCTGCCATACCCCCACAAGGGCTCCCCATGCGGCGGACACCGGCTCTCCGCTCGTTAATGGATATAGAGGACAGGTGGCCGCTCCGTGGCGATCTTCGGGAACGGTCCGTGGCACTTCACCTCAGCGGTCATCGTTACCATGCGGGGACGCACATTCCGACGACCACTGATGACGACGACGAGGGACGGGCTAGCGCGTGGCCGACGCGGCTGAATTCCAGGGGCCCAGTGCCTCTCCCGCCCGCCGCCGACTGCGGCGGGCGGGAGCACTGCTGGCGGGCGCCCCGCTGCTGGCCGGGCTGCTCCAGCTGACCGCGGCCGAACCCGCGCAGGCGGCGCCGACGGCGTCGGCGGGCTCCGTGTCCGTGGCGTTGGACTCACTGACGCCCAGCGCGCCCACCGAGGACGACACGCTGACCGTGTCGGGCACGGTGATCAACAACGGCAGGCAGACCGTGACCGGCGCCCACGTCGGGCTCCGGGTGGGCCCCCTGCTGAACACCCGCTCCGCGGTCGACGGCATCGCCCAGCACCCCGACGATCTCCGTGGCGGTACCGGCGACGAGCTCGGCGACAAGTACACGGAGAAGTTCAGCAAGCTGGTCCCGGGCGTGGCCGAGCACTTCAGCATCTCCGTCCCGGCGGACGAGCTGGACCTCGGCAAGGACGGCGTCTACTCGTTCGGCGTCTCCGTCTCCGGCAAGACCTCGGCGCGACCCTGGGACCAGATGCTCGGCATCGAGCGGACCTTCCTGCCCTGGCAGTCGTCCGAGGCCGACACCAAGAGCCGTACGACGTTCATGTGGCCGCTGATCTCCTCCGTCCACATGACGGCCCGCACGGGCGCCGGAGAACGGCAGACCCCCGTCTTCCAGGACGACGAGCTGGCCAAGGAGATCGCCCCCGGCGGCCGCCTGGCGCAGATGATGGACCTGGGCCGGGACCTCGACATCACCTGGGTGATCGACCCGGACCTGCTGGCCGCGGTGGACGCCATGGCGAACGGTTACCGGGTCCAGCAGCCCGACGGCAGTACCAAGGCCGGCTCGCGGGAGAACCAGGACGTCGCCAAGCAGTGGCTGGCCGGTCTCCAGCAGGCCGTAGCGGGCAAGGAGGTCGTCGCCCTGCCGTTCGCCGACCCGGACCTCGCCTCGCTCGCCCACACCGGCACCAGCGTCACCGGCTCGCTCAGCCACCTCAAGGACGCCACCGACGTCGCGGCCCTCACGGTGAAGACCGTGCTGCACGTGACGCCGACCACGGACTTCGCGTGGCCGGTGGAGGGTGCCGTGGACCCCTCGATCATCAAGGTGGCCACCTCCGCCGGTGCCGATCGGGTGATCGCCCGCAGCGACAGCCTCCGGGAGTCCGCCGGGCTGTCCTACACACCGTCCGCCGCCCGCCCCATCGGCGGCGGCACCACCGCGGTGGTCGCGGACGCGCGGATGTCCACGGCCTTCGAGGGCGACCTCACCAAGGCGGACACCTCCACACTCGCGGTGCAGCAGTTCCTCGCACAGAGCCTTGAGGCGAACGTGCAGAAGGACGAGCAGCGCAGCATCGTGGTCGCTCCGCAGCGCACCCCGACCGCGAGCCAGGCACAGGCCATGGCCACCGCCGTGAAGGCGCTCCAGGACGGCAACTGGTCGCAGCCTGAGACCCTCACCGCCGCCGCCAAGGCCAAGCCCGACCCGGACGCCACCACGCGCATCCCCTCCTCGTCGGCCTACCCCTCGTCGCTGCGCAAGCAGGAACTGCCGAGGAGCGCCTTCGAGCAGATCGCGGACACGCAGGACAAGCTCGACAACTTCCAGGTGATCCTCACCGATCAGTCCCGCGTGGTCACCCCGTTCGGCCTGGCCATAAACCGCGGGATGTCCGCGTCGTGGCGGGGCCAGGCAACCAAGGCGGACGGCTTCCGCGCGGACGTGCTGAGCTATCTCGACAACCTCGGTGGCCAGGTCAAGCTGATCGACAAGTCGGAGACCAAGCTCTCCGGGCGCAGCGCCACCATCCCGGTGACCGTGCAGAACAACCTGGTCCAGCCCGTCGGCCATCTGTACCTGCGGCTCAGCTCGACCCAGCCGACCCGACTGAAGATCAGCGGCAAGGCGTACGACGAGCAGCCCGTCGAGGTTGCCGGTGGCCACAGCCAGTCGGTGAAGTTCACCACCTCGGCCAACGCAAACGGCCGGGCCACGGTCCTCGCCCAGCTGTACACCGAGGACGGCCAGGAGTACGGGGACCCCGTCAGCTTCGACGTGAAGGTCACCGAGGTCACGCCCACCGTCATGCTGGTGATCGGCGGCGGGGTGCTGCTGCTGGTCCTCGCCGGATTCCGGATGTACACCCAGCGCAAGCGCGCGGCCGCCCGCCAGGCCGAGAGCGACGGCGACGGTCCGGGTGAGGCGGAGGCGGACTCCGACGACGGCTCGGGGAACCCCGACGGCACCGAGGACCGTCTTCCCGAGGAGTCCGGTTCCCCCGCCGGGGCAGCCGGGCCGGACCAGCCGGGTGACCCTGCACCGGACACCGCACCGGAAAGCGCCGACCCGTCCGGCACGGGTGAGAGAGTGGACCGTTGAGCGACGCCGCGGCCCGTGTGGCCAGGGACGATGAGGTGGGGCAACCATGAACGCGCCGTACGACGGTGACCGTGGCGGGGATGCCGCCGACTCGGGCAGGCCCGAGACCCCGCCCGAGCCCGGCCAGGAGCCGCAGCCCGCGGCGGACATGTACCTCCAGGACGCCTACGACCAGGACCCCTACCGGGCGCGGGACCTCTCCGCCCAGGACCCGGTGGCCGAGGCGCTCTACGACCGCGCCGCACACCCTCCGCCGCCTCCGGGCAGCTACGAGCCGCGCCAGCCGCTCTACGCCCCGCCGTCGCAGTCGTCGTACTCCCCCGACCCGCGCGTGTGGGCCAAGACCCCGGCGCCCGAGGCGGAGGGCGACGCCACCCAGCACCTGCCGTACGGCGACCACCCGCGCACGACCCAGTTCGTCGGCGTGGACGACCTGGTCTCGCACTCCGGCGAGGAGTACCACGAGCCGGACGCCTTCGCGCACCTCCTGCGGGACCAGCAGCACGGCTCCGCCGCGTCGGCCCGCGCGGGCCAGGGCGCCGGCGGCTCGTACCCGCCGCCCCACGTCCAGGGCCCCGCGCACCACGGCGGTGGCGGAAGCCCGTACCAGGCGGCCCCCGGGAATCCCATGCAGCCGCCCGTACCCGCTCCTGCCGGACCTGCCGGTCCGGTGGAGACCCCGGCACCGCCCGCTCCGGCCCCGGCGAAGGGACGCGCCTCCGGGCTGCTCGGCTCCAGCGCCGTCATGGCCGCGGGCACGATGGTGTCGCGCCTCACCGGCTTCCTCCGCTCCGCGATGATCATCGCGGCGCTGGGTACGGGCTTCCTCGGCGACTCGTTCCAGGTCGCGTACCAGCTGCCGACGATGATCTACATCCTCACCGTCGGCGGCGGCCTCAACTCCGTCTTCGTGCCCCAGCTGGTGCGGTCGATGAAGGAGGACGAGGACGGCGGCGAGGCGTTCGCCAACCGGCTGCTGACCCTCGTGATGGTCGCGCTCGCCGCGCTGACCGCGCTGACCATGCTCGGCGCGCCGTACCTGGTGCAAGCGCTGTCGCCCACGATCAGCGCCGACCCGGCGGCCAACGAGGTGGCGGTGACCTTCACCCGCTACTTCCTGCCGTCGATCTTCTTCATGGGCATCCACGTGGTGATGGGTCAGATCCTCAACGCGCGCGGCAAGTTCGGCGCGATGATGTGGACCCCGGTCCTGAACAACCTCGTCATCATCGTGGCGCTCGGTGCGTTCCTGTGGGTCTACGGCTCGGCGGCCGACTCCCACATGACCGTCAGCAACATCCCGCCGCAGGGGCAGCGCCTGCTCGGCATCGGCATCCTGCTCGGCCTCGTCGTGCAGGCCCTGGCGATGATCCCGTACCTGCGCGAGACCGGCTTCCGCATCCGGCCCCGGTTCGACTGGAAGGGCCACGGCCTGGGCAAGGCCGCGATGCTCGCCAAGTGGACGGTGCTGTTCGTGCTCGCCAACCAGGCGGGCGCCCTGGTCGTCACCCAGTTGTCCACCGCCGCCGGAAAGGACTCCGGCATCGAGGGCACCGGCTTCACCGCCTACGCCAACGCCCAGCTCATCTGGGGACTGCCGCAGGCCATCATCACCGTGTCCCTCATGGCCGCGCTGCTGCCGCGCCTGTCGCGCTCGGCCGCCGAGGGCGACGGCGGCGCCGTCCGCGACGACATCTCGCAGGGCCTGCGCACCACGGCGGTGGCCATCGTGCCCATCTCCTTCGGCTTCGTCGCGCTCGGCATCCCGATGTGCACGCTGATCTTCGGCGCCTCGGGCACCGGCTCGGCCACCAACATGGGCTTCATGCTGATGGCCTTCGGCCTCGGCCTGATCCCGTACTCGGTGCAGTACGTCGTCCTGCGCGCCTTCTACGCGTACGAAGACACCCGCACCCCCTTCTACAACACGGTCATCGTGGCGGCGGTCAACGCGGGCGCCTCCGCGCTCTGCTACTTCCTGCTCCCGGCCCGCTGGGCCGTGGCGGGCATGGCGGCCGTGTACGGCCTCTCCTACGCCATCGGCGTCGGTGTCGCCTGGCGGCGCCTGCGCAAGCGGCTGGGCGGCGACCTGGACGGCTCCCGGGTGCTGCGGACGTACGCGCGGCTGGCGATCGCCTCGGTGCCGGCGGCGCTGCTCAGTGGCGCGGCCTGCTACGGCATCGGGCACTCCCTCGGACAGGGAGTCTTCGGCTCGCTCGTCGCGCTCGTGGCGGGCGGTGCGGTACTGCTCGGCGTCTTCTTCATGGCCGCGCGCCGGATGCGGATCGACGAGCTCAATTCGCTCGTCGGCATGGTTCGCGGGCGTCTGGGGCGTTGAGGCGGGGGTAGTCGCACAACCATCGTCCCCCTCTGCGTGTCGTGCATTGCGGCGGACTGTGGGCACAATTGGTTTCGGCGTCGGACAGCGTGCAACGGATGGGGAGGCAGGGACGACGGTGGCAGAACGCAGCACGGCTGCCGTCGACGTGGCAGACAACAGCGGTGACGAGCCGCTGACCGCCAAGGCGGATCAGGCCACGGCCGACGGGGTGGCCAAGAACCCGGAGCGGGACACGGACATCGACCAGGCGCAGGGGAGCGGCGGGGCGGAAGACTCCGGCAGGACGTCTTCGCCCACCGAGCTGCACAGCGGTCACAAACTCGCCAGACGCTACCGCCTCGAGGAGTGCGTCACCCGTCTGGACGGATTCAGCAGCTGGCGCGCGGTCGACGAGAAACTGCGGCGAGCCGTCGGCGTGCACATCCTGCCCGCCGACCACGTACGTTCCCGTGCCGTGCTGGCGGCCGCCCGTTCGGCGGCGCTGCTCGGCGATCCGCGCTTCGTACAGGTCCTCGACGCGGTCGAGGAGAACGACCTCGTCTACGTGGTGCACGAGTGGCTGCCCGACGCCACCGAGCTGACCGCGCTGCTCGCGGCCGGCCCCCTCGAGCCGCACGACGCCTACCAGATGGTCAGTCAGGTCTCGGCCGCCATGGCCGCCGCCCACCGCGAGGGCCTCTCCCATCTGCGGCTGAACCCGAACGCGGTCCTGCGCACCTCCTCCGGGCAGTGGCGTATCCGCGGCCTCGCCGTGAACGCCGTCCTGCGCGGCGTCGGCTCCGACACCCCCCAGCGCACCGACACCGAGGCGATCGGCGCCCTGCTGTACGCGGCGCTGACGCAGCGCTGGCCCTACGAGAGCGACGCGTACGGCCTGGCCGGCCTCCCCAAGGACATCGGCCTCATCGCGCCGGACCAGGTGCGGGCCGGAATCCACCGCGGACTGTCCGAGCTGGCGATGCGCGCGCTCGTCAACGACGGCGCCACCGCCTCCCGGCACGAGGCCGCGTGCACCACGCCGGAGGAACTGGTCAAGGCGATCGGCGAGATGCCCCGCGTCCGCCCGCCGGAGCCCGCGTTCACCCGTCCGCCGGAGTACCAGCGCACGACCTACCAGCAGGGCACCTACGGCCGCACCTCGGCGCACCCCGGTGCCACGCAGTCCGTGGCGGCCCCGCCGCCCCCGCTCCAGAGCCGTACGGGCAAGGCGCTGAAGTGGGCGGTCTCCGCACTGCTCATCGCCGCGCTCGGCCTCGGCAGCTGGCAGCTCGCGGAAGCCCTGATGAACCGCGGCGACAACTCCAACGACACCAACACCACCCAGACGCAGGACGGCGGCGACAAGGGCGCGGCCAAGGTGGCGCCGCAGCCGGTGACGATCCAGGGTGCCCAGGAGTTCGTCGCCGAGGGCGGCGCCCAGCACCCGGCCGATGTCGCCAAGACCTACGACGGGGACACGTCGACGTCCTGGCGGACCAAGTCCTTCACCCAGGGTCCTGAGATCGCTCCCCTCAAGCCAGGTGTGGGCATCGTCTATGACCTCGGCTCGGCGAAGGACGTCGATGCCGCCACGATCGGGCTGCGCTACTCCGGGGATCACACGACGGTCGACCTCTACACGGCCGACTCGGCACCGGTGTCGCTGGACTCGATGCACAAGGTCGGCAGCAGCACCACCTCGGGTTCCACCGCAACGGTGAAGCCCGACAAGCCGGTGAAGGCGCGGTACGTCCTGGTGTGGCTGACGGCCGTTCCCATGTCCGGTTATGACGCGGCCACCTACTCAAAGGCGGGCTACAAGCAGGCCATCACCGAAGTGCATTTCACGGGCTGACGTCTCATCCGAGCCGGAGGGGGACGATGGCAGGCGGTCGTCGGTACGACGAGGTACGGGACGAGGATCTGCTCGCCCGTCATGTGCAGGGTGATGCCGATGCCTTCGGTGAGATCGTGCGGAGGCACCGGGACCGGCTGTGGGCGGTCGCGCTGCGGACGCTGGGGGACCGCGAGGAGGCCGCCGACGCCGTGCAGGACGCACTGGTGTCGGCCTACCGTGCCGCTCACACCTTCCGGGGACAGTCGGCCGTCACGACCTGGCTGCACCGGATCACCGTGAATGCCTGCCTGGACCGCATCCGCAAGGCGGCCTCACGAAAGACAGCGCCCGTCGACGACCCCGAGCGCCTGGAACAGCTCCTGGAGCCGCACGAGTCGGCCTCCGCCCCGGCCGAGCGCAACGACCTCCACCGCCAGCTCCTCGAAGCCCTGGGCACCCTTCCCGCCGAGCAGCGGGCCGCACTGGTCCTGGTGGACATGCAGGGCTACCCCGTCGCCGAGGCGGCCCGGGTCCTGGACGTGCCCACCGGGACGGTGAAGAGCCGCTGCGCACGAGGCCGGGCCAGACTCCTCCCCCTGCTCACCCACCTGCGTCCCGGCGCCCCCGGCGAGAGAGGCGGCACCGCCGTCCCTGACGGTGGAAAAGAACCCTTGGCGGGACGGAACCGGGTGCACGGGGCATCCGTCCCACCTCCGACAGGATCTGCGGGCGAGGGAACCGAAGACTCCGGGCCGAACGGTTCAGCCGTCGTGAAGGGCGGAGGTGGGCGAGCATGACGTCCTCGACGGACACGACCGGGCACCCGGACGTCGCCGAGATCTCCGACCTGGCCGAGGGGCTCCTCCCGCCGTCCCGTAGCGCGGAGCTGCGGCGCCATCTGGAGGGCTGCGCGGCGTGCGCCGAGGTCCATGCGGCACTGGCGGAAATCCAGGGGTTGCTGGGCGACGTCCCGGATGTGCCCCCGATGCCGATGGACATCGCCGACCGGATCGACGCCGCCCTTGCCGCCGAGGCAGCCGGGTGGACCGAGCAGGCGGCCCCCGAAGGCTCCGGTCGTCATGTTTCACGTGAAACAGCGACCCCACCGGACCGCCCTGCCAGGCTTTCTCGCGCCACCACCGGCCCCGGCCGGAAGGGGCGCGCCCGGAGCCGCCGTCGGACCGCCGCACTGGGCGCCGTGCTCACCGCTGCCGTCCTCGGGGCCGGGTCCCTGCTCGTGCAGTCGATCGGCAACAACACCGCCTCCGACAAGGCAGCGCAGAGCTCGGCCGCGTCCGCCGTCGGCACGTTCTCCGGGGCCAGCGTGCAGAGCCAGGTGTCGGACCTGCTCACCGCCAGGAAAGGACTTCAGCGGGGCAGCCAGCGCCCGCAGCAGGACACGGAGACGGACCTCGCCCCCTCGGGGCCTACGCAGAGCGCGAACACACTGATCCAGCCCGAGGCCCCGGTGCCCGACTGCGTCCGGCGTGCGCTGCACTCCGGCGAAACGGTTCTGGGGGCGAAGAGCGGCACCTACGCCGACAAGAGCGCCTACCTCGTCGTGGTGCCCGACAAGGCCGACAGCAAGCGCGTCACGGCCTATGTGGTCGACGCGTCCTGTACGTCCAAGCGGCCCGCAGGCGCCGGGAGTGTGCTCCTGAAGCAGACCCTCGTCCGTTTTTGAACCGGCGCGGGCGTCGTCTCCGCCCGCCTCTCCGCGCACCCACGGTGTGACCCGTCGCGTGGCCGGACATCAGGGGAATGTGCGCCCCTTAGGATCGGTTGGGTGGTGTGAGAGTCCCGGCAGGGGCTCCCACCGGTCGGCCGACACAGACCAGAGACGAGGAACCAAGCCGTGAGCGACGTCCGTAATGTGATCATCATCGGCTCCGGGCCCGCGGGCTACACGGCGGCGCTGTACACCGCGCGTGCGTCCCTGAAGCCCCTGGTGTTCGAGGGTGCCGTCACCGCAGGTGGCGCGCTGATGAACACCACCGAGGTGGAGAACTTTCCGGGCTTCCCCAACGGCATCATGGGCCCCGAGCTGATGGACAACATGCGGGCGCAGGCCGAGCGTTTCGGCGCCGAGCTGCTGCCGGACGACGTCGTCTCCGTCGACCTCACCGGCGACGTGAAGACCGTCACCGACACTGCGGGCACGGTTCACCGGGCCAAGGCCGTGATCATCGCCACCGGCTCCCAGCACCGCAAGCTCGCGCTGCCCAACGAGGACGCGCTGTCCGGCCGTGGCGTCTCGTGGTGCGCCACCTGTGACGGCTTCTTCTTCCGGGACCAGGACATCGCCGTGATCGGCGGCGGCGACACCGCGATGGAGGAGGCCACCTTCCTCTCCCGGTTCGCCAAGTCCGTGACGATCGTCCACCGCCGGGACACCCTGCGCGCCTCCAAGGCGATGCAGGAGCGTGCCTTCAATGACCCGAAGATCAAGTTCGCCTGGGACAGCGAGGTCGTCGAGATCCTGGGCGATAAGAAGCTCACCGGGCTGAAGCTCCGCAACCTCAAGACCGGCGAGCTGTCCGACCTGCCCGTCACGGGTCTGTTCATCGCCATCGGGCACGACCCGCGCACCGAGCTCTTCAAGGGCCAGCTGGACCTGGACGCGGAGGGCTACCTCAAGGTGGACGCGCCCTCCACCCGGACCAACCTGCCCGGCGTCTTTGCCGCGGGTGACGTCGTCGACCACACCTACCGCCAGGCGATCACCGCGGCCGGCACCGGCTGCGCCTCGGCTCTGGACTCCGAGCGCTACCTCGCGTCCCTGCTGGACGAGGGCGGCCACGCCGAGCCCGAGAAGACCGCTGTCTGACTTACCCCCCATCCCCCCTCGAATGATCAAGTAAGGAGCCCGCTGTGGCCGGCACCGTGAAGAAAGTGACTGACGACTCCTTCGACGAGGACGTCCTCAAGAGCGACAAGCCCGTCCTGGTGGACTTCTGGGCCGATTGGTGCGGCCCGTGCCGCCAGATCGCCCCGTCCCTGGAGGCCATCGCCGCCGAGCACGGCGACAAGATCCAGATCGTCAAGCTGAACATCGACGAGAACCCGGCCACGGCCGCCAAGTACGGCGTCATGTCCATCCCGACGCTGAACGTCTACCAGGGCGGCGAGGTCGTCAAGACGATCGTCGGTGCCAAGCCGAAGGCAGCGCTCGTCCGCGACCTGGACGACTTCATCACCGGCTGACGTTTCGCAGCACCGGCCGATGTTTCACGTGAAACATGGCCCACGAAGGGGCCGACCCAACAGGGTCGGCCCCTTCGTCGTGTTCGGGATGCGGAGACCGCCCGGCCCGTCACAGCGGCCGCAGCGCAGGCTCCTTGTGCACCGCGCCCAGCAGTCGGTCGAGGGCCAGCTCGACGTCTTCCTTCCAGGACAGCGCCGAGCGCAGCTCCAGACGTAGTCGAGGATGCCGGGAGTGCTGCCGCACCGTCTTGAAGCCGACGGCGAGGAGATGGTCGGCGGGCAGCAGGCAGGCGGGCTCTTTCCAGCGGGTGTCCCCGAACGCCTCGATGGCCTTGAAGTTCCGGCGCAGCAGGTCCTTGGCGACCGCCTGCACCAGCACCCGTCCCAGCCCCTGCCCTTGATAGCCGGGCATGATGAACGACGTGATGAGCTGCACGGCGTCCGGGGAGATCGGGCTCGTGGGGAACGCCGTCGCGCGCGGGACGTAGGCCGCCGGGGCATAGAGCACGAAGCCGACCGGTACGTCGTCGACATAGGCCACCCGGCCGCACGAGCCCCAGTCCAGCAGGACGGCGGAGATCCAGGACTCCTTCTCCACCTCCGTGGTGCCCGCCCGCACGGCGGCCTCGGCGCTGACGGGGTCCAGCTCCCAGAAGACGCATGAACGGCACCGCTGGGGAAGATCCTGAAGGTTGTCCAGCGTGAGCGGTACGAGCCGACGCCCCATGAAAGCCGTTCCTCGCTTCCTTCGCCGCGTCACATCCGATCGCATCGTATCCACGATGCGAATCCCTTCGATACCGGCGCAAAGCAAAGAGCGGACCGTGTTCCGGTGCACACCGGACACGACCCGCTCTCGCAGTCCCGCTGACGGGACGCCCTCCCGGAGGGCTACTCCTCGGACTCGCCCTCCGGGGACCCCTTCGGCAGGATCGGCCCCTCACCGGGGGCCAGCGTGCCGAGGATGCGTTCCAGATCCTCCACCGAGGCGAACTCGACGGTGATCTTGCCCTTCTTCTGACCGAGGTCGACCTTCACCCGGGTCTCGAACCGGTCGGAGAGCCGCGTCGCCAGACCGCTCAGCGCCGGGGAGACCAGAGCGCCCGCCCGCGGTCCCTTGGTGCGCTGGGCCCCCTGCGGCCGCGACCCCATCAGGGTCACGATCTCCTCGACGGCCCGCACCGACAGCCCCTCGGCCACGATGCGGTGCGCCAGCCGGTCCTGCTCCTCGGAGTCCTCCACGGACAGCAGCGCCCGCGCATGCCCCGCCGAGAGCACCCCTGCGGCGACCCGCTTCTGCACGGTGGCCGACAGCTTCAGCAGCCGCAGGGTGTTGGAGATCTGCGGCCGGGAGCGTCCGATACGGTCGGCCAGCTGGTCGTGCGTGCAGTTGAAGTCCTTGAGCAACTGGTCGTAGGCGTGGGCCTCTTCCAGTGGGTTCAGCTGCGCGCGGTGCAGGTTCTCCAGCAGGGCGTCCAGCAGGAGCTTCTCGTCGTCCGTGGCGCGGACGATCGCCGGGATGGTCTCGAGTTCCGCCTCGCGGCTGGCGCGCAGACGGCGCTCACCCATGATCAGTTCATAGCGGTCGTCGCCCAGTTCCCGTACGACGACGGGCTGAAGCAGGCCCACCTCCTTGATGGAGACGACCAGTTCGTTCAGCGCGTCCTCGTCGAAGACCTCCCGCGGCTGGCGCGGGTTCGGCGTGATGGCCTCGATCGGCAGCTCGGCGAAGTAGGCACCGGCGGGCGGTGCGGGCCGGTCGTCGGCCGGGCTGGCCGGGACCTCCTCCAGCTCGCGGGATGCCGACGGCAGGGCGCCGCCTCGGCCGATCCCGGTGGGCCTGCGGTCGGGCGACAGCGTCGGGCCCGATCCCGAGGAGGTGGGCGATCCAGCGCCCAGCACGGCCGAAGCCGGGATCTTCTCTGTCGGTGCTGCGGGGATCAGTGCGCCAAGTCCTCGGCCCAGCCCCCTTCGTCGATCACTCACTGCATCCCCTCCACCATGTTCCGGTCGTTCTGGGTGCCGAGATGGGCCTGGGTCGGGTCATAGCTGACCCCCACGCCCCTCAGCGCGATCTCTCGGGCAGCCTCGAGATAGGAGAGCGCACCGCTCGAACCTGGATCGTAGGTCAGCACCGTCTGCCCGTAGCTCGGCGCCTCGGAGATACGGACCGAGCGGGGAATGCTCGTCCGCAGCACCTCGTCGCCGAAGTGGGTGCGCACCTCATCCGCGACCTGGGAGGCGAGGCGGGTCCGGCCGTCGTACATGGTGAGCAGGATCGTCGACACATGCAGAGACTGGTTGAGGTGACCCCGCACCAGGTCGACGTTGCGCAGGAGCTGGCCCAGGCCCTCCAGTGCGTAGTACTCGCACTGGATCGGGATGAGGACTTCCTGGCCCGCCACGAGTGCGTTGACCGTCAACAGGCCCAGCGACGGCGGGCAGTCGATGAGGATGTAGTCCAACGGCTGCTCGTACGCCCCGATCGCGCGCTGCAACCGGCTCTCACGGGCGACCAGGGAGACCAGTTCGATCTCCGCACCGGCGAGGTCGATCGTGGCGGGAGCGCAGAAGAGACCCTCGACATCGGTGACGGGCTGGACAACCTCGGCGAGCGGCTGGCTGTCCACCAGGACGTCGTAGATGGAGGGGACTTCCGCGTGGTGGTCGATCCCCAGCGCCGTGGAGGCATTCCCCTGGGGGTCGAGGTCGATCACCAGGACCCGGGCGCCGTGCAGCGCGAGGGAGGCGGCGAGGTTGACGGTCGTCGTCGTCTTGCCGACGCCGCCCTTCTGGTTGGCGACCACGATGACTCGGGTCTGCTCCGGCCTCGGCATGCCCTCCGCGGCACGGCCCAGGGCGTCGACCGCCACTTGGGCCGCACGACCGATGGGAGTGTCGTCCATCGGAGGCGGTGTTTCACGTGAAACATCCGTCTCCCTCGATTCGGTACGGGGACCGGGGACCGGATCGGTCATCGGTCCCGCGATGTTGGCGTCGGACCGCAAGGATTCACTCTCCTCGACTACAGGCTCGCAATGAACAGAGCCTCCCATGCCTTCGGGGGCGCGAACCAGTGAGCCCTGGCGTTCTGTGGAGAAGTCCACCTCTGTGGACAACTTCGGTACCCCTCCGAGTGAACCAAGAGGCCGCCGGTCGAGGGGTTCCGCCGCGGCGCGACCGCGACTGATGATGCCGTGCAGCAGAGAGCGACGTTTCACGTGAAACACGATGCACAGCCACGAGGGCCGGGACTCCGCGACACTCCGACCCCGCCCAGCCGACTAGTCCGGCTGAGGCAGATCAACGGGCAGGGAACCAGCGCAAAAGAAAGCGCCCCCGGCCTCGGCCAGGGGCGCACTCTTCAGACTCGGCGACTCAGAACTCAGTAGCCCACACCTCAGCGACGCCGACGCGTCCGGCTCGTCCGGGCCGCCTTGGCCCGCTTGGCGGCGAACCGCACACCGCCCGGACTCTCACCGACCTCCACCCGGACCACCGTGGAGAGCGGGTCCACCACGCCCTCGCCCACGTGCAGGACCGAGGTCGACACCGCGCCGAGCTTGCTGAGTGCGGTGGACGCCGCCTTCAGCTCCTCCTCGGCGGTGTCACCCTTGAGCGCCAGCATCTCGCCGTACGGCCGCAGCAGCGGGATGCCCCAGGCGGCCAGCCGGTCCAGCGGGGCCACAGCACGCGCGGTCACCACGTGGACCGGCGGCACCTTGCCCAGCATCTCCTCCGCGCGGCCGCGGACCACGGTGACATGGTCCAGGCCCAGCAGCTCCACGACCTCGGTGAGGAACGTGGTGCGGCGCAGCAGAGGCTCCAGCAGGGTGATGTTCAGGTCGGGGCGCACCAGGGCCAGCGGAATGCCCGGCAGACCCGCACCCGAGCCGACATCGCACACCGTCACCCCCTCGGGGACGGCCTCGGAGAGCACCGCGCAGTTCAGCAGATGCCGCTCCCACAGGCGGGGCACCTCCCGCGGGCCGATCAGGCCACGCTGGACTCCGGCCTCGGCCAGCAGCTCCGCATAGCGGACCGCATCCTCGAAGCGATCGCCAAACACTTCCCGCGCCTGTTCGGGCGCGGGGGGAAGCTCAGCTGCCTCCGTCACGGGGACCGTCCTTCCGTACCGCGCCGGTGCTTCACGCACCGGCCCTCAGAACTACCAGGCTGACAAACTTCGGCCCCGTCTGTTGGTCAGACGGGGCCGATGGAACCATGGGGCCGATCAGGCGGGCAGCACGACGACGAAGCGCTGCGGCTCCTCGCCCTCGGACTCGCTGCGCAGTCCCGCACCCTTGATCGCGTCGTGGACGACCTTGCGCTCGAACGGCGTCATCGGCTTGAGCTTGACCGGCTCGCCGCTGCTCTTGACCTCGGCGGCCGCCTTGGCGCCCAGCTCGGCCAGCTCGGCGCGCTTCTGGGCCCGGTAGCCCGCGATGTCCAGCATCAGCCGGCTACGGTCACCGGTCTCGCGGTGCACGGCAAGACGCGTCAGCTCCTGCAGCGCCTCCAGCACCTCGCCGTCCCGGCCGACCAGCTTCTGCAGATCCCGGCCGTTCGCGTCGCTGATGATCGAGACAGAGGCGCGGTCGGCCTCCACGTCCATGTCGATGTCGCCGTCGAGGTCGGCGATGTCCAGCAGAGCCTCGAGGTAGTCCGCAGCGATCTCGCCCTCCTGCTCGAGGCGGGTGAGGGTGTCAGCACCCTCAGTGGCGGCGGTGGTGGTGCCTTCCGTCACGGGATGGGCTCCTTCTTACTTCTTGGACGGGGACTTGGGCCGCTGGCCACCCTTGCGCTGCCCGGACTGGGCCTTGCTGCGGGTGCCGGAACCGGGCTTCGGAGTCTGCTTGGGGGGCGCGGGCGCGGCGTCCTGCGGCTCCTCGGACTTGGTCAGCGAGGGCGCCTGCTCGGCGTCCGGCTCGGGAGCGTGCTCGGCGGTCGGCTCGGTCTCGTGCGGCTGCTTCTGCCCCGACTGACGCTGGGACTTGCTCTGTCGCTTGGGCTGCTGACGTCGCGCCGCGGCGGCCGCGATGGGCGTACCGTCCTCGGCCTGTTCGACGGCCTGACTGTCGCTCTTGACCACGTTGCCGTCGGCCTGGGCCGTGAGTCCCGCCTTGCTGAGGGCGTTGATGAACTTCCGCTCGGCCTCGTTGCGCTCGCGGCCCTTGGCGACGATCGCCTTGACGATCACCCGGGCGCCGCGGCTGCGGACCTTGCCGTGGTGCGTGACGTGGCTGGTCAGCCGCTCCAGGTAGGACGCCTGCGCCTTGGAGCCCGGAGTCGGGTTGTTGCGGATGACGTACATCTGCTGACCCATGGTCCACACGTTGGTGGTCAGCCAGTAGATGAGGACACCGACCGGGAAGTTGATGCCGAAGACGGCGAACATGATCGGGAAGACGTACATCAGCATCTTCTGCTGCTGCATGAACGGGGTCTTCACCGAGGTGTCGACGTTCTTCGTCATCAGCTGGCGCTGCGTGTAGAACTGCGACGCCGACATCAGGATGATCATGATGGCGGTGACGACCCGCACGTCGGTGACCGTGGCACCGAGAGCGTGGAGGGTGTCCGCGCTGTCCTTGAACTTCGCCGCGAGCGGGGCGCCGAAGATGTGGGCCTTACGGGCGCTCTCCAGCAGCGAGTCGTTGATGACGCCGATGGTCTTGCCCGACGCGATGCCGTTGAGCACGTGGTACAGGGCGAAGAAGAACGGCGACTGCGCCAGGATGGGAAGGCACGAGGAGAGCGGGTTGGTACCCGACTCCTTGTACAGCTTCATCATCTCTTCGGACTGGCGCTGCTTGTCGTTCTTGTAGCGCTCCTGGATCTTCTTCATCTCCGGCTGGAGCGTCTGCATCGCGCGCGTGGCCTTGATCTGCTTCACGAAGAGCGGGATCAGGCAGATGCGGATCAGGACCACCAGCGACACGATGGACAGGCCCCAGGCCCAACCCGTGTCCGGGCCGAAGATGGACCCGTACACCGAATGGAACTGGACGATGACCCAGGAAACGGGTGTCGTGATGAAGCTGAAGAAGCTTGCGATCGTGTCCACTAATCATGCTCCTTGGGCATGGGACGAGAAGTCTCTGCGGCCGGGCCCGAAGGTGGCTCGGAAGAAAGCTTCGCCTCGGTGGCCGGGTCGGCGGAGTTCCCGCCCTTGCGTGCGCCCCAGGCGTTGCGCAGCATCTCGTGCCACCGCGGACGCTTGCGCGGCGGGACATGGTCCACACCGCCCAGCGACCACGGATTGCAGCGGAGAATGCGCCAGGCCGTGAGTGCTGTTCCCTTGATGGCACCGTGCCGGTCGATGGCCGTGTAGCCGTAGTGGGAGCACGACGGGTAGTACTTGCACACCGGCCCCAGCAGCGGACTGATCGTCCACTGGTACAACTTGATCAGGGCCAGTAGCGGGTACTTCATCGCGTGCCCCCTCCCATCAGCCGCTGTAGGGCGGCGTCCAGGTCTCGGGCCAGCTGTGCGTGGTCCGCGTCGCCCGATCCGGGCAGCGCGCGTACGACTACCAGGCTACCGGGGGGAATCAGAGCGACTCGGTCACGCATCAGGTGACGCAGTCTGCGCTTCACTGTGTTGCGGACGACCGCGTTGCCCACGGCCTTGCTCACGACGAAACCCGCACGCGTCGGGGAAGCGCTCTCCCCAGGCGCGTGCGGGTCCGTGGCACCGCTACGAAGGTGGACGACGAGAGTCGGGCGACCGGCCCGGCGTCCTCGTCGTACCGCGGATGCGAAGTCCTCGCGCCGCCTCAGCCGGTTTTCGAAGGGCAGCACGATGTCATGACCTGATCGGGATCAGGCGGACAGACGGGCGCGACCCTTGCTGCGGCGGGTCGCCAGGATGGCGCGGCCGGCACGGGTACGCATACGCAGCCGGAAGCCGTGGGTCTTCGCGCGACGACGGTTGTTCGGCTGGAAGGTGCGCTTGCTCACTCGGGGGCTCCAGAAGAAATCGGTAGTGGCGGGGTGCCGTCCTGGCTGTCACCGTGCGCCCACGAGTAGCTCGCAACGCGCCCGAGTGCACCGCTTCCCGATCACCTGAAGTGATCTGTGCCCATCGGAGGCAGGCGGCAGCAGCCATCGACAACTCGACCTGGTCACGGTACGCGCGGCTACGCCATCCGGTCAAACCGGCGCCCGTCGGGGGAGACTGTCCACAGGCTGGGGACAACAACTTGAACCCTACCGGCTGCCCTGACTACCGTGGCTGAACTCCGATTCGTTCCCTTGTCCCCGCACGACCGGGATTGCCCGGCCAGTCCGGGCCCGTCCACCTGATTGTCATCCCGACCCATCCCACAACCACACGTTCGTGGGACCTGTGAGAGAGCGTGCCCTGTGGCTGACGTACCTGCCGATCTTGCCGCAGTGTGGCCACGCGTACTGGAGAAACTCCTGGGCGAGGGCCGTGGCCAGGGCGTCGAGACCAAGGACGAGCACTGGATCAGGCGCTGCCAGCCGTTGGCCCTGGTCGCGGACACCGCGCTGCTCGCCGTGCCGAACGAATTCGCCAAGGGCGTACTGGAGGGCCGCCTGGCCCCGGTCGTCAGCGAGACCCTGAGCCGCGAGTGCGGCCGCCCCATCCGGATCGCCATCACCGTGGACGACTCCGTCGGCGGCCCCCCGGCCCCGCAGCAGTCCGCCGACCACGAGCAGCCGGACGCCCATGAGCAGGGCGCCCAGCAGCCGCGCTACGAGGAGCCGGAACTGCCCTCCGGCCCCTACGAGGGCTACGGCCGCCGCCACACCGAGGACCACCAGCTCCCGGGCGACGGACCGGCCGGTCACGGCGAACGCCCGCCGACCGGGCGCGAGGAGCGGATGCCGACGGCCCGCCCCACCTACCCGTCCGAGTACCAGCGCCCCGAGCCCGGCGCGTGGCCGCGCTCCGGCCAGGACGACTACGGCTGGCAGCAGCCCCGCCTCGGCTACCCCGAGCGCGACCCCTACGCCTCCCCGCCCCAGGACTCCTACGGCGCGCCGGACTACCGCGCGCCCGGCCGCGAGCGCCAGGGATACGAGCAGCAGCGCCCCGGCTACGACGCCCCGCGCCGGGAGTACGGCGCGCCCCGCGCCGAGTACGACCAGCGCGACCCGGTCCGCCGCGAGCTGCCCGAGCCGCCGTCCGACAGCGGCCCCGCGCGCCGGGGCGGCGGCGGGACCGGGCGTCCCGAGTTGCCGTCCACCGGCCGCGGCGGCCCCGGCTCGTCGTCCTCCTCGTCCCCGGCCGCCGGGGGTCCTGGCGAGCCGACGGCGCGGCTGAACCCGAAGTACCTCTTCGACACCTTCGTCATCGGCGCGTCCAACCGCTTCGCGCACGCGGCGGCGGTGGCCGTCGCCGAGGCGCCGGCGAAGGCGTACAACCCCCTCTTCATCTATGGGGAGTCGGGACTCGGCAAGACGCACCTGCTGCACGCGATCGGGCACTACGCGCGCAGCCTGTACCCCGGCACGCGCGTGCGGTACGTCAGCTCGGAGGAGTTCACCAACGAGTTCATCAACTCCATCCGCGACGGCAAGGGCGACAGCTTCCGCAAGCGGTACCGGGAGATGGACATCCTGCTCGTCGACGACATCCAGTTCCTCGCGGACAAGGAGTCGACGCAGGAGGAGTTCTTCCACACCTTCAACACGCTGCACAACGCCAACAAGCAGATCGTGCTGTCCTCCGACCGGCCGCCCAAGCAGCTGGTCACGCTGGAGGACCGGCTGCGCAACCGTTTCGAGTGGGGCCTGATCACCGACGTCCAGCCGCCCGAGCTGGAGACGCGGATCGCGATCCTGCGCAAGAAGGCGGTGCAGGAGCAGCTCAACGCCCCGCCGGAGGTGCTGGAGTTCATCGCCTCCCGGATCTCGCGGAACATCCGTGAGCTGGAGGGCGCGCTGATCCGGGTGACGGCGTTCGCCTCGCTCAACCGGCAGCCGGTGGACCTGGGGCTCACCGAGATCGTCCTGAAGGACCTGATCCCCGGCGGCGAGGACTCCGCCCCGGAGATCACGGCCCCGGCCATCATGGGGGCCACCGCGGACTACTTCGGGCTCACCGTGGACGACCTGTGCGGCACCTCGCGCGGCCGCGCGCTGGTCACCGCCCGGCAGATCGCCATGTACCTGTGCCGCGAGCTGACCGACCTGTCGCTGCCGAAGATCGGCGCCCAGTTCGGCGGCCGGGATCACACCACCGTCATGCACGCGGACCGCAAGATCCGGGCGCTGATGGCCGAACGGCGCTCGATCTACAACCAGGTGACCGAGCTGACGAACCGCATCAAGAACGGCTGACGTCGGCCGCGTACGAGCCTGAGGGCGCTCCGGGAGGTCTCCGGGGCGCCCTTCGCCGTTCCTGCGGGAAGCGTCCGCGGGAGAGACGGTCGGGGATCGCCCGCCGGGCCGGATACGCGGTGGAGGACGCCCGCGGATGCCCTGGGGTGCCGTCGGACCCACCGCGTCTCCTCGGTGGCCGCCGCTCGCCCGCGCGTCGCCCGCCGATCCGCGGAGCCAACCTGCTCCGGCCCGCCCCGCAGGGAACCGGCCAGGGACCGGCTGTTCCCGGAGCCCGCCTCGGAGCACCCCGCCCGTACCTCCATACAAGGCCCCCAGACCTCCGCCCGACCCCTCGATCCGAGCCCCTCAAGCCCTCCGCGGGCCTTCCGCGGCCCCTCCCCGCCCCCAACCTCCGTGTCCCGCCAGCAACCTTGTGTTCGATTCGCCGCCGGGTTACGGCCTCCCTCCACAGATTTCCCGACTTTCTTCCGCCCACAGGCTGGGGACTGAGAAGTTGTCCCAAGCTGCGTCCACAGGGAGCCTGGGCGTAGGACGTCTGCCCAGCTCAGAGGGCTGTGGATTCGTGGACAACGTTACGCACAGGGTGTGGACAAGCACTCCGTCCACACCCTGTGCGTAACGTTGTCCACGGCTCGGCCCACAGGTTGGGGGCGGTTGTCCCCAGCGGAAGCCAGCTTCTCCACATCACTGTCCACTGTTCGGCAACGCGACGGGCGCCGTCACTGCGTCGAGTGAAAGCCGTCACACGAAGCTGCCGACAGACCCTGTGGGAAACGTCGCCAAACCTGGGGACGCAGCTGGGGAGAACTCGCCCTGTCCTGGGGACGGTGTGTGCAGAACTTTCTGTTCTCCACAGAGGGGCCGGGTTTTCCACCGGCTCCGCCCACAGGGGCAGTGGATAAAATTTGGGGTCTGACCTGCGAAAACGAGGTTATCCACGGTATCCACAGCCCCTACTACTACTTCCAACTAGAGAGAGCTGGGAATCCGTTTCGAAGCGGGGCCTGTGCACAACTCGCTGTTTCGAGCCCGGCTGCCGCTCGGACCGACTTGACCCCGACCGGCACCCGCTGTCAGCGCAGTGCGTCAGACTGGTCACCGGTGTCCTTCCCCCGGCAATGGGCGGCGACACCGAGTCGGAGGACTCAGACGCAACAGCAGGAGGCGGCTTACGGTGAAGATCCGGGTTGAACGCGACGTACTCGCGGAGGCAGTGGCGTGGGCGGCACGCAGCCTTCCGGCCCGTCCGCCGGCTCCTGTCCTCGCCGGCCTGCTGCTGAAGGCCGAGGAGGGCCAGCTGAGCCTGTCGGGCTTCGACTACGAGGTCTCCGCCCGGGTGGGCGTCGAGGCCGAGGTCGAGGAGGAGGGCACCGTCCTGGTGTCCGGCCGGCTGCTCGCCGACATCTGCCGCGCGCTGCCCAACCGCCCGGTGGAGATCTCCACAGACGGTGTACGGGCGACCGTGGTCTGCGGCTCCTCCCGCTTCACCCTCCACACCCTGCCGGTGGAGGAGTACCCGGCGCTGCCGCAGATGCCGACCGCCACGGGCACCGTCCCCGGCGAGGTCTTCGCGGCCGCCGCGTCCCAGGTGGCCATCGCCGCCGGGCGCGACGACACGCTGCCCGTCCTCACTGGTGTGCGCATCGAGATCGAGGGCGACACCGTCACCCTGGCCTCCACCGACCGGTACCGCTTCGCGGTCCGCGAGTTCCTGTGGAAGCCGGAGAACCCGGACGCCTCCGCGGTCGCCCTGGTCCCGGCCAAGACGCTCCTGGACACCGCCAAGTCGCTCGGCGCCGGTGACAGCGTCACCCTGGCGCTCTCCGGCTCCGGTTCCGGCGAGGGCCTGATCGGCTTCGAGGGCGCGGGCCGCCGCACCACCACGCGGCTGCTCGAGGGCGACCTGCCGAAGTACCGCACGCTGTTCCCGACGGAGTTCAACTCGGTCGCCGTGATCGAGACCGCCCCCTTCGTGGAGGCCGTCAAGCGCGTCGCCCTGGTCGCCGAGCGGAACACCCCGGTGCGGCTGAGCTTCGAGCAGGGCGTGCTGATCCTGGAGGCCGGTTCCAGCGACGACGCACAGGCTGTGGAAAGGGTCGACGCACAGCTCGACGGCGACGACATCTCGATCGCCTTCAACCCGACCTTCCTGCTGGACGGCCTGAGCGCCATCGACTCGCCCGTCGCCCAGCTGTCGTTCACCACCTCCACCAAGCCCGCGCTGCTCAGCGGCAAGCCCGCGCTGGACGCGGAGGCGGACGACGCCTACAAGTACCTGATCATGCCGGTGCGGCTGAGCGGCTGAGTCGGGCTCTCCGGCAAAAGCCCAGGTGAGGGCGTACGTATGAGCGCGTATGCCCACAGCTGTGCGGGACGGGCCGCCGTTAGGCTCGGTGCCGGGCACCCACGTGCCCGGCACGCCACACAGCGACCTAAGGAACAACTGATGGAGCTCGGTCTCGTCGGCCTCGGCAAGATGGGCGGCAACATGCGCGAGCGCATCCGCCGCGCAGGCCACACCGTCATCGGATACGACCGCAACGCGGACCTCGCGGACGTCCACAGCCTCGAAGAGCTGGTGGGCAAGCTCAGCGCCCCGCGCGTGGTCTGGGTGATGGTCCCGGCGGGCGAGGCGACGCAGGCGACCGTCGACCAGCTGGGCGAGCTGCTGGAGCCCGGCGACGTGGTCGTGGACGGCGGCAACTCCCGCTGGACGGACGACGAGAAGCACGCCGAGGAGCTCGCGGCCAAGGGCATAGGCTTCGTCGACTGCGGCGTCTCCGGCGGTGTCCACGGCCTCGCCAACGGCTACGCGCTGATGTACGGCGGTGCCGAGGAGAACGTCGCCAAGGTGCGCCCGGTCTTCGACGCGCTGAAGCCCGAGGGCGACTTCGGCTCCGTACACGCCGGCAAGGTCGGCGCGGGCCACTTCTCCAAGATGGTCCACAACGGCATCGAGTACGCCATGATGCAGGCGTACGCCGAGGGCTGGGAGCTGCTGGAGAAGGTCGACTCCGTGGAGAACGTCCGCGAGATCTTCCGCTCCTGGCAGGAGGGCACGGTCATCCGTTCCTGGCTGCTCGACCTCGCGGTCAACGCCCTGGACGACGACGAGCACCTGGACGGCCTCCGCGGTTACGCCCAGGACTCCGGTGAGGGACGCTGGACGGTGGAGGCCGCGATCGACAACGCGGTGCCGCTGCCCGCGATCACCGCGTCGCTGTTCGCGCGGTTCGCCTCGCGGCAGGACGACTCGCCGCAGATGAAGATGATCGCCGCGCTGCGCAACCAGTTCGGCGGCCACGCGGTGGAGAAGAAGCCGTAAGCACGCAGAAGAAGTGGTCCACAGGGTCGCGTCCGCGATCCACATGCTGTTGAGGGAGGTCGGCGAACGACCATGCACGTCACGCATCTTTCGCTGGCCGACTTCCGCTCGTACGCCCGGGCCGAGGTTCCGCTCGGCTCGGGCGTCACCGCCTTCGTCGGCCCCAACGGGCAGGGCAAGACCAACCTCGTCGAGGCCGTCGGCTATCTGGCCACCCTTGGCAGCCACCGGGTCTCCGCCGACGCCCCCCTGGTCCGCATGGGCGCCGAGCGCGCCGTCGTCCGGGCGCAGGTCCGCCAGGGCGAGCGGCAGCAGCTGGTCGAGCTGGAGCTGAACCCCGGCCGCGCCAACCGGGCCCGGATCAACCGGTCCGCGCAGGTCAGGCCGCGGGACGTGCTGGGCATCGTGCGGACCGTGCTGTTCGCGCCCGAGGACCTGGCGCTGATCAAGGGCGACCCCGGTGAGCGGCGCCGCTTCCTGGACGAGCTGATCACCGCGCGCTCCCCGCGCATGGCGGGCGTCCGCTCCGACTACGAGCGGGTGCTCAAGCAGCGCAACACCCTGCTGAAGTCGGCGGCCCTCGCGCGTCGGCACGGCGGCCGCACCATGGACCTCTCCACGCTCGACGTGTGGGACCAGCACCTCGCGCGCGCGGGCGCCGAGCTGCTGGCGCAGCGCCTGGACCTGATCGGGGTGCTCCAGCCGCTCGCCGACAAGGCGTACGAGCAGCTGGCCCCCGGCGGCGGCCCCGTCGCGCTGGACTACAAGTCCTCCGCGCCCGGCACCGCGCACACCCGCGAGGAACTGGCCGAGCAACTGCTGGCGGCGCTCGCCGAGGCGCGTAAGCAGGAGATCGAGCGGGGCGTGACCCTGGTCGGCCCGCACCGCGACGACCTGGTGCTCCGGCTCGGCCGCCTCCCCGCCAAGGGCTACGCCTCGCACGGCGAGTCCTGGTCCTACGCGCTCGCGCTGCGCCTGGCCTCGTACGACCTGCTGCGGGACGAGGGCAACGAGCCGGTGCTGATCCTGGACGACGTCTTCGCCGAGCTGGACGCGCGCCGCCGGGAGCGGCTGGCCGAGCTGGTGGCGCCCGGCGAGCAGGTGCTCGTGACGGCCGCGGTCGACGACGACGTGCCGCACGTCCTGGCGGGCGCCCGGTACGCGGTCGCCGACGGGACGGTGGAACCGGCATGAGCGCCGGTGAGGGCGGCGAGGACCGCAAGGCGCCGGAGCCGTCCGGTGTCGACCTCGCGCGCGTGGCGCTGCGCGCGGCGAAGGAGCAGGCACGCGCGCGCGGGGACGCGGCGCGGCAGAAGAAGCAGGTGCGGCGCGGTGGCGGTCTGCGCTCGGGGGCGCGGGCGGACGGCCGGGACCCGATGGCGCTGGGCGCGGCGATCAACCGGCTGCTGAACGAGCGCGGCTGGGAGGCCCCGGCGGCGGTCGGCGGCGTGATGGGCCGCTGGCCGCAGATCGTCGGCGAGGACCTGGCGAAGCACTGTGTGCCGCAGCGGTACGACGAGGACGAGCGGGTGCTGTCGGTCTCCTGCGACTCGACGGCGTGGGCGACGCAGCTCCGCCTGCTGGCCCCGACGCTCGTGGCCCGGCTGAACGAGGACCTCGGGCACGGCACGGTCCGCATGATCAAGGTGAACGGTCCGGGCGCCCCGGTGCGCCGTTACGGCCCCCTCAGGGCGCCGGGAAGCGCCGGTCCGGGCGACACCTACGGGTGACGTACCTCACGTCTGACCAGCGGGGCGTGCGAGCACTCCAGGGCCGTACGGGCGTACGGATCGAGGGCCGATCATGGGCGTACCCCCCGATGGACAAGGGCTGACGGCCCGAAGCCCTGAGTGCCGCTGTGAGCCCCTCGCAGCCCCCTTCCCCATATCGGGACCCGGTCGGGGCCGGTTCAGGGCGGCACATGCGGACTCAGGTGCCCGCAAGCCCCCATCATTGTCAGTGCTACCGGTAGACTGGAAGGCGATCCCGCCCCAATCGTGGGGACCGTCCGGGAAAAGCTGAGCAACGCTGATTCAGGGCTTACCAACGCAACATGCCGCAGCCGCTCCGGCAACCCTCCTCCCGGAGGGCGCGCACCCACAAGGAGCGCTCGTGCTGTGCCAGAAAGGGCGCTTCGTGGCCGATTCCGGCAACCCCAACGAGAACATCCCTTCCACCGACGCCGGCGTCGACGGCGAGGCAGCCGTCTCCACCTCCTACGACGCCAGTGCCATCACCGTGCTCGAAGGGCTGGACGCGGTCCGCAAGCGCCCCGGCATGTACATCGGTTCGACCGGTGAGCGCGGTCTGCACCACCTGGTGTACGAGGTCGTCGACAACTCCGTCGACGAGGCGCTGGCCGGTCACGCGGACACCATCGACGTGACGATCCTGCCCGACGGCGGGGTCCGTGTGGTGGACAACGGCCGAGGCATCCCGGTCGGCATCGTGGCCTCCGAGGGCAAGCCCGCCCTGGAGGTCGTGCTGACCGTGCTGCACGCGGGCGGCAAGTTCGGCGGAGGCGGTTACGCCGTCTCCGGCGGTCTGCACGGTGTGGGCGTGTCCGTGGTGAACGCGCTGTCCATGAAGGTCGCCGTCGAGGTGAGGACGGACGGCTACCGCTGGACGCAGGACTACAAGATGGGCGTTCCCACGGCGCCGCTGGTGAAGAACGAGGCGACCGAGGAGACCGGCACGTCGGTCACCTTCTGGGCCGACCCGGAGATCTTCGAGACCACGGAGTACTCCTTCGAGACGCTGTCGCGGCGTTTCCAGGAGATGGCGTTCCTGAACAAGGGCCTGACGATCAGGCTCACGGACGAGCGTGAGTCGGCGAAGGCCACGAGCGGCGCGGACGAGGCGGGCGCGGACGAGAAGGCCGAGGTCAAGTCGGTCACGTACCGCTATGACGGCGGCATCGTCGACTTCGTGACGTACCTGAACTCCCGCAAGGGCGAGGTCGTGCACCCGACCGTCGTCTCGCTGGAGGCCGAGGACAAGGACAAGAGCCTGTCCCTCGAGGTCGCCATGCAGTGGAACGGCGGATACAGCGAGGGTGTCTACTCCTTCGCCAACATCATCCACACCCACGAGGGCGGCACCCACGAAGAGGGCTTCCGGGCCGCGCTGACCTCCCTGATCAACAAGTACGCGCGCGACAAGAAGCTGCTGCGCGAGCGGGACGACAACCTCACCGGTGACGACATCCGCGAGGGTCTGACCGCGATCATCTCGGTCAAGCTGAGCGAGCCGCAGTTCGAGGGCCAGACGAAGACCAAGCTGGGCAACACGGAGGCCAAGACCTTCGTGCAGCGCGCGGTCTACGAGCACCTCAACGACTGGCTGGACCGCAACCCGGTCGAGGCGGCGGAGATCATCCGCAAGGGCATCCAGGCGGCCACCGCGCGCGTGGCGGCCCGCAAGGCCCGTGACCTCACCCGGCGCAAGGGCCTGCTGGAGTCCGGCGCGCTGCCGGGCAAGCTGTCCGACTGCCAGTCGAACGACCCGGCCAAGTGCGAGATCTTCATCGTCGAGGGTGACTCCGCCGGCGGTTCGGCCAAGTCGGGCCGCAACCCCGAGTACCAGGCGATCCTTCCGATCCGAGGCAAGATCCTCAACGTCGAGAAGGCGCGGATCGACAAGATCCTGCAGAACCAGGAGATCCAGGCGCTGATCTCCGCCTTCGGCACGGGTGTGCACGAGGACTTCGACATCGCCAAGCTCCGCTATCACAAGATCATCCTGATGGCGGACGCCGACGTCGACGGCCAGCACATCAACACCCTGCTGCTGACCTTCCTGTTCCGCTTCATGCGGCCCCTGATCGAGGCCGGGCACGTCTACCTGTCGCGTCCGCCGCTGTACAAGATCAAGTGGGGCCGGGACGACTTCGAGTACGCGTACTCCGACCGCGAGCGGGACGCCCTGCTGGAGATCGGCCGTCAGCGTGGCAAGCGGGTCCGCGAGGACTCGATCCAGCGCTTCAAGGGCCTCGGTGAGATGAACGCCGAGGAGCTGCGGGTGACCACGATGGACGTCGACCTCCGGGTCCTCGGCCAGGTCACCCTCGACGACGCCGCCCAGGCCGACGACCTGTTCTCGGTCCTGATGGGCGAGGACGTCGAAGCCCGCCGCCAGTTCATCCAGCGCAATGCCAAGGACGTCCGCTTCCTCGACATCTGAGTCGGTCCCGGCTGACCGCACCAGGAAGGATCTTCACCAGCAATGACCGACGAGACCCCGAACATCGTGCCCGAACCGGTGACGCCGGTGGAGGAGCCGGGCGACGCCCTCACCCTCCGGATCGAACCGGTGGGCCTCGACGCCGAGATGCAGCGCTCCTACCTCGACTACGCGATGTCCGTCATCGTGTCGCGCGCGCTGCCCGACGTCCGGGACGGCCTCAAGCCCGTCCACCGCCGTGTGCTGTACGCGATGTACGACGGCGGCTACCGCCCCGACCGCGGCTTCTACAAGTGCGCCCGCGTCGTCGGCGACGTCATGGGTAACTACCACCCCCACGGCGACAGCTCGATCTACGACGCCCTGGTCCGCCTCGCCCAGCCCTGGGCGATGCGCATGCCGCTTGTCGACTCCAACGGCAACTTCGGCTCGCCGGGCAACGACCCCGCGGCCGCCATGCGGTACACCGAGTGCAAGCTGGCGCACCTCTCCATGGAGATGGTCCGCGACATCGACGAGGACACCGTCGATTTCAAGGACAACTACGACGGCCGCTCCCAGGAGCCGACCGTCCTGCCCGCCCGCTTCCCCAACCTGCTGATCAACGGCTCGGCCGGTATCGCGGTCGGCATGGCGACCAACATCCCGCCGCACAACCTCCGTGAGGTCGCGGCGGGCGCCCAGTGGCACCTGGAGCACCCGGAGGCGTCGCAGGAGGAGCTGCTGGACGCCCTCATCGAGCGCATCAAGGGCCCGGACTTCCCGACCGGCGCGCTGGTCGTGGGCCGCAAGGGCATCGAGGAGGCGTACCGCACCGGGCGCGGCTCCATCACGATGCGCGCGGTGGTCGAGGTCGAGGAGATCCAGAACCGGCAGTGCCTGGTCGTCACCGAGCTGCCGTACCAGGTGAACCCGGACAACCTGGCGCAGAAGATCGCCGACCTGGTGAAGGACGGCAAGATCGGCGGCATCGCCGACGTCCGCGACGAGACCTCCTCCCGCACCGGTCAGCGTCTGGTGATCGTCCTCAAGCGGGACGCGGTCGCCAAGGTCGTGCTGAACAACCTGTACAAGCACACCGAGCTGCAGACGAACTTCGGCGCCAACATGCTGGCCCTGGTCGACGGCGTGCCGCGCACCCTGTCGCTGGACGCGTTCATCCGGCACTGGGTGACGCACCAGATCGAGGTCATCGTCCGCCGGACCCGCTTCCGGCTGCGCAAGGCCGAGGAGCGCGCGCACATCCTGCGCGGTCTGCTGAAGGCCCTGGACGCCATCGACGAGGTCATCGCGCTGATCCGGCGCAGTGAGACCGTCGAGATCGCCCGCGCCGGCCTGATGGACCTCCTCGCCATCGACGAGATCCAGGCCAACGCCATCCTCGAGATGCAGCTGCGCCGTCTGGCCGCCCTGGAGCGCCAGAAGATCGTCCAGGAGCACGACGAGCTCCAGGCGAAGATCAACGAGTACAACCGCATCCTCGCCTCCGAGGAGCTGCAGCGGCAGATCGTCCATGACGAGCTGGCCACCATCGTCGAGCGGTTCGGCGACGACCGGCGCAGCACGCTGGTGCCCTACGACGGCGACATGTCCATCGAGGACCTGATCGCCGAGGAGGACATCGTCGTCACCGTCACGCGCGGCGGTTACATCAAGCGCACCAAGACGGACGACTACCGGGCGCAGAAGCGCGGCGGGAAGGGGGTGCGGGGCGCGAAGCTGAAGGAGGACGACATCGTCGACCACTTCTTCGTCTCCACCACGCACCACTGGCTGCTGTTCTTCACCAACAAGGGCCGGGTCTACCGGGCCAAGGCGTACGAGCTGCCCGACGCGGGCCGGGACGCGCGCGGCCAGCACGTGGCCAACCTGCTCGCCTTCCAGCCGGACGAGGCGATCGCGGAGATCCTCGCGATCCGGGACTACGAGGCGGTGCCGTACCTGGTGCTCGCCACGAAGGCCGGTCTGGTGAAGAAGACCCCGCTGAAGGACTACGACTCGCCGCGCTCCGGCGGTGTCATCGCCATCAACCTGCGGGCGCGCGAGAACGGCACGGACGACGAGCTGATCGGCGCCGAGCTGGTCTCCGCGGACGACGACCTGCTCCTCGTCAGCCGGAAGGCGCAGTCCATCAGGTTCACCGCCTCGGACGACACGCTGCGTCCGATGGGCCGTGCCACCTCCGGTGTGAAGGGCATGAGCTTCCGCGAGGGCGACGAGCTGCTCTCGATGAACGTGGTGCGACCGGGTACGTTCGTCTTCACCGCGACGGACGGCGGCTACGCCAAGCGCACGGCCGTGGACGAGTACCGCGTCCAGGGGCGTGGCGGTCTGGGCATCAAGGCTGCCAAGATCGTGGAGGACCGGGGTTCGCTCGTCGGCGCGCTGATCGTCGAGGAGGGTGACGAGATCCTCGCCATCACCCTCTCCGGCGGTGTGATTCGTACGCGCGCCAGCGGAGTCAGGGAGACGGGCCGTGACACCATGGGCGTCCAGCTGATCAACCTGGGCAAGCGAGATGCCGTGGTCGGTATCGCTCGCAACGCCGAAGCGGGGCGTGAGGCGGAGGAGGTCGACGGCGAGATCGTCGTCGACGAGACCGTCGAGGTCATCGAGATCACCGGCACGGACGAGGGTGAGGCACCCTCAGTCGAGTAGCACGAGGAGCGAATCACGTGAGCGGAGCCACGGGCGCCGGATCGGCCGGTACCTCAACGGGTACGGAGACGGACGGCGGCGGCCGTGGCTCCGCCGCGAAGGCGGGGCGGAAGCGGGGCGCGGGGAGCGCCGGTACCGCGACCGGCCCGCAGGCGGCCTCGGCCGATGCTTCTGCTGCTTCTACTCCTGATTCTTCGAGTTCCCAGGGGGGAACCGTGACGGACACCCGTGGCGCCCAGGCCAAGGCCGCTGCGACCGAGGGCATGGCGGCCTCCCCGCTGCCCGGTGAGCGTGGCCCCGAGCAGCCCGCCGGGCCCTACCACCCGCCGCAGGCGTACGCGGCGCAGCCGCCCGCGGGCGCGGTGCGCCGTCCGCGCTCCGGTGTGGGCACGGCGCCGCGTACCCGCAAGGCGCGGCTGCGGGTGGCCAAGGCCGACCCGTGGTCGGTGATGAAGGTCAGCTTCCTGCTCTCCATCGCGCTCGGCATCTGCACGATCGTGGCGTCGGCGGTGCTGTGGATGGTGCTGGACGCGATGGGCGTGTTCTCCACCGTGGGCGGCACGATCTCCGAGGCGACCGGGGCCACCGAGGCGACCGGCTTCGACCTCCAGGCGTACCTGTCCCTGCCGCACGTCCTGATGTTCGCCACGATCATCGCGGTCATCGACGTCGTCCTGGCCACCGCCCTGGCGACGCTGGGCGCCTTCATCTACAACCTCTCCGCGGGCTTCGTGGGCGGCGTCGAACTGACGCTGGCGGAGGACGAGTGAGGGTGCCTCCCACCTCGGTCGTCGATCCCCCGACAACCGATTTTGGGACTGCCCCGGTCGTGCGCTAATCTTCAGGAGTCAGCGCGCGGGTCACCCCGCAAAGCGCGGGCGGGGCTATAGCTCAGTTGGTTAGAGCGCATCCCTGATAAGGATGAGGCCACAGGTTCAAATCCTGTTAGCCCCACATTCTCGAAGACCCCCAGTCGATATCGGCTGGGGGTCTTCGTCGTCTGCGACGAGGGCAAAGGGGCGGTTCATGGGTGCCAGCGGGTGGGACTACGTCACTCCGTACCGAGGAAGCGTCGAGGCGACGTTGGAGGCCCTGCAGGACGAGGTCTTCCATGAGTTGTACGGCGACGGCGAGGAGTACGGGAGCCGGGCGGAGCTGTATGCCGACGAGGAGTTCATGGCGGAGGAGGGGACGCATTCGATCCTGGACGTGCGGCGCGTGGCCGGGAAGCCCGGGGCGGCGAAGAGGTTCACGTTCCGTCCGCTGCCCGCCGCGCGACTCGTCCACCACTTCGGCACGGACCGCCCGAGCGTGCGTCAGTACGAGGACGCGATGGCTCGGGCGTACGAGGTGCTGGAGTCCGGGCGTCCCGGTGGCGAGGACGCGACTCTGCTCGGCGAGCACCGGATGAGCTGGACCGGTGTCCATGTGGTGCTGCACGCCGATGGCCGACCGACGCATGTCGGCTTCTTCGGGTCTTCAGGGGACTGAGCTCCAGGTCTGCGCGGCGCCGGGCACGCGAAAGACCCGATCGCTGGCGACGGGGGATGCACCAGCGATCGGGCTATGGCCAAGGGTAACAAGGTTGGGCGCGTTGCGGGGCCAACGGGGTTGAACGGTGGGGGAGTTGGCTGATCTTGGTGGGTCAGTGGGGGCACGGCGGGTCGTAGGAGAGGCGGGGGAGGTACTCGTGCCATTTCTGCGGGGTCAGGACGTTCCGGGTGACCGCGCAGATGTGGTGGACCGCCTCGTCCGCGTCCAGGCTCCACAGCCGTACCGTGTCCGCGCCGCTGGAGACGCCGAGGACGTGGCTGCCGGGGCTGAAGGCGAGGAAGTTGCCCGTCTTGGCGTACGGGCTCATCGACTGGCCGATGGGCGCCGCCGAGCCGGGGTCGGTGAGGTCCCACAGCCGGACGGTGTTGTCGTTGCCGCCGCTGGCCAGGGTGTGGCCGTCGGCGTTGAAGGTCAGTGAGGTCACCGACTCCGTGTGCCCGGTCAGGACGTGTCCGACGGGGCCCGCCGAGCCGGGGTCGGTGACGTCCCACAGCCGGACCGTGTCGTCGTCGCCGCCGCTGACCAGGGTGTGTCCGTCCGGGCTGTACTCGAGCGCGTTGACCGGGCCCGAGTGGCCGGTGAGCGGGTGGCCGCGCGGCACCGGGTGGGCCGGGTCGGCCAGGTTCCACAGCCGGATCGTGCCGTCCGCGCTGCCGCTGGCCAGGGTGTGGCCGTCCGGGGTGAACTCCAGCGCGTTGATGTACCCCCGGTGCCCGGCCAGGGGCGCTCCGTAGGGGGCCGGACGGGCGGGGTCGGACACGTTCCACAGCCGGAAGCGGTGGTCGTCGTAGGCGGTGGCCAGGACGCGGCCGTCGGGGCTGAAGGCGAGCGCGTCGGCGCCCATGAAGCGGGTCATCAGCTTCAGCGGGGGCCCGGCGACCACCGGACGCCCGGGGTCGGACACGTTCCACAGGTACACCGAGCGGTTGCCGCTCAGCACGGCCAGTGTGCGGCCGTCCGGGGCGAACATCAGGGTGCGCTGACCGCCGTCCGCGGGCATGAACGGGGCGCCCAGCGCCACCGGCCGCCCCGGTGCCGTCACCCGCCACAGCCGGACCCGGCCGTCCCGCGCGGCGGTGGCCAGCACCTTCCCGTCCGGGCGGAACGCGGCGCCGCGGCCGGTCATGTCCGAGGTCGGCACCGCCCACAGCCGGGCCTTGCCGTCGCCGCTGCCGGTGGCGAGGGTCCGGCCGTCCGGGCTGAACCCGAGCGCGTACATCTCCCCGCTGCTCCCCGCGAGCGGCTCGCCGACCTGGGACGGGGAGGCGGGGTCGGTGACGTTCCACAGGCTGGCCGTGGAGTCGGCGCTGGCCGCGGCGAGCCTGCCCCCGTCCGGGCTGAACGCCACCGACCACACGGGCCCGGTGTGTCCGGTGAGCGGTGAGCCGAGCGCGGCCGGGCGGTCCGGGTCGGCCATGTTCCACAGCCGGATGGTGTCGTCCGCGCTGCCGCTGGCCAGCACCTTGCCATTGGGGCTGAACGCCACCGAATGCACCAGATCGGTGTGCCCCCGCAACACCCCGCGCCGGGCCTCGGGACGCCGGGGGTCGGCCACGTCCCACAGCCGCACGGTGTCGTCGTCGCCCGCCGAGGCGAGGGTCCGCCCGTCCGGGCTGAACGCCACCGAGCGCACCGGCGCGCTGTGCCCGCGCAGCGCCTCCAGCGGCTTCGCCCGATGGGGATCGGCCACGTCCCACAGCCGTACGGTGCGGTCCTCGCCCGCGCTGGCCAGGGTGCGGCCGTCCGGGCTGAAGGCGACCAGGTAGATCGTGCCGTCATGGCCGGTGAGGGGCGAACCCAGGGACCGGGGGTGCGCGGGGTCGGTGACGTCCCACAGATGGATCGTGCCGTCGTCGCCCGCGCTGGCCAGGGTGTGCCCGTCCGGGCTGAACACCGCGCTGCTCACCCAGGACCGGTTGCCGTGCAGCGGGGCGCCCAGGGGCTTCGGGCGGCCCCGGTCGGCGACGTTCCACAGGCGGACGGTGCGGTCGTAGCTGGCGGTGGCGAGGGTCTTGCCGTCGGGGCTGAAGGACGTCAGGTAGACGGCGCCGGTGTGGCCGGTCAGCGGGGTGGCGAGCGGGGCGTTCACGATGGAGATCAGCCTGCTGTAGGCGCCCTCGTCGTCCGGGCGCAGCCGGTGCGCCACCAGGTCGAGGCCCGCCGCGAGCGAGGGGTCGGTGTGCTGGACCCGGTCGGCCTCCGCGAGGACCTGCTCGAACACCGCGTCGTTGCGCTGCTGCCAGGCGACCACCGCCGCCCCCGCGGCCAGCACCGCCAGCACGGTGAGCGCGGCCACCGCGGCCCGGCTGATCAGCACCGTGCGCCTGCGCAGCCGTACCGAGGCGGCCAGGAAGTCCAGCGCGCCCCGCGTCAGGTAGGTGTCCCCGGCCGACTCTGCCCAGCCGCGCGCCTGCTCAAGCCGGGAGCCGCGGTAGAGCAGGGAGCTGTCGCGCTCGGAGTCCTCCCAGGACCGGCCGTCCTCCTCAAGACGCTGGCGCAGCAGATGGTCGCCCCGGTTGTCGTCGATCCAGTGCCGCAGCCGGGGCCAGGCGTGCAGCAGCGCCTCGTGGGTGATCTCCACGGTCTCCGCGTCGAGGGTGACCAGCCGGGCACGGACCAGCGCCTCCAGCGACTCCTCGGTCTTGTCCGGGTCGGTGGACTCGGCTGCCAGCTGGCGCCGGGTGCCGCGCCTGCGGGTGGCCTGGGTGTCCTCGCCGAGCCGGACCAGGCGCAGCAGGAGCAGCCGGGCGGCGGTGCGGGCGGCCGGGTCGAGTCCGGACCAGGCGCGCTCGGCGGTGGCCGCGACCGCGCCCTGGATGCCGCCGGCCGCCCGGTATCCGGCCACGGTCAGCCGGCCGGCCTTGCGGCGCTGCCAGGTGGCGAGCAGGGCGTGGGAGAGCAGCGGGAGCACGCCCGCGTCATGGGCGCCGCGCGGGCCGTCGGCGCTGACCTCGCGGACGATCAGTTCGGTCAGCCCCGCCTCCAGCTCCAGCCCGACGGCCCTGGCCGGACCGTTCACCGCCTCGCGCAGCTCGGCCGTGGTCAGCGGGCCGAGCACCATGTGCCGGTGCTGGAGGGCGTCGGCGAGTTCGGGGTAGCCGAGGCACTCCTCGTAGAAGTCGGCGCGGATGCCGAGGACGACCCGGACGGGGGCGGGGCCCGAGGGGCCGGGGGTGCAGGCGGCGTGCAGGAACTGGACGAAGGCCCGGCGGTCGGCCTCGCTCGGGCAGAGGGTGAAGGTCTCCTCGAACTGGTCCACGATCAGCACCGGCCGGGCCGCCCCGCGGGCACCGGGCTCCGGTGCGGGGGCCGGGGACTCCGGTGCGGTGCGCGGGCCGGGGATGGTGAGGGCCGTCCCCGGTGGCCGGTGGCCGAGCGCCCACTCGGTGACCGCCTCCCGTATCGCCCGGGAGAGACCGGGGGTGCCCGTCTCCTCGTCCTCGGCGGCCCGTGCCTCGGCGGCGAGCGGGGCGAGAGCCGGGATCAGCCGGGTCAGCTCCCCCAGCGGATCGGCGCCCGGCACGAGCTGGCGGACCGTGTGCGCGCCCCCCTCCTCCAGCGCGGGCATCAGGCCCGCGTTGAGCAGGGACGATTTTCCGGCACCCGAGGCCCCGACCAGCATCACCAGTCCCCCGCCGTGTTCGGTGGCGCGCAGCTGGGCCACCAGCGCCTCCGTGCCGCGCTCCCGGCCGAAGAACCAGCGGGCGTCCTCCTGCCGGTAGGAGGCGAGGCCCCGGTACGGGCAGACCGGGGACTCGGCCGGCGCAGGTTCGGCGGCGGGGCTCTCGGGGCGCGCGCCCACCGGGTCGGCCAGGGCGCGTTCCCACAGCCGCTGCCACTGGGCCAGGTCGTACAGGCCGCTGGAGACCGGGGCGGGGCTGGCGCGGCGGGCCTCGGGGATGAGGATCTGCAGGACGGCCGCGAGGGCGGCGAACTGGGCGGGCGCGTTCTTGGCCCTTCTCCAGTCACTGATGCGCTGCGCGGAGACCCTTACGGGACGTCCCCGCTCGTCCACCCGCTGGAGTCGGCCGACCGCCTCGGACACGCTCTTCAGGGGCGGGTTCCCGGCCTCCCGGTACAGCAGGGCGAGGCGTTCGGCGAAGGCTGTGCGTGCCCCTGAGTCGGAACCCAAGGTCCCACCCCTCACTTCCCCCATCTGATGCGTCCGGACCGGAAAACTCACCCTATACGGCTGACCTGCGGGAAAGCCCTGGTTCGGTGGTCCGGACCTCCTCGCCGGTTGCCATAGATGGCAGGATCACATCGCGGTAGCGGAGCTGTCACACACCGTCCGGACAGGCCACCTGCCGACTCCGGGAGAAGGCCCCGCCGGGCGCCGAACGTTCTCGGTCAAAGTTCGCCGGGATGCGGTCACGGCGTGGCGGGACGCCATGAGATCCGTCCGTCCGTGCCGGGCACACCGGCACGGCACGGGACGAAGACCCCCCGCTCCGTTCGGTACCGGTCCCCACGAGGGGAGGGACCGGTGCCGGGCGGGCGGCGGCGTGGGCCCTGCCCGCGCCGCCGGTTCGGGCGGGCGTCACAGGGGCAGGGTCGTCGTAGACGCGGGCCGCCGGTGGCCCGCCGCGCCGGGCTGCCCGTACGAGCGGGCGAGCAGGGGAGGCCGCATGAAGGTGTCCGTGGACCGCGACGCGTGTTACGGCTCGGCCGAGTGCGCGTACCGCGCTCCCGAGGTCTTCGACTTCGTCGAGGGATACGGCGTGGTCAGGCCGGGCCGGGAGAATTCCGGCGACGATCCGCTGGTGCGCGAGGTCGTGGAGAAGTGCCCTTCGCAGGCCGTGCTGCTCGGGGACTGAGCGCCGCCGGGGCGAACACGGCGGACGTGGGCTGAGCGCCGCCGGGGAGATGCGGCGGACGTGGGCTGAGCACTGCCGGGGAGACGCGGCGGACGTGGTGCGGGCCCCCAGGCCGGTGGCCGGGGGGCGTTCCGTGTCGACGGTCGGGTACGCAAGTCGCCAATGTGTCGAGACGTCCGCGGTACTGGATGCCCGGCTTCGGGCTCAGCAGTCGAGGTGGGACGCGTACTGCTCGGTGCTCTCCTGCCGGTGGGTGGTCTCGGTGCGGTCCGGGGCGTTGACGCGGTGCGGGGCGAGGGTGCCCGCTTCCCGTCCGGCCAGTGAGCGGTTCCGGCAGTTGGGGGACTTCCCGTGGGCCTCGGCCCGGATGCGCTGCTTCATCGTGGGGGGCAGGGACCTGGCTTGTGGCCAGACCTGGTGGCTGGTGGCCGCCGGTGCCTCGGGGGCGCTGTGCTCCGTGCTGCCGTGACTCGGGCTCTCGGTCCGGGCCGAGGCGACCGGGGCGGTCGCGGTGACGAGTCCGAGCGCCGTGCACAGCGCGAGGAAGGCGGTGGCGATGGCGGTCCACAGCGTCATGACCTTGTTCCTGGCCATAACCCCTCACTTTCAGGTTGGGCGATTTGCGTACTTTCCTCATGATGTGTATGCGGGCCGCGAAGTGGTGGACCGACGCCCGTGGCGCGTCGATGTTCAGATGAACACCACACGGATGGGTGCAAGGGGCTGGAAAACCACTGAAGACGCCTCGCAACGGGAGGAACGCAACCGTCTGTGGGGGTGTGCTCACCCTCCGGCCGTGATGGCGGAGGGGCGCCGCAACGCCTGCCTGGGAGCGGGAGTTGGGGGCCCGGCACAGGTCACCGATCGGTCTCGGCCGGTGTGTATAGTCGGGCTCCAGAGGTCCCCTACGTCAACGAAAGACGAGGTCGCGCGGTGAAGAAGCTGCTCCTGGTCGCACTGGCCGCCATCGGCGGTCTCCTTGTGTACCGCCAGATCCAGGCCGATCGCGCCGAGCAGGACCTGTGGACGGAGGCCACCGACTCCGTGCCCACCGGTTCCTGAAACCCGGCACCACGATCTGAACGAACCCCGGTCGCTGAAGCGGCCGGGGTTCTGTGTGTCTCCGGGTGTCTCCCTGTCTGTCCGTGTCTCTTCGAGTTGCCGGACCTCGGTGCGTGCGGTACGTCTCGTGCCGGGGGCGCGGGTGTTCGCGGGCGTTTCGGACGGCCGTGCGAAAAACCCTGATGGCGCAAGCGGCTCCGGGCAGGATGGGCCCGGTCACGGTGACCTAGGGGCAGGGGCGGCGCATGCGGCGGGGGTTGCGGAACACGGTGAGGGCGCTGTGCGCGGGGGCCGTGGTGTGGACCCTCGCCTGGGCACCGGCCACGGAAGCGCTCGCCGCACCGCGCGGGACCGGGTACGGCTTCGCCCCCGGTGCCGAGAGCGTCGCGGGTTCGCCGGACGCCGACGGGGCGAAGTCGATCTTGGCAGGCCGCACCTACCGCAGCTCCTTGCCGTCGCACGGCCGCCTCTACTACCACCTCACCCTCGACGCCACGGCGAACGTCTACGTCCCGGTCACCGCCGTACCCCCGCGCGGCGCGATCGTCGCCGCCACCGACGGCATCCGGGTCTCGATCCAGGACGCCGACGGCAACCCCTGCTTCTACTCCTCCGCGTCCTTCGGCGCCGGACTCAGCCCGCGTCCCGTCACGGCGGTCGGCCAGCGGGACACCGGCAAGTCGCTGTGTGCGAGCGCCGCTGTGTACTTCCTGGTGGTGGAGCGGCTGGACGCCAAGAACTCCACCCCGGACCGCTGGGACCTGGAGCTGGCCCCCGCCACCGAACCCGCCCTAGCGGCGGCCGCGCCGTCCGCGCCGCCCGGCTCCTGGAACTCCGCCACACCCGAGCCGCCCGGTGACGAGCCGCGGGAGCGCCGGGGCGGCGACGGCTTCAGTACCGCCACCTCCCTCGGCCAGGGCGCCTGGCGCACCCGGCTCGCCCCCGGCGACACCCTCTTCTACAGGGTCCCGGTCGGCTGGGGCCGCCAGGTGAACGCCGGAGCCGAACTGGCCGCCACCGCCACTGGCCACGGCTACGTCGGCGGCGCCCTCACCCTCTCCCTGCTGAACCCGGCGCGCGGCCCCGTCACCGACGTCGCCCTCGGCTACACCGGCACCCGGCGCGCCGCGGCCCTCGCACCGGTGCCCCCGGTCGAGTACACCAACCGCTACGCCGTACCCAGCGGCGAGAACGCGGTCCGCTTCGCCGGTGACTACTACCTGGTCGTCCACCTCAGCGAGCGCATGGCCGACTCCTTCGGCACCGGCCCCTTCGACGTGACCCTCCGGGTGCGGGTGGACGGAGAGGCGCACGCCGGGCCGGAGTACCGGGGGCGCCCCGAACCAGGGGGCCTCTTCACCCTGACCGCGCTGGACGGGCAGGCCACGGCCACCGGCGGCACCGGGAGCGGCGACCCGACGATGCGGGCACTCGCCTACGGCGGCCTCGGCACCGGTACCGCACTGGTGCTGGGGCTGGGCGGCTGGACGCTGCTGGCCCGACGGTCGCGGGCGAGTGCCCGGAAGCCGAGGGTGTGAGGGCCCGGCACTGGCCGGAGCGGACTCGCTCAGCCGTGGACCAGTGCCCAGACGCCGACGGCGTAACAGAGCAGCGCGAGCAGCAGCACCGGTACGGCGACCTTGGCCGGGGGGCCGGGGCGCGGGTGGACGGCGGCGCGGTGGCTGAGGGGACTGGGGGGACTAGGAGGACTGGGCGGACTGGGGGGACTGGGGGGAGGGGTGCGCGGGTCGCGGGCGGTGTACGCGGCGGTCTGCGGGTCGGTGGCGGGGCGCGGCGGCCGTGGGGGCGGGAGGTGGAAGCTGCCCGTGTCGGACATCGACGGGACGGTGACGGCCGGGCGCGGGGTGGCGAGGTCGGCGGTCGGGGGTGTGACGGAGGCGCGGGGGATCGGCGCGTCGGTCGTGGTGCCGCTGGTGTCCGGGGTGCCGGGGGCCCGGCCTTCCCAGCGCGGGTCCACCGCGGCGGCGGCCTTGTACGGGCCCTCGGGGCCGAAGCCGGGGGGCAGCGGGCCGAGCTGGTCGAAGATCTCTATCGGCTCGTCGTCGGGTCCGGGCTCCGGCAGGAGCTCACGGGCGGCCGCGAGCGCCTTGCGCGCACCCGTGGCGGTGCGGAAACGGGCGGCGGGGTCGGGCTGGAGCATGGTGGCGATCACCTGCCACAGTGGCTCGGGCACCCGTGCGGGCGCACCCGGCGTCCCGTGCTCCAGGAAGTACCGGACGATCTCCTTGCCGTCCGGCTTGGCCCCCTCCAGCAGGTACAGGGCGACCAGGCCCACGGCGAACAGGTCACCGGGGAAGTCGGGTTCGGCCCCCAGCAGTTGCTCGGGCGCCAGATAGCCCGGCGTGCCCACCACGAGGTTGGTCTCGGTCAGCCGGGGTTCCCCGAACCGCATGGCGATACCGAAGTCGGACAGCCGCAGCCTCGGCCGGCCGGTGCCCGTGGCCTCCAGCAGCACATTGGCGGGCTTGATGTCCCGGTGCACGACCCCCTCGGCGTGCACGGCGCCCAGGCCGGACAGCAACTGGTCCAGCAGGGTGCAGACGAACACCGGTGGGAGGGGACCGTAGTCGCTGATCAGATGGACCAGGGAGCCACCGGACACCAGGTCCATGGTGAACAGGACCTGGTCGTCGTCGGCCGCCCAGCTGGCCGGTGCCAGCACATGCGGATGGTCGATGCGCAGTGCCTGCTCGCGCACGAAGCGCAGCAGGGTGTGGGCGTCGCGCTGCTGCAGCACCTTGGCGGCGACATAGCGCCGTCTGCGGTGGTCCCAGGCGCGCCATACCGCGCCCACACCGCCACGCCCGATCGGGTCGGCCAGCTCGTACCGGCCCGCGAAGACCTCACCCATGACCGTGCAGCTCCTCCCCCTGGTGTGCTGCCCCGGTCGTACGACCGGGCCCGGTGCCGGACCCCCTCCGGACCGGGCCGGGGGTCAGCTCTGGTGGGACTGGTAGTGCGCGACCGCGTCGGCGGTGCGGCCCGCGCCGTAGACCCGGAGGAACTCTGCCAGCTCGGGGTGGGTCGGGGCGAGGGTGTCCGCGGCGTCGATGATGTCCCCGGCGGCGGCGACGGAGCGCAGCAGCGACTGGATCTCGCGGACCACGCGCTTGACCGTGGGCGCACCCGAACTGCTCGTCGTCTGCGTGGTGTTGCTCAGCACCGAGCCTCCCTGGGACTTCTTGATCTCGTCCATGCGGTCGGTCGCCTCGGCCGCGCTCACACTGCCGTCCGCGACCTGGGCGGCCAGCTCCTGCAGCAGCTGGACCCGCTGGACCACCGCGGGGTTGCCGATCTTGGCGCGCTGGCCGCTCATCAGCTGCGACAGCATCGGAGCCGACAGCCCCAGAGCGGCGGCGAGCCGGGCCTGATTGAGCCCGAGATCGTCGATGAGCTTACGGAAGAGCGCCCCCAGCGGCTCCCCGTACCAGTTCCGCTGGAGCTCCCGCGCTCTCGCGGTGGCTTCCTGCTGTGCGGCGTCCATTGCGTCTCCCCATCGCTTCCCCAGAAACCGAGGTTCGCTGAAGCGAACCACGTCGAGCATCCTACGGAGCGGGGTGTTTCGCGGGGACCCCCAATCTTTTTGCGGGATACGGGGGGTGAACCGGTACTCTGGTCTGCGACGCCCGCCGGGAGCCCGTTCTCCTGCCGGTCGTTCCCGTCCGGGGCCTTAGCTCAGTTGGTAGAGCGCTGTCTTTGCATGGCAGATGTCAGGGGTTCGACTCCCCTAGGCTCCACCCCATTGCACCCCTCTGATCTGCGGAAACGCGGTCAGGGGGGTGTTTTCGTGCTGGTTCGTCCCGGCGTGAAGTAGGCGGCCGGATCGAGGGAGTTGAGAGCGGTCCAGCGCTGTGCCGTCGCTTCCGCGGGCGATCGGCCGCCGCTCGCCGGGGTGCGGAAGAAACCCCGCACGTCGAGGGCGATGCGGGGATCGTCGTCCACGCGCCGCGCCATGTCGTAGTAGACGGCCAGCTCATGGGCACACCTCGGGGTGGCGTCCGGGCAGGAGCAGTCGACGCTGTCGAGGACGGGTGCGGGCGGATGGCCCGCCTCGGTGAGCGCGCGGTGCAGCTCGTCGGTGAGCAGGGGCCGGCTGCCGCTCAGCCGACGGGAGATCTCGGCCGTCGCCGCCTCGGACATCGGCGCGACCTCGATGGTGACCACCGATGTGCCGCGACCCCGGTGCACGACGGCGCGCACGGTCCGGCCGTCGAACGTGATCTCCACCTTCCCGTCCCGCGCCAGGCGCCGCGCGCCCGGCAGTCTGGGGTCGGGACGGGTCTGGCGCAGCGACTCCGCGAACCGGACCCAGTCCTTGCCCCACTTCGTGTACCCGTGGTCGTGGACGGCCATGGTCAGCAGGCTCGCTTCCTGCGCAGGACCTCGACGAGACGGTCGTCGTCCAGGCGGGTCAGCTCGGCGACCCCGGCCAGGCCGGCCATGTCCGCCAGCGCGGACTTGCGGTCGTGCATGGCGGCGATGTGCTCCTCGACGGTGGTTGCGGTGGTCAGGGTGGTGACGGTGACCGTGCGGGTCTGGCCGATCCGGTGGACCCGGTCGGACGCCTGGGCCTCCACGGCCGGGTTCCACCACCGGTCGAAGTGGATGACGTCGGCCGCGCGTGTGAGCGTGAGCCCGGTGCCCCCGGCCTTCAGGCTGAGGACGAGCACCTTCGGACCGTCCTCGGCCTGGAACCGGCTGACGATGTCGGCCCGTTGCTCCTGGTTCAGGCCGCCGTGGAAGAACGGCGCACGCACCCCGAACCGCTCGGTGAAGTGCCGGACCAGCAGCTCACCGGTCTGCCGGTACTGGGTGAAGACGAGGGTCGGCGAGCCGCTGTCCAGGTTGCCCGCCACGATGTCGGTGCACAGGTCGAGCTTTCCCGACCTGCCCGACAGCTCACCGAGGTCGTCCGTGATCAGGCCCGGATGGTTGCAGAGCTGCTTCAGCGAGGTCAGGACGGCGAGCACCCTGGCCCGCCGCTCGGCGCCACTGCCGAAGCCGTCGTCGATGACCTGCTCCAGCAGCCGGTCGTACAGCCTCTCCTGCTCCTCGGTGAGGTCGCAGCGGAGATCGGCGTGGATCTTGGGCGGGAGCGACCCCGCCACCTGGGACTTCTTCCGCATCAGCACGACCGGTTCGATGGCCCCGCGCAGCCGGGCGGAAGCGGTCGGGGAGCCGTCGGCGATCGGCCGCACGAAACGACGGCGGAACTGCGCCCGGTTCCCGAACAGGTGCGGTGCCACCAGATCGAGCAGGGCCCACAGCTCGTCGAGGCGATTCTCGACGGGCGTCCCGGTCAGGGCGATCCGCGCGTCGGCCGCGATGGCACGCGCGGCCTTCGACACCTGTGTACGGGGGTTCTTCAGGGCCTGGGCCTCGTCGAAGACCGCGGTGCTCCACCGGGTCTCCGCCATGGCCGGGCCGTGCGTGCGCAGCGTGGGGTAGCCGGTGAGCACCACCGTGCCGCTGTCCACCGCGGGCAGCGGCCCGCCGCGCCAGGTCATGGTCCGCAGGCCGGGGGCGAACCGTGCGATCTCGTGCGCCCAGTTCGCCACCAACGACGTGGGACAGACCACCAGTTGTGGTCCCTTGTCGGCGCGTCCGGCGACACAGCCGATGGTCTGCGGGGTCTTGCCGAGGCCCATCTCGTCGGCCAGCACCGCGCCGCCGTGCGTGTCGAGGGTCTCGCGCAGCCAGCTCACCCCGCGCAGCTGATACGGGCGCAGTCGGGCGGTGAGCGCCGTGCGCATCTCGGCCCCCACCGAGGTGGTGCGGCGGAAGACGCCGCCTGCGTGTTCCGCCGTCGTGACGGCGACACCGGTGGCGTCGGGGACCGCGTGCGCGGCGATCGGCAGGGCGGGCTCGCCGCCCGCTATCCACGACCGCCAGACGTCCACCGACCGGCCCGGCGAGTCGAGGGGGACGGCCGCGAGGCGGTCCGGCTCGACCAGCACGCAGTCGACGTCGGACACCTCGAGCCTGCCGAGGTCAGGCGTCGGGACGACCAGGGGGAGGGTCTCGACGTCACCGACCGGCGGGGCCGCTCTCACGGCGCCGTCGGCCCAGGTCCACAGGGCGAACATGTGCCGGTCGGGCAGGTAGGTGGCCTGACTGTCCGGCCGCGCGCACGATGTGGATGTGGTCATGAATTCCTTCGGCCGCGTTCCGGAAAAGCTGACGAGCGGACCGTAGGCAGCCATGGGGTGGGTGTCAATTCTGCCGAAGACATGCCGCCCAGCGCCCTGTCAATTCCTGATCCGGTTGCTTGACTTCGCCTGAATTCCGTGTCCTGCCCCAGGCTCTGCCCCGCCCGGACCGTGTCTCGCACCGCCGACAGGGTTCGCGTATTTCTTGAGCGAGAGGGTGGGAATTCGCCCGGACCGACCGAATGGAAATCGTCGGAGAATTCTCGTGCGGGTAAACGAAAAACCCCTTCCAGGCTGCGGAAGCGCAGTCCGGAAGGGGTTTTTCCACCGCCGTGGGGACGGGGGTGGGCCTCGGGAGGTGCTGTTTCACGTGAAACAGCGTGCGATGCCCGTGACGCGGGGCGTCAGGTCACCTGTTCTCGTCGCCCTCGATGTCGTCCTCGACCTGCTTCGCCTGGACCTCCGGGTCCAGTACGGAGGGGCCGGTGCCGTCGACCGAGTGCAGACGGGCCGCGTCCGGCATCTCCGTCGCGGCCGGGGGCTCGACCAGCCAGTCCGGGTTGGCCTGACGGTCCCACCACTGCCATACGGCGTAGGCGCCGCCCGCGAGCAGGCTCGCCAGCGCCACGTACTTCAGTGCGCGGCCCGTCCGGCCCCGGCGCTCATTGCGGCGGGCCAGCTTCTTGATCTCCTTGGCCGAGACATTGCCGCGCAGCGCGACGAAGGCGGCGGCGCTGCGGGCGGCGGCCTCGTCGTACACCGGGGTGGCGGCGGCCACGGCCTGCTCCAGCACGGGACGGGAGTAATCGGCAGCCTGCTTGGCGGCCTTGCGGGTGAGCTTTGCGGCGTCCTGCGCTGCCTGATCGACCTTCGGCGGCACGTGGGAGAGCGCTCGCTCCACCTGCGGGGCGAGCTTGGCGTCGTACTGCAGACGGGCCTGGTCGGCCGCCTGGGCGACCACGGGCGCCAGCCGTACGCGCGCCTCCTGCGTGTAATGCGCGGCGCGCTCCTTGGCCGTGTCGGCGTAAGGCGCCACCACGTCCGCTGCGTGCAGCACGCTGTCCTTGGCCGAACCGGTCGCGGCGCGCACGCTGTCGATGCGGGTCACGGGAACCTCCTCCTCGGTGGCGTACGGTATTTCGACTGTCCACCCTGTTACGGATCATGCCTGCCCGTGGCCCACGCAGCATGCGTGGACGGGCATACGGGTGCCGATCTGTGTCGAAGTCAGGAAATTCCGGGCAACCGGCCCCGGCCACGACACTGCCACGATTCCCCGCTTGGCGCTGCTCATTCCGGCCCGAACTCACCGGCGCCCGCCCGGCTCCGGGCCGACCCGGGCGTGCGAGGATCGGAGGCGAACGGAAAGACAACGGAAGGCAGATCGTGGCCGAGCAGCTGTACGCCACCCTGAAGACCAACCACGGCGACATCAAGATCAGGCTGTTCCCGAACCACGCGCCGGCCACGGTCAGGAACTTCGTCGAACTGGCCCAGGGCGAGCGCTCCTGGAAGCACCCGGGCACCGGCGTCGAGAGCACGGACCGGCTCTACGACGGCACCACCTTCCACCGGGTGATCAGTGGCTTCATGCTCCAGGGCGGTGACCCGCTCGGCACCGGCATCGGCGGCCCCGGCTACCAGTTCCCGGACGAGTTCCACCCCGACCTGTCCTTCAACAAGCCCTATCTGCTCGCCATGGCCAACGCCGGGCCGGGCACGAACGGTTCGCAGTTCTTCATCACGGTCTCCCCGACCACCTGGCTGAACCGCAAGCACACCATCTTCGGTGAGGTCGCCGACCCGGCGAGCCAGAAGGTCGTCGACGCCATCGCGGCCGTCCCCACCAGCCGCAACGACCGTCCGGTCGAGGACGTGGTCATCGAGTCCGTCGTCGTGGAGAAGAGCGAGAGCTGAGGCGGTGGCCGGAGTCGGCCCCGGTGCATCCCGCACAGGGAACCAAACGCCCCGCTCGTCCGTAAGGATGAGCGAGGGCGGTGCCGCGCTCCCGCAGCCTCGACGCGAGGGACAAGAGGGACAAGGGGATCTCATGGACCAGGCCGCAGCAGGCGCCCCGGGCGCCCGCAGCGTACCCGGGTGCTACCGGCACCCGGACCGCGAGACCGGTGTGCGCTGCACCCGCTGCGACCGGCCGATCTGCCCCGAGTGCATGGTCGACGCCTCCGTCGGCTTCCAGTGCCCCGACTGCGTGCGCGGCGGCACCCCCGCCCCCGGCCCGGGCGCCACCGTGCCCGCCGCGAGCCAGGACAACCGCCCCCGTACCCTCGCGGGCGGCACCCTCACCAGCGACCCCCGGCTGGTCACCAAGATCCTCATCGGGCTGAACCTGGCCGCCTTCCTGGCCTCGCTCTCCCTGGGTGATGCCTTCACCGACCAGCTCGATCTGATCGGCCGGGCCTACGTCCCCCACCTCGGGGGCGTGCAGGGTCTGGCCGAGGGGCAGTACTACCGGCTGCTGACCTCGATGTTCCTGCACGGCGGGTATGTCCACCTGCTGTTCAACATGCTCAGCCTGTGGTGGATCGGCGGGCCGCTGGAAGCCGCCCTCGGCCGCGCCCGCTACCTCACGCTGTATCTGGTCTGCGGCCTGGCCGGCGGTGCGCTGAGCTATCTGCTGGCCGCGCCCAGCCAGCCGTCACTGGGCGCCTCCGGTGCGATCTTCGGCCTGTTCGGTGCCACCGCCGTGCTGATGCGCCGCCTGCGCTACGACATGCGGCCGGTCATCGTGCTGCTGGTGGTCAACCTGATCATCACGTTCGAGGTACCGGGCATCGCCAAGCAGGCGCACATCGGCGGCCTGGTCGCCGGGGTCGTCCTGGGGTACGCGATGGTCTACGCCCCGCGCGAGCGGCGGGCGCTGGTCCAGTACGGCGCGTGTGCCCTGGTGCTCGTCGTGGTGGCCGTTCTCACCCTGGTGAGAACCGTTCAGCTCACCTGAGCCCGAACCGTTGTCCACAGTCTGTGCCCGATCTTGTGCATACCGTGCGGGAACAGCTGTGCCCCCTGTCGCTCGGATGTGACTCCGCAGGTCAGACAGGGGGCGCGAGGTGGAGAACCGGTCGTCGGATGGTGTTGTCGGCGTCAACCGGGGATTAGTTATCCACAGATCGTATTCCTTTTCCCCAGGGGGGTGTGGATACTTCGTTGGCCTGTGGATAACTCAGCGGCGGGCCGTGGGCAGAGCTCGTCTCAGGCTCGGCGGGACCGGGGCTGGAGCCCGGTCACTTCCACTGGGTGGAGACGCCGAAGCCCGCCGCGATGAAGCCGAAGCCGACCACGATGTTCCAGTTGTCCAGGCTGTCGATCGGCAGCGAGCCGTCGGTCACGTAGAACACCACGATCCACGCCAGGCCGATGAGGAACATCGCCAGCATGACGGGCGCGACCCAGGCGCTGTTGGTGAGCTTGATGGCCTGCGCCTGCTTGACGGGCGGCGGCGTGTAGTCGGCCTTCTTGCGGATACGTGACTTCGGCACGAGGGTCTCTCCTGTCGATGCGCTGCGTGGCCGCGCAGGTGTCTGGGTCGGGCTCGGGGCAGCGTACAAGGGGACGGCAAGGGCACACCGAGCCCTCCCCCGGGCGTCCGTTAGCGTAGTGCTTCCGCGGCGCCGAAGGAGATAAGGGTACGTTGAGCAATTCTGCCGACTCCCAGGGGACGGGAGCAATGGGTCCCGCTCCGGCCCGCCGCGCGCGCTTCAGGCCGGTACGGATACTCACCGCCGGGGTCTTCGCCCTGGCCGGGCTCCTCTTCGTCACCAGCTTCAATACCGCCAAGGGCACCGACCTGCGCACCGACACCTCGCTGCTGAAGCTGTCGGACCTGATCCAGGAGCGCAGCCGCAAGAACCAGGGCCTGGACGAGTCCAACGCCACGCTGCGGCACAGCGTGGAATCGCTCGCCGAGGGCGACGACGGCAGCACCCGGGCCCAGGACGAGAAGCTCGGCGGGCTGGAGAAGAGCGCGGGCACCGAGCGGCTCACCGGCAAGGCGGTCACCGTCACGCTCGACGACGCCCCGCCGAACGCCACCGCCAAGCTCCCCGGCTATCCCGCCCCGCAGCCCGACTACCTGGTCATCCACCAGCAGGACCTCCAGGCGGTCGTCAACGCGCTGTGGCACGGCGGCGCCCAGGGCATCAAGGTCATGGACCAGCGGCTGATCTCCACCAGCGCGGTCCGCTGCGTCGGCAACACCCTGATCCTCCAGGGCCGCGTCTACTCGCCCCCGTACAAGATCACCGCCGTGGGCGACCCGGACCGGCTCAAGCAGGCGCTCGCCGCGAGCAAGGCGATCCAGAACTACATGGTGTACGTCAATGTCTACGGCCTCGGCTGGGACGTCGCCGACGACGGCACCGTCACCCTGCCCGGCTACACCGGCACCGTGGACCTGCACTACGCGACGCCGGTGAAGTAACCGCGCGTGAGGTGGCCGCGGCTCACCCGCCGACCGCGTGTTCGCGGCGCGAAACCGTTCCGCCCGTCATTGAGGTGATCGGCGCCCGGCCCCGTAAGTCCAGGTGGGCTCCGGGCAGGCCGGCGGCGGGCCCGGCGCCGTTAGTCTGGTGCCGTACGGCGTGAGTCAGGAGCCGTGGAGGAACGGAAGGGACGGCATGTACGGCTGGATCTGGCGGCATCTGCCGGGCAACGCGTTGGTGAGGGCACTGATCTCGCTCGTGCTCGTCGTGGCCGCGGTCTACGTCCTGTTCCAGTACGTGTTCCCGTGGGCGGAACCGCTGCTGCCCTTCAACGATGTGACGGTGGACAACCAGTGAGCAGCGCCCGGATTCTCGTCGTCGACAACTACGACAGCTTCGTCTTCAACCTCGTCCAGTACCTGTACCAGCTCGGCGCCGAGTGCGAGGTGCTGCGCAACGACGAGGTGACCACCGCGCACGCCCAGGACAACTTCGACGGCGTCCTCCTCTCGCCCGGACCGGGCACCCCCGAGCAGGCCGGGGTCTGTGTGGACATGGTCCGGCACTGCGCCGCGACCGGCGTCCCGGTGTTCGGGGTCTGCCTCGGCATGCAGTCGATGCAGGTCGCCTACGGCGGGGTGGTGGACCGGGCACCCGAGCTGCTGCACGGCAAGACCTCACCCGTGATCCACGAGGGCCGGGGCGTCTTCGCGGGCCTCCCGACGCCGTTCATCGCCACCCGGTACCACTCGCTGGCCGCCGAACCGGCCACCGTGCCCGCCGAGCTGGAGGTCACCGCCCGTACCGCGGACGGGATCATCATGGGGCTGCGCCACCGTGAACTCCCGGTCGAGGGCGTGCAGTTCCACCCCGAGTCGGTGCTGACCGAGCACGGCCACCGGATGCTGGCCAACTGGCTGGCGGAATGCGGCGACGCGGACGCGGTGGCGAGGTCGGCGGGGCTCGCCCCGGTGGTGGGCAGGGCCACGGCGTGACCACACCGCGCCCGGAGCGCGAGGACGGGTACGGCGGGGCGCCGTACGGGTCCTACGGTCCGGCGTTCGCGGGCGCGGGCGCGGGCGATCCGGGGACGGCGCGGATGCCCGCCGTGGACCAGTACGACCAATATAACCAGCACGACCAGTACGACCAGTACGGCGATGAGGGCCCTGAACTCCCCCTGGACGACCGGACGATGGCGCTGCGGGTGTCCGGCGGGCCGGAGGGCGCGTACGGCTCGCTGAGCGCCTCCGCGAGCGCCGCGGGCTCCGGGACCGCCACCGGGGGGCGCGCGGCCCGTAGAAAGGCCGCCAAGCGGGGTGGCGGGCGCCGTGGCGGGGGAGGCGAGGAGGCGACGGCTTCCGCGGCGAGCCCGGCGCGGCCGCTGTCGCGGGTGGAGGCCCGGCAGCGGGAGCGGGCGCGCAAGCCGGGGGCGGGCGTCCTGATCAGCCGGGCGATCGGCGAAGTCTTCATCACCACCGGTGTGGTCATGCTGCTGTTCGTCACCTACCAGCTGTGGTGGACGAACGTACGCGCGCACGCGGAGGCGGGCAGCGAGACCAGCCAGCTCCAGGACGACTGGGCGAACGGCAAGCGGGCGCCGGGGGTGTTCGAGCCGGGTCAGGGGTTCGCCATCCTGCACATCCCCAAGCTGGACGTGGTCGCGCCGATCGCGGAGGGCGTCAGCAACAAGAACGTGCTCGACAAGGGCATGGTCGGGCACTACGGCGAGGCCCCGCTGAAGACGGCGATGCCGTACGACAAGACCGGCAACTTCGGGCTCGCCGCTCACCGCAACACCCATGGTGAGCCGTTCCGTTACATCAACCGGCTGGTGCCGGGCGACGCGGTCGTGGTCGAGACGCAGGACGAGTACTTCGTGTACAAGGTGGCGTCGATGCTGCCGGTGACGCCGCCGTCGAACACGAGTGTGCTGAATCCGGTGCCGACGGGGTCCGGGTTCACCCAGCAGGGGCGGTACATCACCCTGACCACCTGCACGCCCGAGTTCACCAGCAAGTACCGGCTGATCGTCTGGGGCAAGATGGTCGAGGAACGCCCGCGCAGCAAGGGCAAGCCGGACGCGCTCATCCAGTAGCGGCGGTCCGCCGACCAGCCGAAGAGCCGAACATGGGCAGGGGATCTGTGGCAGCGACCGCCGACGGCACCGAAGAGCACATGGCCGCGTCCCGCGGGGGCGGGCGTCCGCCGCGGGGGCAGGGGCCCGTCGCACGGGCGGTCAGCTTCCTCGGGGAACTCCTCATCACGGCCGGGGCGGTGCTCGGGCTGTTCGTCGTGTACTCGCTGTGGTGGACGAACGTCGTCGCCGACCGGCACGCCGACCAGCAGGCCGACAAGGTCCGCGACCACTGGGCGCGCTCCGACACCGGGCCCGGCGCGCTGGACACCAAGGCGGGCATCGGCTTCCTCCACGTCCCGGCGATGCGCAACGGCACGGTACTGGTGGAGAAGGGCACCTCCCCGGACGTCCTCGACGAGGGCGTGGCCGGTTACTACACCGACCCGGCCAAGGCCGTGCTCCCGATGACCGGCAAGAAGGGCAACTTCACCCTCGCCGCCCACCGCGACGGCCACGGCGCCAAGTTCCACAACATCGACAAGGTGCACGAGGGCGACCCGGTCGTCTTCGAGACCAAGGACGAGTGGTACGTCTACAAGGTCTACTCGGTCCTCCCCGAGACCTCGAAGTACAACGTCGACGTCCTCGCCCAGATCCCCAAGGAGTCCGGCCGCACCAAGCCGGGCCACTACATCACCCTGACCACCTGCACCCCGGTCTACACCAGCCGCTACCGCTACGTCGTCTGGGCCGAACTGGTCCGCACGGAGAAGGTCGACAGCAAACGCACACCTCCGGCGGAACTCCGCTGATCACCCCCTGCGGCTCTCCAGCCGCCGCAACCGCGCGTGGTGCGTCCGCAGCCGCTGCTCGATCCGCCCCACCCCGTCCCGCATCGCCACCAGCTCCCGCTGATGCTCGCCCGAGGTCTCGATCAGCGCGTTGAACATCGGCACGACCGTCTTGCCGAGGATGTGCGTGATCCGCTGATCGATACGGTCGTCCAGCGCGGGGCCGTCGAGTCGGGCACGGGACGCCTGCTCCACATCGAGCAGGTACGCACGCACCTGCCGGGCGACCTCGCTGTCGCGCAGCAGCATGGCGATGTTGAGGACGGCTCGGCGGGGGAACAGAGTGAGGCTGGATCGGGGCTGTGGATAACTTCCGGGATAGCGTGACAAGATGTCACGCTTAAATTCCGCCAGGTCAGAGCCTTGGAGCGTGACCATCCCATTGGCGGTGAGCTCTTTGCGGTGCCGGGCCTTGAGCTGACGCACAGCCTCGACGGTGACCCCGAAGTAGGTCGCCACCATCGCGGTCGTCACGTGCAGGCCGTCCGGAAGCAGGGAGAGGGTCTTCACCCGGTCCAGTACCTCGGTGCGGTCCAGCACGCTGGTGCGCAGCGTCTGGGATTCCAGGAGCACGGTTTCGTCGATCATGCGCTGTCAACGACCCGCGGGCATATGAGGGCACGATCGGAAAACGGGACAGTCCCCCGGCACCCACAGGTGCCGGGGGACTGTCCGTTGGTCGGAGTGGAGCGGGTCAGCCGTTCTGGCCGCCGAAGATTCCGCCGCCTCCGGCTCCGTTGTTGCCCTGGGTCACGGCTATCACCGTGATGGTGTCACCCTTGTTGGCTGCGGTACCGGGGGGGACGCTCTGGGTGAGGACGGTGGCGTTCTCGTCGCCCGCGCCCGGTCCCGTGGGCTGGATCTGGAGGCCGACGCCCTGGAGGGCGTTGCGGGCGTCCTTCAGGGACGACTGGACGACGTTGGGAACCTGGACCTGCTCCGGGGTGTCGTTCTTGCCGACGTTGATCGAGACCGGGGTGCCCTTCTTGACCTGGCGGCCGATCTCCGGGTTGGTGCCCTGGACCTTGTCCTTCTGCGCCGGGTCGGGCACGGGCTGGTCGGTGCAGGTCGGGACGAGGCCCGCGTTCTGCAGGTCGGCCTTCGCCTCGTCGCAGGACTTGCCGGCGACGTTCGGGATGGTGACCTTCTCCTCGGCCTTGGCGACGGTGAGGGTGATCTTGGACCCCTTCTGCACCTGGTTGCCGCCGGTGGGGTTCTGGTCGACCACGTTGTCCGGGGTGTCGCTGGAGACGCGGGTCTCCTTCTTCACCCTGAGCTGGTAGTCGTCGCCTTCCAGCTTCTCCCGGGCCTCGTCGAAGGAGAGCCCGATGACGCTCGGGATCGTCACCTTGGGCGCTCCGGTGGAGACGACCAGGTTGACGGTGTCGTTCTTCTTGACGTCCGTACCGGCCGCCGGGTCCTGCGTGCAGATCTTGTTCGCGGGCTGGTTGTCACACGGCTTGCGCGTGACCTCGCCCAGCTTCAGATCGGTGGCCTCCGCCATCTTCCGGGCCTCGTCGACCGAGTGGCCCGCGAAGTTCGGCGCCGGGAACGGCTTCTCGGTCTTGCCGGGGAACATCACCATCCCGATCAGTACGGCGCCGACGAGCACCAGCACGCCCGCGACCGCGAGCAGGATCGTGGAGGTGTTGTTGCCCTTCTTCTGCTGGCGCCGCCGGTCGGGCCGGTCGTCGTAGCCGTAGCCGCCGTCGTCCGCGTTCATCGGCGGGAGCATCGTCGTCGCCCCGGCCGACTCCTGCCGCATCGCGGTGGTGGCGTGGTTGTCGGCGTAGCCGTAGCCGACCGTGCTCATGGCGGCGGTGGCGCCGACGGGCTGGCCGTCGAGGCACGCCTCGATGTCGGCGCGCATCTCGTCGGCCGACTGGTAGCGGTAGTTCGGGTCCTTGGTCAGCGCCTTGAGGACGATCGCGTCCATCTCCGGCGTGATCTCGGGGTCGAACACGCTCGGCGGCTGCGGCTCCTCGCGGACGTGCTGATAGGCCACGGCCACCGGGGAGTCACCGACGAACGGCGGACGGACGGTCAGCAGCTCGTAGAGGAGGCAGCCCGTGGAGTACAGGTCGGACCGGGCGTCGACCTGCTCGCCCTTGGCCTGCTCCGGGGAGAGGTACTGCGCGGTGCCGATCACGGCCGCGGTCTGCGTCATCGTCATCCCGGAGTCGCCCATGGCGCGGGCGATGCCGAAGTCCATCACCTTGACCTGGCCGTTGCGGGTCAGCATGACGTTGGCGGGCTTGATGTCCCGGTGGACGATGCCGCTGCGGTGGGCGTACTCCAGACCCTGGAGGATGCCGATGGTCATCTCCATCGACCGCTCGGGCAGCAGCTTGCGCCCGGAGTGCAGCAGCTCACGGAGCGTGGAGCCGTCGACGTACTCCATCACGATGTACGGGATCGAGACCCCGTCGATGTAGTCCTCGCCCGTGTCGTAGACAGCGACGATCGCGGGATGGTTGAGCGAGGCGGCAGACTGGGCCTCCCGGCGGAACCGGGCCTGGAAGGACGGGTCACGCGCGAGGTCCGCGCGCAGCGTCTTCACCGCCACGGTGCGGCCGAGGCGGGTGTCATGCGCGAGGTAGACCTCGGCCATGCCACCACGGCCGAGCACGTGGCCCAGCTCGTACCGGCCGCCTAGGCGACGCGGCTCTTCCATAGCTACTTACCAGCCCTCTCCGTCGGTCCCGGCCGGCACGGGTGTGCGCGGCCGGAGCTGCCGTCCGGGCCTACCGTACCCGGCTCGCTCCGTGTGCCCTGGCCAAGCCGGTAACCCGATACCGGACCGGTACCGCAACGTGCGCCGATGTGAAGGACACGTGAGCGGGTTCACTTCTTGGAGTTGATGACCGCCTCCATGACGTTCCTCGCGATCGGGGCGGCGAGGCCGCCACCGGAGATGTCGTCACGCACGGCGTTGTCGTCCTCGATGACCACGGCCACGGCGACCGGAGTGCTGTGGTCGGGCAGCTTGGCGTAGGAGAGGAACCACGCGTACGGGTTCTCGCTGTTCTTCACACCGTGCTGCGCGGTACCGGTCTTGCCACCGACGGTCACGCCGTCGATCTGCGCGTTCTTGCCGGTGCCGTCCTTGACGACCGTCTCCATCATCGACTGCAGGATCTGCGCGTTGCCCGGCGACAGCGGCTGGTTCAGCTCCTGCGGCTCGTTCTTCTCCACCGGGTCCAAGTTGGAGGACTGGAGCGAGTCGACCATGTACGGCTTCATCAGCTTGCCGTCGTTGGCGACCGCGGAGGCGACCATGGCCATCTGCAGCGGGGTGGCGGCGGTGTTGAACTGGCCGATGGAGGACAGTGCGGTCTGCGAGTCGTTCATGTTCTTCGCGAACACCGAGGCGTTGGCGCGGATCGGCGTGAACTGCTCCTCGTCGAAGCCGAACTTCTTGGCCTCGTCGAGCATCTTCTCGTTGCCGAGGTCGGCGCCGATCTTGCCGAAGACGGTGTTGCAGGAGTACTGGAGCGCGACCCGCATCGTCGCGTCCTTGCAGGGGATGTTGCCCTCGTTCTTCAGCTCGGTCTGCGTGCCGGGCATCACCCAGGGCAGCGGGCTGTCGGTCTTCTGGTCGGCCGAGGCGTACTTGCCGTTCTCCAGCGCCGCGGCGGCCGTGACCACCTTGAAGGTCGAGCCGGGCGGGTAGGTCTCGCGCAGCGCCCGGTTGAGCATCGGGTCGGCGGAGTCGCTCTTCTTCTGCAGCTTCGACCAGGCCTCCGCGTCGCCGTCCCGCGAACCCGCGAAGGACGACGGGTCGTACGAGGGGTACGAGGCCAGCGCGAGGATCTTGCCCGTGGAGGGCTCCAGCGCGACGACCGCGCCCTTGCCGCCCTGGTTCTTCAGCCCGGAGTACGCGGCCTTCTGCGCGGCGGAGTTGAGCGTGGTGACGACGTTGCCGCCCTGCTTGGGCTTGCCGGTCAGCATGTCCAGGGTGTTGCGGAAGAACAGCCGGTCGTCGTTACCGGTGAGGATGCCGTCGTTGATCTTCTCGAGCTGGGTGCTGTCGAACGCCTGGGAGGAGTAACCGGTGACCGGCGCCCACATGGGCCCGTTCTTGTACGTGCGCTTGTACTTGAAGTCACCGGCCTTGGTCTCCACGGAACCGGTTATCGGGTCGCCGTCCACGATGATGTCGCCGCGCGGGGCGGAGTAGCGCTCGATGGCGACGCGGCGGTTGTCCCCGGCGGTGCGGAGCTTGTCGGCCTGGACGTACTGGAGCCAGTTGTCGCGGATCAGCAAGGCCAGGACGAGCAGTCCGCAGAAGAGCGCGATGCGGCGCAGGGGCTTGTTCACGTCCGGCCTTTCCACGAGCTGACAGGGACGCCTGTCGCTTCGGTCTCTCGGTGTCGCTGGGGCTGGACCCCGTCCTTGGCCGCCCACAGTCTAGGTGCACTGCCGGGGGACAAGGACGCGCCGAAGGCGCGGCGGGACCCGCCCGGAGGTACGGTCCCGCCTGCCACCGTGCTCACTGCGGGTCGGGCCCGGTGGCGCCGGGCCGCACGATCTGCGTCATCTCGGCGTCGGGGTTTCCGGCCGGGCTGGGCGCGGGGCGCCGGGCGGTGTCGCTGATGCGGATCAGGATGCCGATGAGCGCCCAGTTGGCGATGACGGACGAACCGCCGTACGCGAGGAAGGGCATCGTCATACCGGTCAGCGGGATGAGTCCCATCACACCACCGGCGACGACGAACACCTGGAGGGCGAACGCGCCGGACAGACCGACCGCGAGCATCTTGCCGAAGGGGTCGCGGGCGGCGAGCGCGGTGCGCACACCGCGCTCCACGATCAGGCCGTAGACCAGCAGGATCGCCATGATGCCCGCCAGACCCAGCTCCTCGCCGAACGTGGCGAGGATGAAGTCGGAGTTGGCGGCGAAGCGGATCAGCTCGGAGTGGCCCTGTCCCCAGCCGGTGCCGAGGGTGCCGCCGGAGCCGAACGCCCACAGGGCCTGCTGGAGCTGGTCGGAGTGGACACCGGTGACGCCCGGGGTCCGGCTCAGCTCGTACTCGTGCATCGGGTTGAGCCACGCCTGCACACGGGTCTGGACGTGCGGCTCGAAGGTGGCCACGCCGACGGCGCCCACGGCGGACATCAGCAGACCGAAGACGATCCAGCTGGTCCGCTCGGTGGCGACGTACAGCATGATCACGAACATGCCGAAGAACAGCAGCGAGGTACCGAGGTCGGTCTCGAAGACCAGGATGATGATCGAGATGAACCAGACGACCAGGATCGGGCCGAGGTCGCGGCCGCGCGGCAGGTAGAGGCCCATGAAGCGGCGGCTGGCGAGCGCGAGCGCGTCCCGCTTGACCATCAGGTATCCGGCGAAGAAGACCGCGAGCACGATCTTGGCGAACTCACCGGGCTGGATGGTGAAGCTGCCGATCTTGATCCAGATCTTGGCACCGTAGGTGAGGTCGGCGCCGAGGCCGGGCACCAGCGGCAGCAGCAGCAGGACGAGCGCGGCCATCATGGAGATGTACGTGTACCGCTGCAGCGTGCGGTGTTCCTTGAGGAAGATCAGCACGACCGCGAACAGGATGATGCCCAGCGCGGTGTAGACGAGCTGGTTGGTGGCCTTGCCGCCCGCCTGGCCGATGGACTGCAGCAGCTTCGACTGGTCCAGGCGCCAGATGCACACCAGACCCAGCCCGTTGAGCAGGGTGGCCAGCGGCAGCAGCAGCGGGTCGGCGTACGGGGCGAACTTGCGCACCGCGAGGTGGGCGACGCCCGCCAGCAGGCCGAGGCCCAGGCCGTAGCCGAGCAGGCCCGCGGGGACCTGGTCGTTGAGGGCCAGGCCCACGTTGGCGTAGGCGAACACCGGGATGACCACGGCGAAGATCAGCAGGGCCAGCTCGGTGTTGCGGCGGCTCGGCGCACCGATCGAGCCGATCGTGGACGTGTGGTGCGTCGGCGTGTTGGTAGTACTGCTCATCGTGTGACGGGGCCTCTCACGGCTTTCCTACTGCTTGCCGCACTGATCGGCGACCTTCTGCTCATCCTCGGAGAGGCTGGGGCCGGGCCGGGGAGTGGCGGTTGCGGTCGGGGACTTCGAGGGCGACGCCTGCGACTTCGACCCGGAGGCCGAGGGGTCCGGCGAGGGGCTGGCCTTGGTGAAGGCGGTCTTGGTGGCACCGGTGGTGCCGCCGGTCGCGCCCTGGCCCGTCTTGGGGTTCTGCTGCTCGCGCTCGGCGGTGGTGCGCTCGGCCTCCTTGCGGCAGGCGGATGCCTGCGTGGAGAGGGCCTGGACCTTGGAGCGGGCCTGGGACAGCCCGCCCGCCACCACGATCGTGTTCTTGACCTGCTTCTGCTGGTACGACGGCAGGTACTTGAGTTCGATCTCGGGGTGGTCCTGCTCGACCTTGGACAGCGAGACCCAGGCGAGGTCCTGGCTGATGCCCCGGTAGAGCGCGACGTGCTCGCCGTTGACCCCGACGTAGTACTGGGTCTGGGTCCAGCGCCAGCCGCCGTACACCGCGCCGCCGATCACCGCGAGGGCGAGGGCGCTCCAGAGGGAACGCTTCAGCCAGCGGCGGCCCTTGCGCGGCTTGGTGAAGTCGGCGTCGGAGTACTCGTCGAAGCCGCCCTCGGGGGCGTACTCGTCGGGGTCACCGGGGGTCTGGCCGTGCCTGCCGCCGCCACCGCCCTGCCTGCGACCCTGGCGGCCCAGGTGCGAGGCGCGGCCGGCCGGGGTCTGCATGATGCCGTTGTCGTGGTTCAGGTGGTGCTGGTTCTCGGCGACGGCGCCGACCACGACGGGGGTGTCGGAGAGCTGCCCGGCGAGGGTGTCGCCGGTCTCCAGGTCGAGCACGTCGGCGATGATCACCGTGATGTTGTCGGGGCCGCCGCCGCGCAGCGCGAGCTGGATCAGCTCCTGCACGGTCTCCTGCGGTCCCTGGTAGCTGGCGAGCGCCTCCTCCATCGTCTGGTGGGAGACGACGCCGGAGAGCCCGTCGGAGCAGATGAGGTAGCGGTCGCCCGCGCGGACCTCGCGGATGGAGAGGTCGGGTTCGACGTGGTCGCCGCTGCCGAGGGCGCGCATGAGCAGCGCGCGCTGCGGGTGGGCGCCCGCCTCCTCCTCGGTGATCCGGCCCTCGTCGACCAGGCGCTGCACCCAGGTGTGGTCCTGGGTGATCTGGCTGAGCATGCCGTCGCGCAGCAGGTAGGCGCGCGAGTCGCCGACGTGCACGAGGCCGAGCCGCTGGCCCGTCCACAGCAGCGCGGTGAGGGTGGTGCCCATGCCCTCGAGCTGGGGGTCCTCCTCGACCATGGAGCGCAGCTGCTCGTTGGCGCGGCGCACGGCGGTGCCCAGCGAGGTGAGGATGTCGGAGCCGGGCACGTCGTCGTCGAGCGTGACCAGGGTGGAGATGACCTCCGAGGAGGCGACCTCACCGGCGGCCTGGCCGCCCATGCCGTCGGCGATGGCGAGCAGGCGGGGACCGGCGTAACCGGAGTCCTCGTTGCCCTCCCGGATCATGCCCTTGTGCGATCCGGCGGCGAAGCGCAGTGACAGGCTCATGCGCACCTCGCCAGTCGGCTCCGGGTACAGCCGGTCGTGTCGAGCCACACTGCCCACCCTCCGGTCGGGAGCGCGCCGGGGACCGGATTGCGGTCCGCCGCCGCGTGCTCGCTCCGCTCGCGCTCATTCATTGGTGTAGCACTACTTCCGCAGCTCGATGACGGTCTTGCCGATGCGGATCGCGCCGCCCGGCGGGACCGGCGTCGGGGTGGTCAGCCGGGACCGGTCCAGGTAGGTGCCGTTGGTGGAACCGAGGTCCTCCACGATCCACTGGCCGTCGCGGTCGGGGTAGATCCTGGCATGCCTGCTGGAGGCGTAGTCGTCGTCCAGCACGATCGTCGAGTCGTGCGCGCGGCCCAGGGTGATGGTCTGGCCCTGGAGCGCCACGGTGGTCCCGGCGAGGGTGCCCTCGGTGACGACGAGCTTGCTGGGCGCGTTGCGCCGCTGGCGGCCACCGCTCTGCTGAGCGCGCTGTCCGCGCTGGCCGCGCGACTGCGAGGGCGCGGACTGCTGCCGGGCGGCGGCCTGCGGACGCTGGGCCTCCCTGCGCGATCCCCGCTGTGTGACACGCGTACCGAACAGATCGCTGCGGATGACCTGCACGGCCACGATCACGAACAGCCACAGTACGGCCAGGAAACCCAGCCGCATGACCGTGAGGGTCAGCTCTGACATTGCCCCCGCTTCACCCTTCGGCTTGCCTATAGATAACGGTGGTGCTGCCCACGACGATCCGCGAGCCGTCGCGGAGCGTAGCGCGGGTGGTGTGCTGTCCGTCCACCACGATGCCGTTGGTGGAGCCGAGGTCCTGGACGGTCGCGGGCGTTCCGGTCCGGATCTCACAGTGCCGGCGGGAGACGCCGGGGTCGTCGATCCGGACGTCCGCCTCGGTGCTGCGGCCGAGGACCAGGGTCTGGTGGGAGATCTGGTGGCGGGTGCCGTTGACCTCGATCCAGTACCGGGTCGCGCCGCCGCCCATCGGGGCGGCCGAGGGCCGCTGGGTGGCGGGCTGGGGGTAGCCGTAGCCGCCGGGCCGGGCGCCGGGAGGCGGCGCGGACGGCATCGGGGGGGTTCCGGCGGGCGGGTAGCCGTACCCGCTCTGCGGGGCCTGGGGGCCCGGGCCGCCGGACTGGGGGGCCTGGGGCTCCTGGCTGCTGGAGGAGGCGAGGGTGCGGCTGCGCACCCGGTACAGACCGGTGTCCAGGTCGGCGGCCTTCTCCAGGGTGACCTTGATCGGCCCCATGAAGGTGTAGCGCTGCTGCTTGGCGTAGTCGCGGACCATTCCGGCCAGCTCGTCACCGAGCTGTCCGGAGTAGGGGCTGAGCCGCTCGTGGTCGGGCGTGCTCAGCTCCACGATGAAGTCGTTGGGGACCACGGTCCGGTCGCGGTTCCAGATGGTCGCGTTGTTGTCGCACTCCCGCTGGAGCGCGCCGGCGATCTCCACCGGCTGGACCTCGGACTTGAACACCTTGGCGAAGGTGCCGTTGACCAGACCTTCGAGGCGCTGCTCGAATTTCTTCAGGACTCCCATGGGGCACCTCCTCCGTCGCTGCCGTTCTGCCGTGCCGTGCTCGGCGCGGCAGCCTCGCCGGTACTGCTCACTGATCGTATCTACGCGCCCGGCAATCAGCCGGTTCCCCCAGCGGCCCCCCTTCGAACTCCTTCGGAGGAGGATCGTAGAGGCGGTCTCGCTCCAGTGTCCCGCACCTGGCGGCCGGTCCGGTCCCCCTGTGGATGAGATGGCCGGGACCGGTACGAGGTTGATACCTGAACAGCTTTCTCCACAGGGGCGGCGGTCGCGGGAGTGCCCGCCGGGGCCGCGGTGCGGGGCGGGTTCTCGGGCCCGGGGGCGCAGATGCCCTGGTGGGGGGCCTGGAGAAGGGATGTGATTCCACCCCGTGCGCCGTGCTAATGTTCTGCATGTCGGAAGGGGCCAGCCCGCAAGGGCCAAGCCGGAAGACACACCCAATGCGCGGGTGGCGGAATAGGCAGACGCGCTGGATTCAGGTTCCAGTGCCCGAAAGGGCGTGGGGGTTCAACTCCCCCCTCGCGCACCACCGAGCACCGAAGAAAGTGCTCTGGTTGCATCAACGGAACGGGCTGATCGTGAAAGCGATCAGCCCGTTTCTGCATGCCCGGATGGCTGGGGCCGGTGTGACAGTGTTCACACGAGGATCTGCCCGGCAGCTGTGGGTCGCAGGCAGTCGCGACTCGGGTCAGCGACCCCGTGCACGGCAACACGATTCCCGCCCCCGGCGGTCATCGAACCCGCCACTTCTCGGCGACGCTCGACGAGATCCGCCGGTTCGCGAAGGTGCGTCGGCTCGCTGACCTGCTGCCTGACCGCCTTGTTTCATCCGTCGGTCAAAGACGTGGCCGCGCATCGGTGATGTCGAAAGGATGGACGAGCCGAATTCATCAGACATGGATGTGAATCCGCCCGAGTCCTGGCACATCCGATATCGATGATGCTGTCGACCGGCGGAACGGAAGGATGGTTCGCGTGAAGAGACTCGTCATCGAACCCGGCGAGTGCAGGCAGATCGAATGGCTGGTCGACGACGTGCTCGAGGAGTACGGCCAGTGGGACCCGGGCCATTTCGTCACGCAGGCCAAGACGGTGGCGGAGTCGCTGCCCATCCGGGTCCGCCAGTTCTTCCGGCGTATCCAGACGGACGAGACCGACCTCGCGGTGCTGTCGGGGCTGCCCCTGAGCGACCGCCTCGAACCGACCCCGACCGGCTGGGACATGGCGCAGAAGAAGGGCGTCGGCCGGCGCGAGGAGATCGTGCTCATGCTGTGCAGCGCCGTTCTCGGTGAGCCGTACGCCTGGGGCGACCAGCAGAACGGTCGCATCATGCACGACGTGTGTCCGGCGCCCGGCCTGGAGCGCTCGGAGACCAGCGGCAGCAGCACGGCCCCGCTGTCGCTGCACACCGAGGACGCCTTCCACCAGTGCCGCTGTGACTACGTGGCGCTCTACTGCCTGCGCAACCCGGACCGGATCGGCACCACGGTCGTGCGCGCCGACCGGCTCGACCTGCCGGAGCGGCTTTCCGGGATTCTGTCGGAAAAGCGGTTCCACCACCGCCCGGACCAGTCACACGTCGGGCCGCAGGGGCACTCCAGCGGAGCGGCGGAGGTGGACGCGATCCTGTTCGGTCCGCCGGAGGCGCGTTACCTGCGCATCGACTTCGACGACACCTGCGCTGCGGACGAGGGCGACCACGCCGCGACGGAGGCCATCGCCGAGTTGTACAAGTACGCCCGTGAAGCGCAGGAAAAGGTGGTCCTGGAACCCGGCGACGCGGTCTTCCTCGACAACTACCGTGTCGTGCACGGCCGGGATCCGTTCCAGCCGCGGTACGACGGAACGGACCGGTGGCTGAAGCGCGTCAACCTGATCCGGGACCTTCGTCGGGTGTTCATGGCGACCGAGAGCCGGTCGCGCATCGTCGCGTGAGAACCACTGCCGACAATTCGGGCGGGGGAAGGTGACCTTTCAGGCGTTCCCTGAGAGGTCAACCATGTTGAATCGTGGGGAAAGTTGGCGGCACCAGGCTTGTGAGGCAATGCCCGCCGGTGTTGGCTGTGGCCCGTGGATCTCTGCATCAATGTCGCGCGTTGCTGAGTTCGAATCCGCGTGTCGGCCGGCGGGCCTCCGTGAACGCGTGCCTGAAGGACGCGGCCCCGTCGAGCTGCCGACAGGCGCTGGCTCTCGCCCCTCGCCGGTTGCTGGTGTCCAGCTGGCCTTGGCGGGCGCTCGGTTATCTGTCCTCCGGCGCACTCGTCGTGTTCTTGATCATGGGTGCGGCGATGAACGGGATGCTCTTCACCGAGAAGCTGCCCGGCTACGCCCAACTGCTGGTGTGGGTAATCCTGGCCGCGGTGCTCGGCATGCCGGTCGCCGCGGCGGAACGCTTCCGCCTGCGGATGGTGGACGGCGATCCCGTCGACGATCCTCACATGGCCCCGGACGAGCCCGGCCTCAAGGCGTGGCTGCGGCTGCGCATCCGCGAGGCGGCGACGTGGCGTGAGTTCAGTTACACGATCGCTCTGACGGCCGTGCTGCCACTGATCGATTTCGGCGGTGTCCTGCTGGTGGGAAGCGCGGCCATCCTCATCGCCGCCCCGTTCCTGGAGCCCTTCGTCGACCTCGGCCCGCTGATCGTCTTCGGCTACTGGGACGTCTCCACGCCGCTCGACCGGGTGCTGCTGGTTCTTCTGGGCCTTGCTCTGCTTCCGCCGGCGGCCTACACGGTCACCGCGCTGGCCGCGTGCCGGACGTGGTTCGTGCGCCTGTTGCTGGCGCCGCGGGAGTCCGAGAACGCCGCCCGTGTCCAGGAGCTGACCCGGTCGCGCATCCGGCTCGCGGACGCGTTCGAGGTCGAGCGCAAGCGGATCGAGCGCGACCTGCACGACGGCGCGCAGCAGCGGGTGGTCGGGCTCATCATGACGCTCGGCCTGCTGGAACACGGCCTCCAGGAGGAGCGGTCGGACCGCGCACGCCTTGTGGGCAAGGCCCGTAAGGAGGCCGAAGGCGTACTGGCCGAACTACGGGAGCTGATCCGGGGCATCCACCCTCAACTTCTGACGGACCGCGGTATCGCCGCAGCGGTGGCCGAGGTCGCCGACCGAAGCCCGGTACCGGTGCATGTCGACATCGTCCTTCCACAGCGCCTCGTCTCCGCCGTGGAGACGGTGGCGTACTTCGCGGTGCAGGAGTCGCTCACCAATGTGGTGAAGCACAGCCGCGCCGACGTCGCGCGGGTGACCGGTCGCCGGGAGGGCAACCACCTGGTGCTGCGCGTCAGCGACGACGGCGTGGGCGGCGCTCTGCCCAAGGGCGGCCACGGGCTGCAGGGCCTTGCCGACCGCGTCGCCGTGGTGGGCGGTCGGATCAAGCTGTTCAGTCCGCCCGGCGGACCAACCGAACTAGTCGTGGAGCTTCCGTGGCGAACCCCCGATACCGCATAGTGCTTGCCGAGGACGCCGCCCTGCTGCGAGAAGGACTCGTCGAACTGCTGGAGAGGTTCGAGCACAAGGTCGTGGCCGCTGTCGGTGACAGCCGGGACCTGGCCGAGGCGGTGGAGGAACACCGGCCCGACATCGTGGTGACCGATGTGCGGATGCCGCCGGACTTCAACGACGACGGCCTGCGAGCGGCGATGGAACTGCGCGACCGCTACCGGGAACTCGCGGTCCTGGTACTCACCCAGTACGCCGCGACGGCCTACGCGTGCGAGTTGCTGGAGTCCGGCGAGCACTCCGAGGGCGGCCTCGGCTATCTGCTCAAGGACCGGGTCGGAGGGGTGGCCGAGTTCATGTCGGCGATCGAATGCGTCGCCGCGGGCGGTACGGTCGTCGACCCGGAGGTCGTCCGGCAGTTGTTGCGACACCGGCGGTTGAGCGAGCCGTTGAGCCGACTCACCTCGCGGGAGCGGGAGGTGCTGGCCCTGATGGCCGAGGGAAAGACGAACGCCGATGTCGCGGCGGCACTGCACGTCAGTCAGCCCACGGTCGCCAAGAACATCGGCGGCATCTTCCTGAAACTCGGCCTGTCCGAGGGCGACGGTCACCGCCGTGTCCTGGCCGTGCTGACGTACCTGCGCTCCTGACTGCCCAGTTTCACCCGTAGGTCAAAGACATGGCTGCTCGTCGACGGTTCCGAGAGGCTCGACCGGACACGTTCGTCAGCAATGGACAAAGGGGGCCTACATGGCTAGCAGCGTGGTGATTGTCGGCGGTGGTACGTCGGGCTGGATGACGGCCTCCTACCTGAAGGCGGCATTCGGCGACCGGATATCCGTGACCCTGGTCGAATCGAAGAATGTGCCTTCGATCGGCGTGGGCGAGGCCACCTTCAGCACCATCCGGCACTTCTTCAACTACCTGGGCGTGCAGGAGCACGAATGGATGCCGGAGTGCCATGCCACCTACAAGCTGGCCGTTCGGTTCGAGGACTGGCGCGAGCCGGGCCACACCTTTTACCACCCCTTCGAGCGCAACCGCGTCGTGGACGGCTTCCCGCTCACCGACTGGTGGGTGCAGAAGAAGCCGACCGAGCGATTCGACACGGACTCCTTCCTCATCGCCTCGATGTGCGACGCGCAAAGCTCGCCGCGCTACCTGGACAACGCGCTCTTCGACAGCACCTTCGAGCGTGGTGACGAACACCGCACCACGCTGAGCGAGCAGAACACGCAGTTCCCCTACGCGTACCACTTCGATGCGACGCTGCTGTCGAAATTCCTGACCCGCTTCGGCGTGGAGCGCGGGGTGCGGCACGTTCTCGACGACGTGGTGGACGTCGTACTGGACGATCAGGGAGCGATCGACCACGTCCGCACTCGTGAACAGGGTGACATCCACGGCGACCTCTTCGTCGACTGCACGGGGTTCCGCAGCCTGCTGGTGAACAAGGCGCTCGAAGAGCCGTTCGTCTCGTTCCAGAATCACCTGCCCAACGACAGCGCGGTGGCACTGCGCGTGCCGGTGGACATGGCCGAGCACGGCATCCGCCCGGCCACCACCGCGACGGCGAAGGACGCGGGCTGGATCTGGACGATCCCCCTGTTCGAGCGGCTCGGCACCGGCTACGTGTACGCCAGCGAGTACGCCACCCCCGACGAGGCCGAGCGCACACTGCGCCAGTTCGTCGGCCCGGCGGCAGAGGACGTCACCGCCAACCACATCCGCATGCGCATCGGCCGCAGTGAGCGCGCCTGGGTGAAGAACTGCGTCGCGATCGGCCTGTCCAACGGGTTCGTCGAGCCTCTGGAGTCCACCGGCATCTTCATCATCCAGAACGGCATCGAGCAGCTGGTCAAGAACTTCCCCGTAGGCAACGAGGCGACCGACGACCAGCTCCGCAAGACCTACAACCGGCAGGCCGCGCACGTGATGGAGGGCCTGCGGGAGTTCATGGTGCTGCACTGGTACGCCTCGGGCCGCGCCGACAACCAGTACTGGAAGGACACCAAGACCCGGGAGATCCCCGACGGCCTGGCCGAGCGCCTGGAGCAGTGGAAGGTCAAGCTGCCCGACCAGGACTCGATCTACCCGCACTACCACGGCTTCGAGTCGTACTCCTACCGCGCGATCATCCTCGGTCTGGGTGGGCTGCCGGTGCAGCCGCTGCCCGTGCTGGGCAAACTCGACGGCACCGCGGCGGACCAGGAGTTCCGGCTGGTGGCCGACCAGGCGGCCGCGCTGGTCCAGAAGCTGCCCAGCCAGTACGAGTACTTCGCCCACCTGCACGGACTTCCGGCCGCGCAACGGAAGGCGGGCTCGGCGCGATGAGCGCCGCCGAGTTAGTGGCCAGGGCCGGCCATGTGGCGCTCGCGCTGCTGGCCGTGCTCCTGGTCGCGTTCGTCGGTCGCGCGGTGGGCCGCCTGGTACGGCAGCCCACCGTTGTCACGGAGATCGCCTTCGGGCTGGTGCTCGGTCCGATCCTGTTCTCCTTCGGTGGTGAGCAGACGCTGCTGCCCGAGGCGACGATCGGCTCGCTGCGTGGCATCGGGCACGTCGGGCTGGTGCTGTTCCTGGTCGGGGTCGCGCACGAGCTCCGCCGCACGACTGCACCGGCCCGTGGCCGACTCATCGGCTGGACCACCGCGGGCGCCTTGGTGGTGCCGCTCCTGGCGGGCTGCGCATACGCCTCGATGGTGCTGGCCGATCCTGAGCTGCGGGGTACCGCGCCCACCGCAGCGCTGGTGCTGCTGCTCGCGGTCTCGTTCTCGGTGACCGCCGTGCCGGTGCTCGCGCGCATCCTCGAAGAGCAGGAGCTGTTCGACACTCCGGTCGGCAAGCTCTCGATGACCGTGTCGATGATCATCGACGTCGTCGCCTGGCTGTTGCTCGCGCTCGCGCTCGGACTGGCTGCGGGGGGTCCGGGGGGCCTGCCGCGGCTCGTCGCGGTAGTCGCCACCGGGCTGCTGACAATGCTCTGCTTCGGGAGGCTGCTGCGTACCGGCGCCGTGGCGGCGTTCCGCGACCGCTTCAGCCAGGTCACGGCCATCTTGATCGGGGCGGCCGGACTGGTGAGTTCCTGGGCGTTCCAGGAGCAGGGGGTGACCGAGATCTTCGGCGCTCTGCTGGTCGGGCTCGCCATCCCTGTCGACGGTTGGCACGGAGTGGTGCGCTGGGTGGCGCGGGCCGGACGCCTGCTGGTTCCGGTCTTCTTCGTGGTCACGGGGATCACCGTGTTTGCCGGACGGTTCGGCGCGACGCCGTGGTTCGCGATCGTGCTCGCCATCACCTTGGGCATTGTCGGCAAGGTGGGCGGTGGGTATCTCGGGGCCAGGCTCGGCGGTGCGTCGGCGTCGGACGCGGTGCGCGTCGGGGTGCTGGTCAATACCCGGGGCCTGACCGAACTGGTGGTACTTCAGGCGGGTTACAGCGCGGGGGTCCTGACCGCGCCGGTATTTCTCGCACTGGTGCTCATGGCGCTGGTGACCACGGCGATGACCGGACCGTGGTACGGCCTGCTCGAACGACGTGCGGCGAGCCGTTGGAGAACGGCGGCCCTGGCAGAGGGAGGCAGTAGGTGACCATGGCGGATTCCGGACCGATGGGTGGCGCCATGGGGTGCTCCACCACGATGTCGGCGGTCGCTCCCGCGCAGTTCCGTTCGCTGATGTCGACGTTCCCCAGCGGTGTGTCCATCGTGACCACGTCGGACCTCGACGGGCAGCCGTGGGGAATGACGTGCTCGTCGGTGTGCAGCGTCGCCGTGGAGCCGCCGACGTTGCTCGTGTGCCTGCGCGAGGGAAGTCCCACCCTGGCGGCGATGTCGCGTCGCTCCACCTTCGCGGTGAATCTGCTGCACGCCCGAGCCAGGGCGACGGCGGACCTGTTCGCCTCCGGAACCCCTCATCGGTTCGACCTGGTGCGCTGGTCGGTCGACGCCGAGGCAGCCGGCCCGCACCTGCCCGACGACGCACACGCGATCGCCGACTGCTGGATCAGCCGGACGGTCCGCGTCGGCGACCACACGGTGGTGTTCGGCGAGGTGTTCCGCGTGGGCCATCCGGTGGCGGAGGTGACGGACAACCGGTCGCCGCTGTTGTACGGACTGAGGGAGTACTCGTCCTGGTCCGTTCGTTGAAATCGGTTCCGAGGGAGGGGCGGTCCGTGCGGTCATCGAAGGTGGATGACCGCACGGACCGTCTATTGCGTGTTCCCCGTGCCGTTGGGGAACACACGACCGGTCGGTCGGGACGGGGGACGATCCGACCGACCGGGAGACTGCCGTGTGCTGTGCCTCAAGTGAAGCACCGGACCATCCGGGCGCGCTGTAGTTCTGGTTGTAAAGGTCGGTATTGCTAGCTATACCGGGCGGCACCTCACAAGCGAAAGAGCCTTCCTCCCCGGTGTCCGCAGGGCAGGAAGGCTCTCGAATGACAATTGCGCCGGTGCAGTTGGGTTATCGGCGCGGTGGTTCGCTCAGTGCCGGTCCATCGCCTCCGCGAGGCTCTTGGGCCGCATGTCGGTCCAGTTCGCCTCGACGTGGTCGAGGGCCGATTGCCGGTCGGTCTCGGGAAGGGCGACCGTCCAGCCTGCGGGCACCTCGGCGAAGGACGGCCAAAGAGAGTACTGACCCTCGTCGTTGACCAGCACGAGGTAGGTGCCGTCGGGGTTCTCGAATGGGTTCGTGCTCATGGCTTGGTTCCCCTTCGGGTGTTGTGGTCGAGGCCGCCTTCAATCAGGCGTGCGTGAGGGCAACGCGCGGGCGGCGGTTTGAAGACGGGCCCTGAAGCCCGTTGCGCAACGGCGGATCGAGCTGAGTCGTCAGGCTCTCGCCGTGCTCACGACACGCTGGGTGAATGCCGCTGCCGCAGCAGCGCCACGCCGAGCGGCGTCAGGGAGTGGAGTGCCGTGTTGCGCTTGCGGGCCGTCGTGACGAGACCCGCCTTGCGCAGCACCGTGGCGTGTTTGCTGGCGCCGGCCAGCGAGATGTTCAGCCGCTGTGAGAGCTCACCCGTGGTGCAACTCTCCGAGAGCATTTGGAGCGCGGCGGCGCGGGTGTGCCCGACCAGGGCGCTCAACGCCTGCTCGCCGCCCTCGCTATGACCCCAGAACTCGGTCTCGGCCGCGATGTCCACCGGCACGGAGAAGACCAGGACAGGTACCCCGATCTCCAGGACGTCTTCGAGAATCACGCAGGCCTTGCCGGCCATGAACAGTGAGGGGCACAGCACGATCCCACGCCCGTTGAGGTACACATCTCGGTCCGGCTCCCCCGCCATCTCCAGGACCGGGGGCTTCCAGTCCAGCTTCGGATGGAGGTTGTCCAGCAGAGCGTGCATACCGTTGGCGATGCCGATCCGTCCGCAGGCGTCCCGCACCGAAGCCATGCGGCCGTGCATCTCCCGCCAGTGCGGTAACACGGCCACCTGGCAGAACTCGAACAAGGCCGCCCGCACCTGCTGACGGTTCCGGTCGGCGACCCCGATGTCGGAATTTCCGCTCGAGTGCAGCTTGAGCAGCGGCAGTAACTCGTCGATGCTGTACAGCTCGGCGAACTGCTCGATCGCGGCGATGCGGGTGCCGAGCTGCTCCCGGACTCCTTTGCGCCAGCCGCGGAACGCGGGACTTCCTTGCCTGCCTAACTGCTTCAGCGCAAATGCGCTTTCGATGACAGGCCCTAGCGAGGAAATCATGCTTAATTGTGCGATGTCGTCAACTGTGAAGTGGATTCTCAAGTCCCCGTCCCCCTGCACGTGTCAATGCTGGTGAGTTACACCTCGCCACGCCACCGCGATCCGACGGGCTACGGCACGCGCCCGACTGTCGAATTGCGCAGGGGTGCCCGCGCATATCACACATCGCGGCCAAGTCTCAAGCTGGTCCGAGCAGACTCCCAGCAGGTAGTCGACTGACCTTCACCGATCAAGAAGGTTAAGACATAATCCAGTTTGAGGCGAGTGTTGTAGGTCACTTTTCTCGAAACTGACTCTAGGCTGCACGGATCTGAACATCCTGCATGGATTCATGTGGAACGCCCGGTTTGTGTTGGCCGATCGGTGGCCAGGGTCGGGATCGCTGATTTCCGTAGGAGTAAAACTCCTTCCATGCGGTGAGCGCTTCCTGTAGGCGGCACCGGTCGATGACATACAGGCGGGCCCGCGTCGGTCCTTGAACCACAAAGCAACTTCCTTGAGGCGCTCGCGGCTCACGCATAGCCTCCACTCGCAGAAGACAAGAAGGCAGTGCCGCCCTGTCGTGGGCGCGTACCTCTGTCGTCTTCGCGTCGCCCTCTCCTGCGACTCGGAAAACGGGTTCAAATCGCATCGGGCGTGCACGCCCCCGGAAACGATGTGGAGATTGAGTCATGCTGCCTGATGCATTGGAAAGAGCGGTTTACGGCGTCTACGCGACAACCGCAGTTCATTTGGCGGACAAGCACGGTGTCTTCGGATTCCTCGTCGACCAGGAGGCTCCCACCGGAAAGATCGCCAGCTCACTCGGGCTGGACGAGGAGACCCTCGACCGGCTGCTGGTCCTTCTCGACTCCTTCGGCGTCATCGAGCAGAACGAGCATGGTGCGTACCGCATCCCTGCGGGGATGGCGCCCTTCCTCGACCCCGAGAGTTCACGCTCCGTCGGCGGTTTCCTCAACCACGTCATGAACAGCACGCTCGGTCGGCTGCCGCAGCTGGACGGTTACCTGACGGACGGCAAGTCGGCCGTGGACGCGGTCCTGCCCGCCCCCTTCGACGTCATGTACAGGACTCCGAAACTCACTGAGGAGTTCCTGGCGGCCATGTGGCAGCTCACCTACGACGTCTCCCGCGAACTGGTGCCCATGGCCGGACTGACCGAGGTCCGGCACCTGGTGGACATCGGCGGCGCGAGCGGACCGTTCTGTGTGGCCGCGCTGGAGGCGACCCCCGGCCTGCGCGCCACGGTGTTCGAACTGCCCGAGGTCGGCCCCTACGTGGCTGACACCGTCGAGCGGTACGGCCTGCGGGGCCGGTTGGACTTCGCCGCCGGCGACTTCCACCGGGACGAGTTCCCGCCGACGGAGTGCGTCGCGTTCGGCTACATCCTCTCCGGCTGGACCGACGAGATCGGCCTGGAGCTGCTGCGCAAGGCGTATCGCGCGTGTGCCGACGGCGGTCGAGTCCTGATCATGGACCGCCTGTTCGACGACGACCGCCGCGGACCGCTGCCCACGGCGGTGATGAACCTGTCGATGCACGTCGAGGCGAAGGGCCGGCACAGGACCGCGGCGGAGTACATGGGCCTGCTGGAGAGCGCGGGTTTCGTCGACTGCGAGGTGCACCGGACCTCGCAGGACAAGCAGCTGGTCATCGGTCTCAAGAGATGAACCGTCATGCCAGGGGTCGGCGACGGCCCGTGGCCACGAGCGCAGCCCTGGAGGACAGATGGAAACCGCACTGCCGTCCTTGCAATTTCCGGGACGATGCGACGAGGTCATACAGCTGCAACAGAGGGCGGGCAGGCAGGCGCTGACCGCCGATGAGCGCGACCTGCTGGCCAAGCTCTACGAAGAGACGTACACGGATCGCAGGGGCGGGAGTGAGGTGATGCGGCTGTTGACCCGCTCGTTCAGCCGGGAGCCCATCCCCGAGTACTACCGCTACTCCAGCCTGCACGTCTACTCCTGGTTCCTGGGCCTGCATCCGACCGAGCCCGTGATCGGCGCCGTGCTGGCCCTGGAGGCGACGCTGGCCGACCTGGACGCGGTCGAGCGGCGCGCGGCGCCCCGGCTGACGGCAGCCGACCACACCGAGGAGCGGTTACGCAGGCTGGACGCGCTGCGCGAGCAGATCGGGAGGCTGCGGGTGGAGACCGGCGGCGACACGACCGCAGCCGAGATCATCTGCCGGGCGCGCGACGACGGCCTGGCGCGCTGGCAGGCGCTCGTGCTGACCCGCTGCTCCGGCTTCCTCGCCTCGGACGACCACCACGAGAACATCTTCCTGCGCTCGGTGCAGGCGTGTGAGCTGGCCTTCTACCTGATCCGCTACTTCGCCGTGAGGGCGCGGATGTCGATCGGGCGCGGCCAGGGTCAGGCGCACGCGCTGATGGCGCAGCTGGCCCATTACGTGGAATTGCCCAGCCACATATTCCACATGCTGCAGACGCTCACCCCCGACCTGTTCCTGGCGTTCCGTGATGCCACCGGTGAGGCCAGTGCCGTCCAGTCGCTGAACTACCACATGATGGAACTGGTGATGTACGGCTACGACGCGCGCAAGACCGAGGCGTACTCGAGGTTCGATCACCTGCACGACCTGACCGTGCCGCCGCTGCGCTCGGTGCGCTCGTTGCGTGTCGCAGTGCTCAAGTCGGGCGATCCGGAGCTGACCGAGGCCCTCGCCGGGATCGAACGCACGCTGCTGACCTGGCGCGGCAGACATTACGGGTTCGGCCGTCGCTACCTGCCCGGGGTCAAGGGGTCCGGCGGAACCGAAGGGGCCGGATACCTGAAGCGGTTCGTCCACAAGGACAACTTGATCCCTGAACCCATCACCACCGCCCCCGGGCTCGATCTGCTCGGGTTCGCGTTCCGCTGATCGCCCCGTCCGCTTCGCGCCTTTCAGTCGGTTCGTGATCGCGTGGCGATGGTGGCTGGAAGTCGCCTCAGGCGGGGCGGCGAGAGTGCGGTGGAAGCCGACGATTTCCCTTCTCTCGGGGAAAGGTGAAGAGGGTGCTGTGCTGCGCCGGGTGAGTAGTGATTCACCGCGTCGCGATTACGGTTCCTGTGTACCACAGGGGTATGCGTCGGCGGGATGAGAATTCCGCCCGCTACTCCCTCCGCTCATGGTTCGGCGCCGAATCCGGATGAGTCGGGTCGGGGGATTTCCCGACCCCTGATGTGCCTGAATTATCAATGGCCTGTTCAAGGCGGTTTCGGTCACCCATTGATGGGGAAGGGTGGTGGGGCGAGGCGCTGTCTCGGTAGGCTCTTCGCCATGTTTAGAACTAAACCGCGCGTCACACCGGTTGACTGGTCCATCCGCTTAGATTCGGTGTCCAAAGTGTATGGCTCGGCAAAGAGCCCAGTGCAGGCTCTGGACGCCGTGAGCATCGAACTGCGACCGGGCACCTTCACCGCCGTAATGGGGCCGTCCGGTTCCGGCAAGAGCACATTTCTCAACTGCGCGGCAGGCTTGGACCGGCCGACGTCGGGTTCGGTCTGGCTGGGTGACGTCGAGCTGTCGAATCTCGACGAGATCCAGCTCACCGAGGTGCGACGGGAGCGCATCGGCTTCATCTTCCAGGCCTACAACCTGCTGAGCTCGCTGACGGTGGAGGAGAACGTCTCACTGCCGTTGCGACTCGCGGACCGGAAGACCGACCGCGCGTTCCTTCGCGAGGTGCTGACCGCGGTTGGTCTCGGCGAGCACCTGAAGCGACGGCCCAGCGAGCTCTCCGGCGGTCAGCAGCAGCGAGTCGCGGTCGCCCGCGCGCTGATCACCCGGCCGGACGCGGTGGTCGCTGACGAGCCGACCGGAGCCCTGGACTCCCGTTCCAGCAAGCAGGTCCTGGAGCTGCTGCGACACGTCGTGGACAACATGGGGCAGACGGTGCTGATGGTCACCCACGACCCGGTCGCCGCGTCGTACGCGGACTCGGTCGTGTTCCTGGCCGACGGCAGGCTCGCGGGCGAGTTGGACCGGCCCACCTCGGAGCAGGTCGCGTCGCGCATGACGCACCTGGGCGAGTGGTGATCCGCCGCGTGCGACGACTGGTCCGCCTCGTGGTGCCGCACCGCAAGGACCTGTCGCTGGCGTGGAGCACGATCAGGGGACGCAAGGGGGGGTTCATCGGCTCCTTCGTCGCCATCGCCGCGGGCTCGGCGGTGATCACCGCCTGCGGGATTCTGCTGATGTCCGGGCTCACCACCGGGGTCACGCCTGAGCGCTACGCGGGCGCCGCAGTGGTCATCGGCGGGGAACAGTCGTACTGGTTGGACGAGAGCTCCGAGGTCCGCTACAGCGAGCGCGTCACGCTGCCCGCCGACAAGGTCGACGCTGTCGCCGCCGTGCCCGGTGTCAAGTCCGCTGTCGGCGACGTCGACGTCAATGTCGGCGTACTGACCTCGGACGGCGAAGAGGTGGGCGGCCCGGACGGCTTCCCGGTGTTCGGGCACGGCTGGTCGGGCGCTTCGCTCGGGCCGTTCTCGGTCCGCGAGGGCAGTGCGCCCTCCGGGTCCGACGAAGTCGTACTCGACGCCGGCCTCGCCGGGCGAGCGGACCTGTCTGTCGGCTCGAAGGTGCGGATCGTCGTCGGCTCGATCCCGTCGACCTACCGGGTGGTGGGCATCGCCGGCCCGCCGAAGGGCGGGTTGGACCGGCAGTCCGCGGTCTTCTTCACCGACGCGCGGGTGACCGAGCTGTCGGGCCGTCCGGGCCGGGTGGACGCCATCGGTGTACGTGCCGAACCCGGCGTCACCCCGGCGGCGCTGGCCAAGAGGATCGAAGCGGCCGTGCCGCACGTGGTGGTACGGACCGGTGAGGAACGCGGCGACGTGGAGTTCCTCGACGTGGGGGATGCCCGCAGCCTGGTGGTCGAGTCGTCGGCGTCGTTCGGCGGCACCATGGTGCTGATCGTGGTGTTCGTGGTGGCGACCACCCTGGGTCTGTCGGTCCAGCAGCGCAGGCGTGAACTGGCTCTGCTGCGCGCCATCGGCGCGACGCCCAAGCAGATCCACTGGATGATCGGCGCCGAGATGACCCTGGTGTCGTTGGCGGGTGGCTTGGTCGGCGTGATCCCCGGCGTCGTACTCGCCTTCGTGATGCGCGGCGTGTTCATCTTCGCGGGCGCGATGCCCTCGGACTTCCAGATGCGGGTGGGGTGGCTGCCCTTCCTCGCCTCACTGGTGCTGTGCATGGTCAGCGCCCGGCTCGGCGGCTGGCTGGTCGCGCGCCGGGTGGCCAGGACCAGCCCGGTCGAGGCGCTCGGGGACGCCGCCATCGAGCCCAAGAAGCTCAGCCGGGTCCGGCTGGCCGTCGGTTTCCTGCTCCTCCCGCTGGGCCTGCTGCTGACCTTGAGCGATGTCGCGGTCTCGGGTGACTCGGTGGCCGACACCGCGGCGGCCGCGGTCCTGTTGTTCGTCGTGGCCGTCGGGTGTCTCGGACCCCTGCTGCTCAGAGGCGCCATCATGGTGTTCGGCTCGCGTCTCAACCCGCGGTCCAAGGCCCACGGTTTCCTCGCTCAGGCCAATGTGCGAGCCAACGTGCGGCGGCTGAGTACGGCCACCACACCGCTGGCCATGGGCGTGACACTGGCCGCCGTGCAGGTGTTCGGCGCTTCTACGACGAGCGCGGCGGCGCAGGAACAGTTCGAGAGCGGCCTGCGGGCCGACCACGTGCTGACCGCGTCGTCCGGCGCCGGGATGTCCCCGGAGGTCGTGGACGCGGTGCGCGGCGTGCCCGGGGTCGCCGCGGTGACGCCGGTGGCGCGGATGAAGGTGCTGCTGACGTTTCCGTCCGAGGACAGCACCGCGACCAAGGTCTTCGCCGCCCAGGGCGTCGCGCCCGAACGCCTCTCCGAGACCATGGACCTCGACGTGATCGAGGGCGACGTCGCGCAGCTGACCGACGGGACGGTGGCGTTGAGCCGGACCGTCGCGGAGACCATCCATGCGCACCGCGGTGACAAGTTCGTCGTACGGCTCGGCGACGGCACGATGATCAAGCCACGGGTGGTGGCGATCTATGAGAGGGGCTTCGGTTTCGGTGACGTCACCCTCTCCAACGACCTCGTCGTCGCGCACACCACGTCCCAGGTCGACAGCGCGGTGCTGATCAGATCGAAGGACGGGACCGATTCCAAGACGCTCGAGGGCGCGCTGCGCAACGCCATGAAGCCCTACCCCACGGTCGATGTGGGCGGCCGGGGGGCCTTCCAGAACGCGCCCGGCGCCGGCGGCTCGGGTGACTGGGCGCTCAACCTCCTGTTCCAGACCCTCCTCCTCGGCTACATCGCCATCGCCGTGGTGAACACGCTGGTGATGGCGACGGCGGCGCGGGTTCGCGAGTTCGCCATGCTGCAACTCATCGGCGCCAGCCGGGATCAGGTCCGCGCGATGATGAACGGCGAGGCCCGGATGGTGGTCTTCTCGGCGTTGCTGTTCGGTCTGCTGGCGACGATTCCGCCGCTCGTCGGCATCAGCACCTCGCTGACGAAGTCACCCGTCCCCAGCATTTCCCCGCTCGGTCTCATCGCGATCGTGGCGCTCACGGTCGCGCTCTCCTGGGGGTCGATCGCGCTGGCCACCAAGTACGCCCTGCGGTCCGCTCCGGTCGATGCGATCGGCGGGCGCGAGTGACCCGTCCGACGGGCCGCTGACACCGCGGGAGCAGCCGATGGTGCCGCCGGGCCTCCGGCGGCGCCATCGGCTGTCGAATTGCCTGCTGACCGCCCTGTTTCGCCCTTCGGTCAAGTGCGTAGCTGGGGCGTGCCCCCGTTGGGAAGACTTGGCGGCTCGCGCGGCTTCCGCTGTGGAGGTGACGCGCAGACCGTAGAGGGGGCCGCACGTGACCCACGAGGGGTTTCCGGGAGCAGGGCCGGCATCCGACCCGGTCGTCGACCGGGCGGTGACCCGCATTTCCGTGGACCGTCCAAGGCCGGCGGCGCCCGCCGAGGCCGCGGCGACGCACCGGTTCATGCTCGACAGCACGCTCACGGCGGGCCTGCGGCGGCTCGCGGAATCGGCCGACGGCACGCTGTTCGGTGCGCTGGTCGCCGTCAGCCAGGTGCTGTCCGCGGTCTACGCGGGTCAGGACGAGGTGACCGCGACCGTCCGCGGGTGCGCCCCGCGGGGTGACGGTGCGCCGCTCGCCCTGCGTGCCACCGTCGACAGCGGGCTCCCGATCGACCGCCTCCTCGGCAACGCCTGTGGCGCGGTGGGCGCCATGACGCTGCCCGGTGAGTTCGCCGTCGCCGACGTGGTGCTGCGGTTCGCCGAAGCGGACGGCGGCCTCAGTGTGTGTGTCGACCACCACCCTTCCGTGCTCGACGCGGCGACCGTCGAGCGGATGGCCGAGACGTTCCGCACTCTGGTGGAGGGCGTGGTCGACACCCCGAGGCGGCCGCTGTCCGAGCTGCGGCTGGTGCCCGGTGACGAACTGCGCCGTGTGCTTCTCGACTGGAACGACACCCGGCGCGAGTTCCCGGCCGACCGTAGCCTGACGGACCTCTTCGCCGATCATGTACGGCTCTCCCCGGACAGGACAGCGGTGCTGTACGGCGATGAGCGGCTCACCTACTCCGAGCTGAACGAGCGGGCCAACCGGCTCGCCCACCGCCTGCGCGCCGAGGGTGTCACCACCGAGTCACGGGTCGCGCTTCTGCTGGACCGGTCCGTGCACGCGGTCGTGTCCATCCTGGCCGTACTGAAGGCCAGCGGTGTCTACGTCCCGCTGCACGCTGCCTACCCCGAGGACCGCGTCCGCTTCGTACTGGCCGATGTCGGCGCCGCGCTGGTACTCACGGACCGGGCCATGGTGGCCAAGGCCGCGGCGACCGAAGTCCCGGTGCTGGTGGTGGACGACGCGGCCACGACCGCGGGTCTGCCCGCCCACGACCTCGAGCGGACCCCGGACTCCCGACAACTGGCTTACATCATGTTCACCTCGGGTTCCACCGGAACCCCGAAGGGCGTCGCGGTCACCCACGCCGACGTGGTCGCCCTGGCCTGGGACCATCGTTGGCGTGACGCGGCGCACCGGCGCGTCCTGTTCCACTCTCCGCACGCCTTCGACGCCTCGACCTACGAGCTGTGGGTACCGCTGCTGACCGGCGGTGAGTTGGTCGTCGCGATGCAGGAGCCGACGCCCGCCCTCATACGCGAACTGATCGCCGAGCATGGAGTGACGGCGATCTTCCTCACCTCCGCGCTGTTGCGCCTGTTCGCCGAGGAGGCGCCCGACTGTTTCACCGGCGCTGCCACGGTGATCACCGGCGGTGAGGCGGCCTCGCTGGAGGCACTGGAGCGGGTGATGGCGCACTGCCCCGGCACGGCGGTCGTCCACGCCTACGGGCCGACCGAAGCCACCACGTACGCGTCGCTCCAGAAGCTGTCACCGGAGCAGGTGAGCTCCGGCGTGGCGCCGATCGGACGGCCGACGGACAACACCCGGCTGTACGTCCTCGACGCGTGGCTGCGCCCGGTGCCGGTCGGTGCGCCGGGCGAGCTGTACATCGCGGGCGACGGCCTGGCCCGCGGCTACTTCGGCCGGGCGGCACTGACAGCCGAGCGGTTCGTGGCCGACCCCTTCCGTACGGGCGGGCGGCTCTACCGCACCGGCGATGTCGTCCGGTGGCGCGCCGACGGAACGATGGACTACTTGCGCCGGGCCGACAACCAGGTCAAGATCCGTGGCTTCCGGATCGAGATCGGCGAGATCGAGGCGGCGCTCACCTCGCTCGACGGCGTCACCGACGCCGCGGTCGTCGTGCACGAGATACGTGGCGCTCGGCACTTGGTCGGCTACGTGGTGCCGCAACACGGACACGCGGTTGACGTCGAGGCATGGCGCGACGCCCTGTCCGCGCGCCTGCCGAGCTACGAGGTGCCGTCCTGGTTCGTCCCCATGGACGCACTGCCCCTGTCCAACAGCGGCAAGGTCGACCGCCACGCGCTCCCCGCGCCGCAGGCGGAACTGCTGTCCACGGCGGACCACGTCGAGCCGCGGACGGACACCGAGCGACGGCTGGCCGAGGTGTGGGCCGAGGTGTTCGGCGTCGACCGGGTGGGCGTGACCGACAACTTCTTCGCCGTCGGTGGCGACTCCATCCTGGCCATCAAGGTCGTCTCCCGGGCACGGACCCGGGGCATTCGGCTGACCGCCAAAGACTTCTTCGTCACCCCGACCATCGAGGAGCTGGCCGAGGTCGCGACCCGTGTGGACGGCGGCCCCGCCGACGAGACGGTGAAGGGCCCGCTCATCCACCTCACGGCCGTCGAGGCCGAGCGTCTCGCCGAGGGCGGGGCCGTCGAGGACGTCTACCCGCTGACCCCGATGCAGAGCGGGATGCTCTTCGACGCGCTGATGACCGGGGACACAGGTCTGCACCTGATCCAGTTCGACCTGGTCCTCGACCACGTCGACGAACCGGAGTTGCTCGGCCGGGCCTGGCAGCGGGCGGCGGAACGGCTTCCCATTCTGCGCACCGCCGTGGTCTGGGCGGACGTCGACAACCCGGTGCAGGTGGTGCGCGCCGCCGCCACGCTGCCCGTGATCCAGCACGACTGGCGCGAGCTGTCGGAGTCCGGCCGGCGAGAGCGGTGGCACACGCTGCGCGCCGCGGACCGGGCAGTGGGCGTGGACTTTGCCGCAGCACCACTGGCCAGGGTCGCGATCATCCGGCTGACCGACACCAGCGTCCGCGTCCTGTGGTCCGTCCACCACACCGTGATGGACGGGTGGAGCGGCGCCGAACTGCTCGCCGAGGTGGCCGCCGACTACGCGCGGCTGCGCGACGGAGAGGGCGCGACACCGCAGCCCCGTGTGCCGTTCCGGGACTACGTGCGGTGGCAGGGGGAGCAGGACCAGGCCGCGGTGGAGACGTACTGGCGCGGCGTGCTCGGCGACTTCACCGTGCCGACCCGGCTGCCCTATGACCGCCCGGCCGCGCCGGACTACCGGCCGCGCGCGACCGAGTGGGTGGAGGTGGACATCACCTCCGAGCTGTCCGCACAGCTCGGGGAGGTGGCCAAGCGGACGAAGCTGACCATGAGCACGCTTCTGCAGGGCGCGTGGGCGTTGCTGCTGTCGCGCTACGGCGGAGGCCAGGACGTCTGCTTCGGCGGCACGGTGTCCGGCCGGACACCGGACCTCGCGGGCATCGACTCGATCATCGGCATGCTGGTCAACACGCTGCCGGTGCTCGCGCGGGTGGACAGCGGGCAGGACCTGGTGTCCTGGCTGGCCGGGCTCCAGGAAGAGCAGGCTCGCGCCCGGGACTTCGAGGCCGTGTCTCTGGCGCAGGCGCAGTCGTGGAGCGGTCTCTCCGCCGGGGACAGCCTGTTCGACAGCATCATCGTCTTCGAGAACTACCCCTTCGACGAGCGGGCGTTCACCGCGCACGGTCTGGAACTCAGCCACTTCGACACCGAGGTCGGCGCGGGCGCCGCGCTCGGCGTTGTCGTGCTCCCCGGTGACCGGCTCACCATGCGGCTGCATTTCGACCCGGTGCTGTTCGAGGCGGACAGCGTGCGTCGCATGGCGGAATACCTGCGGACGCTGTTGGAGGCGTTCGCCGACGAACCCGGGCGGACCGTCGGCGAGCTGCCCGCCCTCTCGCCCGCCGAGCACCAGGTGGTCATGGGCGGAGTGGTCGATACAGCCGCCGAGAACTCCGTCGAACACCGGATTCACGAGCTGGTCGTCGCGCAGGCGCGACTGCGCCCGCACGCGGTCGCGGTGGAACTCGACGACCAACGACTGACCTACGCCGAGCTGGACGCGCGGGCCAACCGGCTCGCCCACTACCTCATCGAGCGGGGCGTCGGCAGCGACGTGCTGGTGGGCATCGCGATCGAGCGGAGCCTGGACCTGTTCGTGGCCATCCTCGGCATCCTCAAGGCGGGCGGCGCGTACGTGCCGCTGGACCCGGACTACCCGGCGGAACGGCTTGCTGTCACGCTGGCCGAGACGCGCCCGCCCGTGGTGCTGGCCCATGAGCGAGGCATCGACCGGTTCCCCCGGACCGATGCGGATCTGGTGTTCCTGGACCGGAACTGGCCGGTCATCGCCACGTACCCGGACACCGACCCGGGCCTGCGGGGCAGCGCCCGCGACCTCGCCTACGTCGTCTACACCTCAGGCTCGACAGGCCGGCCCAAGGGCGTGATGGTCGAGCACCGTTCGCTCTACAACACCGTGACCGCGGTGGTCGGGCCCTACGGGCTCACCCCGAGCAGCCGGGTGTTCCAGCTCTGCTCCATGAGCTTCGACACCGGCGTACAGGACCTGTTCACCACCTGGGCCGCCGGCGGCACGATGGTCGTGCCACGCCCGGACGTCGCGCGCAACGGCGCCTACCTGGTCGAGCACATGCTCGCGGGCGAGGTCACCACGGCATCCATCCCGATCACCGTCCTGTCGTCGCTCGACGCGGGTTCCCTGCCCGGGATGGACACCATCCGGGTCGGCGGCGACGTGGTCGTGCCCGAACTGGCCGAGGCGTGGGCGCGCAACCACCGAGTGATCAACAACTACGGGCCGACCGAGGCGGGCGTGACCGTGAGCCTGTTCGAGGTCGAGCCGGGCGCGGGCCACCACAGCGTGCCGCTGGGCAAGCCGCTCGCCAATACCCGGGCCTACGTGCTCGACGACCGCCTGTCCCCGGTGCCGATCGGGGTGCCGGGCGAGCTGTACGTCGGCGGCGTGGGCATCGCACGGGGTTACGCCGACAACCGGGCCAAGACCAGCGAGCGGTTCGTCGCCGACCCGTTCGGCCCTCCCGGGGCACGGCTGTACCGGACCGGTGACGTGGTGCGATGGCGCCCGGACGGCATGCTGGACTTCGTCGGGCGCGCCGACGACCAGGTCAAGATCCGCGGGTTCCGGGTGGAGCCCGGAGAGATCGAGAACGTACTGCTGCGCCATGACGGGGTGGCCGAGGCCGCGGTGTCGGTGTGGCCGGACGACCAGGGCAACAAGCGGCTCGCCGCCTACGTCGTGGGCCGCCCCGAGGTACAGGTGCCGACCGGGGAGGAGCTGCGCCGTCACCTCGGCGCCTCGCTGCCCGACTACATGATCCCATCCGCGATCGTTCTGCTGGAGCACATGCCGCTCAACCACAACGGCAAGCTCGACCGATCGGCGCTGCCCGCGCCGACCCGTCAGGACGGCGCGGGTGCCGAGTACGTCGCCCCGAGGGACCCGACCGAGGAAGCGCTGGCTCGGATCTGGTCGGAAGTGCTGGGCATCGAGCGGGTCGGCGTGGCGGACAACTTCTTCGCCCTCGGCGGCGACTCGATCAACAGCCTCCGCACTGTCGCCAGGATGCGTACCGCGTTCGGCGTGGAGGTCACCCCCCGGGACGTCTTCGAGGCGCCGACGATCGCCGCCCTGGCCACCACCATCCACGACCGAATCCTGGCCCAGGTGCTGGAGACGGCCGCAGCCCAGTCCTGAACGCGTCGGACTCGCGCTTCTGAAGACTCGCGCTTCTGAAGCCCCGCGCTTCTGAAGGGGAGAGAACAGCATGGAACTGCCATCCGCTGCGAAGGACCGGTTGTCGGAGCTTCCCGACCACGTGCGGGAGCTCGTCATGCGGCAACTCGCCGGCGAGGCCGGGTCCGCCGCCGAGGAGCTCTCGATCACCCCGGCACCCCGGGACGGCGCGCTGCCGTTGTCGGCAGGCCAACAGGGCCTGTGGTTCCTGGCCGAACTGAACCCGGGCAGCGTCGAGTACAACGCGCCGCGAGTGCTGAGGCTGACCGGCGAACTGCGTATCGAACCGCTGCGGGCGGCCCTCGATGGTGTGGTCGCGCGGCATGAGGCGCTGCGCACCACCATCGGCGAGGTCGAAGGCCACGGGTTCCAGGTGGTGCACGAGCCCGGTCGGGTGCCCGTCGAGATCATCGACCTGTCAGGCCTGCCGCATCCCGAGCGTGGCGCCGAATTCGACCACTGCCTGGAGCGCGAAAGTGCCACCCCGTTCGACCTGCGTCGCGGTCCGCTGTTCCGGGTGACGCTGGTGCGCCTCGCCGCGGACGAGCACGTACTGGTGCTGGGCCTGCACCACATCGTCGGCGACGGCTGGTCCGTCGGCATCCTGGTCGACGAGCTCTACACCCGGTACACGGCGCTGGTGCGTGGCGAGGCGGTCGTACTGCCGGACCTGCCGGTGCAGTTCGCCGACTTCGCCGTCTGGCAGCAGGAACGGCTGGCCGGGCCGGACGTGGCGGGTCAGGTCGACTACTGGCGGCGGCAGCTCGCCGCGCTGCAGCCGGTGGAGCTGCCGACGGACCGCCCGCGGCCCCCGGTGTTCGGTACCGCGGGCGCGGTGCACGAGATCACCGTGCCCGAACCGCTGACCCGGCGGCTGACGGAACTGGGCGCGCGCAGCGGCTCCACGGTGTTCATGACCCTCGTGGCCGCCAGCCAACTGTTGTTCGCCCGGTACTCGGGGCAGGCCGACATCGCGGTGGGCTCGGTGACCGCAGGCCGCGGGCGAGTCGAACTGGACCATCTCGTCGGCTACTTCAGCGACACCGTCGTCCTGCGGTCCCAGGTGGACGAATCACGGTCCTTCACCGACTTCCTCGGCGACGTCCGCTCCACCGTGCTCGACGCGTTCGCCAATGACGAAGTCCCGTTCCAGCGGCTGGTCGACACCCTGCGGCCGGAGCGTGACCCGAGCCGGCCGCCCCTGGTGCAGGTGATGGTCAACCTCCAGAACGCGTTGGACGGAAGGGCCGAACTGCCGGGCCTGCGGGTCACGGAGATCGCCCCGCCGACACAGGTCTCCAAGTTCGACGTGTCGTTCGACTTCTACGAACATGACGGCGAGCTCACCGGTCATGTCGAGTACAGCACCGACCTGTTCGACCGGGCGACGATCGAGCGGATGGGCGGGCACCTGCTGACCCTGCTCGACGGCATTGCCGCGCGGCCGGACGGGCCGATGCGGGACCTCCCCATGCTCACCGAGCCCGAGCTGCACCGGCTGACCGTCGAATGGAACGGTCCCACCGTGGAGTTCGGCCCCTCCCGGTGCGTGCACGAGCTGTACGACGAGCAGGCCGCGCTCACCCCCGACGCGGTGGCGGTGAGCTGCGCGGGCGAGGAACTGACCTTCGCTGCGCTGGCCACCCGAGCCAACCAGCTGGCGAACCACCTGCGGAGCCTGGGCGCGGAGCCGGGAACCAGGGTCGGCGTGTGCGTCGAGCGCGGCGTGGACGCGATGGTCGCGCTGCTCGGCGTGATGAAGTCCGGCGCGACCTTCGTACCGCTCGACCCGGACTACCCGACGGAGCGGCTGAGCATGATGCTGGCCGACGCCGCCGCACCGGTGGTGGTCACCGACACCGCCGTGGCGGAGCGGGTCGCCGGGCACGACGCAGCCGTGGTCCATCTCGACCGCGACCGGCCGCTGATCGACGCCCTGCCGGACGAGCCGCCCCGGACCGGGGTCGGCGTGGACGACCTCGTCTACGTGATCTACACGTCGGGCACGACCGGCAGGCCCAAGGGCGTGCAGATCAGCCACCGCAACGTGCACCACATCCTGCGGTCCTGGAACGCCAGTTACCGACTGGACGAGATTCGCGGCCGGGCCCTGTGCGTGGCCAGCTTCGGCGTCGACCTGTTCCTCGGCGACTTCCTGTTCTCCGCGCTCTTCGGCGGCGAGATGGTGGTGTGCCCGGCGGAGGTGGTGACCGACCCGCCCACACTGGCGGACCTGATCGCCGAGGTCCGGCCGCAGATCCTGGCCACCACGCCGTCACTGGCCAGGGCGATCAGCACGGAGCTGGCCTGGCGGGGCGGCGGCGGTCTGGAGTCGGTGCGGCTGCTCTCCCTGGGCGCCGAGGGCTGGCTGGCGGAGGACTGCGCCAACCTGCTCGAGCACGTCGGCCCCGACACGCTGACCGTCAACGCGTACGGCGCGACCGAGACGACGATCGACTCCACGATATTCGTGCTGGGAGGCGACCCGGTGGAGCCCTCGCCGATCGTCCCGATCGGCAAGCCGATGGTGAACACCAGCGTGTATGTCGTGGACGAGCTGGGCCGCCCGGTGCCGATCGGAGTGCCCGGAGAGCTCTTCATCGGCGGGGGCGGCATCGCCCAGGGGTACTGGAAACGTCCCGAGCTGACCGCCGAGCGGTTCCCCCATGACGTCCTCGGGCCGGGCACCGGCAGGTTCTACCGCACCGGGGACGTGGTGCGCTGGCGCGGTGACGGCAACCTGGAGTATCTCGGCCGGGCCGACGACCAGGTCAAGATCCGCGGCTTCCGGGTGGAACTCGGCGAGGTGGAGACCGCGCTGACCCGGCACCCCGAGGTGGCCACCGCGGCGGCGGTCGCGCGACGGGGCGACTCCGGCCACAACCGGCTGTTCGCCTACGTGGTGCCCGCCGGCACGCGGGCGCCCGACCCCGCCGAACTCCGGGCGTTCCTCGCCGCCAACCTTCCGAGCCAGGCGGTGCCTTCGGCGATCGTGGTTCTCGACGAGCTGCCGATGACCCCGAACGGAACCCTGGACCGGCGTGCCCTGCCCGCCGTGGACGAACCCGAGGGCGATGCGTCCCGTCGGGTCGCGCCGCGTACCCCGGTGGAAGCCGTGCTCGTCGATGTCTGGGCGAAGGTGCTGGGCGTGGCGCCCGACCGGATCGGCGTCGAGGACAACTTCTTCAACCTCGGTGGTGACTCGATCCTCAGCCTCCAGGTGGTGTCGCTCGCCCGGCGGTCGAACCTTCGGCTGACCACCAAGCAGATATTCCTGCGCCAGACCATCGCCGAGCTGGCGGGCGACGTCACCACGGTGACCTCGCCCGATGTCGAGCAGGGCCTGGTCACCGGCCCGGTGCCGCTGACGCCCGTACAGCACTGGTACTTCGAGGAATTCCCCGACACACCCGGCCACTTCAACCAGTCCCTGTACCTCGAACTGGACCCCGGGACAGACGCCTTCGCGTTGAGTGAGGCGTTCACCGCCGTGCTCGACCACCACGACGGTCTGCGCCTCCGGGTCGAGCAGGTCGACGGGGTGTGGCGGCAGCACAACGAAGCCGCGGTCGAAGACGCCGTGTTCGGAGTCGTCGACCTGTCCGCGCTCGACGACGCAGCCCAGGAAGAGGCGGTGCGCGCGGCGATCACCGAGGCGCAGACCGGGTTCGACATCCGATCCGCTCCGCTGCTCAAGGGCGTGCTGTTCACCTTCGGCGGCGACCGGGCTCCCCGGTTGTTCCTCTGCGCGCACCACTACGTCGTGGACGCGGTCTCCTGGCGGGTCATCATGTCCGATCTGGACACCGGGCACCGGCAGGCGGCGAGCGGGCAGAAGGTGGACCTGGGTGCGAAGTCCACATCACTGCTGGACTGGGCGAACCGCCTCACCGGTCTGGTGGCCGAAGGCGGGTTCGACGCGGAGCTGGGGTACTGGTCCGGGGTCGAGCAGGCCACCGCGGACGCGGCCACGCTGCCGGTGGACCTCGAGGGACGCAACACCGTCGGCTCCGCACGCACCCTGACCCGCCGGCTGAGTGCCGATCGCACCGACGCGCTGCTGCGCAAGGTGCCCGAGGCCTACCGGACGCAGGTCAACGACGTGCTGCTCAGCGCCCTTGCCCGGGTGTTGCGCGACTGGGCCGGTGGCACCGTGCCCGTCGAGCTGGAGGGCCATGGGCGCGAGGACCTGTTCGACGACGTCGACCTCTCGCGCACCGTCGGCTGGTTCACCACGGTGTTCCCCGTGGCGCTGGAACTTCCCCGGGGCGACGACTGGGGCGCCACCCTGAAGGCAGTCAAGGAGCAGCTGCGCGCCGTACCGTCCCGCGGCTTGGGCTATGGCGCCCTGCGGTATCTCGGCGAGGCGGGCGCACTGGGGCAAGGGCGTCAGTGCCACGTCGGGTTCAACTACCACGGCCGCTTCGACGCCGACACCGGCGACGCCGGGCTCTTCCGCGGCTGGTGCGAGAACCCGGTACCCGACCGAAGCCCCGAGCAGGCGCGACAGTGCCTGCTCGACATCACCGGCATGGTCCGTGACGGCCGGTTGGAGTTCTCCTGGGAGTACTCCGGCGATGTTCATCGCGAGGAGACGGTCGCACAGCTGGCCGAGGCGTTCCTCACGGCGCTGGAGCAGATAGTCGAGTACTGCGCCCTGCCCGGCACCGGCGGCTGCACCCCGTCGGACTTCCCGCTGGCGGGCCTCGACCAGGCGGCGGTGGACCGGATCGCCGGCGACGGCCGTGCGGTGGAGGACGTCTACCCGCTCACCCCGATGCAGAGCGGCATGCTGTTCCACTCGCTCGACGGCGACGGCAGCGACGTGTACCTCACCCACTTCGCCGCGGTGCTGGACGGGATCGACGACCCGCACCGGCTCGCCGAAGCGTTCCAGCGCGTGGTGGACCGTACCCCGATCCTGCGCACCGCCGTGCTCGGATCCGCGGTGGACGTGCCGCTCCAGGTCGTCCACCGCGACGTACGGCTGCCCGTGACACACCTGGACTGGAGCGACCTGTCCGAGCAGGTGCGCGAAGCACGGTCGCGGTCGCTGTGGGAGAGCCTGTCCGCCCTGGAAATCGACCTGGCCGAGGCACCGCTCATGCGGCTGACTCTGGCCCGGTGGTCGGGGACGACTGTCCAGGTGTTCTGGTCCTCGCACCACCTGCTGCTGGACGGCTGGAGCTTCGCCGACGTACTGGCGCAGGTCTTCGAGGAACATGCCGCGTCGGGTGGCGCGGCCACCCCGGCGCCGAAGCCGCGCCGCCCGTTCCGGGACTACGTGCAGTGGCTGGCCGAGCAGGACGGTGCCGCCGCCGAGGCACACTGGCGCCGCGCGATGGCGGACTTCACGGCGGCCACGCCGCTGCCGTACGACCGGGCGCCGCTGGTCGCGCACAGCTCGCGGTCCTCGCGGGAGGTGAATCTGCGGCTGCCGGCCGAGCGCTCACGTCGGCTCTACGAGTTCGCCAAGGACGCCCGGCTGACGGTGAACACCGTCGTGCAGGGCGCGTGGGCCCTGCTGCTCGCGCGGCACAGCGGTGGGCACGATGTGTGCTTCGGCGCGACGGTTTCCGGCCGTCCCGCGGAGTTGGCGGGCGCGGACGAGATCGTCGGTCTGTTCATCAACACGCTGCCCGTGCGCACGAGCGTGGACAGCGGTCTCGGCCTCGTGCTGTGGCTACGGCGGATGCAGGACGAGCAGGTCGCGACGCGGCAGTTCGATCACGTGTCGCTGGGGCAGGTGCGCGCCTGGAGCGAGGTCCCGCGGGACTCGAGTCTGTTCGACAGCATCGTCATCTTCGAGAGCTTCCCCCACGACCGGGACGCGGCCGCCCGGCACGGGCTCGTGGTCCGCGAGAGCAACGGCGCGGAGGACACCAACTACGCGCTCACGCTCACGGCCTACACCACCGACGAGCTGCACCTGCGCGTCGGCTACGACCCGCGTCTGTTCGACCGGGGCACGGTGGAGCGGATGGCGGAACGCCTGGCGACCATGCTGGACGCCTTCGCCGACCATGCCGAGGACGCGATCGCCCGGCTGCCCATGCTGCCGAGCGCCGAGCGGTCCGTCCTGTTGCACGAATGGAACGCCACCTCCCGGCAGACCGGACAGGCCGCCACCGTCGAGCTGTTCGAGCAGCAGGCCGCGGCCACCCCGGCCGGCACCGCGCTGGTGCACGGCGACGCCGTGCTGAGCTACGCCGAACTGGACGCCCGCGCCAACCGGCTCGCCCACCACTTGGTGGCGCGCGGGCTGGGCCCCGAGCAGATCGTCGCCCTGGCCTGCCCGCGGACGTCCCAACTGCTGGTGGCCATGCTGGCGGTGCTGAAGACGGGCGCGGCCTATCTGCCACTGGACCTGGACCACCCGCGAGAACGCCTCTCGTTCATGCTGCACGACGCGGCCCCGGCTCTGGCACTGACCGGCGACGAGGCGGTACTCGACCTGCCGGAGGGCACACCGACCCTCTCGCTCACCGACCCCGACGTGGTTGCCGCGCTGGCGGGGCACCCGGAAACCAAGCCGGACCTGCCCGTGCCGCCGAGTCCGGAGAACGCCGCCTACATGCTCTACACGTCCGGCTCCACAGGTCGGCCCAAGGGCGTGGTGGTCACCCATGGCAACCTGCGCAACTTCGTGCGGGACATGCGGGGCCGGACCGCGATGACCCCCGACGACCGGCTGCTGGCCGTGACGACCGTCGGTTTCGACATCGCACATCTGGAGCTGTTCGTGCCGCTGATCAGTGGCGCGACCGTGGTGCTTGCGGACAAGGAACTGGTCCACGACCCACAGGAGCTGCGTCGGGTGGTCCACCGCGACGGTGTGACGGTGGTGCAGGCGACCCCGAGCCTGTGGCGCGGAGTGGTCGAGAGCGCCGCGGACGTGCTCGCACGGATCCGGGTGCTCGTCGGCGGCGAAGCACTGCCCGCGGAACTGGCCGAGGCCCTCACCGCCGGGTCGCCGTCGGTGACGAACGTGTACGGGCCGACCGAGACCACCATCTGGTCGACCGCGGCAGAGCTGGCGCGCGGCGGGACCGGCGCGCCGCCGATCGGCGGACCGATCGCCAACACCCGGGTCTACGTGCTCGACGCCGGTCTCCAGCCGGTCCCGCCCGGCGTACCTGGTGAGCTGTACATCGCCGGTGAGGGCGTGGCGCGGGGCTACGCGAACCGCGCAGGCCTGACCGCGAGCCGGTTCGTGGCCGACCCGTTCGGACCGCCCGCCGAGCGGATGTACCGCACCGGCGACGTGGTCAGATGGCGGGTCGACGGGGACCTGGAGTTCGTCGGACGGGCCGACGACCAGGTCAAGATCAGGGGATTCCGGATCGAGCTCGGCGAGATCGAGACGGTGCTGGCCGCCCACCCGCAGGTGGGTTCGGCCGTCGTGGTGGCGCGCGAGGACGGACCGGTCGGCAAGCAGCTCGTGGCGTACGTCGTGCCGACCGGGGACGCGCCACCCACGGTCGCGGACCTGAAGGCGTACATCGAGCGGTCCCTGCCGCGATACATGGTCCCCGCCTTCTTCGTGGAGATGGACGCCTACCCGCTGACGCCGAGCGGAAAGGTCGACCGGCGGCGGCTGCCGGCCCCGGACGCGGTGGTCGACACCGGCACTCCGCGGGTGGCGCCGCGCGATGCGACCGAGGGCGCGCTCGCCGCGGTCTGGGCGGACGTACTGGGCCGCCCGGTCGACGAGATCGATGTGACCGGCGACTTCTTCGAGCTGGGCGGGGACTCGGTGCTCTGCGTCCAAGTGGCCTACCGTGCCCGGCGGGCCGGGTGGTCCATCGTGCCGAGGGACCTGTTCTCCCACCCGACCATCGAACGCCTGGCGGCGGTGGCCGTGCGAGCCGCGGCCCCCACGGACGCACCCGCGTCCGGGCCGCCGCCGGTGGTCGAGTCGGCTGAACTCCCGCAGGATGCGCCCGAGGCGGTCGCTCCCGGGAACGGGGTGGCGACCGACAGCACGGGCCCGGCCATCAGCGACGAGTTCCTGCGCGCCCGGCTCGCCGAACTGGCGCGCACGCACCGGGTGCCGGGCGCGCAGCTCGCCGTGCGCCACTCGGGGCGGCTGACCGTCGTCGAGACGGGTGAACGGGTGGCCGGGAGCGGCCTGCCCGTCACCGCGGACACGGCGTTCCCCATCGCCTCCTTGACCAAGCCGGTGACCGCGCTGGCCGTGCAACTGCTGGCAGCCGACGGGCGCCTCGACCTCGATGCCCCGATCGGCGCGTACCTGCCCGAGCTCTCCGCCACGAGCCCGGTGGGCCGCATCACCGCGCGGCAGGCCCTCGCCCACACCGGTGGGCTGGTCGCCGCGATCGACGAGCGGGTGCCGAGCACGGACCGGCGCCGGTGGGTCGAACGCCATGGTGACGAGGCCGCCGTGATGCACCGGCCGGGCACCGCGTTCTCCTACTCCGATGTCGGCTACGTCCTCGCGGGACGGATGGTCGAAGTGCTGACCGGCATGGACTGGCGGACCGCTGTGGAGTCGACGCTGTTGCGCCCTCTCGGGATCACGGCGGCCTACGACGGACAGCCGGGCAGTCGTCCCATGGCACAGGGCCATGTGGTGCGCGACCGCGTGTTCCCGGTGTCCGAGCAGTCCTTCTCCCCGATCGAGGAGCCGGCCTCGGCGCTGGCGGCCAACGCGGCCGACCTGGTGCGGCTGGCCGGCGTGCACGACCGGACCGCGTCCGGGGCCGTGCTCGATCCCGCGGCCGCCGACGCGATGCTTGTCGACCAGACCGGCGACGTCACCGTCGGACCGTTCGGCCTCGCCGACGGCTGGGGGCTCGGCTGGTCCGTGTACCGGGGCGTGGACGGTGACTGGAACGGGCACGACGGCAGCGGCGACGGCACCTGGTCCCACCTGCGCTTCGAACCGGCCACCGGGACGGTGGTGGCGCTCGTCACGAACGCGAGCACCGGCTCCGGGCTGTGGGAGGACCTCCTCGCCGAACTCGGCGCGGTGGGACTCGACGTGGCCAACCACTCCATGCGGGCACTGTCCGATCCGGGAGCGCCCGCCGCGGGGCCGGCCGACTGCGCGGGGCACTACGCCAACGGGGACTGGGAGTGCGTGGTCGAGGAGCGCCCCGAAGGGTTCACCCTCTCCGTCGGGGACGGGCCGCGCTCCGTGCTGACCTGCTACGCGGACCTGCGCTTCACCACCGAGGGCCGCGGGGTGCCGGACACGGGCCGGTTCGTCCGCGACCCGGCCACGGGCCGGGTCGAGATCCTCCAGCTCGCCGGGCGACTGCTCCGGCGTACCGGAGCGCCGACTGGATGACGACCGAAGCAGGCGTTGCGGTTGCGCCACCGCTGTCGCGCAACCGCAACTACCACATGCTGTGGGGCAGTCAGCTCGTCTCCGAACTGGTCGGCCAGATGTGCCTCATCGCGTTCCCGCTGATGGTGATGGCGACGACCGGCTCCGCGCCCCGGATGGGAGCAGTCACCGCCGTCATCGCGGCGGCGGGCATGGTGGCCAACGTCCCGGCGGGCGTCCTGGTGGACCGCTTCGACCGCAAACGGGTCATGCTGGTGTGCCAGTGCGTCCGCGCGGTGGCGATGACAAGCCTCGCGATCGCTCTGCTCGCGGACCGCTTCTCCATGTCGCACGTACTCGTGGTCGCGGTGGCGGAGGGGCTGCTGGGCGCTGCCTTCGACCCGGCCGAGCACGCGGCCCTTCCGCAGGTCGTCCCCGAGTCGCAGCTGTCGACGGCGGTGGCCCGCAACACCACGCGCCGTTACATCGCCACGCTGCTGGGCCCGGCCAGTGCGGGTTTCCTGTTCGCCTTCGACCCGATGGCCCCGTTCACGGTCGCCGTCGTCCTGCTCATGGCGTCCTGTGCCGTGCTGTCCTTCCTCAGGCTCCCCCGGCCGGAGCCCGAGGCGAAGCCCGACTCCCCGAGGGCGGGCATGCTGGGCGACGGGTTCCGGTGGGTGCTGGGGCACCGGGTGATCAGGTCGACGCTCGTCTGGCTGATGTGCTGCGAGCTGTTCATCTCCGCCCTGACCACCATCGTGCTCGCGCTGTCCGGCGAGGGCGACATGGCCCCCGGCACATTGGGCATGATGATGACCGGGTTCGGTGTCGGAGGTCTGCTGGGCGCCGCGATCGCGGGCCGGCTGCACGCCGTACTGCCCGCGCCCGCGATCATCATGGGATTCCCCTGGTGCGGGGCGGCGTTGACGCTGGTCCTGGCGCTGGTGCCGACCGGGGTGCCGACCGGCGTCGTGCTCGGCGGGATCGCGTTCTTGATCCCCACCGCCTTCACGACGGTCATGACCTATCAACTCGCGGTAGCCCCAGCTGAGTTGCGTGGCAGGCTGAGCGGCATCGTCGGGCTCTTCGCGGGCGGTGCCGGTGCGATCGGGCCGCTGGTGGGCGGGCTGCTGATGGCGGACGGAGACAGCCGTGGCAGCCTGCTGATCTGGTCCGCCTGCCTGGTCGTCGTGGCCGCGGGCACCACCCTCAGCCCCTCCCTGCGCCGGTTTCCCACGCTGAAGTGACGAGGCCGCGCATGCGATCGCATGCGCGGCCGGTCGTGGTGAGGCGGCCCCTCCGGGCCACCTCACGCTCATGTCAGCGAGCAACCCTTCTCACTCTTCGCGGTGATGGCTTCGGCCGTGTACGGGCACTGGTAGCCGATCCAGGTGAGTCCGGGCCACAGCTCTGACCACGGTGCGCGGGGCCCGCGGCACACCAGGAACTCGGTGTTCTGGTCGGCGACGGGCAGGTCGGTCTTGAACTTGCCGCTGGGCTCACAACTCGTGAACAGGGCGCCGAAAGTCTTGCGGTTCACGCCGACCGCGATGACCACGTCGGTGTCGTCGGCGGGCCTGCCGAAGTCGGCGTAGGAATTTTGGCCACTGTAGACGTGCGGGAGGCCGTGCTCCGGCCCGTATCGGTCCAGGGCACCCGCCAGGCCGTAGTGGTTGGCGTAGATGACGGCGTGCGCGCGGTCCTGCGGGGACAACGACCGGTCGACGGCGGCGACCTGCTCGGCCAGCTGGGGCCAGGCCGCCTGGTCGAGCTGGAAGACCCCCAGTTCCTTCAGCACTGGGTTCGACCCGTACACCGCGACCGGCAACACCGGCAGCATGAGCACGGCGGACATCGCCGCGTTGCCCACCAGGGCGGTACCGGCCAGCGAGCGGCGGACGGTGGTCTTCGCCCACTCCGCTGTCACGACGGAGCCCGCCGCCAGCAGCACCAACTGGAGACCGCCGGTGTACTCGGGCTTCCCGCCGATGGCGACCAGCAGCACCGACATGAACAGATAGGCAACGCCGACCGGTCGGAACGCCCGCCACTGCGCGCGCCGCAGCAGGGCCACCACTCCGGCGATCCACACCGGAGTGAGGAACAAGCCGATCATCAGCACCTGGAAGGGAACGAAGGCGACCCTGGAGTCTTCCCCCACGGCCGTCTTCAACGCGGCGCTCATCTCGAGAGCGGGCCAGTCATGCGTGATCTGCCACCACAACGCCGGCGCCGAGATCAGCGCGGCGAGCCCGGCTCCCACCCACAGGTGCCGACTGCGCAGGACAGCTCGCGGTCCCGTCGCCAGCACACCCACCAGCAGGGCGAGAAGCAGCAGCACGATGAGGTTCTTGGCGAGCAGGCCCACACCCGTGACCGCGCCGACGGCGAGCCAGAGCCGGGTGTCGTGGGTGCGCAGCAGGCGGGTCACCAGCCAGCCCACCGTCACCCAGCCGACGAGGTCGGGGATGTTGGTGGTCAGCACGTGCCCGGCGTTGAGCGTGACGACCGAGGCACTCGTCGCGGCGGCGGCGAACAGCTGGGCGCCGCCACGGCCGCCGAGTTCGCGTGCGATGAGGGCCGTCACCCACACCACCACGCAGGCCAGCAGCGCCGGCACCACGCGCAGCGCGGTCAGGGTGTCGCCGAGTAACGAGGTCTCCGCTCTGGCCATCAGGGATACCAGCGGGGGCTGGTCGACGTATCCCCAGGCAAGGTGCTCCCCGGACGCCCGGTTGTACAGTTCGTCGACGTGATACCCGTGCCGCCCGGACAGGGCCAGCAGTACCACGCCCACTCCGGCACAGACGGCGAGTAGTGGCCGCCGGTTCAACACGGGAATCGCCGCCGGTGGGGGCTGGGAAGATACCGACGCACTTCTGGTCGTCGTCGCCACGTGTCCACACTCTCTTCTGTTCGTGGGTTCGGCCGTTCGGATTGTCTCGGGCGCACTGTGGGCGGGCGAGCATGTTGAACTCTGCGAAAAGCTGTCTGCTACCGGGAGGGCGACGAGAGCGGCACAGCGCACGTCGCCGGGGACGAGCACCACGCTGGGCACTCCGCTGGTGAGCGGCACGGTACGAAGTGCCCCGCACGAGGTCGCTGCCGACGGGCAGGCGTGGGCACTGGTGCGGGAGAGGCCGTGGATGTCCACCAGTGGTGAGTTGTCCACAGGGTCTGACGCGTTTCGGTCACCGCATGTACCTTCGGCACGAGTTGATGTTCGAGGCGCTCGTGCGGGGCGTGGGCGGTGTGCGGGGGAGGCGGTCACGGTGACCGGAGTCGGGGTGGAGCTGGTTGACGCGGTGGGCGGCGCGGGGCCGGAGAGTCGGGTGCCACGGCTGCGCGGGTTCGCGCAGTGGCCCCCGCGAGGCTCCGCCAAGCACCAGGGCAAGGCGCTGCGGGCCGAGGTACCGCGCTCTTCCCACCGGGACCTCGTGGTGGACGACGCGCGTCCGGACGCGGTCGCCGCGGTGGAGGAGTCCAACGCCGGGCGCATCCCCGGACTGACCCCGATACGGGTGGGCCGCATGGCCGCCTCCCCCTTCGCCTTCCTGCGCGGCTCGGCCGGCCTCATGGCGTACGACCTGGCCCGCACCCCGGTGACCGGCATCGGCACCCAGCTCTGCGGCGACGCCCACGCGGCCAACTTCGGTCTGTACGGCGACGCGCGCGGCGGCCTGGTCATCGACCTCAACGACTTCGACGAGACCGTGCACGGCCCCTGGGAGTGGGACCTGAAGCGGCTCGCCGCCTCCCTGGTGCTGGCCGGGCGGGAGGCCGGGGCCGATGAGGACACCTGCCACGCGGCCGCGCGGGACACCGTGGGCGCGTACCGGCGCACCATGCGGCTGCTCGCCAGGCTCCCCGCGCTGGACGCCTGGAACGCCATCCCGGACGAGGAACTCGTCTCCCACACCGACGCCCATGACCTCCTCGGCACCCTGGAGCGGGTCTCGGCGAAGGCGCGGGCCAACACCAGCGGCCGCTTCGCCGCCAGGTCGACGGAGGAGACCGGGGACGGCGGCCGCCGTTTCGTGGACGCGGCCCCGGTGCTGCGCCGCGTCCCGGACGCGGAGGCCGCCGTCGTCGCCGCGTCGCTGGAGCCGTATCTGTCGACGCTCGGCCCGGACCGGCTGCCGCTGCTCGCGCGGTACGCGGTGCAGGACGTCGCCTTCCGCGTCGTCGGCACCGGCAGCGTCGGCACCCGCTCCTACGTGGTGCTGCTCCTCGACCACCGCGGCGAACCGCTCGTCCTCCAGGTCAAGGAGGCCCGGCCCTCCGCGCTCACCCCGCACCTGGCCACCGCGGGCTTCCCGGTGCCGGCCGCCGAACACGAGGGGCGGCGCGTGGTCCTCGGGCAGAAGCGGATGCAGGTCGTCAGCGACATATTGCTGGGCTGGACCACCGTCGACCAACGGCCTTTCCAGGTGCGCCAGTTCCGTAATCGCAAGGGCAGCGTGGACCCCGCCGCCCTCGCCCCCGACCAGGTCGACGACTACGGCCGGATGACCGGCGCCCTGCTGGCCCGCGCCCACTCCCACAGCGCCGACCCCCGCCTCATCGCGGGCTACTGCGGCAAGAACGAGGAACTGGACGACGCCATGGCCGACTTCGCCACCGCCTACGCCGACCGCACCGAGGCCGACCACGCCCAGCTGGTCGCGGCGGTGCGCTCCGGGCGGATCGCTGCCGAGGCGGGGGTGTGAGCGGGGATGCGGGGACGACAGGGGTGGTCGCCGTGGCCGGGAAGAGGGTGCCCGGGGTGGTGAGATGAAGTACGTCGAACTGCGCGGCGGCGGCAGCGAGGAGCCGGTGCTCGCCGACCCCCGCCCCTATCTCGCCCGGCTGCCCGGCATCGCTGTCGGACTTCCGCCCGGCGCCCGCGCCTTCGCCACCGATCCGGCGCACTACGACCCCGACGCCAAGCGCTGCGTCCGCGACCTGCTGCCCACGCGGGTGCACCGCACGGCCGACGGCGACGTCGAGATCCGCTTCCGGCACAACTGCTTCCGCCACGAGGAGGACCTCCTCGTCCGCTACACCGGCGTCTCCCGCTTCCAGTCCGATGTGCTGGACGTGTGCGATCCGGCCTCGCTGGGCGATGTGATCCTCGACGAGATCCTGCCGCTGCCCGGCGGCTGCACCCATGAGGTGGCCTGCCGCCCCGGCCGCCTGGTGGTGGCCTGCCGGGACCTGGTGGCCGAGTGGGTACCGGCCGCCTGCCCGGACGAGGGGGTCTAGACGAGGGGGGCTGGGCGGGGGTGGCCGCGGAGAAGGCGAGTTGGGCCGGGTGGTCGTCCGCGTGGTCGTCCGCGTGGTCGTCCGGGTGGTGGTCCGGTTCGGCCTGGTTCGGCTCTTGTGGCCGTGGCCTAGGCTGGTCGGGTGACGACCCCGGAAGCTGAGCAGACCGAGCAGTCCCAGTCGCCGCGGCCCGAAGAACGGCTGGAAAACGCCGTCCGCGCCGCCGAGCAGGCGCTGATCGACTTCGAGATCGCCGTGGAGACCTTCCGCGTCGAGGTCGAGAACTTCGCCCGGCTGCACGAACAGCGGCTCGGCCCGCTGTACGCCCGCATCGAGGAACTGGACGCCTCGATCGCCGAGGCGCGGGCCGCCCGCACCCAGGACCCCGAGGACATCCGCCGCGCCGCCGAGGCCCGCGCCAACCTCTCGCCCATCCCCGGCGTCGAGGAACTGCTGCACGGCTGGATGGACGGCCAGGGACTCTTCCCCGAGGCCACCGCGATGCTCACCGACCAGCCGGTGCGGCCTCCGGAGCGGGTGCGTCCCAGCGAGGAGGTCCGCAAGCTCTACCGCGACCTCGCCCGCAAGGCCCACCCGGACCTCGCCCAGGAGAACGCCGAGCGCGCCCGCCGCGAGGAGTTCATCACCCGCGTCAACGCCGCCTACGCCCGCGGCGACGAGGCCCTGCTCCGGGAACTCGCCGCGGAGTGGGCCGCGGGCCCGGTGCCGCCCGAGCGGCAGCCCAGCCCCAGCGACGAGCTGTACGCCCGCCTCGAGTGGCTCTCCCAGCGCAAGGAACTGCTCACCCTGGTCGCCCGGGAACTGGAGAACGGCGCCATCGCCGGCATGCTCCGGCTCGCCCCGGACGACCCCGACAGCCTCCTCACCGAGATCGCCGAGCGGCTGCACGGTGACATCTCGCGCCGGGAGGCCGATCTCGCGGCCCTGCTGACGCAGGAGTGAGCCACGGCGTCGGGTGCGGCGCTTCGGGTAGCGTCGGGGGCATGAGTTTCGGAGCTGGTGTGCCCACGGTCGAGGTCACGGACCTCAAGGACGGCGATTTCCTGCTGGACGTCCGCGAGGACGACGAGTGGCAGGCCGGTCATGCCGAGGGGGCGCTGCACATCCCGATCAGCGAGTTCGTCGCCCGGTACGGCGAGCTGACCGAGGCCGCCCCGCAGGACGGCCGCGTCAACGTCGTCTGCCGCTCAGGCGGCCGCTCGGCCCAGGTCACCATGTACCTCGTCCAGCAGGGCATCGACGCCGTGAACGTCGACGGCGGCATGAAGCACTGGGAGGCCACGGGCCGCCCGGTGGTGACGGACACCGGTCAGGCCGGGGTCGTGATCTAGCAGGTGCCGCCGACAAGCGGGGCCCGGCGATGACGGTCGTGCCGGAGGCGTACGAGGGCGGCCTGCGTCGTCTGCTCAACGACTGGGACCCGCTCGACGTCGCCGAGGACGCGCAGGACGAGTACGACTGCATGCTCGGCCGGCTGTTCCTGCTGCTCCGGACCGGCGCGGACCAGGCGCGGATCGCCGGGTTCCTCCGCGACGATCTGACGGACCACTTCGGGCTCGATCCGCGCTTCCTGGGAACGGAGTCGATGGCCGCCCGCCTGCTCGCCTGGTGGGACGGCGCCGCTCCGCAGCACGACGCCTGACCCCCGGCCCGCTCACCGGTCGAAGTCCACCTCCACCTTCTCCGTCAGGGGGTGGGACTGGCAGGCCAGGACGTAGCCCGCTTCCGTCTCCTCCGTCTCCAGGGCGAAGTTGCGGTCCATGCGGACCTCGCCGGAGACCAGGAAGGCGCGGCAGGTGCCGCAGACGCCGCCCTTGCAGGCGTAGGGGGCGTCGGGGCGGTTGCGCAGGACGGTGTCCAGCAGGGATTCGCCCTGCTGGGTCGGCCAGCTGCCGCCACGGCCGTCGAGGCGGGCGGTGACCGTGCTGTGCGCGGCCGTCGGTGCGGTGGTGGCCGGGGCGGTGCCGCCGTCCACGTGGAAGATCTCCTGGTGGATGCCGGACCGGTCGACGCCCAGGCCGCGCAGGGCCCGCTCGGCGTCCTCCACCAGCCCGTACGGTCCGCACAGGAACCAGCCCTTCACCTGGTCCACCGGGAGCAGGGCGGGCAGCAGTCCGGTGAGCCGGTCCCGGTCGAGGCGCCCCGACGGCAGCCCCGCCTGCTGTTCCTCGCGGGAGAGCACGGTGACCAGCTGGAACCGCTCCGGGTAGCGGTCCTTCAGGTCGGCCACGTCCTCCAGGAACATGGTCGAGGCGGCCGAACGGTCGGCCCGGATCAGGCAGAACCGCGCTTCTGGTTCACGGGCCAGCAGCGTGGCGGCGATCGACAGCACCGGGGTGATGCCGCTGCCGCCCACGACCGCCGCGAAGTGACCCGGCGCCGGGTCCAGGGTGAAGCGCCCGGCCGGGGTCATCACCTCCAGCTCGTCCTCGGCGGCGATCTCCTTGAACGCGTACGTCGAGAACGCGCCCCCGTCCACCAGCCGCACCCCCACCCGCAGCGTGCTCGGGCCGTCCCCGGCCGGGTCGGGTGCCGGGGAGCAGATCGAGTAGGTGCGGCGGATGTCCCCGCCGTCCAGGCGGCGGCGCAGGGTGAGGTGCTGGCCCGGCTTGTGCCGGTACTCCTCGCGCAGCTCGGCAGGCACGGCGAAGGTGACCGCGACCGAGTCGTCGGTCAGCCGGTCGATCCCGGCCACCCGGAGCCGGTGGAAGCGTGCCATCACAACTCCTTGAAGTGGTCGAAGGGTTCACGGCAGGACAGGCACCGGCGCAGCGCCTTGCAGGCCGTGGAGGAGAACCGGCTCAGCAGCTCGGTGTCGGCGGAGTCGCAGTGGGGGCAGCGGATGGCCTCCGGCGTCGTCCCGGTCTCCGCTTCCCCGTCGTACCCGGTGCGGGTCGGGCCCAGCGTGAGGGTGACCGGGCCACCGGGGTGCTGGGTGCGGGGCGGGGCTATGCCGGACCGCTGGAGCTTGCGGCGGCCCTCGGGAGTGATGTCGTCCGTGGACCATGCCGGGGCGAGGACGGTGCGGACGGTGACCTCGTGCATGCCGTGGGCGCGCAGGACCCGCTCGATGTCGGCGCTCATCGTCTCGACGGCCGGGCAGCCGGTGTAGGTCGGGGTGAGGTCCACCTCGACGGAGTCGGCGCCGGTGAGGTGCACCGCGCGCAGTACGCCCAGTTCGTGCAGGGTGAGCACGGGGAGTTCGGGGTCGGGCACCGACCCGGCCAGCTCCAGCAGCTCCGCCTCCAGCGCGGTGACGGTCACCATGACGCCCCCGGGTGGCTGCGGTGCAGGTGCTGCATCTCGGCGAGCATCCGCCCGAACGACTCGGTGTGCAGGCCCTGTCGGCCCGCGCCCGCCGCCCAGGCGCCCGTACGGGGACCCTCGGGGACGGGCAGGGTGGCGCGGTCGAGCACCTCGGTGACAGCGGCCAGCCAACTCGCCTCCAGAGCAGCCCAGTCGACGTCCACGCCGGGCACCGGCTGGAACATCTCGCCGGTGAAGCGCCACAGCGCGTCGCAGGCTCGGCTCATCCGGTCGTGGCTGAGTTCGGTGCCGTCGCCGAGGCGCAGGGTCCACTGCTCGGCGTGGTCGCGGTGGTAGGCGACCTCCTTGACCGCCTTCGCGGCCAGCGGCTGGAACGGGCCTTCCCGTGAGGCGAGTTCGGTGTACAGGAGGTGCTGGTAGGTGGAGAAGTAGAGCTGCCGGGCGATGGTGTGGGCGAAGTCCCCGTTGGGCTGTTCCACCAACTGGAGGTTGCGGAACGCGCGTTCCTCGCGGAGATAGGCGAGTTCGTCCTCGTCGCCCGCCATGGAGAGCAGGACGCGGGCCTGGCCGAGCAGGTCCAGCGCGATGTTGGCGAGGGCCACCTCCTCCTCCAGGACGGGGGCGTGCCCGGCCCACTCCCCGAGGCGGTGGGAGAGCACCAGGGCGTCGTCGCCGAGGGCGAGCGCGGCGGTGGTGGGGACGGTGGCGGTCACAGGTGCTTCACCCCTTCCGGGATCTCGTAGAAGGTCGGGTGCCGGTAGGGCTTGTCGGCGGACGGCTCGAAGAAGGGGTCCTTCTCGTCGGGCGAGGAGGCGGTGATCGCGGTGGCCGGGACGACCCAGATGGAGACGCCTTCGCCGCGCCGGGTGTAGAGGTCACGGGCGTTGCGCAGGGCCAGCTCCGCGTCGGGGGCGTGCAGGCTGCCGGCGTGGGTGTGGGAGAGGCCGCGGCGGGAGCGGACGAAGACCTCCCACAGGGGCCAGTCGGTGTGGGTCATGCGCGCGTCGCTCCTGTCCGGCCGGTGCTCCCGGCGTGTTTGGCCGCGTGGGCGGCGGCCGCTTCCCTGACCCAGGCGCCCTCGTCGTGTGCGCGGCGGCGCTGGGTGATGCGCTGTTCGTTGCAGGGGCCGTTGCCCTTGAGGACTTCCTTGAACTCGGTCCAGTCGATGGCGCCGAAGTCGTGGTGCCCGCGCTCCTCGTTCCACTTCAGGTCGGGGTCGGGGAGGGTGAGGCCGAGGGACTCCGCCTGGGGGACGGCGATGTCGACGAAGCGCTGGCGCAGCTCGTCGTTGGAGTGGCGCTTGATCTTCCACTCCATGGACTGGGCCGAGTGCTGGGAAGAGTCGTCGGGCGGGCCGAACATCATCAGCGAGGGCCACCACCAGCGGTCGACCGCGTCCTGCGCCATGGCGTGCTGCTCGGGGGTGCCCTGGCTCAGGGCGAGGAGCAGCTCGTATCCCTGGCGCTGGTGGAAGGACTCCTCCTTGCAGATGCGGACCATCGCGCGGGCGTACGGGCCGTAGGAGCAGCGGCACAGGGGGACCTGGTTGGTGATGGCGGCGCCGTCCACCAGCCAGCCGATCGCGCCCACGTCGGCCCAGGTCAGGGTCGGGTAGTTGAAGATCGAGGAGTACTTCTGGCGGCCGGTGTGCAGCTTGTCGAGCAGTTCCTCGCGGCCGGTGCCGAGGGTTTCGGCGGCGCTGTAGAGATAGAGGCCGTGGCCCGCCTCGTCCTGGACCTTGGCCATCAGGATGGCCTTGCGGCGCAGGCTGGGGGCGCGGGTGATCCAGTTCGCCTCCGGCTGCATGCCGATGATCTCGGAGTGGGCGTGCTGGGCGATCTGGCGGACGAGCGTGGCGCGGTAGGCGTCCGGCATCCAGTCGCGTGGCTCGATGCGCTCCTCGGCGGCCACGGCCGCGTCGAAGGCGTGCTGGTGTGCCGCCGTGTCCGCGGTGGCGCCGGGTGCGCCGCCCGCGGAGGTGCGGTCCGTGCGAGGCGCGGCTGCTGTGGCCATGCGGTCCCCCTGACCTAGGACTCTGCCGGAAACACGTCCCGACCGATCGTTCGGTTCGTGCGTGTCAATGGTGTGCCGGGGCGTCGTCGGGTGTCAACCGCTGTGGACAAGGCGGGGCCGACGCGGGGGCAGCGTGGGGACCACGCCGTGGGGCGCCTGTGGAAAACCTCCGCGGCGGCCGGGGGCCGTGGGCCGGGCCCAGGGCTGCGCGGGCGGGTGGGGCTGAGTACCGTTCCGTGCGGGTGCCAAGCGGAAGCAAAGGCGTCCGAGGACCAGGGGGCGCCTGTGACGGGCGCGTCGTCGACGGAGCGGAAGCGGGGGACGGGGCGGGATGGACGCGTACGACGAGGACTCGAAGGGCTCGCTCGGGCCGGACGGGTCGGCCGGGGCGCGTCGCGCGGGGGCCCTCGACGGCCCTGGCGGACCGCCCGGAGGCGGCGGACCGGATGGGGCGCCCGGAGGCGGCGGACCAGGTGAGGCGCCCGTGGCCGCCGACCCCGCTGACCTAGCCCGCCCCGCCGACCCCGCACCGGAACCGACGCCGAGCGCCGGGCTGGCCGCGCTGTCCCCCCGCTACCGGCTCGTGGCGTGGGGCGCGCTCGCGGTGGTGGCGGCCGTCGCCGCGGTGCACCTGGGCATGGTGTTCTTCAGCCTCGCGCCCGCGAACACCGTGACCAAGCGGCACGGCAAGGCGGTGGAGGCGTGGGTGTACCCGGAGTTCGAGCAGAACTGGAAGCTGTTCGCGCCGAACCCGCTGCAGCAGAACATCGCCGTACAGGTGCGCGCCCAGGTCCGGACCGAGGACGGTGACCTGCGCACCACCGGCTGGACCGACCTGTCCGCGCAGGACGGCGCCGCCATCGACGGCAACCTGCTGCCCAGTCACACCCAGCAGAACGAACTGCGCCGCGCCTGGGACTTCCTCGGCAGCACCCACGGCACGGACAACCGGCCCGTGGGCGTGCGCGGGGCGCTCTCCGAGCAGTACGTGCGCCGGATCGTGGTGCTGCGCCTGGGGCGCGACGAGGCGATCGGCCGCGCCGGGACGCTCCAGCGCGTGCAGGTGCGCTCCCGCACCGTCAACGTGACGCCGCCCGAGTGGAGCCGGGAGAAGGTCTCCACCGCCCCCGCCTACCGGGTGCTGCCCTGGTGGACGGTGACCGGTGACGAGACCGGGGCGGGTGCGCGATGAACCGGCTCTCCCAGGACTTCGCCCGCGGTGTCGAACGCGTCACCGGCTCGGCCCTCGGCCCGTACCAGAGTGCCGTGATCCGGATCGGGTTCGCCGGGACCTGGCTGCTGTTCCTGCTGCGCGAGTTCCCGCACCGCCGGGAGCTGTACGGTCCGGCCGGTCCTTGGAGCTGGAACCTGGCCCATCAGCTGATCGCCGAGAACCACGCCTTCACGGCGCTGATGTGGTCCGACGGGCAGCTGTGGTTCGAGCTCTGCTACCTCCTGGCGGTCCTGGCCAGTGCCGCGCTGCTGGTCGGCTGGCGCACCCGGACCGCCGCCGTGCTGTTCATGGTGGGGGTGCTGTCGCTCCAGAACCGCAGCGTGTTCATGGGGGACGGCGGCGACAACGTGCTGCACCTGATGTCCCTCTACCTGGTGTTCACCCGCTGCGGCCAGGTGTGGTCGCTGGACGCGCGCCGGGCGGGGCGCGCGGAGGCGGCACGCGCGCGTGCGGAGCGCGCGCGTGCGGAGCGCGTTCCCGCCGACCGGGTGGGTCCGGTGCTGTGGGCGGTGTCCGGCCTGGTGCTGGTCACGGCCGTGCTGACCGGCCGCTTCACCGGCGACTGGCTGGTGCCCGCGCTGCTGTGGACGGCGTGGGCCGGGCTCGGCCTGTGGTGGGCCGCGGGCCGCTGGGTGCGGTCGCCGCAGCCCCGGCTGCTGCTCGACGTGCTGGCGAACGTGCTGCACAACGCCGCGCTCGTCGTGATCATGGCGGAGGCGTGCCTGATCTACGCCACGGCCGGCTGGTACAAGATCCAGGGCTCGCGCTGGCAGGACGGCACCGCCGTCTACTACCCGCTCCACCTGGACTACTTCTCCCCCTGGCCCGCCCTCGCCGACCTGATGTCCGCCAGCGGCGTCCTCATGATGATCGCGACCTACGGGACGGTCATCGTGCAGGTCGCCTTCCCCTTCACCCTGTTCAACCGGCGTGTGAAGAACGTCCTGCTGGTGCTGATGATGACCGAGCACGCGGTGATCGCCGTCGTCCTCGGACTGCCCTTCTTCTCCCTGGCGATGATCACGGCGGACGCGGTCTTCCTGCCCACCGCCTTCCTGCTGCTACTCGGTGGCTGGGCGGCACGCGCGCGTGTCCGGCTGATACGGCGCGGCGGCGGGACGGCCCAGGTGCCGCCACCCCGCGCCCCGGAGGAGGCTGACGCGGGGCACGTAGGGTTCACGGCATGACCGACCCCCTGAACCGCTGGCGCGAGCGCGCCGGGGACGTCGTGCTGCTGGACGGTTTCCACGCCCTCAAGCACGCGCTGCGTTTCGGGGCCGAGGTGCCCGTGGCGGTCACCACCGACCGCGCGGCCACGCTCGCCCTCGCCGGTGAACTCGCCGGGGACGTCAGGGACCCGCTGGACGCGCTGCTGACGGAGGTGCCGCAGGCGGTCTACGCCTCCCTGGTGCCCCGCCCGCACCCGACCGGTGTGGCCGCGCTCGCCGTACGGCCGTCCCGCGAGGCCAACCTCAAGACGCTGGCCCACCGCCCGCGCACCGCGCCCGTGGTGGTGCTGGACGAGCCGCGCAACCTCGGCAACGCGGGCGCGGTGATCCGGCTGGCCGCCGGTTTCGGCGCGACCGGGGTCGTCACCACCGGCACCCTCGACCCCTGGCACCCCACCGTGGTGCGGGGCGGGGCGGGGCTGCACTTCGCCACCGCCGTGGAACGGCTCGGTGTCGAGGAGCTGCCCGCCGGGCCGCTGTTCGCCTTCGACGCCGAGGGCGACGACCTCCGGCGGGTCGAGCTGCCCGACGACGCTGTGCTGGCGTTCGGCTCGGAGCGCAGCGGGCTCTCGGCATCGCTGCGCGCCCGTGCCGACCGGCTGCTGGCGCTGCCCATGCGGCCGCAGGTCTCCAGCTACAACCTGGCCACCAGCGTGGCCATGACGCTGTACCACTGGAGCCCACGCGCCGCCTGAGGCCCTGAGGCTCACGCCTCCTTGCGCACCTCCACCACGCGGAAGCGGTTCGCGACGTACGCGCCGTCGGTGAGGGCCGCGTTCGCCGCCGGGTTGCCGCCCGAGCCGTGGAAGTCGGAGAAGGCGGCGGTCTGGTTGACGTACACCCCGCCGGTGAGGTTCAGGGAGAGCTGGGCGGGCTCCTCCAGGCAGACCTCCTCGATGGCCCGCGCGACCTCGGGGTCGACGGTGTGGGCGCCGACCGTCATCGCGCCCTGCTCGCGGATCGTGCGCCGCAGCAGGTCCACGGCGTCGGCGGTGGAATCGACGGCCACGGCGAAGGACACCGGGCCGAAGCACTCGCTGAGGTAGGCGGCCTCGGCGTCCGGCTTGGTGCCGTCCAGCTTCACGATGACCGGGGTGCGCACGATCGCGTCCGGGAAGTCCGGGTTGGTGATCTCGCGGGAGGCCAGGGCGACTTCGCCGAGGTCGGCGGCGGCCTCCAGCCGGGCCTTCACGTCCGGGTTGACGATGGCGCCGAGCAGGGCGTTCGCGCGGGCGTCGTCCCCGAGGAGGCCGTCGACCGCGCGGGCGAGGTCGGTGGTCACCTCGTCGAAGGACTTGTGGCCCTCGTTCGTGCTGATGCCCTCGCGCGGGATGAGCAGGTTCTGCGGGGTGGTGCACATCTGGCCGCTGTACAGGGACAGCGAGAACGCGAGGTTGGCCAGCATGCCCGGGTAGTCGTCGGTGGACTCCACGATCACCGTGTTGACGCCGGCCTTCTCCGTGTAGACCTGCGCCTGGCGGGCGTTGGCCTCCAGCCAGTCACCGAACTCCGTGGAGCCGGTGTAGTCGATGATCCGGATCTCGGGGCGGGTGGCGAGGGTCTTGGCGATGCCCTCACCGGGCCGCTCGGCGGCCAGCGCCACCAGGTCGGGAACGAACCCGGCCTCGGCCAGCACCTCGCGGGCGACCTGGACGGTGAGCGCCAGCGGCAGCACCGCGCGCGGGTGCGGCTTGACCAGGACCGCGTTGCCGGTCGCCAGGGAGGCGAACAGGCCCGGATAGCCGTTCCACGTCGGGAAGGTGTTGCAGCCGATCATCAGGGCGATACCGCGCGGCACCGGCGTGAAGCTCTTGGTCAGCGTGAGCGGGTCGCGCTTGCCCTGCGGCTTGCTCCACTCCGCCGTCTCGGGCGTGCGGGTCTGCTCCGCGTACGCGTACGCCACCGCCTCCAGGCCGCGGTCCTGGGCGTGCGGGCCGCCCGCCTGGAACGCCATCATGAACGCCTGACCGCTGGTGTGCATGACCGCGTGCGCGAACTCGTGCGTCCGGTCGCTGATCCGCTTCAGGATCTCCAGACAGACCGCCGCGCGGGTCTCCGCGCCCGCGTCGCGCCAGGCGGCCTGCCCGGCGCGCATCGCGGGGAGCAGCACGTCGAGGTCCGCGTGCGGGTAGCTCACGTCCAGCTCGATGCCGTACGGCGAGACCTCGCCGCCCACGAGGCCGTCGGTGCCGGGCTGGTCCAGGTCGAGACGGGTGCCGAGGAGCGCGTCGAAGGCGGCCTTGCCCGCGCCCGCGTCGAGGCTGCCGTGCTCGCCGTACGCCTTGGGGTGCTCGGGGTGCGGGGACCAGTACGCGCGGGTGCGGATCGCTTCCAGGGCCTGATCGAGCGTGGGCCGGTGCTTGGCGATCAGCTCGTGTGCGGTCGGTCGGGCGGTCATCCGGGACCAACTCCTCGTCTGCGTGAACTCGTCGTCGAGCTCGTGACCTGGGCGTTTGGAGAGACGGAAGGGTGGCGGCGGGCGCGGTGAGCGAAGCCTGCCGCCGGACGGTGGTGGGCTGCGGGCGGTCAGGGCTAGAGTAACCGAACGATCGGTCGGGACAAGGGGGTCCGCCGCATCTGTGGACAACGTCGTGCGGGAGGATCGCGCACATGACAGCTATCGACCTCAGCAGCCCCGTGGCCGTGGTCGGCACCGGCACCATGGGCCAGGGCATCGCCCAGGTCGCGCTGGCCGCCGGCCACCCCGTGCGGCTCCATGACACGGTGCCCGGACGGGCGCGGGAGGCCGCCGAGGCCATCGGCGCCCGCCTCGACCGGCTGGTGGCCAAGGGCCGGCTCGGCGCGGACGAACGGGACGCGGCGCGCGCCCGGCTCACCCCTGTCGAGCGCCTCGGCGAGCTGGCCGACTGCGCGCTGGTCGTGGAAGCCGTGCTGGAGCGGCTGGACGTCAAGCAGGAGCTGTTCCGGGCGCTGGAGGACATCGTCTCCGCCGACTGCCTGCTCGCCACCAACACCTCCTCCCTGTCGGTGACCGCCATCGGGGGCGCGCTGGCCTCCCCCGGCCGCTTCCTGGGCCTGCACTTCTTCAACCCGGCCCCGCTGCTGCCCCTGGTGGAGGTCGTCTCCGGGTACGCCACCGACGTCACGTCGGTCACGCGCGCGTACGAGACCGCCCGCGCCTGGGGGAAGACCCCGGTGGCCTGCGCGGACACCCCCGGCTTCATCGTCAACCGCATCGCCCGGCCCTTCTACGCCGAGGCGTTCGCCGTGCTGGAGACCCAGGGCGCCGACCCGGCCACCATCGACGCGGTGCTGCGCGAGTGCGGCGGGTTCCGCATGGGCGCCTTCGAACTGACCGACCTCATCGGGCAGGACGTCAACGAATCCGTCACCCACTCGGTGTGGAACTCCTTCTTCCAGGACGTCCGGTTCACGCCCTCGCTCGCCCAGCGCCGCCTGGTGGAGTCCGGGCGGCTCGGCCGCAAGAGCGGGCAGGGCTGGTTCGACTACGCCGAGGGCGCCGAGCGCCCCGAGCCGCACACCGCCGAGAAGGAGAAGCCGCCCGCGCACGTCACCGTCGAGGGCGACCTCGGCCCGGCCGCCGGACTGCTCCCGCTGATCCGTGAGGCGGGCATCCCCGTCCACGAGGAGGGCGAGGACCAGGGCAGTCGGCTGGCCCTGCCCGGCGGCGGGCAGCTCGTCCTCGCGGACGGCCAGACCGCCGTGGAGTTCCGGGACGTCGTCTACTTCGACCTCGCCCTCGACTACCGGGCAGCCACCCGGATCGCGCTCTCCGCCTCCCAGGACACCTCCGCGCGCACCCTCGCCGAGGCCATCGGCCTCTTCCAGGCGCTCGGCAAGGACGTCAGCGTCATCGGTGACGTGCCCGGCATGATCGTCGCCCGCACGGTGGCCCGGATCGTCGACCTCGCGCACGACGCCGTGGCCAAGGGCGTGGCCACCGAGGCGGACATCGACACCGCGATGCGCCTGGGCGTCAACTACCCCCTGGGCCCCTTCGAGTGGAGCCGCAGGCTCGGCCGCGGCTGGGCCTACGGACTGCTGGACGACCTCCATCTGCGCGACCCCTCCGGCCGGTACGCGCCGTCCCTCGCGCTCTACCGCCACGCGTACGCCACCGACAAGCGGGAGGGCACCTCATGACCACCGCCAAGCGCGACACGTACACCCCCGAGACCCTGCTCTCGGTCGCCGTGGAGGTGTTCAACGAGCGCGGCTACGACGGCACCTCCATGGAGCACCTCTCCAGAGCCGCGGGCATCTCCAAGTCCTCGATCTACCACCACGTCAGCGGCAAGGAGGAACTGCTGCGCCGCGCCGTCAGCCGGGCGCTGGACGGGCTCTTCGCCATCCTCGACGAGGAGCACGCGCGCGTGGGGCGCCCGGTGGACCGGCTGGAGCACGTCGTACGGCGCATGGTCGAGGTGCTCATATCCGAGCTGCCCTATGTGACGCTGCTGCTGCGCGTGCGGGGCAACACCGAGGCGGAGCGGTGGGCGCTGGAACGGCGCAGGGACTTCGACCACCGGGTGGCCGAGCTGCTGCGGGCGGCCGCCGCGGACGGGGACGTGCGCGGGGACGTGGAGGTCCGGCTGGCGACCCGGCTGGTCTTCGGAATGATCAACTCGGTGGTGGAGTGGTACCGGCCCGAGCCGGGCGGAGCGGGCGGGCGCGAGGTGGCCGACGCCGTGGTGCGGCTGGTCTTCGGGGGGCTACGCGAGGAGTAGGCGCGGGGAGTGGACGGGGCACGCCGGTCACGCGTCCGGTTCCAGGTCCTCCTCCTCGAACACCAGCAGCGTGCGGGTGCCGAGCACCTCGGGGATCGACTGGAGCCGGGTGAGCACCAGCTCCCGCAGCGCCCTGTTGTCCGGCGTGTGCACCAGCAGCAGTACGTCGAAGTCGCCGCCGACCAGCGCCATGTGGGATGCGCCGGGCAGGCGGCGCAGCTGTTCGCGGACCGTGCGCCAGGTGTTCTGGACGATGTTCAGCGTGATGTACGCCGAGGTGCCGTGCCCGGCCCGCTCGTGGTCGACGCGGGCGCCGAAGCCCCGGATCACCCCGTCCTCGACCAGCCGGTTGATGCGGGCGTAGGCGTTGGCGCGGGAGACGTGGACGCGCTCGGCGACCGAGCGTATGGAGGCCCGGCCGTCCGCCTGGAGGATCTTGAGGATGTCCTGATCTATGGCGTCGAGCGGGCGCGGCGGGGGTGTGCCGTTCGCCTCCACCGCCTGGGCCATTTGTTCAGGTGTCATGTCCCCCCGCTTCATCGCCGTGGACGTCCTGCATTCATTCCAGGCTGTGCAAAACCGTTTGTCCACAGCCTGAGGGGGCCGGTAGCCAAAATGCGCCGACGACCGAACAATCGGTAGGTGAGACGGGTCACAGCCGACCCGCCTCTCGTAGCCGCTCGCACGAGGAGGTGCCGTCATGACGGTCATGGAGCAGCGGGGCGCGTATCGGCCATCGCCGCCGCCCGCCTGGCAGCCCCGTACGGACCCCGCGCCGCTGCTGCCCGACGCCGAGCCCTATCGCGTCCTCGGCACCGACACGGCCGCCAAGACGGACCCGGACCTGCTGCGGCGGCTCTACGCCCAACTGGTCCGCGGCCGCCGCTACAACACGCAGGCCACCGCGCTCACCAAGCAGGGCCGGCTCGCGGTGTACCCCTCCAGCACCGGTCAGGAGGCGTGCGAGGTCGCCGCCGCCCTGGCCCTGGAGGAGCGCGACTGGCTCTTCCCGAGCTACCGCGACACCCTCGCCGTCGTCGCCCGGGGCGTCGACCCGGTGGAGACCCTCACCCTGCTGCGCGGCGACTGGCACACCGGCTACGACCCGCACACCCACCGCGTCGCCCCCCTCAGCACCCCGCTGGCCACCCAGCTCCCGCACGCCGTGGGCCTCGCGCACGCCGCGCGCCTCAAGGGGGACGACGTGGTCGCGCTCGCCATGGTCGGCGACGGCGGCACCAGCGAGGGCGACTTCCACGAGGCGCTGAACTTCGCCGCCGTCTGGCAGGCCCCGGTCGTCTTCCTCGTGCAGAACAACGGCTTCGCCATCTCCGTCCCGCTCGCGAAGCAGACCGCCGCGCCCTCCCTCGCCCACAAGGCGGTCGGGTACGGCATGCCGGGCCGCCTGGTCGACGGCAATGACGCGGCCGCCGTGCACGAGGTGCTCAGCGACGCGGTACGGCACGCCCGCGCGGGCGGCGGCCCGACCCTGGTCGAGGCGGTCACCTACCGCGTGGAGGCCCACACCAACGCCGACGACGCCACCCGCTACCGCGAGGACGACGAGGTCGAGACCTGGCGGCGGCACGACCCCGTCCAGCTCCTGGAGCGGGAGCTGACCGCGCGCGGGCTGCTCGACGAGGCCGCCATCGAAGAGGTCCGGCAGGACGCCGAGGCGATGGCCGCCGACCTGCGCGAACGCATGAACCAGGACCCCCGGCTCGACCCGATGGACCTCTTCGACCACGTGTACGCCGAGCCCACCCCGCAGCTCCGCGAACAGCGCGCGCTGCTCGAGACCGAGCTGGCCGCCGAGCAGGACGACCAGGAAGGCGACCCGCGATGACCACCGTCGCCGTCAAGCCCGCCACCATGGCGCAGGCCCTCACCCGCGCGATGCGCGACGCGATGGCCGCCGACCCGTCCGTCCATGTCATGGGCGAGGACGTCGGCACCCTCGGCGGGGTCTTCCGGGTCACCGACGGACTCGCCGCCGAGTTCGGCGAGGACCGCTGCACGGACACCCCGCTGGCCGAGGCGGGCATCCTCGGCGCCGCCGTCGGCATGGCCATGTACGGCCTGAGGCCGGTGGTGGAGATGCAGTTCGACGCGTTCGCCTACCCGGCGTTCGAACAGCTCGTCAGCCATGTCTCCCGGATGCGCAACCGCACGCGGGGCCGCATGCCCCTGCCCATCACGGTCCGCGTCCCCTACGGCGGCGGCATCGGCGGCGTCGAGCACCACAGCGACTCCTCCGAGGCGTACTACATGGCCACCCCCGGCCTGCATGTCGTCACCCCGGCCACCGTCGCCGACGCGTACGGGCTGCTGCGGCAGGCCATCGCCTCCGACGACCCGGTCGTCTTCATGGAGCCCAAGCGGCTGTACTGGTCCAAGGACTCCTGGAACGCCGACCACCCCACCGAGGTCGAGCCCATCGGGCGCGCGGTGATCCGCCGCCCCGGCAGCAGCGCCACCCTCATCACCTACGGCCCCTCCCTGCCGGTGTGCATGGAGGCGGCTGAGGCCGCCCGCGCGGAGGGCTGGGACCTGGAGGTCGTCGACCTGCGCTCGCTGGTGCCCTTCGACGACGAGACGGTCTGCGCCTCCGTCCGGCGCACCGGACGCGCGGTCGTCGTGCACGAGTCCACCGGGTTCGGCGGGCCGGGCGGCGAGATCGCGGCAAGGATCACCGAGCGCTGCTTCCACCATCTGGAGGCACCGGTGCTGCGCGTGGCCGGGTTCGACCTGCCCTACCCGCCGCCGATGCTGGAGCGGCACCATCTGCCCGGTGTCGACCGCGTGCTGGACGCGGTGGCCCGTCTCCAGTGGGAGGCGGAGAACTGATGGCACAGGTACTGGAGTTCAAGCTGCCCGACCTCGGTGAGGGGCTCACCGAGGCGGAGATCGTGCGCTGGCTGGTGGCCGTCGGTGACGTGGTCGCCATCGACCAGCCGGTCGTCGAGGTCGAGACGGCCAAGGCGATGGTGGAGGTGCCCTGCCCCTACGGCGGTGTGGTCACCGCCCGCTTCGGCGAGGAGGGCACCGAACTGCCGGTGGGCGCACCGCTGATCACCGTCGCGGTCGGCTCCCCGGACCCGGTCGGCACCGCCGCCGAGACCGAGGCCGAGGGCTCCGGCAACGTCCTCGTCGGCTACGGCACCCAGGCCCCCGCCCGTCGCCGACGCCGGGTGCGCGCCCAGCTCACCGTGGCCAACGGCGCCGCACCGGCGGCACCGGCCCCCGCCCCGGTGCCGGTCGCACCGGAGCCCCCCGCCCCCCTGGGCCCCGTCCCCGTCATCTCCCCCCTGGTCCGCAAGCTCGCCCGGGACAACGGCGTGGACCTGCACGCACTGCGTGGCACCGGCCCGGACGGCCTCATCCTGCGCGCGGACGTCGAGGCGGCCCTCCGCGCCGAAGCCACAGCGCCCACCGCAGCCACCGCAGCCACACCGTCCACCGCAGCCACACCGTCCACCGCGGCTACGGCGCCCGCCGAGATCTCCGCCGCCCCGCCCACCGCCCGCCCCGAAGGCACCCGCATCCCCCTCAAGGGTCTGCGCGGCGCCGTCGCCGAGAAGCTGAGCCGCAGTCGCCGGGAGATCCCGGACGCCACCTGCTGGGTCGACGCCGACGCGACCGAACTCCTGCGCGCGCGGGCCGCGATGAACGCCGCCGGGGGCCCGAAGATTTCCCTGGTCGCGCTGCTCGCCCGCATCTGTGCCGCCGCGCTCGCCCGGTTCCCGGAGCTGAACTCCTCCGTCGACACCGAGGCCCGTGAGGTCGTCCAACTGCCGGGTGTGCACCTGGGGTTCGCCGCGCAGACCGAACGCGGGCTGGTCGTGCCGGTCGTCCGGGACGCCCACACGCGGGACGCCGAGTCGCTGACCGCCGAGTTCGCCCGGCTCACCGAGGCCGCCCGCGCCGGACGGCTGACACCGGCGGAACTCACCGGCGGCACCTTCACGCTGAACAACTACGGCGTCTTCGGCGTCGACGGCTCCACCCCGATCATCAACCACCCCGAGGCCGCCATGCTCGGCGTCGGCCGCATCGTCCCCAAGCCATGGGTGCACGAGGGCGAGTTGGCCGTACGCCAGGTCGTGCAGCTCTCGCTCACCTTCGACCACCGGGTCTGCGACGGCGGCACGGCGGGCGGCTTCCTCAGGTACGTGGCGGACTGCGTGGAACAGCCGGCGGTACTGCTGCGCACGGTGTGAGACGGGTTCCGGGCCGCTTCCCGCGCGGCGGCCCGGGAGGCGGCGGCGCCCGTCCCGGAGGCAGCACCGGCCATACTCGAAGGGTGACCGACAACGCCCCGGCCGGCCCTCCTCCGGCCGCATCCCCCGAGTCCAGCGCGCCCGCACCGGCGACCGGCGTGCCGTACGACGCCGTCGTGCTGGCCGGAGGCGGTGCGCGTCGGCTCGGCGGGGCCGACAAGCCCGGTGTCCAGGTCGGCGGCCGGGCGCTGCTCGACCGGGTGCTGGACGCCTGCGCCGACGCCGCCGCCACCGTCGTGGTGGCCGACCCCCGCGCCACCGTCCGGCCGGTGCGGTGGGCGCGGGAGGAGCCGCCGGGCGCCGGACCCGTCGCGGCTCTCGACGCGGGGCTGCGGCTCAGCACCGCCGAGTACGCGGTGGTGCTCTCCGCCGACCTGCCGTTCCTCGGCGCGGACACCGTGCACCGGCTGCTGGCCGCCCTGCGGGACGGCGATGCCGACGGGGCGATGCTCACCGACGACGACGGCCGCGACCAGCCGCTCGTGGCCGCCTACCGCACCACCTCCCTGCGCGACGCCCTCGCCGACCTCGCCGCCGAGCACACCGAGCACACCGAGCACACTGCGCACGGCGGTCTGACCGGTCTGCCCCTGCGTCGGCTGACCGCCGCCCTGCGCCTGACCCGGCTCACGGACCCGCTGGCCTCCTTCGACTGCGACACCTGGGAGGACATCGCCCACGCCAGGGCGCGGATCAGGGAGCATGGGCACGTGCTGAACGAATGGATCACCGCAGTCAAGAACGAGCTGGGCATCGAGCTCGACGTCGACACCCGCGTCCTCCTCGACGCCGCGCGCGATGTCGCCCACGGCGTGGCCCGCCCCGCCGCCCCGCTCACCACCTTCCTCATCGGCTACGCCGCCGCCCAGGGCAAGGGCGACGCCGAGTCCATCGCCGAGGCGTCCGCCAAGGTCGCCGACCTGGCCATCCGCTGGGAGGCCGAGCACAGCGAAGGCGGGTCCGCCCCGGACGCCGGATGACCGCCTCCGGCACCCACACCGGGCCGCACGCCGGGAACGGCGACGATCTCGACGTAGAAGAAGCCCTGGCACTCGTCCGCGCGCCCGAGGCCGACCAGAACAACCGGGCCGACGCGACCGGGCACCCCGAACACCCGCACCCGCACGGCCACGAGGGCGCCACCTCCTGGCCCCGGGCCCGCGAGATCGCCGCGCGGGCCGCTCGCCGGGCCGCGCGGCGCCCCGTCGTCTCCGTCGCGCTCGGCGACGCCCTCGGGCTGGTCCTCGCCGCGCCCCTGGACGCGCTCAGTGACCTGCCCTCCTTCGACACCTCCGCGATGGACGGCTGGGCCGTCGCCGGACCCGGGCCCTGGCAGCTCCGCGACGGCGGTGTGCTCGCCGGGCACGCACCTCCCGAGCCGCTCACCGACGGCGAGGCGGTCCGGATCGCCACCGGCGCCCGCGTCCCCACCGGCGTCACCGCCGTCCTGCGCAGCGAGCACGGCCGCACCGGCCCCCAGGACCGGCTGCACGCCCTGGGCGAGATGAGCCACGGCCAGGACATCCGCCCGCGCGGCCAGGAGTGCCGTCGCGGAGACCAGTTGCTGCCCACCGGCACCCTGATCACCCCGTCCGTGCTGGGCCTCGCCGCCGCGGCCGGGTACGACACCGTCACCGTCGTCCCCCGCCCGCGCGCCGAGGTCCTCGTCCTCGGCGATGAACTCCTCACCGAGGGGCTGCCGCACGACGGGCTGATCCGGGACGCGCTCGGCCCCATGCTGGCGCCCTGGCTGCGCGCGCTGGGCGCCGAGGTCATCGCCGTCCGCAGGCTCGGTGACGACGCCAAGGCGCTGCGCAAGGCGATCACCACTTCCCGCGCCGACCTGATCGTCACCACCGGGGGCACCGCCGCCGGACCCGTCGACCATGTCCACCCCACGCTGAACCGGATCGGCGCCGAACTCCTGGTCGACGGCGTCGCGGTGCGCCCCGGCCACCCGATGCTGCTGGCCCGTACCAAGGCGGACCAGCACCTCGTCGGGCTGCCCGGCAACCCGCTCGCGGCCGTCTCCGGACTGATCACGCTCGCCGAGCCCCTGCTGCGGGCGCTGGCCGCCCACCCGGAGCCCGAGCCGTACCGGACGCCGCTCGGGGAAGCGGTGCGGGGACACGCGCACGACACCCGGCTCGTCCCCGTGGTGCTGCGCGGGGAGCGGGCCGTACCGCTGCACTACAGCGGTCCCGCCATGCTGCGCGGGATCGCCACCGCCGACGCGCTGGCCGTCGTCCCGCCGGGCGGCGCGACGCAGGGCGCCGGAACGGAACTGCTGGACCTGCCGTGGACCACGGCCGGAATCGGGGTGTGTTTCACGTGAAACTTCCGGGCCATGACGCCATAGCCCGCCAGGCCGACGAACATCTGGTGCCCTCTCGGGTGAAGCTCCCGAGGAAGGCGGTGGAACGCCCCATACGCCAGGTCACCAAACGCCTGGTCATGGCGCTGCTGGTGCTGGTGGCGACCGCGTTCGTCGTCTACGCCGACCGCAGCGGCTACCGCGACAACTCCGACGGCCCCGTCGACCTGCTCGACGCGTTCTACTACGCCACGGTCACCCTCTCCACCACCGGGTACGGCGACATCACGCCGGTCAGCGACAGTGCCCGGCTCGTCAACATCCTCGTCGTCACCCCGCTGCGCGTGCTCTTCCTGATCATCCTGGTCGGCACCACGCTGGAGGTCCTCACCGAACGCACCCGTGAGGAATGGCGTCTCAATCGCTGGAGGTCCACCTTGCGCGACCACACCGTGGTCATCGGCTTCGGCACGAAGGGGCGCTCGGCGATTCAGACCGTCTGCGCGACCGGGCTGAAGAAGGAACAGGTCGTCGTGGTCGACCCCAGTTCCAAGGCGATCGAGGCGGCCACCGCCGAGGGCTACGCGGGCGTCACCGGCGACGCGACCCGCAGCGAGGTGCTGCGGCGCGCGGAGGTGCACAAGGCACGGCAGATCATCATCGCCCCGCAGCGCGACGACACCGCCGTGCTGGTCGCGCTGACGGCACGCCAGCTCAACCGGGGTGCCAAGATCGTGGCCGCCGTCCGTGAGGAGGAGAACGCCCCGCTGCTCAAGCAGTCCGGCGCCGACGCGGTCATCACCAGCTCCGGAGCGGCGGGCCGGCTGCTCGGCCTGTCCGTGCTCAGCCCCGCCGCGGGCATGGTGATGGAGGACCTGATCCAGCAGGGCAGCGGCCTGGACATCGTGGACCGCCCGGTGGTCCGAGCCGAGGTGGGCCGCAGCCCGCGCGAGGCGGCGGACCTCGTGGTCAGCGTCGTACGCGGCCACCGGGTGCTCGGCTACGACGACCCGGCCGTCGGCGAGTTGCAGCTCACCGACCGGCTGATCACCATCGTCCGGGCCAGTCCCTCCGCGCATGTCACCCCGCACGCGCGTCCACTGCCGGGCGACTGAGCGGGCCACCAGGACCGCGGCCCGGCCGGGGAGTAGCGTCGCGGGCATGTATGCGATCACGATTTCCGAACCCGGCGGGCCCGAGAACCTGACCTGGACCGAGGTCCCCGATCCGGTGCCCGGCGAGGGCGAGGTGCTGGTCGAGGTGGTGGCCAGCGCCGTCAACCGCGCCGACATCATGCAGCGTCAGGGCCACTACGACCCGCCGCCCGGCGCCTCCGCGTACCCCGGTCTGGAGTGTTCCGGCCGGATCGCCGCGCTCGGTCCCGGGGTCTCCGGCTGGTCCGTGGGGGACGAGGTGTGCGCGCTGCTCTCGGGCGGCGGCTACGCGCAGAAGGTCGTCGTCCCGGCCGGACAGCTGCTGCCGGTGCCCGCGGACATCGGGCTGGTGCAGGCGGCCGCGCTGCCCGAGGTGGCCTGCACGGTGTGGTCCAACGTCTTCATGCTGGCTCACCTCAGGCCCGGCGAGCTGCTGCTCGTGCACGGGGGTTCCAGCGGTATCGGCACCATGGCGATCCAGCTGGCCAAGGCCATCGGCGCGCGGGTGGCGGTGACCGCCGGAACCAAGGAGAAGCTGGACTTCTGCGCCGAGCTGGGCGCGGACATCCTGATCAACTACCGCGACCAGGACTTCGTGACCGAGATCGAGCGGGCCTCGGACGGCGCGGGCGCCGATGTCATCCTCGACAACATGGGCGCCAAGTACCTGGGCCGCAACGTGGAGGCGCTCGCCGTCAACGGCCGCCTGATGATCATCGGGATGCAGGGCGGCACCAAGGGCGAGCTGAACATCGGGATGCTGCTGGGCAAGCGGGGCGCGGTCAGCGCGACCTCGCTCCGGGCCCGCCCGCTGAGCGAGAAGGCGGCCATCGTGGCGGCCGTGCGCGAGCATGTCTGGCCGTTGATCGCGTCGGGCGTCGTCCGTCCGGTGGTGGACCGGGAGCTGCCGATCACGGACGCGGCCGAGGCGCACCGGGTGGTGGAGGGCAGCGGCCACATCGGCAAGGTGCTGCTGGTCGCCTCCTAGGGCCGGCCGGTCACCGGTCGCGCCTCGCAGCGAGCCCGGCCGGTCAGGTGCGGCGGATGCGCAGGCCCACCAGGGCCAGGGCGAGTCCCAGGCCGAGCAGGACCAGTCCGCTGCCCAGGGGGAGGAACCGCGGCGGCCGTGCCGAGGTGCCCTCCCCCTGCCGTACGGCGGCGGGCCGCGAGGTCTCGGTGGCCGTCGAGGCGGTCGGGGTGGGCGCGGCGGGGCTGTCGGCGGTCTCCGGCTCCTCCGGGTAGGCGGCCGCCGGGGTGGTGGGCGTGCCGCTGCCCGTCGGGTCCTGGGCCTGCTCCTCCGGGTCCGGCAGCGCGGGCCGTCCCGGCCGCATCCGCCCTTCCCCGGCCCGGCTCCCGGCCCGCGCGGGCTTGGAGACGGTCGGGGACGGCGAAGCGGTGTCGGCGGCGTTCCGGGCCCGCACGGCCGGGGCGGAGGAACGGCCCGAGGGCGTGGGGGAACCCGGCGGGGCGCTCTCCGCGCCGTACGCGGTCGCGGTGCCGTACACGGGGGCGGCCGTCGCCAGGACGAGCAGCACCCGCACGAGGCGGAGCGTGAGTCGTAGCCATGGAGTCACGTCGGTGACCTCCGGAGGAATGCCGAGGGAAAGACGGAGTCCAGCCTCACATTTCATGGCGGAACGGGCATTCCGGGTTGGGCCGTCGGGGGTCGGTCCGGCTGATGTGCCGGATCACCGACGTACGGGGGTGCGTCGGTGAGGTGGCGGCGGGGTGCGAGAGAATGACGGCATGGAGATGCCGAGGAACGAACGGTCGCCCGAGAATCCCCCGATCCTCGTCGTGGGTCAGGACGGGATGGCGCTCGGTGGTGGCACGGACGAGGGCTCCCGCGAGATTCCGGTGACGGAGCAGGTCGAGCAGCCGGCGAAGGTCATGCGGATCGGCAGCATGATCAAGCAGCTGCTGGAGGAGGTGCGCGCCGCTCCTCTGGACGAGGCGAGCCGGGTGCGGCTGAAGGAGATCCACGCCAGCTCGGTCAAGGAGCTGGAGGACGGTCTGGCGCCCGAGCTGGTGGAGGAGCTGGAGCGGCTGTCGCTGCCCTTCACGGACGAGGGAACGCCGAGCGACTCGGAGCTGCGGATCGCGCAGGCCCAGCTGGTGGGCTGGCTGGAGGGCCTGTTCCACGGCATCCAGACCACGCTGTTCGCCCAGCAGATGGCCGTGCGGGCCCAGTTGGAGCAGATGCGCCGCGCGCTCCCGCCGGGCGCGGTCCCGGAGGGCCCCGAGGACCAGCACACCGGTGGCCGCTCGGGCGGGCCCTACCTGTAGATCCTTACGCGCGAAGGGCCCGGCGGGAGCGATCCGCCGGGCCCTTCGCGTCCGATACGCGCCTACTGCGGCGGCTCGCCCGTGGAGACGCTCAGCGAGACCTCGCCCATGTTCTTCGGGTCGACGTCGGTGCCGGGGGCGGGGAACTGGTCGAGGACCGTGCCGTCGCCCCAGGTGTTGTTGTCTTCCTTCTTCACCGTGTACTGCCAGCTCGCGGCCTGGAAGCACGCCTTCACGGAGTCGATGTTCTTGTACCGGAAGTCGGGCAGCCGGACCTTCTTCTCGTCGTCGTAGGACTCCTGCGGCTCGGTGCACTCGGTGTCGTCGATCGTCCGGGAGGTGTCCGGACCCCGGTAGCCGGAGCCGTGCGTGGACGCGGAGGCGCTGGGGGAGCTGCCGCCTCCCTTGGCCTTGTCGGCGTTGTCGGCGTTGTCGTCCATGATCAGCGCGATCAGCAGGCCCGCGATCAGCACCGCGGCCACCGCGACCGAGCCGATGAGGACCGGCTTGCCGCTGCGGCCGCCACCGGAGGCGGGCACCGTCGTCGGCGGCTGGGCACCGTAGGCGGGCGCCGGGTGGCCGTACGCGGGGGGCGTGGGGTAGCCGCCCTGCTGGGGATAGCCGTAGGACGGGGGCGGGGTGCCGTAGGGGTTCGGCGTCGGCTGGTACGGCTGCTGCACCTGGCCGGGGTGCGGCTGCGGGGCCGTGTGGTCCACCGGCGGGAACACCGCCGAGCCCACGCCCGAGCCACTCTGCGCGGGACCCGCGCCGGGCACGATGCTCGGCGCCGCCTGCTGGAGGGAGGCGGCCACCCGCAGGCACTCCTCGCGCATCGCCTCGGCGGTGGGGAAGCGTTCGTTGGGGTTCTTCTTCAGCGCGCGGGCCACCAGGGCGTCCACCGCGGGAGGCAGCGCGCGGTTGATCGAGGAGGGCGCGACCGGCTCCTCCTGGACGTGCGCGTAGGCGATAGCGAGCGGGGAGTCCGCGTCGAACGGCAGCCGCCCGGTGACCAGCTGGAACAGCATGATGCCGACCGAGTACAGGTCGGAGCGGGCGTCCACGCCCCGGCCGAGGGCCTGCTCGGGGGAGAGGTACTGCGGGGTGCCGACGACCATGCCGGTCTGGGTCATCGAGGTGACCCCGGACTGCATGGCCCGCGCGATGCCGAAGTCCATCACCTTGACCACGCCGCGCTTGGTGGTCATCACGTTGCCGGGCTTGATGTCCCGGTGGACCAGCCCCTTCTCGTGGCTGATCTCCAGCGCGGCCAGCACGTCCGCGGTGATCTTCAGGGCCTTGTCGGCGGGCATGGCGCCGAACCGCCGTACGTCGTCGGCGAGCACGGAGCCGAGCGGGCGGCCCTCCACGTACTCCATGACGATGTAGGGCATGCCGTCCGCTTCGTCCTCGCCGGTGTCGAAGACGGAGACGATGTTGGTGTGCGTGAGCTTGGCCACGGCCTGGGCCTCGCGGCGGAACCGCTCGCGGAACGCCTGCTCCCGGCCCAGCTCGGTGTGCAGGGTCTTGACCGCGACCTGACGGTCCAGCACCGTGTCGTGGGCCAGGTGCACGGAGGCCATCCCGCCCTCGCCGAGCAGGTCGTGGAGCTGGTAGCGGCCACCGGCGAGTGCCCGCCCCGGGTAGCGGCCGCCCTGTGCGCCGTCCTGGCTCATCGTTCCGTGTCCCCCACTGGCCCGTCGGAGCCGTCACCGACCGAAGACGCGGCACAGCGCACACGGCTTGATCGAATGTGTCATTCCCGGCCAAGTCTGCCCGAGGGCACGGACACGTCAAGCCCGGTGCCCGTTCCGTGACCGTACGCGAAAGAAGCGTCGCGGAAGCGTTACCGCAGGCGTACGGGCCGTGCACGGAATTTGCACGGGGGCCTGTGCTGCGGGTTTCATGGCCGGTCCGTCCTGGGCCCGTCCCGGTGCCGGATCGGGACCGGCGGCCACCGGCGAGGCTGTAGCGTGGCCGACGGAGTCCGTATCAACACCGCGCGCATCGCGGGCAGAAACGACGGCGAGGACCGATGGCACAGACGCACGGCGCCCAAGGCCCGTCCGACCCCGAGGCGGCGGCCGGCGGCGGCATGGCGGAGGCGCCGGAGAACTGGGGCAACGGCGGGCTCGTCGGCGACGGCCGCTACCGGCTCACCCACCGGCTCGGCCGGGGCGGCATGGCCGAGGTGTTCGCGGCCGAGGACGTCCGGCTGGGCCGCACGGTCGCGGTCAAGCTGCTCCGCGCCGACCTCGCCGAGGACCCCACCTCCAAGGCCCGCTTCACGCGTGAGGCCCAGTCGGTGGCCGGGCTCAACCACCACTCGATCGTCGCCGTGTACGACTCCGGCGAGGACCAGGCGAACGGCCAGGCCGTGCCGTACATCGTGATGGAGCTGGTCGAGGGCCGCACCATCCGTGAGCTGCTGGTCGACGCGGACGCGCCGGGCCCCGAGCAGGCCCTGATCATCGTCTCCGGTGTCCTGGACGCGCTCGCCTACTCGCACCAGCACGGCATCGTGCACCGTGACATCAAGCCCGCCAACGTCATCATCACCGACAACGGCGCGGTCAAGGTGATGGACTTCGGCATCGCCCGTGCCCTGCACGGCGCCTCCACGACGATGACCCAGACCGGCATGGTCATGGGCACCCCGCAGTACCTCTCCCCGGAGCAGGCGCTCGGCAAGGCCGTCGACCACCGCTCCGACCTGTACGCGACCGGCTGCCTGCTGTACGAACTCCTCGCCCTGCGGCCCCCGTTCACCGGTGAGACCCCGCTGTCGGTGGTCTACCAGCACGTCCAGGACATGCCGGTGCCGCCTTCGCAGGTCACCGCCGGGTGCCCGCCGGAGCTGGACGGCCTGGTCATGCGCTCGCTGGCCAAGGAGCCGGACGACCGCTTCCAGACGGCCGAGGAGATGCGCGGCCTGATCCAGTACGGCCTGCAGATGCTGTACGACCAGGGCGCCCACTCCGGCACCTGGAACACCGGCCCGGTGGACGCCGCGCCGGGCGCGCCGACTCCGCCCGGCGGCTACGCGGGCACCACCGTGATGCCCCAGTCCGGCGGCTACGGCGGCGGCACCACGCAGATCCCGAAGCCGATCCTGCCCGGCGGCTACGGGGGCGGCGACGACGGCGGCTTCGAGGGCCACGGCAACAGGGGGAGCGGCAAGGGCAAGCTGTGGGTGCTGGCCGCGCTCGCGGTGGTGGCGGTCGTGGCCGGTGTCGCGCTCGCGCTGAACAAGTCCGGCGGCGACGACACCCCGAGCGACAAGCCGTCCCCGAGCGTCTCCCAGACGCACAAGGACGACCAGGCGTCCGAGACGCCGTCCGACGACACCACCAAGGAGCCGACGGACGACCCGGCCACGCAGGGCGGCGGCTCGGGCTGGAGCAACGGCGGCTCGGACTACACCCCGTCCCCCCGGACCAGCGATCCCGGCACCACGGAACCGTCGGACGACCCGACCGACCAGCAGACCTCCCAGCAGCCGACCGACCCGCAGACCTCGCCGCCCCCCACGGGCGACGCGGCGGGCGGCACCGGTACGGACGCGGGGACCACGGCCGGTACGGGCAACGCGGGCGGCACCGACCAGGGCACCACGAACGGCGCCGGTGCGGGCGGTGCGGACGCCGGAGCGGCGGCCGGGGCGGACTCGGGCGCCAACGGGACTTGAAGGCCGACCTCGCCGGCCCCAGGAACGGGCCCGGACGGGCCTGTCGGCTGACCGTGCCGACGCGGCTCAGCCCGTGAAGGCGTCGCACACCGCGTCGTACTCCCGTGTCCACCACACCGCCAGCGCGGAGGCGGCCGGGAACTGGCAGTCGGCGCGGGTGTCACCGCGCTCGTAGTGCCAGCGCAGCATCCAGAAGTCGTTCAGGCGCTCCCACCAGACCCGGTGCACGGCCGCCGCCAGCTCCGAGGGGGTGGCGCGGGCCGCGCGCCGGTACGCCCGCGCGTACGCCCGCGCCTTGGGCAGGTCCAGCATGCCCGCGGGCCGCACGAAGAAGATCGCGGCGGCGCGTACGGCCTCCTCGGCGCGGGGCTGCACCCCGAGGCGGTCCCAGTCGACGATGGCAGCCGGGGTGCCGCCCCGGTAGAGCAGGTTGAACGGGTGGAAGTCGCCGTGCACCCAGCCCACCGGGCCGCCGCGCGGCGGGCGGCGGTGGGTGTGCTGCTCCAGGAGTGAGCGGCGTTCCAGCAGCCGGTGGCGGGCCAGGTCGTCGAAGGCGTCGGCGGGCTTGTGGCGGTGGACGTGGCCGAGCAGGTCGTCGATCAGGGCGAACGTGTCGGCCGGGTCGGCGCTCTCCACCGGGTGCGGGCTCGTGGCCGGGCGGGTGCGCCCCTTGGGCGGCATCACGCGCTCCAGGCAGGCGTGCACGGCGCCCAGCAGCGCGCCCAGGCGCGCGCTCTCGGACCGGGTGAGCTGGCCGCCGTGCAGATGGCCGCCGTCGATCCAGGGGTGCAGGGCGTACGCGTGCCCGCCGACGACCGCGACCGTGCGGCCCTCGCGGTGGGTGAGCGGCGGGACGGCCGGGACACCGACCTCGGCGAGCCGCTGGGTGGCCAGATGGCGGCGCTCGATGGCGTCGGGGTCGGCGGTGTCGGGGTCGAAATGGTGCTTGAGGAAGTAGCGGCCGCGCGTGGTGCGCACCCGGTAGCCCCGGTTGAGCAGCCCTTGGTCGACCGGTTCGCAGGCGAGGGCCGTACCGGCTCCGTACAGGGGTAACAAGGTGCCGAGCGGGGGCGCGTGGGGCACGACAGGTGGTACACGAAGGCGCTGCACGCGCCGATGCTAGGGCACGAAAAGCCCCCGTGAGCTGGGGATTGTCACAGGCAGTCGTCGGCGGTCGCATTCGGTCACTCGGGGTGTCCCGGTGAACTTCGAAGCGCAATTCGCGCGCCGCGCGAAAGAAATCGACGACGGCCCCGGGTGACGCGCCGGGACTCTTCCTTTGAGCTGGGTGCGCGGGATAACGTGCCGTTGCTCCGGCCTCCTGCAAGGCTGTGACCAGCGAACTTCCGGGCCATGTCGATTTACTTGGAAATCCAAGCAAAATCGCAGGTCAGGTGGGGTTTCACAGAAATGTGGAGCACTGGGTAACGTTAAAAGCCGCAGGCGCTCGCCGGGGCACCTGTCACGCCTGTTCCCGGCCGAGCGGCACCCACCCCGTGCCCGGTGGTCGAGAAGAGGTGGCCGCTCCCCCCGGCTCCGACCGAGCAAGGGGGAACCCAGGCTCACCGGCAACCCCGTGGGCCGGAACGACGGAGGAGCACACGTGACCGTGGAGAGCAGTGCCGCGCGCAAGCCGCGACGCAGCGCCGCAGGCAAGGCCGGTACCACCGGCACCGGGCGCGGTACCCGCAGCACCGCGAAGCAGGGCACCGAGCCGGAGCTGGTGCAGCTGCTGACGCCGGAGGGCAAGCGGGTCAAGAACGCCGAGTTCGACGCCTACGTCGCCGGGATCACCCCCGATGACCTGCGCGGCCTGTACCGCGACATGGTGCTCACCCGCCGCTTCGACGCCGAGGCGACCGCCCTGCAGCGCCAGGGCGAGCTGGGCCTGTGGGCCTCGCTGCTCGGCCAGGAGGCCGCTCAGATCGGCTCCGGGCGCGCCACCCGCGAGGACGACTACGTCTTCCCGACCTACCGCGAGCACGGCGTCGCCTGGTGCCGCGGGGTCGACCCGACCAACCTGCTCGGCATGTTCCGGGGTGTGAACAACGGCGGCTGGGACCCCAACGGCAACAACTTCCACCTGTACACGATCGTCATCGGCTCGCAGACGCTGCACGCCACCGGCTACGCGATGGGCGTGGCCAAGGACGGCGCGGACTCGGCCGTGATCGCCTACTTCGGCGACGGCGCGTCCAGCCAGGGCGACGTGGCGGAGTCGTTCACCTTCTCCGCGGTCTACAACGCCCCGGTCGTGTTCTTCTGCCAGAACAACCAGTGGGCGATCTCCGAGCCCACCGAGAAGCAGACCCGCGTCCCGCTCTACCAGCGCGCCCAGGGCTACGGCTTCCCCGGCGTCCGGGTCGACGGCAACGACGTGCTGGCCTGCCTCGCCGTGACCCGCTGGGCGCTGGAGCGCGCCCGCAACGGCGAGGGCCCGACCCTGGTCGAGGCGTTCACCTACCGGATGGGCGCCCACACCACCTCCGACGACCCCACCCGCTACCGGCACGACGACGAGCGCGTCGCCTGGGAGGCGAAGGACCCGATCCTGCGCCTGCGCACCTACCTGGAGGCGTCCAAGCACGCGGACGACGCCTTCTTCGCGGAACTCGAGGCCGAGTCCGAGACGTTGGGCAAGCGAGTGCGGGAGGCGGTCCGCGCCATGCCGGACCCGGACCGCTTCGCCATCTTCGAGAACGTGTACGCGGACGGGCACGCGCTCGTCGACGAGGAGCGCGCCCAGTTCGCCGCCTACCAGGCGTCGTTCGCGGACGCGGAAGGGGGCAACTGAACATGGCCGAGAAAATGGCTCTGGCCAAGGCGATCAACGAGTCGCTGCGGCGCGCCCTGGAGACCGACCCCAAGGTCCTCGTCATGGGCGAGGACGTCGGCAAGCTCGGCGGTGTCTTCCGGGTGACCGACGGTCTCCAGAAGGACTTCGGCGAGGACCGGGTCATCGACACCCCGCTCGCCGAGTCCGGCATCGTCGGCACCGCGATCGGCCTGGCGCTGCGCGGCTACCGCCCGGTGGTGGAGATCCAGTTCGACGGCTTCGTCTTCCCGGCGTACGACCAGATCGTCACCCAGCTCGCGAAGATGCACGCCCGCTCGCTGGGCAAGGTCAAGATGCCCGTCGTCATCCGCATCCCCTACGGCGGCGGCATCGGCGCGGTCGAGCACCACTCCGAGTCCCCCGAGGCGCTGTTCGCGCACGTGGCGGGCCTCAAGGTGGTGAGCCCGTCCAACTCCTCGGACGCCTACTGGATGATGCAGCAGGCCATCCAGAGCGACGACCCGGTGATCTACTTCGAGCCCAAGCGGCGCTACTGGGACAAGGGCGAGGTCGACCCCGAGCTGATCCCCGGCCCGCTGCACAAGGCGAGCGTGGTCCGCGAGGGCACCGACCTGACGCTGGCCGCGTACGGCCCGATGGTCAAGCTCTGCCGGCAGGTCGCCGACGCGGCCGCCGAGGAGGGCAGGTCGCTGGAGGTGCTCGACCTCCGCTCGGTGTCCCCGCTGGACTTCGACACCATCCAGACCTCGGTCGAGAAGACCCGCCGTCTGGTGGTCGTCCACGAGGCGCCGGTGTTCCTCGGCTCCGGCGCGGAGATCGCCGCGCGGATCACCGAGCGGTGCTTCTACCACCTGGAGGCGCCGGTGCTCCGGGTCGGCGGCTATCACGCCCCGTATCCGCCAGCCCGCCTGGAGGACGAGTACCTGCCGGGCCTGGACCGGGTGCTCGACGCCGTCGACCGCGCCCTTGCGTACTGAGGAAGGTTTCGTGACGACGATGACGGAAGCTTCCGTGCGCGAGTTCAAGATGCCGGACGTGGGCGAGGGGCTCACCGAGGCCGAGATTCTCAAGTGGTACGTGCAGGTCGGGGACACGGTCACCGACGGCCAGGTGGTGTGCGAGGTCGAGACCGCCAAGGCGGCCGTCGAACTCCCCATCCCCTACGACGGGGTGGTGCGCGAGCTGCGCTTCGCCGAGGGCACGACGGTCGACGTGGGTACGTCGATCATCGCGGTGGACGTGTCGGGGGGTGCGGCTCCCGAGCCGACGCCCGCGCCCGCGTCCGCCGCTCCGGCCGAGCCCGCGCCCGCCGCCGAGGAGGCCGAGCCGCAGGGCCGTACGCCGGTGTTGGTCGGGTACGGCGTGGCCGCCTCCTCCACCAAGCGGCGCCCCCGCAAGGGACCCGAGGTGCCGGTGGCCGCCGTCGCGCAGGCGGTGCAGGCCGAGCTGAACGGGCACGGAGCGGCCCCGGCCGCCCCTGCTCCGGCTCCGGTGAAGGAGCGCCCGCTGGCCAAGCCGCCGGTGCGCAAGCTGGCCAAGGACCTGGGCGTCGACCTGGCGCTGGTCACCCCGTCCGGGCCGGACGGCATCATCACGCGTGAGGACGTGCACGCGGCGGTTGCTCCGGCGGAGCCCGTGGTCGAGGCCCCGGTCCCGGCCCAGGCTGCCGCGCCCGCGCCCGCCGTGGCGGTGCAGGACTCCGCCCGGGAGACCCGCATCCCGGTCAAGGGGGTCCGTAAGGCGACCGCGCAGGCGATGATCGGCTCGGCGTTCACGGCGCCGCATGTCACGGAGTTCGTGACGGTGGACGTGACGCGGACGATGAAGCTGGTCGAGGAGCTGAAGCAGGACAAGGAGTTCCAGGGGCTGCGGGTGAACCCGCTGCTGCTGATCGCCAAGGCCCTGCTGGTCGCGATCAAGCGCAACCCCGAGGTCAACGCGTCCTGGGACGAGGCCGCCCAGGAGATCGTGCTCAAGCACTACGTCAACCTGGGCATCGCGGCGGCGACCCCGCGCGGGCTGATCGTGCCCAACATCAAGGACGCGCAGGACAAGACGCTCCCGCAGCTGTCCGCGGCGCTGGGCGAGCTGGTGGGCACGGCCCGCGAGGGCAAAACGTCCCCGGCGGCGATGCAGGGCGGCACGGTGACCATCACCAACGTCGGCGTCTTCGGCGTCGACACCGGTACGCCGATCCTCAACCCGGGCGAGTCCGCGATCCTCGCCGTCGGCGCGATCAAGCTCCAGCCGTGGGTCCACAAGGGCAAGGTCAAGCCCCGCCAGGTCACCACCCTCGCCCTCAGCTTCGACCACCGCCTGGTCGACGGCGAACTCGGCTCCAAGGTGCTGGCAGATGTGGCGGCAATTCTGGAACAGCCGAAGAGGTTGATCAGCTGGGCGTAGTGGGCCCTTTTCACCTGCGGAAATGCTGAGACCGTAAGCCCTGCTTACGGTCTCGGCGCCGAGAAAATTCTGAGACTGTGACTTCCAGTCACAGTCTCAGAATTTCTCGTTGAGCACGTAAACCGGCGCCCCGTCCTCCGCTCCGCCGCGCGACCGAATGCAGGCATGCCTACGCAGCATCCGCAGACATTCATTGACCCGCCGGACGGTCAATCCGGTCCGCGCAGCGATCGACTCGAGCGGCTCCCGAAGCTCGCCCTTCTCCACGAGCACCGGCGCGATGACCACGGCCACCGTCCACACGTCCTCGGTCACGGACAACCGCTCCCGCCAACCGGCCAGCAGGGACGCGGTGGTGGCAGGCCCGCCGGAAGGAACGGCGGGACGAAGGGCCAGCCCCTCGAAGCGGTCGGCGATACGCACCATCGCCTCGGCCATGGCCGTCTGCGCGGTGAGCATCTCCCTTTGCAGCGCCAGCGATTGACGCTGTGCGTCCGCCAACTCCTCGTCCAGCTTCAGGTTGTGCGCTTCCAGCCGGACGATCGCCTCCGCGACCTGCTCCGGCATGGCGTAGGCGACGGGCGCCCCCGGCCCGACGGGCTGCACCTCGGCCTCCTCCAGCGCGTAGAACCCCTCCCGCTGGACCGTCTCGATCACCTTGGCGACCCACTGCTTGAAGGGCGCGCAGGCGGGCTTGGTGCAGGCGTTGACGAGGAGGATCAGACCTTGGAGGTCGATCAGATTCATGTCTCGGCGCCACTCCCGACCTGCGGGAACGCCGAGAGTGTAACCTCCAGTTACGCTCTCAATCGTCTCTCGATGGGCGTCCGGCACATGGTCCGAGAGAGCCTTACGGGCGTTGCTGTGACCGAGCTTCCGGCACACATCCACCGCCGGGAACCAGTGCGTCCCGTCCGGCATGGTCAGCCTCCGTACGCGGTCTCCGGTCGCCGCGTAGACGAAGTCGCTGATGTCGATCGCCTCGTTCATATGAACCACCTCCGCCGCGGAACGTAGGGCCCCGCGAGGGGCATATGCCAATTGAGGCGGAGATGTTCACGATTGCGAGGGAAGATCTGCTGTTCCCTCGGCGTCCGGATGCTGATCCCGTTATAGGAAAGGCGAGTTGGGGCAACGCGAAGGGCCCGCCCCCACGGAGTGAACCGGGTGGGGGCGGGCCCTTGGGTGCTTCGGGTTACTTGGTGAAGCCGTAGTTCAGGAGCTTCGTGGCGTCCGTGCCGCGCTGGTTGACGGAGGACGACGCGAGGACCGTGCCGATGACCGTCTTGCCGTTGCGGGTGGCGGCGAAGACCAGGCAGTACTTGGCCTCGGGGCCGGAGCCGGTCTTGACGCCGATGGTGCCGCTGTAGCTGCTCAGCAGCGTGTTGGTGTTGGTCCACGCCGACATGGTGCGGCTGGCGCCGGACTTGGTGATCGTCTTCGCCGTGTACGACTTGGTCTTGACGATCGCGCGGAAGTTGGCGCTCTTCATCGCGCTGCTGGCGATCTTCGTCAGGTCGCGCGGGGTCGAGTAGTTCGAGCCCTTGCCGATGCCGTCGAAGGAATCGAAGTGCGTGTTCTTCAGGCCGAGGGCCTTCGCGGCGGAGTTCATCTTGCCGAGGAAGGAGTTGACGCGCGCGGTGTGCGTGCTGCCCGCGCCGTACTTGTCCGCGAGGACGTACGCGGCGTCGCAGCCGGACGGCAGCATCAGCCCGTAGAGGAGCTGGCGGACGGTGACCTTGTCGCCGACGATCAGGCGCGCCGAGGACGCGTTGTTGGCGACGATGTAGTCGCTGGCGCCCTTCGGGATCGTGATCTTCTCGTCCAGGTTCAGGTTCGGCTGCGCCAGCACGACCTTCGCGGTCATGATCTTGGTGGTGGAACCCGTGGAACGCCGGGTGTCCGCCGCCTTGGTGTACAGCGACGTGCCGGTGGAGTTGTTCATCACGTAGCCGCCCGCGGCCACGATCGAAGGCGCGGAGGCGGCCTGCGCGGGCGCTGCGGTGAGGGCACTGGTGGTGAGCAGCGCGCCGGACGCGACGGCGACGGCGGCGGCCCTGCGGAGGGAGGAGCCCTTGATGCCGGTAATCAAAGCGAAATACCTCGATTGTCTGAAATGCCCTGGGATGCGGCCTAGTTGAGGTGCCCTGAAAGGAGAGCCGCACGTGTGTGACACGTGGGCGGCCCCCATGGTTGCACTCCGTCGGAAGGAAATTTACGGCGTCGTGCTGACGCACCCTCAGTCCCCTCCTCCAGGTCCGCATGCTGGACCACACTGTCCCATGCGTGCGTGTTGTATCTATCCTGTGGGCATGCAAACGGCCACCAGGCAGCCACCCGCCGCCGACCGCGTCTACACCCACGTCAAGCAGGGCGTCCTCGACCGCCGGTACGAGGGCGGCACCCTGCTCACCGAGGGCGAGCTGGCGGAAGCGGTGGGGGTGTCTCGCACTCCCGTCCGCGAGGCGCTGCTGCGGCTGGAGGCCGAGGGGCTGATCCGGCTGTACCCGAAGAAGGGCGCGCTGGTGCTACCGGTCTCCGCGCAGGAGATCGCCGACGTGGTCGAGACCCGGCTGCTGGTCGAGGAGCACGCCGCCCGCAAGGCGGTCCCCGCGCCGCCCGCCCTGCTGGACCGGCTCGCCGAGCTGCTCCAGCGGCAGCGGGAACAGGCCGCGGCGGGCGACTTCGCCGCCGCCGCCGTCACCGACCGCTGCTTCCACGCCGAGATCGTCCGCAGTGGCGGCAACGAGATCCTGTCCCGCCTCTACGACCAGCTGCGCGACCGCCAGCTGCGGATGGGCGTCGCCGTGATGCACTCGCACCCCGACCGGATCGCCAAGACCCTCGCCGAGCACTCCGAGATCCTGGACGCGCTGCGCGCCGGTGACGCGGATGCGGCGGTCGGGATCGTGCACCGGCACGTCGGCTGGTTCTCCGAGCTGGCGCGCGGGGAGGTCCGATGAGCCGGGCCACCACCCTGCCGGGTGACCCCCCGGGCGGCCGCCGCGCCGTCGCCGTGTGGTCCATAGGCGTCGCGGTCTACTTCGTCGCCGTCATCTTCCGCACCTCGCTCGGCGTGGCCGGCCTGGACGCGGCCGACCGCTTCCACGTCAACGCCTCCGCGCTGTCGACGTTCTCGATCCTCCAGCTCCTCGTGTACGCGGGCATGCAGATACCCGTCGGCCTGCTGGTCGACCGGCTCGGCACGAAGAAGGTGCTGTGCCTGGGCGCGGTGCTGTTCACGGCCGGGCAGCTGGGCTTCGCCTTCTCCCCGTCGTACGGCACGGCTCTCGCCTCCCGCGCCCTGCTGGGCTGCGGGGACGCGCTGACCTTCATCAGCGTGCTGCGGCTCGGCACCCGCTGGTTCCCGGCCCGGCGCGGGCCGTTCGTCGCGCAGCTCGCCGGTCTCGTCGGCATGGCGGGCAACCTCGTCTCCACCCTGGTGCTGGCCCGGCTGCTGCACGGGCTCGGCTGGACCCCGGCGTTCGCGGGCAGCGCGCTCGCGGGCGTGGTCGTGCTGGTGCTGACCCTGCTGTTCCTCAAGGACCACCCCGAGGGCCACGAGCCGGAGCCCATCCCGCACCAGGGCGCCGCCTACGTGCGCCGGCAGATCGCGGAGGCGTGGCGGGAGCCCGGCACCCGGCTGGGGATGTGGGTGCACTTCACCACCCAGTTCCCGGCGATGGTCTTCCTGCTGCTGTGGGGGCTGCCGTTCCTGGTGCAGGCGCAGGGGCTCAGCCGGGCCACCGCGGGTGAGCTGCTCACCCTGGTCGTGCTCTCCAACATGGTGGTCGGGCTGGTCTACGGCCAGGTCGTCGCCCGGCACCACGCGGCCCGGCTCCCGCTGGCCCTCGGTACGGTCGCCGCGACCGCCGTGATGTGGGCGCTGACCCTCGCCTGGCCGGGCGCGCACGCGCCGATGGCGCTGCTGCTGGCGCTGTGCGTGGTGCTCGGCGCCTGCGGTCCCGCCTCGATGCTGGGCTTCGACTTCTCCCGCCCCGCCAACCCGCCCGAGCGGCAGGGCACCGCCTCCGGCATCACCAACATGGGCGGCTTCATCGCCTCGATGACCACCCTCTTCGCCATCGGTGTCCTGCTGGACGCCACCGGTGACGACTACTCCGTGGCGTTCTGCGCGGTCTTCGTCCTCCAGGCCCTCGGCCTCAGCCAGATCCTCCGCCTGCGCGGCCGCGCGGCCCGCCGCGAGCGGGAACGGCTGGTGGCGAGCCGGGTGGAGACGGTGCACGTCCCCGCGGCGTGAGCCTGCGGCGCTTCGGCGGGGGACTTCGGCGGGGCTGAGCGCCGTCTGTCACGGTCCCCGTGGTGCTCCGGCGGCCACCCGGCCGGAACCGGGCGCCGCGGTGACCGACCGCCCGCGGCCGGTCAGGCGTTCCGGCCCCGCACCGGTACCAGCGTCAGGTAAGCCATCCCCAGCACCCCCCGGTAGCTCATCCACTGCCCCCGGTGCCGGTCCAGGCGTTCGCGGAGGTCGGTGGCCTCCGGGTGGTCCGGGTGTCCGGCGAGCCAGATCTCCTGGTCGGCCTGGTAGGCCGACTCGAAGTCCTCCCACTCCGAGAGGGTCGCCGTCTCCGTCCACTCGGGGCGGAAGGCCGCCGCGACGGCGAGGTCGAGGAGTTCGGCGAGGCTGACGTGGTCGCCCGCACCGGCACCCGGCCACATGCCCGCCAGCTCGGCCTCGGTGGGCGTCCGCTCCCAGAAGCCCTCGCCGAGCAGGACCCGGCCGCCGTCGGACACCAGCCGCCGCAGCGCGCGCAGCGCCTCCGCCGTGGGCGCGTCGGCCGCGCTCAGCGCCTGGCTCGCGCCCAGGCACAGCACCAGGTCGGCGGGTCCGCGCCCGGTGCCCCGCGCGGACTCGGCCACGAACTCCACCCGCCCCGCGAGCCCCCGCGCCTCCGCTTCACGGCGTCCGCGCGTGAGATCCTCCTCGTTGACGTCGACACCGGTGCCCCGCGCCTGCGGGACCGCGTCCAGCACCCGCAGCAGCAGCTCGCCCCAGCCGCAGCCGATGTCGAGCACGCTGCGGGGGCGGATCGCGGCGAGGCGGGCGACGAGCGCGCCCGCGCGGGCCTCGGAGAGCGGGCCGTGGAAGGTGAGCCTGCTCAGCCGGGTCGGCCGGGTGTCCTGCGCGGAGTCCGTGGTCATGCCGGGCACGCTAACGGCGCGCCCCGGCACCGGCATCCGAAATAACGAGGTCAGGGCGTGACGGTGAAGTTCCGCAGGATCGCCGCCGTCAGTTCCGGGTCGCCCTCGGTCTTGATCCGGTCGCCCGCCGACTCCGGGCTGATCCGGCCGCAGGCCAGCCGGAAGTACGTCTCCCAGTCGAGGGTGAAGGCCGCGGCGGGCCCGAGCGCGGGTGCCGTCTCCAGCGTGCCCCGGCCCTGGATGTCGACGCGGATCGTGCGCAGGAACTCCACCGGCCCGTGCACGTCGAAGACGATCGCCGAACTGCGTGGCGCCTCGGCCTTCTTGGCGACCACCTTGGGCAGCCCGGCCAGCAGCAGGTCACGGGCGACCAGCGCGCCGGGCGAGTCGAGGTTGCCGGGGCGGCCGAGGGCGGTGCGCAGGTCCTGCTCGTGCACCCAGACGTCGAACGCCCGCATCCGCATGGCGAGTTCGAGGGTGATCTCCTTGCCCATCGGCCCCCGGACCACGGTGTCGGGCTGCCGGGACTCGTTCCGGATCTGCCGGTTGCGCCGGATGACCGTGTACTCCAGCTCCGACGTCATCTCCGGCGCCGTGTGATGGCGGCGGACGTCGACCTGCATCTCCATGTACCGCTGGCCCTCGGTGGCCACGTGGAAGAGGTCACTGGGCAGCGAGTGGATGGGCCGGGGGTCGCCGAGCATCTCGCAGTCCAGGCCGATGACATGGGAGACCACGTCCCGCACCGACCAGCCGGGGCACGGCGTGCGCCGGTTCCACTCGGCCTCGGCCAGCGGGTTCACCAGCTCGGCTATCGCCTCGACCGAGTGGCTCCAGGCGTCGGCGTAGGGCTGGAGAGTGGGATGCAGACTCACGGAACAGGACCCCTCGGCGGTCGTTACACGGGCAGTATCGGCGGCTGCACTGGGCGGGCGTCTGGAGACTCCCCGGACTCTCGGCTTCGCTCGAGCAGGGGAACCCCCAAGTTACGCTGCTCCGATACGCCCCGGCAGTGCTTTCGTGTGACGATCGTAGGCCCGTGGGAACGACTCGAATGCCAGGACGGTGGTAGTGTGCGCGCCTCGCTGATCCAGATCCGTGTGGACGAGGGTGAATCCGTGGCCGCGCGCCGCTCGCGCGCGGCGGAACTCGTCCGGGGCCGGGCGGACGCCGACCTGGTGGTCCTGCCCGAGCTGTGGACCACCGGGGCCTTCGCCTACGACACGTTCGGCACCGAGGCCGAGCCGCTGGCGGGCCCCACCCACGAGGCGATGGCCCGGGCGGCGAAGGACGCGGGCGTCTGGCTGCACGCCGGGTCCATTCCGGAGCGGGACCCCGACGGCACCCTCTACAACACCGCGCTCGTCTTCTCCCCCTCCGGTGAACTCGCCGCGTCCTACCGGAAGATCCACCGCTTCGGCTTCGACGAGGGCGAGGCGGTGCTGATGGGCGCCGGGAGCGAACCCGTCACCGTCCCCCTGCCGGAGACCACCCTCGGCCTCACCACCTGCTACGACCTGCGCTTCCCCGAACTCTTCCGCACCCTCACCGACGCCGGGGCCGAGACCCTGGTCGTCTCCGCGGGCTGGCCCGAGCGCCGCCGCGCCCACTGGACGCTGCTGGCCCAGGCGCGGGCGGTCGAGAACCAGGCGTACGTCCTCGCCTGCGGAACGGCCGGTACGCACGCCGGGGTTCCCCAGGCGGGCCACTCGATCGTGGTGGACCCGTGGGGCGAGGTGCTGGCGGAGGCGGGCCCGGACGAGGAGGTGCTCACCGTCGAGTTCGACCCGGCGAGGGTCCCGGCGACCCGTGAGCAGTTCCCCGCCCTGAAGGACCGCGTCCTCGGCCTGGCCCCGCCCCGCCGCTGAAGCCCGGTGGGGCCTCAGTCGTCCTCCTTCTCCGCGAGGTGGATCACGCACACCGCGACCGCGATGAGCAGGGTCGGGTCGGCGTCGTCGCGTACGACGTCGACGCCGTAGGTGTCCCGGACGGTGAGCCAGCGGCGGGAGATCACCGCGAGGAGTTCGCCCGCGTACTCGATGGCGAACTCGCGGTCGAGGATCTTGCCGCTGACGTCGAGTTCGGTGCCGTCGACCAGGGTCACCCGGTAGTGGTTGCGCAGCAGGGAGAGGCGCTTGTGCCGGACCGTGGCCAGGTCCTCGCCGTCCCGCTGGATGGCCATGGTGTCGCGCAGGGCGAACATCTTCTTGTGGATGTCGATCAGGACGTTGCCGTCGGTGTCCTTCAGCTCGAAGGTGTCCCGCAGCCGCATGGCCTTGCCGTCGACGAGGAAGACCTTGCGGCCACTCTCGTCCTCGATCCAGTAGTCGTCGCCGATGCCCAGCAGACGGTCGCGCACGAGGAATCTCATGTCTGAAGCGCTTCCCCGGCGGGAGGCGTTCCTCACCGGGCGGCGGGCCCGAACCGCTTCCGGTAGGCGGAGGGGCTCAGTCCGGTCTCCCGGCGCAGCCGCGCCCGCAGGTTGGCCGCCGTGCCCAGCCCGCAGCGGGCGGCGACCACGTCGAGCCGGGTCTCCCCACGCTCGATCAGCCGGCAGGCCAGCGCGACCCGTTCACCGGTGAGCCAGGCCAGCGGGGTGGTGCCGAGGCGGTCGCGGAACCGGCGGTGCAGGGTGGCGGGGGAGACGGCGGCGCGGGCGGCGAGGTCGGCCACGGTGAGCGGCTCGCCGAGCCGCTCCTGCGCCCAGGCCAGCAGCGGGCCCAGCGAGCCGTCGGGGACCTCGGGCAGCGGGCGTTCCACGAACTGCCTTTGTCCGCCGTCGCGGTGGGCGGCGAAGACCAGGCGCCGGGAGACCGCGTTGGCGATCTCGGCGCCGTGGTCCCGCTGCCACAGGTACAGCCCGAGGTCGAGCGCGGCGGCGCTGCCCGAGGCGGACAGCACGTCTCCGTCGTCGACGAAGAGCACGTCCGGCTCCAGCAGCACCCCCGGGTGCAGCCGCCGGAAGGTGTCGGCCCACTTCCAGTGCGTGGTGGCCCGGCGTCCGTCGAGCAGCCCGGCCTCGGCGAGCGCGAAGGTCCCGGTGCAGAAGCTGACGACGCGGGCGCCCCGCGCGTGCGCGCGCCGGATCGCGTCCCGTACGGGTGCCTCGCGCGGGACCACGTTGTCCGGGCGGCCCGGCACGACGAGGGTGTCCGCGCCGTCCACCGCGTCCAGCCCGGCCACCCCGGTCAGGGTGAAGAAGCCGTGGTTCATCCGCACCTCGGGGGTGGGCGCGCACAGCGTGACCTCGTAGGGCGGGGCGGGCAGGCCGAGTTCGGGGCGGGGCAGGCCGAACAGCTCGGTGGCGACACCGACCTCGAACGGGTTGGTGCCCGCGTCCACCAGGACGGCGACCTGATGGGTGCGCCGCACATGCGAGGATTCTTGCGCCATATGCGATTCCTAGCACTCGTGTGGTCCGCGCACACAGCCCACGATGAGGGCATGGCAACCGAAGAGCCCCGCTCCCTCCCCCAGGTCCTCGCCTCCTTCACCGACCGGTGGAGCCCGCGCATCGTCGCGTCGGTCAACGACTACGACGTCCGCGTGGCCAAGGCCGAGGGCGAGCACCTCTGGCACGCGCACGACGACACCGACGAGTTCTTCCTCGTCCTCACCGGCGAACTCCACATCGCGCTGCGCGAACCGGCCGGTGAGCGCACGGTGGTCCTGAAGCAGGGCTCCGTCTGCACCGTCCCCCGGGGCACCGAGCACAAGCCGTACGCCCCCGTCCCCACCGAGATCCTGCTCCTCGAACCCACCGGCACCCTGAGTGTGGGCGACCGACATGACGAGGTCCCGGACCATGTGGACGCCACCACGGGGCACGCCCTGGACCGCTGACCCAGGCTCTCGGGTGGCACCCTTGAAGCATGAACGACTCCGCTTCCCGACGTGTCCGTGTCCGTGCCCCCGAGCTGGTCGGCAAGGGCGGCTGGCTGAACACCGGCGATCAGCAGTACACCCTGGCCGACCTGCGGGGACGCATCGTCGTCCTCGACTTCTGGACCTTCTGCTGCATCAACTGCCTGCACGTCCTGGACGAGCTGCGCGAGCTGGAGGAGCGGCACCCGGACACGGTGGTCGTGGTCGGCGTGCACTCCCCGAAGTTCGTGCACGAGGCCGAGCACCAGGCGGTCGTGGACGCGGTCGAGCGGTACGGCGTGGAGCACCCCGTCCTGGACGACCCGGAGCTGGCCACCTGGAAGCAGTACGCGGTACGCGCCTGGCCGACGCTGGTGGTGATCGACCCGGAGGGGTACGTGGTCGCCCAGCACGCCGGTGAGGGGCATGTGCACGCCATCGAGCGGCTGGTGACCGAGCTGGAGGCCGAGCACGAGGCCAAGGGCACCCTGCGCCGGGGCGACGGCCCCTACGTGGCGCCGGAGCCGGAGCCGACCGTGCTGCGCTTCCCCGGCAAGGCGCTGCTGCTGCCCTCGGGGAACTTCCTGGTCAGCGACACCACCCGGCACCAGCTGGTCGAGCTGGCCGAGGACGGCGAGAGCGTCGTACGCCGGATCGGCTCCGGTGCGCGCGGGTTCGCGGACGGCTCCGCCGAGCAGGCGTCCTTCAACGAGCCGCAGGGTCTCGCGCTGCTCGACGACGGCTCGGTGGTCGTCGCCGACACCGTGAACCACGCCCTGCGCCGCCTGGACCTCGCCTCCGGCGCGGTCACCACCCTGGCCGGCACCGGCAAGCAGTGGATGCAGGGCGCGCCCACCTCGGGACCGGCCCGCGAGGTCGAGCTGTCCTCACCCTGGGACGTGGCCGTCTTCGGCGGCCAGGTGTGGATCGCCATGGCGGGCGTGCACCAGCTCTGGACGTACGACCCGGCGGCGCGGACCGTGCGGGTCGCGGCCGGTACCACCAACGAGGGTCTGGTGGACGGGCCCGGCGCCGAGGCGTGGTTCGCGCAGCCTTCCGGCCTCACGGCGACCGCCGACCGGCTGTGGCTCGCGGACTCCGAGACCTCCGCGCTGCGCTGGGTGGACCTCGACGGCGCCGTGCACACCGCCGTCGGCACCGGTCTGTTCGACTTCGGCCACCGGGACGGCGCGGCCGGACAGGCCCTGCTCCAGCACCCGCTGGGCGTCACCGCGCTGCCGGACGGCTCGGTCGCCGTGGCCGACACCTACAACCACGCCCTGCGCCGCTACGACCCCGCCACCGGCGAGGTCACCACGCTGGCCACCGATCTGCGCGAGCCCAGCGACGCCGTGCTCGTCGGCGACGACATCGTGGTGGTGGAGTCGGCCCGCCACCGGCTGACCCGGCTGCGGCTGCCCGAGGAGGCGGTCCGCGTCGAGGCGGTCGCCCACCGCACGCAGCGCGCCGCCACCGAGGTGGCGCCCGGCCGACTGCGGCTGGACGTGATCTTCCAGGCCCCTGCGGGCCAGAAGCTGGACACCCGCTACGGCCCCTCGACCCGGCTGCTGGTCTCCGCGACCCCGCCCGAGCTGCTGCTCAAGGGCGAGGGCGCGGACAGCGACCTGAGCCGGGAACTGGAGCTCGATCCGGCCGTCACCGAGGGCGTGCTGCACGTCTCCGCGATGGCCGCGTCCTGCGACGACGACCCTGCCAACGAGTACCCGGCCTGCCATGTCCACCAGCAGGACTGGGGTGTCCCGGTCCGGATCGTCGAGGGCGCGTCGGACCGGCTGCCGCTGGTGCTGGCCGGTCTGGATGCGGGTGCCGCGGGCGACGGGCGCTGACTCAGGCGCCGTAGCCGTCCGAATAGCCGTCGCGCGGCGTGTGCCGCTCCTCCTCCACCACGCGGGTGGCCGGGACCACCACGCGGCGGCGCCTGGCCATGCCGGTGAAGGCCACCAGGCCGATGAGGCCGACGGCCATGAGGATGACGCCGACCAGGTCGAGGTTGACGCCGCTCATGTGCCAGTCGGTGGCAAATGTGAGGATCGCTCCCACGGCTATGAGGATGATGCATCCGCCGAGGCCCATGAGATCCTGCCTCCCCTAAAGGGGTCCGGACTCTCCGGCCCCGTTCGGCGGATACCCCTCATCCGGCCGACTAGCCCACCGACCGCACCATCAACTAGCCCTCCAGGAAGGCCGTCAGGGCCTCGGCGAGCAGGAACGGGTCCTCGACGCCGCAGAGTTCGCGCGCGCTGTGCATGGAGAGGATCGCCACGCCGATGTCGACGGTGCTGATGCCGTGGCGGGCCGCGGTGATGGGGCCGATGGTGGTGCCGCAGGGCATCGAGTTGTTGGAGACGAACGTCTGGAACGGCACCCCGGCCCGCTCGCACGCGGCGGCGAACACCGCGCGGCCCGAACCGTCCGTGGCGTAGCGGTTGTTGACGTTCACCTTGAGGATCGGGCCGCCGTTGACCCGCGGGTGGTGCGTGGGGTCGTGCCGCTCCGCGTAGTTGGGGTGCACGGCGTGGCCGGTGTCGGAGGAGAGGCAGACGGTGCCCGCGAAGGCGCGGGCGCGGTCCTCGTAGGAGCCGCCGCGCGCGAACACCGAGCGCTCCAGGACGCCGCCGAGCAGCGGGCCGTCGGCGCCGGTGTCGGACTGGGAGCCGTTCTCCTCGTGGTCGAAGGCGGCCAGGACCGGGATGTGGGTGAGGGTCTCCCCGGAAGTCGCGGCGGCGATCAGCGCGGCCGTACCGGCGTGCACGGACAGCAGGTTGTCCATCCGGGGCCCGGCGACCAGCTCGCGGTCGCGGCCCAGGTAGGCGGGCGCCTCGACGGGGTACGTCATGAGGTCCCAGCCCGCCACCGAACCGGCGTCCAGGCCGGCCTCCTCCTCCAGGAAGGAGATCAGGTCGCCCTCGCGGACGTCGTTCCCGAGGCCCCACACGGGCTGGAGGTGGCGCTGCTTGTCGAGCTTGAGGCCGTCCGTGGAGACCGAGCGGTCCAGGTGGATGGCGAGCTGCGGCACCCGCAGCAGCGGGCGGTCGATGTCGACCAGCACCGTGCTGCCGTCGCGCAGGGTGAGACGGCCCGCGAGGCCGAGGTCGCGGTCGAGCCAGGAGTTCATCAGCGGCCCGCCGTAGATCTCCACCGCGACCTGGCGCCAGCCGTGCGCACCGGTGTCCGGCTCGGGCTTGACCCGGAGGTTCGGGGAGTCGGTGTGCGCGCCGATGATCCGGAACGGGGTGTGCGGGGTGGCGCCCTCGGGGACGTACCAGGCGATGACCGCGCCGCCGCGCAGCACGTACCGGCCGCCGCTGCCGGTGCCCGCGGGGGTGTCCCACGCCTCGGTCTCGGTGACCCGGGTGAAGCCCGCCTCGTCCAGCCGCGCGGCGACGTTCGCCACGGCGTGGTACGGCGTCGGGCTCGCCGCCAGGAAGGCCATCAGGTCGTCGGTGTGGCCGCGGTCGAAGCGGGACGGTGCGCTCATGGCGTTTACCTTAACGACGAGCGCGGGCCCGCTCCCCGGTAGGAGGGAGCGGGCCCGCGACGGTGTGCGGAGAGGGAGGGGCGAGGACTAGAACGCGGCCTCGTCCAGCTCCATCAGGTCCAGGTCGACGTCGGCCGAGATCTTGCGGGCCAGGGTGACGCCGGGCAGGACGTTGGCCGCGAAGAACTTCGCCGCCGCGATCTTGCCGGTGTAGAACGCCTTGTCCTTGGCCGAGGCCGTCTGAAGCTTCTCGGCGGCGATGGCGGCACCGCGCAGCAGCAGGTAGCCGACGATCACGTCACCGGAGGCCAGCAGCAGGCGGGTGGTGTTGAGGCCCACCTTGTAGATGTTCTTGACGTCCTGCTCGGTGGCCGCGAGGTCGGTCAGCATCAGGCCGACGATCGCCTCCAGCTCCACGGCCGCCTTGGCCAGGTGCGCGCGGGCGCCGGAGAGCTCCTCGCCACCGGTGGCCAGCGCCAGGAACTTCTTGATGTCCTCGGCGATGCCGTTCAGCGCGGCGCCCTGGTTGCGGACGATCTTCCGGAAGAAGAAGTCCTGGCCCTGGATCGCGGTGGTGCCCTCGTAGAGGGTGTCGATCTTGGCGTCGCGGATGTACTGCTCGATCGGGTACTCCTGGAGGAACCCGGAGCCGCCGAAGGTCTGGAGCGACTGCGCGAGCTGCTCGTAGCCCTTCTCGGAGCCGTAGCCCTTCACGATCGGCAGGAGCAGGTCGTTCAGCGCGTGGTCGGCCGTGGCGTCCTCACCGTTGGCCTCCTTGACCGCGATCGTGTCCTGGACGGAGGCGGTGTGCAGCACGAGGGCGCGCATGCCCTCGGCGTACGCCTTCTGCGTCATCAGCGAGCGGCGCACGTCGGGGTGGTGGGTGATGGTGACCTTGGGCGCCTTCTTGTCCATGAAGTTCGCGAGGTCGGGACCCTGGACGCGCTCCTTGGCGTACTCCAGCGCGTTGAGGTAGCCGGTCGACAGGGTCGAGATGGCCTTCGTGCCGACCATCATGCGGGCGAACTCGATGATGCGGAACATCTGGCGGATGCCGTCGTGCTTGTCGCCGATCAGCCAGCCCTTGGCGGGGTGGCGGTCGCCGAACGTCATCTCGCAGGTGTTGGACGCCTTGAGGCCCATCTTGTGCTCGACGTTGGTGGCGTAGACGCCGTTGCGCTCGCCCAGCTCGCCGGACTCGCCGTCGAAGAGGAACTTCGGCACGAGGAAGAGGGAGAGGCCCTTGGTGCCGGGACCGGCGCCCTCGGGACGCGCCAGCACGTAGTGGAGGATGTTCTCCTCCATGTCGTGCTCACCGGAGGTGATGAAGCGCTTCACGCCCTCGATGTGCCAGGAGCCGTCCTCCTGCTGCACGGCCTTGGTGCGGCCGGCGCCCACGTCCGAACCGGCGTCCGGCTCGGTGAGGACCATGGTGGAGCCCCAGGTCTTCTCGACCGCGATCTGAGCCCACTTCTTCTGCTCCTCGGTGCCCTCCTCGAAGAGGATGCGCGCGAACGCCGGGCCGGAGGAGTACATCCAGATCGCCGGGTTGGCGCCGAGCACCAGCTCCGCGTACGCCCAGATCAGGGACGGCGGGGTGTTGGTGCCGCCGATCTCCTCGGGCAGGCCGAGCCGCCAGTACTCCGAGTCCATGAAGGCCTTGTAGCTCTTCTTGAACGAGGCCGGGACCGGCGCGGTGTTGGTCTCGGGGTCGAAGACCGGCGGGTTGCGGTCGGCGTCCACGAAGGACTCCGCCAGCTCGTTCTCCGAGAGGCGGGTCAGCTCCGCGAGGACGGACTTGGCGGTGTCGGTGTCCATCTCCTCGAACGGGCCGGTGCCGTAGAGCTTGTCGCGGCCGAGGACTTCGAAGAGGTTGAACTCGATGTCGCGGAGGTTGGACTTGTAGTGCCCCATGGTGACTCCATCACGGACTCGGCGAGGCACTGACTCCTCGCGGACTGATCACGTACCAGTAAGTAGCTACGATGATGCTACCCGTCGGTAATAAGACGCAACCCCGCCGGGTGTGAGAAGGGTCCACCGCTCTCCTGACCCCGCCGCCCGCGCTCGGTACTCTTGCGCCCATGTACGGCTACGACCAGAACGTGGGCGCCCAGCAGCAGTACGTGCCGCCGCAGCAGCAGCCGGGTGGTGTCGGCGGGTACGGCCAGCAGCCGCCGCTCTACCCGGAGCCGTCCGCGCCCTCGCTGGCGGACGCGGTGCGCGCCTTCACCACCGGGCAGATGCCCGCCGAGGACTTCCAGCAGGTCTTCGCCACGTCCAAGGTGTACTGCCCGCGCGGTGACACCCCCGGCTTCCTCGCCCTGCACAACACCCAGCAGCCGGTGATCCCGATGTTCACCTCGCTCAAGGAGCTGCGCCGGTACGCGGGCAAGGAGTCCAAGTACTTCGTGATCACCGGCGCCGAGGTGATCGACCTGCTCCCCACCGGCTACGGCTTCGTGGTCGACATGGAGGGCGAGCACCGGATGGTGTTCGACGCCAAGGCGGTGGAGCAGATGGTCGACTTCGCGATGCGCCGGATGTACGGCTAGCCCCTGTCATCAGTGATGAGGCCCGGAGGGAATTACCTCCGGGCCTCCTGTGTTGTGGCTGGCAGAAAGTTCAATGCTCAACTAAACTGGGTCCACAAGGAGGTACCGACCATGCCTGCAGTGACCGTCGAGAACCCGTTGACGCTGCCCCGTGTGACCGCGCCCGCCGACGCCGTATCGCGTCCGGTGCTGACCGTGACGACCGCGCCGAGCGGCTTCGAGGGCGAGGGGTTCCCGGTGCGCCGCGCGTTCGCCGGGATCAACTACCGCCACCTCGACCCGTTCATCATGATGGACCAGATGGGCGAGGTGGAGTACCAGCCGGGCGAGCCGAAGGGCACCCCCTGGCACCCGCACCGCGGCTTCGAGACCGTCACCTACATCATCGACGGGATCTTCGACCACCAGGACTCCAACGGCGGTGGCGGCACCATCACCAACGGCGACACCCAGTGGATGACCGCGGGCTCGGGGCTGCTGCACATCGAGGCCCCGCCGGAGCACCTGGTGGTGTCGGGCGGTCTCTTCCACGGCCTCCAGCTGTGGGTGAACCTCCCCGCCAAGGACAAGATGATGGCGCCGCGCTACCAGGACATCCGCGGCGGCAGCGTGCAGCTGCTCACCACCCCCGACGGCGGCGCGCTGCTGCGCGTCATCGCCGGTGAGCTGGACGGGCACGCGGGTCCCGGCATCACGCACACGCCGATCACGATGATCCACGCGACGGTGTCACCGGGCGCCGAGATCACCCTGCCGTGGCGCGAGGACTTCAACGGCCTCGCCTACGTCCTCGCCGGGCGCGGCACGGTGGGCGCGGAGCGCCGTCCGGTGCACACCGGACAGACCGCGGTCTTCGGCTCCGGGGGCGCGCTGACCGTCCGCGCGGACGAGAAGCAGGACTCCAACACCCCGGACCTCGAGGTCGTCCTCCTCGGCGGACAGCCCATCCGTGAGCCCATGGCCCACTATGGCCCGTTCGTCATGAACACCAAGGACCAGCTCATGCAGGCGTTCGAGGACTTCCAGAAGGGCCGCCTGGGCACGGTGCCGGCGGTGCACGGGATGACGGAGAGCGGGCCGCGGGGCTGATACCGATGGCCTGAACACGTGTTTCTCGCCCACCACTCGACCCACCGAGCCGGGTGGTGGGTGGGCACAGGCCGGGGATCCAGGGGGCGGGAGCCCCCTGGGACGGCACGCGGAGAGAGGGCGCCTCACCCTCCTGGCCCGCCCAGCAGGGCACCTGGACCCACGGCGTGCTCCGCTGGAAGCGTGCAGCTTCTCCCCGTACCCGTACGCCGGTTCGCCGCGTGGTGTGCCGTGCTGCTGCTGGCGGCAGCCCTCGGCTGGGTCGGCATCCGGCTGTGCGGGGAGCTGCGTACCGCCGTCACCCCCGTACTGCTCGCCCTCCTCGGCACCGCCCTGCTGGGCCCGCTGTACCGCTGGCTGCTGAAGATGAAGCTGAACGCCAGCATCGCCGCCGCGCTGACCTGCGTGGCGGTCGTGGCCGTGGTCGGCGGGGCGGTCTACATCGTGGTCGCCGCCCTCGTGGACACCGGCGACGAGATCGTGGCCTCGCTGCGGGACGCCGCCAAGGCCATCGCCCGTCACTTCGGCGCCGCCGGTACCGGCCTGGACGACCTGGCGGGCAACGCCCGCGAGCTGCTGGGCAAGTTCGGCGGCACCGCCGTCTCCAACGTCATCAGCGGGGTCAGCGTCGTCGGCGAGTCCATCGCCATCGCCGTACTGGCCCTGCTGCTGGTCTTCTTCTTCCTGCGCGACTCCCACCGCGCCCTGCGCTCCCTGCGCGGCTTCGCGCCCTCCGGCACCGCCGACGTGGTGGAGGCCATGGCCCGCCGGGCCTTCGAGGCGGTCGAGGGGTTCATGCGCGGGACGACGATCATCGCGCTCATCGACGCCGTCTGCATCACCGTCGGCCTGCTGATCCTGCGCGTACCCGGCGCGGTGGGGCTGGGCGCGCTCGTCTTCGTAGCCGCCTACATCCCCTATCTCGGCGCCTTCCTCTCCGGCGCGGTCGCCGTCCTGGTCGCCCTCGCGGACCGGGGTTTCGTGATCGCGCTCTGGGCGCTCGGCGTGGTCCTCGCGGTCCAGGTGCTGGAGGGGCACGTGCTCCAGCCGGCCATCCAGAGCCGCACCGTGCAGATGCACCCGGCCGTGGTGATGCTGACGATCACCGCGGGCGCCTCCGTCGCGGGCATCCTCGGCATGCTCCTCGCCGTCCCGCTGACCGCGGCCGTCTTCGGCGTCGTCCAGGAACTCCGCGAGCGGTACGGCACCCCGCACGAGACTCCCTAGCAGGCCGTGGAGGGGACACACCAGGTGCAGGCGCGGGCATGCGCGCCGACTATCCGATCTTGATGACCACCTTTCCGAACGGGCCGGCCGATGCGTAGTACCCGTACGCTGCCACGGCCTCTTCGAACGGGAACACCTGGTCGAGGACGGGTCGGAGCCGATGCGCGGTGATGACGTCGTTCATCGAGGTGAACTGGGCGCGACTGCCGACGGCCACCGCGCGGACCGTAGCGGCGACGCCGAACAGCAGACGGGGGTCGACCGGGGGCCAGTCGCCGGAGACGGACCCGACGAAGGCGACGTGTCCACCGACGGCGAGTGACTTCAGCGACTGCTCCAGCGTTCCGGCGGTGTCGACGACGCGGTCGACCCCTCGCCCGGCGGTGAGTTCACGGGTGGCGGTGTGCCAGTCCGGGATGTCGCGGTAGTTGATGACCTCGTCGGCTCCCAGATCGCGAAGGCGCTGTTCCTTGTCCGCGCGGCTTGTCGTGGCGATCACTCGCGCGCCCAGGAGTTTGGCGAACTGCACCGTGAACAGCGACACGCCGCCGGAACCGGTGGCCAACACGGTCTGCCCGCACTGGATTCCGCGGCCGTCGCCGGTCAGGGCGTTCCACGCCGTGACGGCGGCGCAGGGAAGAGTGGCCGCCTCGGCGTAGGAGAGGTGGTCGGGGATGTGCACGAGGGCGTCCTCGGGGAGGATGGCCAGCTCGGTCAGCATTCCGTCGAGCGAGCCGCCCAGTTGCGGCAGGTATGCCGGTTCCAGCGGGCCTTCCAGCCACCGCGGGAACACCCCGGCGGCGACGCGGTCACCTGGGCGCACCCGCCGGACATCCGGCCCGACGGCGACGACCTCGCCGGCACCGTCCGAGACCGGTACGACGTCCGGCTTGACGGGCAGCACGTACTCTCCGCGTACCACCAGGAGTTCGCGGAAGCTGAGCGAGGCGGCGTGGACCGCGACCGCGACCTCCCCCTCCTCGGGTGTGCGTGGTTCGTGCGTGCGCAGCGACAGGCCGTCGATACCGCCGCCGGTGCCGACGTGGTAACTGCGCACCATTTCGATGTCAGCCATGGTCGTTCCCCTCGGTTGCGAATGGTCGGCGTGCGGCAACGACCGTGCTGCGTCGGCCGTCGCGCGGCAATTCCCCGCAGGGAATCGCGGATCGGCAGCCGATCGGGTTACACAAGAGGGGTGATCAGCGAACCGACCAGAGGCGGGCTCGCCGGAGCGTTGCGTGAGTGGCGCACTCGGCGGCGCGTGAGCCAGTTGGAACTGGCCGTACGTGCCGGAACCACGCAGCGGCACGTCAGCTTCATCGAGAGCGGACGGTCGGCCCCCGGCCGGTCATTGATCATCCGGCTGGCGGAATCCCTGGAGGTGCCGATCCGCGAGCGCAATGAACTGCTCCTCGCGGCCGGATTCGCACCGGTCTACCCGCAGACCCGGCTGGACGACCCCCGGCTCGAACCGATCCACACCGCCCTCGAACGGATACTGCACGGCCACCTGCCGTACCCGGCGGTGGTCGTCGACCGGCACGGTGACCTCGTCTCGGCCAACGCCGCCTTCCACGCGCTCACCGCCGGGGTGGCCCCGCAGCTGCTCGTACCGCCGGTGAGCGTTCCCCGGATGTTGCTGCATCCGCAGGGCCTCGCGCCACGCATCGTCAACTTCGACGAGTGGGCGTGGCACGTCATCGACCGCATCCAGGCCGAGAGCGTGCGCAACCCGGACGACCGACTCGGGCGCCTGGCCTCCGAACTCACCGACCTGGCTCCACCGCGTCCGCGCGAGTCACCGCACCACCTCGGCTTCGCCGTACCGCTGCGCCTGCGGGCACCTGATCCGGCCGACGGCAGGGAGCTGACGCTCATCACCACGCTCACCCATTTCGGCACCGCCATCGACGTCACCATCGCCGAACTACGACTTGAGGCGTTCCTGCCGGCTGACCAGGCGACCAGCGCCATGCTGGCCGAACTCCTCGAGCGGTGACCGTTCCGCCGACCCGGCATGCGCCCGCTCACCGCAGGGGGTGTCCTGCCCGCCCCGTCAGTCCTCGTCCTCGGCCCGCTCGTACAGCTCGAACCAGATGCTCTTGCCCTCGCCGCGCGGCTCGACCCCCCAGGCGTCGGCGAGCATCTCGATCAGCATCAGGCCGCGGCCGGAGGAGGCCAGTTCGCCGGGGCGGCGCTTGTGCGGGAGGTCGTCGCCGCCGTCGGTGACCTGGACGCGCAGCCGCCGGGACCCGTGCTCGCCGAAGATCTCCGCGAGCAGCAGCGCGTCGTCGTCGGTGTGCACCAGCACGTTGGTGATCATCTCGGAGATCAGCAGCACCGCCGCGTCCACCTGCTCGCCCGGGGTCCAGTCGTGCAGCAGCTCGCGCAGATGCTGGCGGGCCTCCGCGATCCGCTCCGGCTCGTCCTGCGCCACCGACAGCAGCGTGCTGCGCACCCGGGTCCGGGCCGTGGCCGCCGGGCCGCCGCTGAGCCCCCAGCTCTCCCCGGAGCGGAACAGCAGGAGCAGCGCGATGTCGTCCTCGCGGCGGTCGGTCAGCGGGCCGGTGGTGTGGTGCGAGGAGGGCCCGTGCACCCCCTGCACCAGCGCGTCCGCGAGCCCCTCCAGACCGTTCTCGCGCTCCGACTCCTCGGCGCCGAACTGCTCCAGGATGGCCCGGAGACGGCGCCAGCCGCTCTCCATGTCGTGGCCGCCGGTCTCGATCAGGCCGTCGGTGCACAGCATCATCGTCTCGCCGGGCTCCAGCGTGAACCGGGTCGTCGGATAGTCCCCGTCCGGGTCGACGCCCAGTGGCAGCCCGCCCGCGGTCGGCCTGAGCACCACCGTGCCGTCGGCCAGCCGGATCACCGGCTCCGGATGCCCGGCGCGGGCGACCTCCAGGCGGCCGGTCGCCGGGTCGGCCTCCGCGTACAGGCAGGTGGCGAAACGCAGGTCGGTCAGCTGCTCGTCGTGCGTGATCCCGTGCAGGAAGCGGGAGGCACGGGACAGCACCGCGTCCGGGCGGTGCCCCTCGGCGGCGTACGCCCGCAGCGCGATCCGCAGCTGGCCCATCAGGCCCGCCGCCCGTACGTCGTGCCCCTGTACGTCCCCGATGACCAGCGCGAACCGGCCGCCCTGGGCGGTGGTCGGGGAGACCCCGCCGGGCAGCGGGATCATGTCGTACCAGTCGCCGCCGACCTGGAGGCCGCCGCCGGTCGGGATGTAGCGCGCGGCCACGCTCATGCCGGGGATCTCCGGGATCAGCGAGGGCAGCATGGAGCGCTGGAGCCCCTCCGACAGCTCCCGCTGGGTCTCCGCGTCGCCCGCGCGGGTCAGCGCCTGGGCGAGCATCCGCGCGACCGTGGTCAGCACCGCCCGCTCGTCCGGGGTGAACGCCACCCGGTCGCTGAACGCCGCCATCCACGCGCCCCGCGTCCGCCCGCCCAGCGTCAGCGGCAGGAACGCCCACGAGTGGCGGCCGAACTGCTCGGCCAGCGGCCAGGACGTCGGATAGCGGTCCCGGTACTCGCCGGGTGTGGAGAGATAGACGGCCTGGCCGGTACGGGCCACCTCGGCGGCCGGATAGTCCGTGGCCAGCGGCATCTGGGTGAAGGGGCCGTCGTCGCCGGGGAGATAGCCGTGGTGGCCGATGATCGTCAGCCGGTCGCCCTCCACGCCGAACACCGCGAGCCCGTCCGGGGAGAAGCCCGGCATCGACAGCGTGGCCGCGACCCGCAGCACCTCCGCCGTCGACCGCGCCTCGGCCAGCGCGCGGCCCGCGTCCAGCAGGAACGCCTCACGGGAGCGCCGCCAGTCCCCGGTGATCGCGCTGCGTGCCGAGGACGTGCCCGGTGCAGGTTCGATGACCTCCTGCAGGGTGCCGATCAGCTCGTACGCCCGTCGCTCCCGGTCGAAGGCGGGCTTGGAGCGGCTGCGCACCACCCGGACGGTGCGGCCGTCCGCGTCCACGACCCGGATGCGCACCTCGGCGAGCGTGCCCCGGGCCACGGCGAGCGGGATGACCCCGGTGATCTCGTGCCAGTCCGAGGGGTGCATCCGGGCGCGGGCCTGGTTCTCGGTGAGGGTGGTGCGGCGGGCGGGCAGCCCCAGCAGCCGCGCCGCCTCCGCGTCCACGGTGACCAGCTCCGTGGCCGTGCTCCACTGCCAGAGACCGGTGGCGAGGGAGACGAGGACGTCCCCCACGGACGGCAGTGGCTCGCCTGTGCGCATTGCCCCACTTTAAGAAGCTCGTCCCCTCCGCTGCCACCGTTGATCGGCCGACGGTAATGGTGGGGAGGCGATCATGGCGTGCCCGGTACCCTTGATGGGTCCGGGCCCCGTGCCCGTTCTGGCCGGAGGAGAGCACACTTCCGGCGAAGAACCCCAACGAAGGACGATGAACGACGATGCATCGGTACAGGTCCCACACCTGCGGCCAGCTCCGCGCCTCCGACGTCGGTACCGACGTCCGGCTGAGTGGCTGGCTGCACAATCGGCGCGACCTGGGCGGCATCCTCTTCATCGATCTGCGTGACCACTACGGCATCACGCAGCTCGTCGCCCGTCCCGGCACCCCCGCGTACGAGGCGCTGGACTCCATCTCCAAGGAGTCCACGGTCCGTATCGACGGCAGCGTTGTTTCACGTGGAACCGAGAACGTGAACCCCGAGCTGCCGACCGGTGAGATCGAGGTCGAGGTCGCGGAGGTCGAGCTGCTGGGCGCCGCCGCCCCGCTGCCCTTCACGATCAACGCCGAGGACGGGGTCAACGAGGAGCGGCGCCTGGAGTACCGCTTCCTGGACCTGCGCCGTGAGCGCATGCACCGCAACATCATGCTGCGCACGGCGGTCATCTCCGCCATGCGTCAGAAGATGTCCGCGATGGGCTTCAACGAGATGGCCACGCCGATCCTGTCCGCCACCTCCCCCGAGGGCGCCCGCGACTACGTCGTGCCCTCGCGCGTCCACGCGGGCCGGTTCTACGCCCTGCCGCAGGCGCCGCAGCAGTTCAAGCAGCTGCTGATGATCTCCGGCTTCGACCGGTACTTCCAGATCGCGCCCTGCTTCCGTGACGAGGATGCCCGTGCGGACCGCTCGCCGGGTGAGTTCTACCAGCTCGACGTCGAGATGAGCTTCGTCGAGCAGGAGGACGTCTTCCAGCCGATCGAGAAGCTCATGACCGAGCTGTTCGAGGAGTTCGGCGGCGGCCGCCACGTCACCTCGCCGTTCCCGCGCATCCCGTTCCGCGAGGCGATGCTCAAGTACGGCTCCGACAAGCCGGATCTGCGCGCCAAGCTGGAACTCGTGGACATCACCGATGTCTTCGAGGGCTCGGCGTTCAAGGCGTTCGCGGGCAAGCACGTGCGGGCCCTGCCGGTGCCGGACGTCGCGGGCCAGAGCCGCAAGTTCTTCGACGGTCTCGGCGAGTTCGCCGTCTCGCAGGGCGCACAGGGCCTGGCCTGGGTGCGCGTCGGCGAGGACGGTTCGCTGACCGGCCCGATCGCCAAGTTCCTCACCGAGGACAATGTCGCCGAGCTGACCAAGCGCCTGTCGCTGGCCCCCGGCCACGCGGTGTTCTTCGGCGCGGGCGAGTTCGACGAGGTCTCCAAGATCATGGGCGCGGTGCGCGTCGAGGCGGCCAAGCGCGCGGACCAGTTCGAGGACGGCGTCTTCCGGTTCTGCTGGATCGTCGACTTCCCGATGTACGAGCGGGACGAGGAGACGGGGAAGCTCGACTTCTCCCACAACCCGTTCTCGATGCCGCAGGGCGGCCTGGAGGCCCTGGAGACCCAGGACCCGCTGGACATCCTGGGCTGGCAGTACGACATCGTCTGCAACGGTGTGGAGCTCTCCTCCGGCGCCATCCGGAACCATGAGCCGGACATCATGCTCAAGGCGTTCGAGATCGCGGGCTACGACCGGGACACGGTCGAGGACAAGTTCGCCGGCATGCTCCGCGCGTTCCGCTTCGGCGCCCCGCCGCACGGCGGCATCGCCCCCGGCGTGGACCGCATCGTCATGCTCCTCGCGGACGAGCCGAACATTCGCGAGACGATCTCCTTCCCGCTCAACGGCAACGCCCAGGACCTCATGATGGGCGCCCCCACCGAGCTGGACGAGACCCGCCTGCGCGAGCTGCACCTGAACATCAGGAAGCCGCAGCCGAAGTAGGTGAGTAAGTAGGTAAGTTCTGGATCGGCCCGGCTCCCTCGATCGAGGGAGCCGGGCCATTCCTATTCCTCGCCCTGATCAGGATCGGCGCCGTCCTCCAGCAGCCGCTCACCGATGTCGTCGGACCAGTGCTGGGCCCAGGCGCGCAGCGGGCCGACCTCGTGGCGGGGGAGGCCGTAGCGGAGGAACTCGAAGTCCGAGTAGAAGTCGGTGCCGGTGAGGCGCTCCTGCAGGGTGGGCAGGTCGAACACGTCGTAGGCGTGTCTCCGCCCCAGCTCCTCCAGCTCCGGCAGCGAGAACCGCTCGGCCGCCGCCCGCGCGTCGACCAGATCGACGGCCGCTCCCCGGTCGTACAGCGCCCGGATCTTCGTCCCGACGGCGTCCGCGAGCGAGAGGGCGGGCCCATACGCGGTCAGCTCGGGCGGCTGCCAGAAGGCTTCCTTGTGCAGCGCGAGATCGACGTCCTCCCCGCTCCGCGGATCACCGACGACGAGTTGAGCGGTGAGCGGGGTGACCGCCTCCACCCGCACGGTCCGCCCCCGCACCTCCAGCGCGGCGGCGAGCCCGTGGGCGACGCCCTCCATCGCCTCCCCGCTCTCGGTGGCGAAGTCGAGGTTCCCGTGTTCCCGCCGCACCACCCCATGCCCCTCCAGCGCATACCCCCCGGCCAGCACGAGCCCATGGGAGCTCCCGGCGCTGACGACATCGGCCAGCAGACGCTGATGGATCTCAGAAGCACTCACGGCACCCGTACTCTGCCAGACCCACCCCAGCTCAGACCGCCTCCGGCGCCTCCGGGGTGTCGGTGAAGAGGTCCTCGGCGCGTTCGACGGTCTCCGCGCGGTCGAGCCATCCGCTCACGCGAACCGGGTCGATGCAGGTGGTGATCCGCTCGCGGATGTCGTCGGGTACGGGAATGCCACGCACCTGCGATGCCCAGCGCTCCGAAGGCGGGCGCCAGGATCTGCGGGCGCTCCTCGAAGATGCGGTGCATGCCCTCATGGGCTGATCTGACCATTTGTGCACGCTAGGGGCGTGGTTGTCGGATCTGGCCGGGATGCGGGCTGTGTTCACTCGTTCGAGGGGCGAGGGAACGTTCCAGAGGGGAAGGGGACATGCGGCTGGCGCCGACCCCCGAGGAGTCGGCGCCAGCCGGGAGGGGCTGCGTCAGGCGTCTGTGCCGCCGAAGCGTTCCTTGTAGGTCTCCAGGTCCTCGTCCGTGAGCTTGGCGAAGAGGACCGGGGGGACGGTGAAGGGGGTGCCTACGGGGACCGTGGTGAGGGACTTGGCCTCTTCCTGGGTGGTCCAGGTGGCCGTGTCCGACGGGAGGTCGAACGCCGCGCGCATCGCCGCCGAGGACGCCGGGATGAAGGGTTCCGAGACCACCGCGTAGAGGTGGATGAGGTTCATCGCGGTGCGGAGGGTGAGGGCCGCCGCGTCCTTGTCGGTCTTGATCTCCAGCCAGGGGGCCTTCTCCTCCAGGTAGGAGTTTCCGGCCGACCACAGGGCGCGCAGGGCGGAGGCCGCCTTGCGGAACTGGAGCGCCTCCATCTGGGTCTCGTACTCCGCCAGCAGCGAGGCGATCTCCTCGCCGAGGCGCGTCTCCGCCTCGCCGGGCTCGCCGCCCGCCGGGACCTCGTCGCCGAAGCGCTTGCGGGAGAAGGAGAGGACGCGGTTGACGAAGTTGCCCAGGGTGTCGGCGAGGTCCTTGTTGACCGTGGCCGTGAAGTGCTCCCAGGTGAAGGACGAGTCGTCCGACTCGGGGGCGTTGGCGATCAGGAAGTAGCGCCAGTAGTCCGCGGGCAGGATGTCCAGCGCCTGGTCGGTGAAGACGCCCCGCTTCTGCGAGGTGGAGAACTTGCCGCCGTAGTACGTCAGCCAGTTGAACGCCTTGACGTAGTCGACCTTCTTCCACGGCTCGCGCACGCCCAGCTCGGTCGCCGGGAACATCACCGTGTGGAACGGGACGTTGTCCTTCGCCATGAACTGGGTGTAGCGGACGGTGTCGTCAGCCTCGTACCACCAGGACTTCCAGTCCCGGTTCTCCGGGTCCTGGTCCGCCCACTCCTTCGTCGCCCCGATGTACTCCACCGGCGCGTCGAACCAGACGTAGAAGACCTTGCCCTCGGCGGCCAGCTCCGGCCAGGTGTCGGCCGGGACGGGCACGCCCCAGTCCAGGTCACGGGTGATCGCGCGGTCGTGCAGGCCCTCGGTCAGCCACTTGCGGGCGATGGAGGAGGCCAGCTGCGGCCAGTCCTGCTCGTGCCGGGCCACCCACTCCTCGACCTCGTGCTGCAGCTTGGACTGGAGGAGGAAGAGGTGCTTGGTCTCGCGCACCTCCAGGTCCGTGGAGCCGGAGATCGCCGAGCGCGGCTCGATCAGGTCGGTCGGGTCCAGCACGCGGGTGCAGTTCTCGCACTGGTCGCCGCGGGCCTTGTCGTAGCCGCAGTGCGGGCAGGTGCCCTCCACGTAGCGGTCCGGCAGGAAGCGGCCGTCGGTGGGCGAGTAGACCTGGCGGATCGCCCGCTCCTCGATGAAGCCGTTCTCGTTCAGCTTCCGCGCGAAGTGCTGGGTGATGTCGCGGTTCTCGGCGGAGGAGCTGCGGCCGAAGTAGTCGAAGGCCAGCGCGAAGCCGTCGTACACCGCCTTCTGCGCGTCGTGCGCCTGCGCGCAGAACTCGTCCACCGGCAGGCCCCGCTCCTTCGCGGCCAGCTCGGCGGGGGTGCCGTGCTCGTCGGTCGCGCAGATGTACAGGACGTCGTGGTCGCGCTGGCGGAGGTACCGGGAGTACACGTCCGCCGGGAGCATGGACCCCACCATGTTGCCCAGGTGCTTGATCCCGTTGATGTACGGAAGGGCGCTGGTGATGAGGTGTCGAGCCATCGGGGGCTGCTCCCAGGTCGCTACGGGTACGAACCTTGAAATCGTAGCCGACGTGTGTATGCCGCCCGCCTCCCGTTTTACGGGGTGGGACGCGGGCGGCATCGGGGGTGGGACGGGGGTTATGGGCGCCAGGCGGCGAGTACGCCCTCGTACAGCTCGGTGTCCGTCAGCTCGCGGGGGGTCGGGCCCGCGTGGAAGAAGGACGTGTTGGCGGTCCTGAGCCTGCGGAGGTAGTCGAACGCCTTGCTGTCCGGGTCACCGAAGGCGACGAACGAGAAGAAGACCCTGGGGTGGCTCTTCGCCGCGTTCGTCAGGGCCAGGGTGGCGGGGGTCTTGGCGTCGGGGGCGCCGTCCGTCTGGAAGACGACCAGGGCGTTGTCCTCGGGGGTGTGGTGCTTGTCGTGGTGGGCGAGTACGGCTTCCACGGCGGCGTGGTAGCTGGTACGGCCCATGCGGCCGAGGGTCGCGTGCGTCTCGTCGATCTTGGCGGTGTGGTCCTCGGTGAGGGTGAGGTCGGTGGTGCCGTCGACCTCGGTGGAGAAGAAGACCACGTGGACGGTGGGGTCCTCGTCCAGGTGGGCCGCGAGGGCGAGCGTCTGGTCGGCGAGGGCCTGGGCGGAGCCGTCCTTGTAGTACGGGCGCATGCTCGAGGAGCGGTCGAGTACGAGGTAGAGCTTCGCTGTTTGGCCGGTGAGGTTGGTCTTGGTGAGGGTGGCTGCCGCGGCGGAAGGGGTGTCGGCGGGGGGTTCGGCCTCGGCGGAGGGAGTGTGGGCGGGCGGTTCGGCCTCGGCGGAGGGAGTGTCGGCGAGCGGTTCGGCCTCGGCTGCGCCCTCGGCCTCGGTCGTGTTCCCACCCGCACCACCCGTGCGGGATGCGTTGTCGGGTGCGGGTGCCGCCTGCGGGGGTGCGGGAGCGTCGGCGGCCTCGGGGGCGGGGGTGGTGGCGGCCTCCGGCCCGGCCGTCGCCTCCGGCTCGGACTTCGGCTTCGCCTCGGGCTCGGGCTCGGCCTTCGCCTTCGGCTCGGGCTCGGCGGGGACCTTTGCCTCGGGCTCGGCCTGCGCCTTCGGCGCGGGGGCTGGGGTGGGCTCGGCCTCCGGCGCGGGCTTTGCCTCGGGCTCGGCCTTCGCCTCGGGCTCGGGCTCGGCCTTCGCCTCCGGCGTGGGGGCCGGGGTGGGCTCGGCGTTCGGTGCGGGCTCTGCGGCCGGGGTGGGGTCCGGTGTTTCCGGCTCCGTCAGGGCGTCGGCGGACGGTTCCGTGGGCTGCTCGGGGATGGCCGGCTGGTCGTGCTCCGCCTCGGCTTCCGGGAGGGGCTCGGTGCGCTGCTGGGGGACCACGACCTCCGGGTCCGCGTCGATGATGGCGGGCTCCATCATCAGGGGCTCGATCGCCGGGGCCGCCATGGCCAGGGGGTCCGGCTCCGCCGCCTGCTCCTCCGGAGCTTCGGCCGTCTCGGCCTTCGCCTCGTCCTGCGGGGCCTCGGGCTCAGCGGCGACCGGAGCTTCCGCTGCGGGCGCGGTCTCCGCCGTGGCGGGGGCTTCCGTGACGGGCACGGGCGCTGATTCGGTCTTCGGCGCTTCCGTCTCCGACGAGATCGCAGTGTCCGCCGACTCCACCGAGGCCGGGGTCTCCGTCTCCGGCGTCTCCACCTCGGCCGGGGTCTCGGACGCGGGCGTGGTCTCCGTCTCCGGCGTCTTCACCTCGGCCGGGGCTTCCGGCGTGGCCGGGGCCTTCGCCTCCGGCGACTCCGCCGCAGCCGAGGTCTCCGGCTGCGGCGCTGCCGTGTCCGGCGTAGCCGTGCTGTCCGTCTTCGGCGGTTCCGTTTCTTCCCGTACGGCGCCCTGGGCCGGGACCCGTGGGGTGTCGAACGCCGCTGTTACCAGGTCGTGTTCCTGGCGAGGGGTCGGGAGTTGGTCCGCAGTCTCCGCCTCGTCGGGACGCCCTTTGCGTCCTCGGCCGAACGCGTTCCGCAGGAGACTGAGAATGCCCATGTGCGCACCCCTTTGCGTGAGTTGTCGCCGTAGATCCCTGGCCAGGACGGCCACGTTAGGTTAGCGGCCCGTCAGTGTGGTGTGGCGATGGCTCTCGCGGCCGCCACTTCTTGTCGTACCGGTTCCAGCACGCTGCCCGCCGGGCCGGTCAGGTGGGTGGGGAAGGCGGTGAGGGTGTCGGCCTCGCGGACGCCCTCCGCCAATTCACCGAGTTGGCGTACCACTTGGTGCACTTCCGCCGGGGACGGCGGGGGTGCACCGTGGTGGACGCGGACGCGGGCCGCTGTCGTCGCATCGACGATCCGTTCCACGGCGACCACCAGCGGCCACCATGCCGCGGCGCGCCGTCCGGTGGGCGGGGGTTCGGTCAGCGCGCGCTGGAATTCCGTCCGGATGGTGGACAGGTCGCGGTAGAGGCGGCGGCGCATCCGGGTGCGGTGGGCGGGGTCCTGCTCGGTGCCGAACGCCGTCCTCACGTACGCCGCCGTGTCCTCGACCGCGTCCGCGAGCCGGTCGCCGACGCGGGTGTGCCAGCTCTCCGGCCAGAGGAGATAGCCCGCGACCAGGGCGATCGCGCAGCCCATCAGGGAGTCCAGCAGCCGGGGCAGCAGCAGGCCGGTGCCCTGGCGGTTGAGGATGTCGGAGAGCAGGAGGATCACCGGGGTGATGGCGGCCGTCTGGAAGCCGTAGCCGCGCGGGGTGAGCGCCGGGACGAGCGGCGCGAGCAGCAGCATCACCGGGACGTCCCACCAGCCGATCGGCACCTCCGCCAGGACCGCCGCCGCGATCACCAGCCCCACCACCGTGCCGAGCGCGCGCAGCAGGGCGCGGGAGAAGACCGAGCCGAAGTCGGGCTTGAGGACGAAGGTGATGGTCAGCGCGACCCAGTACGAGCGGGGGACCGCCACGAGGGAGACCAGGGCCTGCGCGATGCCGATGCAGACGGCGAGACGCAGGCCGTAGCGCCAGGAGTTCGCGGTCAGCACCGCGTCCCGGGCGGCGCGGGCGGTGCGTACGTGGAGGGCGACGGTGCGTTCGTCGATGCCGCGCGGGTCCACCGAGGGCGAGGTGACCACCTCGGCGAGGTGCCGCAGGGCGTGGTCGACGGCGCGTTCGGTCTCGGTGAGGGCGAGGGGCAGCCTCGGCAGGCGCAGGCCCGCCGTGTCGCCGGTCTCGACCGCGCGAGCCAGCTCGCGCACCGCCTCGGGGATCTGCGGGGGCAGCGGGCGGCCGGTGAGATGGACGGCGGGGGCGGCCTCGACGACCGGGGTGATCGCGTTCAACTGGGCCAGTAGGCGGGTGAGTTCCTCGCTGCGGCCGTGGTGCCGGGCGCGGTGGCCGAGGATCAGGTCGTACGCCTGGTTCAGCGAGCGGGTGACGTCGAAGCGGGCGCCGATGTAGCGGTCGTCGTCACAGGCGTCGTCCAGCAGGTCGGCCACCCTGCGGTAGGCGCCCGCCACCGACGCCCGTTCCGGCACCCCGGCCCGCAGCGGCCACGCCAGCAGGGCGAGGGCCAGCACCAGCAGGCCGCCCCCGGTCATCAGCAGCGGCGCCAGCCACCAGGGGTGGGGCAGCGGAAGTCCGGCCCCGACCACGCAGTTGAGCAGGAGCAGCAGTCCCGACACGGAGGCCACCGCGCCGATGGTCGAGATCATCCCGGAGACCAGCGCGACCCCGGTGACCACGGCGACGGCGTACCAGCCCTGCCCGAAGACCAGCTGGCCGAGGATGACGCCGACGGCGCCGGTGAGCTGGGGGACGGCGATGGTGATGACGCGCATCCGGTACGCGTCGGCGGTGTCGCCGATGACGCCGTTCAGGGCGCCCATGGAGGCGAGTGCGCCGAGCGCGGGCCGTCCGGACGCGAACCCGATCGCGAGCGGCAGCGCCATCGCGACGGCGGCCCGTGCGACGGCGGCCCGGTTGACGGGTGCCTGCTGCGGGCGGAGGTTCCGGACCAGCCAGTCGGGCGGGGTGAGGCCGATGGGGAACTCTCGGGGCATGCGCCCATTATGTCCACTTCGGGGGTGTGTCCCCTCAACCGCCCCGCCCGCCCGAAAGGTTGGCCACCGTCACCCCGTGGGCGCCGGCCCCCTCAGACCCGCGCCCGGGTCCGCGCGGGCGAACCCGCGGACTTCCCGCCTCCCACTCCCCGGCGGCGGGCGGAGCGCCGCCGGGTCAGCCACGCCGTCAGCGCCACCGCCAGGCCCAGCACCAGCAGGAGCCAGGAGACGGTGCGCAGACCGGAGGTGAGGGCGTCGTAGACCGCGCCCGCGACCGGGTGCGGCACGTCGGCCGGGAGGTCGGCCAGGGTGAGGGCGCGGCCCGCGGTCAGGGCGAGGCCGAGCAGGGCGCCGCCGAGCGCGGTGCCCAGCGCGGTGGCGACGACGGCGCGGCGGCGGCGCACGGCCAGCGCGATCCCGGCGGCGGCGAACACGACGGCTGCCACCGGCAGCCACAGACCGGCGACTTCGAGCATGTGGAATCCCTTGCGGTACCGGGTCAGCTCGCCCGCCGGGAGCACCGGCACCTCGGTGTGGCGGACCGGGATGCGGGCGGCGAGCGGTATGTGGTCCTCGGCGAGCTGCGCCTTGACCTGGGCGGTGACGGGGGCCAGGTCGACGGTGACCGCGCGGGGGGCGCCGCCCATCGGGGCGTCCTCGCGCAGCGCGCGCAGCACCGCGTCGTGGGTGACCCGGTTGCCGGTGTCCCAGGCGAGCCGGAAGGCGCGGGTGTGGGTGAAGGAGCGCACCGCGTCCCGGACGAAGGGGCCCACCGACCCGTGTACGGGGGTCATGTCCGCGCGCTGGTCGACCTCACGCAGGATGCCGTCGCCGACGGTCTCCGCGACGGCGTCCCGCACGGCCGGGTCGGCGGCGAGCGGTGCCATCGTGGTGACGTACCGGCCCGTGTCGGTGAGCGTGTACGCCGCCCAGGCCGCCGGTGCGCCGAAGGGCACGAGGAGGCAGGACAGGGCGATCAGCACGGCCGACAGGGCACTCCGGAGGCGGGGGTGCACTCCTCCAGGCAAGTCCCGGCGGCCGTGCGGCGCGAGCGGTGGGGGTGCGTTCGGGGGACGGGCTCCCCCGGTCTCGCGGTCCCCGGCGGCTCAGTGGACGCGGTCCCCGGCGGCGTCCTCGCGGGTGTAGAAGCGGTAGAAGCACACGACGAACGTCACCCCCGCCACCAGCAGCGGGATGCCCACCGAGCGGACCAGGGAGGCGCCCGCCTGGTTGTAGAGGAAGCCGAAGGAGACGCCGATGAACACCGCCCACAGCAGCGCGTGCTGTTCGCGGCGCAGCCGGGGCGCGACGGTCAGCACGGCGAAGAGCACCACCGCGAAGACCAGTGCGGTGAGGACCCCGAAGAGCAGGTTCCAGCCGGTGACGGGGCCGCCGCCGCGCCGGTTGGACGCCGCCCAGTAGCCGTAGACCAGAGCCAGCAGCACCGGTACCGCGACCCTGGCCATGCGGTGGGTGCGGGCGTCGAAGATGTCGGGGGGCAGGTTGACCGTGGCCGGGGCGTCCTTGCGGTCGCCTCGGGGCAGCGCGCCGGGCGCGGGTGCCGCGTGAGCCATGAGAGCGCTCCTCTCTCCTCGTCTCGCCGCTTCGGGCCGTGCGTCGCCGGCCCCGCCTTCCAGGGCACACCTGCGGCGACGGCCCGGCAACTCGGCCGGGTGGGTGACGCGGTCCGGATGCGGCCGGGATCGGTCCGTGTTCCGCTGGTTCCGCTGAGGTGCTCCTCTGGTTCCCCGGAGGTGTCCTTCGGGGACGGTGGTCCCCGGAGGTGTCCGAGGACGGCGGCCCGTCGCTACCCGCGCGCGGTCTCGGGACGGAGATGGGGCTCGTGACCGAGATGGAGTACCGGGGCCGTCGCGAGCGGCGGCGGATCTTCGGCCGGGGCGCGGCCTGGCTGGTGCCGCTGGTGCTGCTGGCGGCCATCGTGCTGGTGGACTTCCGGACCGGGGAGCAGTTCCGCGTCGTCTCCTGGATCATCCTGGTCCCGAGCATCGCCGCCGCGATCTGCGGGGTGGGCGCGACCATCACGTTCGCCCTGCTGTCGCTCGTCACCTACCTCGCCGTGGACACCGCCTTCCCCGAGCGGTACCGGGCGGGCACCGCCGACTTCGTGCTGCTGGCGTTCGGCGGGGCGCTCGCGGTGATCGCGTCCGTGGTGCGGGTGCGCCGGGAGCGGCAGGGCCTGCACATGCGGGACATCGCCGAGACCACCCGCCGTACGGTGCTGCGCCCGCTGCCGCCGAACTGGGCCGGTCTGGAGCACGCGGGCGTGTATCTGGCCGCCGACGTGGACGCGCGGGTGGGCGGCGACTTCTACGACATCCAGCCCAGCCCGCACGGCACCCGGGTGCTGCTGGGGGACGTGCAGGGCAAGGGGCTCGGCGCGGTGGAGACGGCGGCCGCGCTGCTCGGCACGTTCCGGGAGGCGGCCTACCACGAGCCCGACCTGGAGACCGTCGCCGACCGGCTGGAGGTGCGGATGTGCCGCCACCGGGGCCACACCGCCGCGCTCGGCCAGTACGACGGGGACCGGTTCGCCACCGCGTTGCTGCTCGGCTTCCCCCCGGACGCCCCGGACGTCGTCGAGATGATCAACTTCGGCCACGATCCGCCGCTCGCCGTGGGCCCGCACGGGGTGCGCCCGCTGCCCGGCGGGGAGCGGCTGCCGATCGGCTTCGGCGACCTCACGGCGGACCTGGCGCCCGGTGGGGAGGAGGTGCCCGCCTGCCGGGAACGGCTGGGGACGGACGAGACGCTGCTGATGGTGACGGACGGCGTGACCGAGGCCCGTGACCGCGCCGGGGAGTTCTACCCGCTGGCGCGAGATGTGGCGCGGGCGGTGGCCGCCGACCCCGGGCGGGCCGCGCCCCGGCGGCTGGTGCGCCGGGTCCGCGAGGGCGTGCTGCGGCACACCCGCGGTCGCCTCGGCGACGACACCACCGTCTTCGCCGTACGGCGGCTGCCGGAACCCGAGGCGGCGCCCGCACCCGAGCCCGCGTCCACGACCGGGCGACCTTCGCCGTCCTGAGCCCCGCGTGGCCGCCTGCGGAGTTACGGTGCTGGCTGTCCGGCGAACCTGTCCGGCGAACCACAGGGGGAGGCGCGATGCCCGGAACCGTGCTGCTGCTCGCGGCCGCGCCGCTGGGCCGCGGCCGCCTGGTGGACGCGGCGTCCGTGCTGCCGGTGCTGGGCGCCGTCGCACCGTCCGTGCTGGCGGGCACCGACACCGCGCACGTGGTCGAACTCGCCGACCCCGTCGACCCGCAGGGCGTGCTGACCCGGCTGCGCGCGGCCGCCGCCGCGTCCGGCGCGCTGACGGTGTACGTCACCGGGCAGCTGCTGCTGGACCGGCGTCAGCGGCTGCCGCATCTGGCGCTGGCCCGCACCACCGCGGCCACCGCCCGCTACACCGCGCTGCCCTGGCACTGGCTCCGGGACGAGCTGCGGCTCCGCCCGGCCGGGACCACGCAGCTGCTGCTGGACCTGCACGCGGACGCCGAGACCTGGACGCACCTGGGCGAACATCCGCTGGATTCGGGCCGTACGGCCGTCGTGCACGGCCGGATCGCGCCGCCGCCGGGCTGGCGCCGGATCGCGGAGCCGACGTACATGCGGGCGGTGGCGGCGCTGCTGCGGGGCGGGCGGCGGCCGCCGCTCGCCGAGCTGCACCGGCGGGCGCTGGACCGGATCGCGGGCGAGCTGCCGTCGAACCTGGTGCTCACCGCGCCCGACGCCGGTGATCCGCACGCCGCGCTGAGCGCCGCCGTGCGGGCCGGGCGGCACGCCGAGGCGGACCGGCTCGCCGCCCGGCACCAGGAGACGGCGGTACGCGAGCACGGTCCCGCCTCCGAGGACGCCCTGCACTGGGCGGAGGTCCGGGCCGACCTGGCGATGTTCGCGGGCGACCCGGTGCGCAGCTGCCGCGCCTGGCTGGGCGTGGCGGGCTTCCGCCTCGCCTCGGGCCACGCCCCGGACGCCCCCGCCGTGGAGTCCGCCGCCGACCGCGCCCACCACCAGTGGGGCCGCATCGAGGACCCGGAGCGGGCCCGCGAACTGGGCGCGCGGCTGGTGGAGTTGAGGCTGCGGGTGCCGGGGAGCCGGGAGGGCGCCCTGGGCGATGTGCGGGCCCGTCTTGAGCAGCTCGGCTCCGGCTGACGTCAGGTGCCGGAGCGGGCGACGCGGAACCCCACGTCGTCGACCTGGAAGGTGGGGTGGCTGCGGCGCCGGGCGGAGGCGCGGCAGCTCCACTGCTCGTCGAACCAGCCGCCGCCGCGGAGCACCCGGTAGCCGCCGTAGACCTCGGCGTCGTAGACGTCCCAGCACCAGTCCCAGACGTTGCCGAGCATGTCGTACAGGCCCCAGGCGTTGGGGCGCTTCTCCCCCACCTCGTGGACGCGTTCGCCTGAGTTGCCGCGGTACCAGGCGATCTCGTCGAGTTCCCCGTAGCGCGGGCCGGTGGTCCCGGCCCGGCAGGCGTGCTCCCACTCGGCCTCGCTGGGCAGGCGGTATCCGTCGGCGGAGCGGTCCCAGTCGACGTCCTCGGTGCCGTCGGTGAGGCGGTAGGCGGGTGTCAGGCCGTCGCGCAGGGACAGCGCGTTGCAGAACCGCACCGCGTCCCACCAGGAGACGGTCTCGACGGGCAGTCGGCTGCCGACGGAGGTGCTCGGCCGCCTGCCGGTGATCCGCGCGTACAGCGTCTGGGTGACCGGACAGGCCGCGAGCCGGTAGGGCTCCAGCTCGACCGGCCAGCTGCGCTGGGTCCGCCGGTCCGACAGCGTCACCCTGCCGGGTGGGATGTCGACCATCTCGTGTCCCGTGAGCACGTCCATGAGCAGGAAATGTAGCGAGATCAGGGCCGGGCGGCCCGGTGATTCACCAGGTGTAGCCCTCCTGGATCTTCATGCAGGCGTCGGTCTTGGCGCCGCCGAGGACGGCCGCCGACTTCGGGACCTCGCGCTTGGCCGGCTCCGGGAAGCGGTCGCCGGAGGGCCAGTCGGCGCCCACGACGAGGGTCACGTCCCGCGCGTCGTCCACCGCGCGGACCCGGGCGGCGGGGATGCCCAGCGCCTCGGCGACGGCCAGGGCGTCGCCCCGCAGGGTGGTGCCGGAGTAGAGGACGGAGGTGCCGGGCTCGGTGGTGGCCGCCCGGTCGGTGACGGTCCGGGTGAAGCCGCGGTCGCGCAGCAGCCCAGCGACGGCCCCGGCTCGGTCGGGCGCGGGGGACTCCAGGCCCGCGCCGGTGCCGCCCTGGACCCGGACGGTGATGTCGGCGGCGGGCGCGGCCGGGTCGGTCTCCGTCGGCTTCGGCTTCTTGGTGTCGCGGCCGTCCAGCGCGACGTCGTCGCGGACCATGGAGACGAGCTTGTCGGCGTCCTCGGTGGCGGGCACCAGGCGGTTGTTGTCCTGCGCCCAGGGGGTGGTGGGCAGCGTGGTCATGGTGATCCGCTCGGTGGGCACCTTCTGGAGCTCCGTCGTCAGGTCGTACAGCTTCTTGACCGTGCCGAGCCCGTCGTCGACGGTGAGCGCGCTCGTCGCCGCCTCGGCGAGCCTGCGCATCTCGGTGGGGTTGCCGAGGGTCGCGTCGGCGCGCAGCTGGCGGACCATCGAGTTCATGTACATGTGCTGGGCGTGGGTGCGGCCGACGTCGGTGCCGTCCTCGAAGCCGTAGCGGGTGCGCAGCCACTGCAGGGCCTGTTTGCCCTTGACCGGGGTGGTGCCCGCCTTCAGCCTGAGCCCGGAGCCGTGGCCGTCCGCGGTGTGCGAGTAGACGTTCTGCTCCACGCAGACCGGGACGCCGCCGATGGCGTCGGCCATGGCGACCACCCCGGAGAAGTCGACCATCATGAAGTGGTCGACGGGGATGCCGGTGAGCCGCATCCAGGTGGCGACCGTGCAGCCGGGGCCGCCCCGGCCGAGCGACTCGTTCGCCATCGCCAGGCTCAGCTCCGGGTACACCTTCTTGGTGACGGGGTCGGTGCAGCGGGGGATCGGGATCATGGTGTCGCGGGGCAGGCTGATCACCGACATGTCGTTCCGGTCCGCCGAGACGTGCAGCAGCATCTGCACGTCGGCCAGCGGCGGGCGCCCCACATCGCCCTTGGAACCGCCGAGTTCGAGGTCGTCGGCGGTGTTCCGGCTGTCCGAGCCGATCAGCAGGATGTTCAGCGGGGTGCGGCCCGCCGCGTCCGGGGTGGCCGCGGGGTTCGGGCTGTCGCCGAGGTTGAGCGGGGCCTTGGCGAGGTTGCCGTTGAGGTGCCGGTAGTAGAGGTACCCGGCGGTGGCGGTGCCGAGCAGGAGCAGGGCCAGGGCGAGCGCGGTCCAGCGCAGCACGCGCGAGGCTCGTCTCCTGGGCGGCCGTGTGGTTTCGGCCGTGGTGCCCGGTGTCCCGGTGTCCTTCGCGCGCAGGCTGCTACCCGTCATCCCCCGTGCCTTCCGCCCCTGGCCCCGACCCCGGCCACCGAAAACAGCTCCCCGTTCAGCGGCCGGGCGGTGCGCGCGAGGGCGTGGGCCTGGCCGGATCGCGCTCACCCTAATGGCGTGGTCCACTGTCAACTGTTGACGGTGAGATATTCCACACCCGTACAACCGGTCTATTGATGGGGTTTGGGATGATCGGCGCCCCGGCTTGGGGTGGGTTTTACCCGTGCTTGTTCTGGAAACCCCCTTGCGCGGCAGGGTTGTTGGTGGTTGCGAGGTGCGTTCCGTGCCCGGCGGGCGTCGTCCGGTCCCGGCGCGCGTTCACCGCTGGGCGTGCCGGGCGACCGGCTCCGGGGCGGTGTCCGAGGCGCGGGCGGGGCCCGCGTTGGCGGCGGTGACGAGGGCGACGACGGCCACCACGGCCGCGGCGACACCTCTGGCCAGCGGGGTGGCGGCCGCCGGGCGGAGCCGGTCACGGGCGGGCGCGTGGGGGCGTGCGACGGGGGCGGGGGTGCGTCCTGGCACGGCGACCTCGCAACATCGGCGACGAGTCAAGCGGACTTGAGCCGCCGTTTAACCTAGGGCTGCGGAACCCGAACGACAAGGGTCACAAAGGGAGTTGAGGAGGCGCGGAGATGCCGGAGCGGGACGTGCCGGAGGTGGTGGGACGGCGGCTCGCCGAGACCCGGCGGGTACTGGCGGACGGCCGCGCCGAGGAGGCCGCGGAGCGCTACGCGGCCCTGCTGGCCGAGGCGGAGCGGCACGGACTCGTCCCCGAACAGGCCGCCGCACTGCTGGGACTTGGCGAATGCGCGCTGGAGACGGGTGAACTCCACGCGGCACGCGGCCACTTCGAGCAGGCGGAGGCGCAACTGTCCGGCGAGACCCTCCCGGTGCGGGTGCCCGCCGTGCGCGGCCGCGCCGTGGCGCACTATCTGGCCGGGGAGATCCGGTACGCCGTCCACCTGCTGGAGAGCGCCCTCGACGAACTCGACCGGGGCGGCCCGCACGACCCGGACGCCCTGCTGCACCTCTACACCGCCGTGATCGGCCCCTACATGGACCTGGGCGCCCACGCCCGCGCCGCCCAGGCCGCCGAGTTCGCGCTCGCCCTCACCCCGCGCGCCGCCGACCCCGCGCTGATCGCCCGGACCCACCGCGCGGTCGCCCGTACGCTGCTCGCCGAGGGGCGGTACGCCGAGGCCGACGCCTCCCTCGCCGAGGCGGCCGAGCTCTACCGCCGGCTGCGGCTGCGCACCGAGCTGGCCAACTGCCACTGGATGCGCGGCTACGTGCACGCGCAGGCGGGCGAACTGGAGCGGGCCGAGACGGAGTTGCGGCAGGCGCTGGAGATGCTCGCGCAGACCCGGGCCGCGCTGTACCGCAGCCAGGCCGCGGTCGAGCTGGCCGACGTACTGCACCGCCGGGGCAGACCCGCCGAGGCAACCGCCCTCCTCGACGGCGTCCTCGGCGACTTCTCCGCCGAGCGCGGCGCCCTGCACGCGGCCGCCGCCCACCGCCTGCTCGGCATCATCGCCGAGGACGCGGACGAGACGGACTCCGCCGAGGAACACTACGTACGCGCCCTCAGTCTCCTCGAACGAGCGGGTGCCGCAGGCGACTTGGCCGACCTCTGCCGCCTCCTCGGTGACCTCCTCCGCCGCACGGGCCGCACCGAAGCGGCCCTGGACGCCTACCGCACCGGCCTGGGCCACCGCACGACCCCCGGCACCACCACCCTGGGCCCGGCTCCGACGGGCCCGCTGTTCTAGACCTGCGCCCGCCCCTGCCTCCGTATGTCCGCCAGGCGCAGTGCGCCGATCTGGACCGCTGCCTGGGTCGCGTCGTTCGGGACGTCGCCCTGGCCGCCGTTGGTGAGGGCGAAGGCGTCCTCGCCCACGCGGGCGGCGGCGAGTTCGAGGGTGAGGTGCTGTTCGTCGGCGTCGGGGTTCTCCGGGTCGGTGGCGGCGAGGGTGACGCGGAGGCCCTGGCGTCTGTCGCCGACCTCGGGCAGGGGGAGGTCGGAGACCTGGACGTCCTCGGTCCAGCCGGTCTGGGTGGTGGCGGTGAAGCGGGCGCACTTGGCCGGCATCTCGCTCAGCCACTTCAGGTCGGCGTCCACGTCGGAGGGGCGGCGGGCGCCGATCTGGTAGCGGAGCTGGGCCTCGGAGCCGGGGTCGTCCAGGGCGACGGCGACGCGGGCGGGGGCACCGAGGACCTGGTCGGAGTAGAGCGCGTCCAGCAGCCGCTGGCACTCCGCCACCTCGGACTTCGCCTTCAGCATGCCGTCCCGCCAGGTCGCGATGCCACCCGCCGCCGCCCACGGCGAGCCCAGGTCGGACTCGGTGACCAGCGCCGCCCGCGCCTGCGCGTCGGTGAGCGCGGAACCCCCGGCGGCCGGGGCCTTGGAAGTGGCCGAGGGCTTCTCGACCGTCGGCAGGGAGTACGTCGCGGTCGGCGGATGCTCAAGACCGAGGGTCGCGCAGCCGCTCAGCGCGAGCAGGGAGCCGAGCGGCAGGAGGGCACGGGCGCCGCGGGTACGTATGCCTCCGGTCATCGGGTGTGCCTCCTGGTCGCCGCGGCCGCTGCCTGCTCCTACGGCACCACCGGCGATCACCGGCCACCAGCGCTCCGGTCCGTTCGGGTGAGGACCCGGGGCCCGCGGCCCGACGCTCCCGTAGGGTCGAGGCGTCCGTACGCCGTCAGGTCGGCAGGAGGCCGCCGTGCAGCCCGTGGTGCCCGTGATCATCGACTGCGACACCGGCGTCGACGATGCCTTGGCCCTGCTCCTGGCCGTCCGCCACCCCGGACTCGACCTGCGCGCGGTGACCTGTGTGGCCGGGAACACCGACGTGGACGGCGTGGTCCGCAACACCCTCACCGTGCTGGAGCGGGCCGGTGCCCCCGACATCCCGGTGGCCCGGGGCGCCGGACGCCCGCTGCTGGAGCCCGCCCGCTCGGCCCGCCACGTCCACGGCAGCGACGGCATGGGCGACCTCGGCCTGCCCGCCCCCACCCGCGCCCCGGCCGCCGTGGACGCCGTCACCCTGCTGCACCGGGAGATCCTCGCCTCCCCGCGCCCGGTGACCCTGATCCCCACCGCGCCCCTGACCAACATCGCCCTGCTGCTGCGCACCCACCCCGAGGTCACGCGCAACATCGAGCGGATCGTGTTCATGGGCGGCGCGGTCGGCGTCGGCAACGCCACCCCGGTCGCGGAGTTCAACGTCTGGCACGACCCGGAGGCGGCCGCGATCCTGCTCACCGCGGACGTGCCGATCACGATGTACGGGCTGGACGTGTTCACCCGGGTCGTCGTCCCCGGCACCGAGGTCCGCCGCCTGCGCGCCAGCGCCGAGCCCGGCGCGAAGCTCGCCGGTGACCTGCTGTCCCACCGCCCCAGCGCCCCCGGCACCACCCCCGACGACGAGGAGGCGGGCGGCCTCGGCGACGCGGGCGCTGTCTGTGCGGTCGCCGACCCGGCCGGGCTCACCACCCGCCCGCTCCCGGTCGAGGTCAGCCTCGCCCCCGGCCCGGCCCGCGGCCAGACCGTCGTCGACCTGCGCCACCGCCCCGGCGAGTCCGAGATCCACGGGGGCGCCCGCGCCCGCCCCCTGGTGGACGTGGCGCTCGACGTCGACGTGACCCGGTACGTGGACCTGTACCTGAAGACGGTGGAACGGGCCTGACCGAGGTTTCCCCCGGCGGCCTAGGTGGACAGCTTTCTGTCGAGACCCCCTAGGGCCTGTCTTCTGGATCAGGCCGGCTCGGGCTGACGGTGCCTTCGGGCTGACCCGAGCGGGGTCTGGTGCGTGCAGCTGCAAGGCGGAGGAGGGAGTCGACGCGGAGCGTCGGCGAGTGACGACAACGCGGCAGATGTGCGTGCCAGGGCCCGCGACCCCGGCAAGATCCAGAAGACAGGCCCTAGGTGACATGGAGCCCGCATGGCGGACCTCTCGTCCAGGAACCCCGACTGGTGGCGGCAGGCCGTCATCTACCAGGTCTATCCCCGCAGCTTCGCGGACGCCGACGGCGACGGCCTGGGCGACCTCGCGGGCGTCACCGCGCGCCTGGACCACCTGGCCACGCTCGGCGTCGACGCCCTGTGGCTCAGCCCGTTCTACCCCTCCGAACTGGCCGACGGCGGCTACGACGTCGCCGACCACCGGGGCGTCGACCCGCGCCTGGGCACCCTGGACGACTTCGACGCCCTGGCCGCGGAGGCCCACCGGCTGGGCCTGAAGGTCGTCGTCGACCTCGTCCCCAACCACACCTCGCACCGCCACCCCTGGTTCCAGCAGGCCCTGCTGTCCGCTCCGGGCTCGGCGGCCCGCGCCCGCTACGTCTTCCGCCCCGGCCGCGGCCGGTACGGCGAACTCCCGCCCACCGACTGGCAGTCCGTGTTCGGCGGCAGCGCCTGGAAACGCGTCCCGGACGGCGACTGGTACCTGCATCTGTTCGCCCCCGAGCAGCCCGACCTGGACTGGTCGCACCCCGAGGTGCGCGAGGACTTCCGCACCACCCTGCGCTTCTGGTCCGACCGGGGCGTGGACGGCTTCCGCGTGGACGTCGCCCACGGCCTGGCCAAGGACCTCACCGAACCCCTACGGGACGTCGGGGGGATCGGCGCCACCGGCGAGGAGGCGCTGCCCCTGCTCGCCCCCGGCAGCCACCCCTACTGGGACCGGGACGAGGTCCACGAGATCTTCCGCGACTGGCGCACCCTGCTGGACACCTACGACCCGCCCCGCACCGCCGTCGCCGAAGCCTGGGTCCCGGACACCCGGCGCGCCCTGTACGCCCGCCCCGACGAACTCGGCCAGGCGTTCAACTTCGAGTACCTGGAGACGGGTTGGGACGCGGACCGGCTGCGCCGCGCCATCACCGCCTCCCTCGCGGAGGCACACACCGTCGGCGCCTCGGCCACCTGGGTGCTCTCCAACCACGACGTGGTCCGGCACGCCTCCCGGCTGGTCCTGCCGCCCGGCACCGACCTGGACGCCTGGCTGCGCTCGGGCGGCACCGAGCCCGCGATCGACCCCGGTGCCGGACTGCGCCGGGCCCGCGCCGCGACCCTGCTGATGCTGGCGCTGCCCGGCTCCGCCTACCTGTACCAGGGCGAGGAACTGGGCCTGCCCGAGGTCGCCGACCTGCCCGCCGAGGCACTGCGCGACCCGGTCTGGGAGCAGTCGGGGTACACGCGTAAGGGCCGGGACGGCAGCCGGGTACCCCTGCCGTGGACGAGCACCGGACCCTCGTACGGCTTCGGTCCTGGCCCGGCGTGGCTGCCGCAGCCGGAGTCGTTCGCCGCGTACGCCGTCGAGGCGCAGTCCGGTACCGAGGGCTCCACGCTGGAGCTGTACCGCACCGCGCTCCGGCTGCGCCGCAAGCTGCTCCAGGGCGAGGAGCTGACCTGGACGCCCGGCACACCGCCCGGCGTCCTGGGCTTCACCCGTGCCCCCGGCTGGCGCTGCCTGACCAACCTCACCACCGAGCCGGTCGTGCGTCCGGCGGGCGAACTCCTGCTGTCCAGCGTGCCGTTGGCCGAGCCGGACGTCCTCCCGCCGGACACCACGGTGTGGCTCGGCTAGCCGATCGTCGGGCTCGGGTTCGGCTCGGCCGGGGCCGGATCCTCGCGGGTGCTGTTCGAGCCCGGCTCGCCGGGGATGGCCAGCGGGGTCGAGGTGGCGTTCGGCGGCGGGGTGAGCACGACCTGCGGCTGGCCGGGGTCCGGCGCGGGCGGCGTCAGGTTGTCCGAGGGCAGCTTGGGCGGGGTGGTCTGGTTGAAGATGGTCTGGTCGAAGTCGACCAGGCCGGTCTTCTCCATCACCGTCATGTGGTCCAGCACGGTGTCGTTGGCCTGGTCGGCCAGCGAGCGGATCAGCGAGTTCTTGGTGGTGGACCGGATCTTCGCGATGGCGTTGAAGATCGAACCGTGCGTCATCCGCAGGATGTTGGCGAAGTCGGTGTCGAACGCCTTGCCGGTCTCGCCCTTCAGCTGCACCACGAACCCCTCCTGCTGGGGGCTCGCCACGTTGGGGATCGTGATGTTCAGCATCGGCGCGATCTTGCGGCAGGAGGCGTCCAGCGCCGCGTGCCCGTCGACCAGGTGCTTGCTGGCCTCCTTGACCCCCGGGCTGGCGCCCTTCTGGAGCCCGATCTGCCCGAGCGGGTACTCCCACAGCCCGGCCGCGCGCACCTTCACCACGAAGTCCCGGTCCTGCTCGGTGAGCGGACCCCACTGGGTGTTGGCGATGATGCGGGTCTGTGCGGTGGAGACGGTGTCCAGCCCGAGCATGCTCGGGTAGGCCAGCGCCGCGAGGGTCAGTGCCATGGCACCGCCCACGAAGAGAGTTCCCGTCGCGTTCCGCGAAAAGCGCACTGTTCCTCCTGCCCGGTCGTGGTTCCGCCGACAGGCGGTTCAGACACACAGCAGTACGGAAGCGGAGACGATTCGTCTCGACGTCCGGCGTAAAGATTCCGCGCCGGTTTCCCGGGGTGTGCCGCGCGGGCGCCCTTGACCCGCGAACAACCAGTGTATGAGGGGACGTTGGCCAGAGGTTGACCGTCCTTCGGGCGAAGTGGCCCAGGTCACCGGCCTAGATTTCGCCGCATGCCCCCACAGCCGAGACCGCCCGCGGCCCTCCCCGTGCTTCCCTACCGCAAGCCCACCGAGGGCCGTGACTACTGGGTCCTGGACGACGCCCTGCCCGACGCCGACGCGGTGCGCGAGCGGTGTCTCGCCAAGGAGGACTGGGCCGAGGGGTATCCGTACACCTCCGAGAGCTGGCCCGGACTGCGCGCGATGCCCGGCCTCGAACCCGCTGAACTGGCCCGCGTGGAACGGCTGGTGAAGAAGGCGACCGGCGCGAAGGAACTGTGGGTGCAGCGGGCGCCCGGCGGCGGCACCCTCAACCACAACTGCGTCCAGGTCGTCGGCGAGGGCGAGAGCGAGCCCCGCCCGCACACCGACTCCCGCGCGCTGTGCCGGTACGCGGCCGTGCTCTACCTCAACCCGGCCGTGCCGAAGTCCTGCGGCACCAGCTTCTACCGCCAGTCGCTGCCCGGCGGCCGGCTCGGCGGCAATGTCGTCCAGGCCCCGCACACCAACCTGGTCGACGCCCTCGGCACCCGCTTCGTCACCCCCGACGCCTTCGAGGAGGACGTCCGCGTCCCGCACCGGGCCAACCGGCTGCTGCTCTACCACGCCAACCTGGTGCACAGCGCGACCGCCTACACCGGGCGCACGCTGGCGGAGAAGCGGATGACGGCGGTGTTCTTCTGGATGGCGTGAGACGCTCCGGACCGCGCCGGGGCGTCACCCGTTCGGCCTAGCACCCGTGGTCGCCGGGCGCCGCTCACCGGATCGTCGTACCTACGACCCCACCAGGGGTTCACGGGGGACGAGACGTCGGAGGTAACGGCCATGACCCAGCAGACGCAGTCGGCACGCGCCCCACACAGCGGGCTGGCCGAGGGAGGCGCGGTCTTCGCGGGTGTGCTGATGCTGGTGAACGGCATCCTCCACATCTTCCAGGGCATCTCGGCGATCGCCGCGGACGACGTGTACGCCCGGATCGACACCTACGTCTACCGGATCAACCTGACCGGCTGGGGCTGGATCCTGCTGGCGGCGGGCGTGCTCGTGGTGGCGACCGGCGCCGGGGTGCTGATGGGCGCCGCCTGGGCGCGGGTGGTCGGCATCGTGATCACCTCGGCGGGCCTGATTCTCCAGTTCCTGTTCCTGCCCTACGCCCCCATCTGGTCGCTGATCCTGATCGCCATCGACTTCTTCATCATCTGGGCGCTGGCGACCTGGCACCCGGAGGGCCGTACGGCCTTCTGACCGCCGCCTCCCCGAACGGGCCGGTGCCGCGACGCTCTCCCGCGCGGCACCGGCCTCCTGTCCGGATTCCATGGTCACCCCGGACTCGACAGCCCCTGGTGTCCGGCCAGTTGGCCGGGTGAGGATGGGGCCCGTGACCATGGACAACGCTCTTGAGACCCCTGCCGCGCCCCCCGACCCGCGGGCCTCGGACACCCTCTCCCGGCTGGCCTCCGGGACCCTGCTGCTGACCGGGGCCGGCTGGCTGGCGCGGGCGGTGTGGGAAGTACGGCTGTACCGCGCGGGCGAGCCCGCCTCCGGAGTCCCGGACCAGGGCAACGGGGTGCACCGCCCGCTCAACGCCCTGGAGAACTCGTACCACCTGGTGAGCACGGCCGGTTCCCTGCTCACGCTGCTGTGCGCGGCGGCCTTCCTGATGTGGCTGGGCCGCGTCCGGGACAACGCCCGCGCGCTGTCGGGACGCCCGCCGAAGTACGCGGGGATCTGGGTGTACCTGGGCTGGGTGGTGCCGGTGGTGAACCTCTGGTTCCCGCGCGGCATCGTGGCCGACGCCTACCGGGCGAGCGCCCCGGAGCGGCGGCTGCCGGTCGTGGTCAACGTGTGGTGGGCGCTGTGGCTGGCCGGTCTGCTCGGCGGTGTCCTCCAGGAGGGGGACGCCGACTCCGTCATCGCCCGCGCCTACTCCGGGATCGGCCCGCTGCTCGCGGCCGACCTGGCCGTGGCGGGCGCGGCCGTGGCGGGAGCGCTGATGGTGCGTACGGTGACGGCGGCTCAGACGGCCCGCCTCGCGCAAGGCTGACCGTCAGGGGGATGTGGGCCGCCCCCCGGGAAGAACCCTTAGGCCAGACGGGTTTCCCGCCCTGCGGGCCGGGGTGGGGTGGGTGAATATGAGGATGTTTGCCCTACCCCTCCTCTGCTAGGGGGCCTCCATGGCTGCTGTCGATATTCCCCCGCTCATCAAGCCGTCCAAGCTCCGGCACCGGGGCGGGCTGGCGGGCGAGCTGATGGCGGAGTTCATCGGGACCTTCGTCCTCATCTCCTTCGGCTGCGGTGTGGTCGCCATGGCGGTCGCCGCGCTGCCGGGCTCCGGCCGCGCCGCCACCACCACGACGATCTTCCTCGCCGCCGGTGACTGGCTGCTGGTCGCCTGGGGCTGGGCGCTGGCCGTGACCTTCGGTGTGTACGTCGCCGGTGGCGTCAGCGGCGCCCACCTCAACCCGGCGGTCACCCTCGCCGTGGCCGTCCGCCGGGGCTTCCCCTGGCTGAAGGTGCTGCCGTACTGGTTCGCCCAGGTCGCGGGCGCCTTCGCAGGGGCGGCGCTGGTGTATCTCGTCTACCACAACGCGATCGACACCTTCGACGCGGCGGTGCCGGGGCCCAAGACCGACGGCCACACCCTGGCCTCGTTCTCCATCTTCGCCACCTTCCCGGCGCCCTACTTCCACGGCGGCATCTGGGGTCCGCTGATCGACCAGATCGTCGGCGCGGGCTTCCTGGTGATGTTCGTGGTCGCCATCCTGGACCTGCGCAACCAGGCGGTGAAGGCGAATCTGGCCCCGCTGATGGTGGGCTTCGCGGTCGCCGCGATCGGCATGTCCTACGGCGCCAACGCGGGCTACGCCATCAACCCGGCCCGTGACTTCGGCCCCCGGCTGTTCACCTGGGTGGCGGGCTGGGGCAGCCTCGCCTTCCCGGGCAGCGTGCCGGGCCAGTTCAGCGGCTACTGGTGGATTCCCATCGTCGGCCCGCTGATCGGCGGCCTGGTCGGCATCTTCCTCTACGACCTCTTCGTCGGCGACGTCCTCTACCTCCGCAGCCACCTCGGCGAACTCCCCGAGCCCGGCCGCACCCGCCCGGTCCGCACGATCGACCGGGACGACGAGGAGGGCCGGGGCGGCGACAAGCGGAAGGGGCCGGACGAGGACGACGAGTACTAGGTCCTCCGGGCAGGATGCGTGGGCGGCTCGGACTCCGGGCCGCCCGCCGCTATGTGCACCTGTGTACGAGGGTTCGGTGGGACGTGTGATCCCTGGCCCGCGTCCGCACCCGAGGTCGCGGGCGGGCGTTGGACTTGGCGTGAAGGCGGCGCGGTGCAGGAACGATTTATCTGTGCGTCGCGCCCCCTCTCTGAGCGTGCGGCCACGGGGTGCCGCACCGCCGCGAGCTCTGGAGCGCAGAACAGTGTGGGCATACGCCGAGGACGCCGAGTGGGCGTCCGCAGCGGGGCGTTGTGGGCCGGACGGGCTGATCGGCCGCGACGAGGAGACCACGGATCTCCGGGCGGACCTGGCCCGGAACCGGCTGGTCACGGTGACGGGAGCGGCGGGTGCGGGGAAGAGCGCGCTGGCTGCCGCCGCCGTGGGAGGAGCGGGGGAGGCCGGGCCCTGGGCGCGGGTGGTCTATGTGCGGTGCCCGGGCGGCGGGGGACCCGTCGCGGCGGGAGCGCTCGCGGCCCGGCTGGCGGAAGTGGTGCTGGGGCCCCGGGGCGGAGCCGGAGCCGGGGCTGGGCGGCGGACGGTCGGCGCGGGGGCCGTACCGGACGCGCGGGGGTCGGTCGGGGCGGGGGGAGTGCTGGATGTGCGGGGGACTGGCGGGGCGGGCGGAGTGCCGGATGTGCGGGGGTCGGTCGGGGCAGGGGCGGTGCCGGGCGCGCGGCCGTCGGCTCGTGCGCCTGGCGCTCGTGCGAAGGCGCGTCCTGCCCTCGCCGACCTCGTCCGGGCCTTGCGGGGCGCGGCCGACCCACGCCCCGTGCTCCTGCTCCTCGACGACGCCGACGCGGTGCGCACCGAGTGCGCCGGGCTGGTGCAGCGGCTGCTGATGGACGTACCCGGTGTGCGGGTGCTGGTGACCTGCCGTCAGGCGCTCGGACTCGGTGAGGAACGGGTGCTGCGGCTGGCCCCGCTGGCGGCGGAGGCCGCGGTGGAGCTGTTTTTCGCGCGGGCCCGCGCCACCGCCCCCGGCTTCCGGGCGGAGGGCGCGGAGGCGGCGGCCGTGGACCGGATCTGCCGGGTGCTGGAGGGCGTACCGCTCGCCGTGGAGCTGGCCGCCGGGCAGCTGGACCGGGAGCCGTCCGCGTGGGCGCTGGCCGACCGGCTGGAGCGGGATCAGTGCTGGCTGGCCGCGCCCGGACCGGCGCTGCACCGGCACCGTTCGCTGCGCTCGGCGGTCGGGTCGGCGTATCTGCTGTGCGAACGGCCGGAGCGCGCGGTGTGGAGCCGGAGCAGCGTCTTCCGGGGGGCGTTCACCGAGCCGACGGCGGCCTACCTCTGCGCGGGCGCGGGTGTCGCCCCGCACCAGGTCTCCGCCTGCCTCGCCCGACTGGCCGCCGCCGGGGTGCTGGAGACCCTGGACGAACCGGGGGGCCTGCGCCCGCCCCGCTACCGCATGACCCGCGCCGCCCGCGACTTCGGCACCGAACGGCTGCACGCGGCGGGGGAGTTCACCGTGGCGGTGGAACGCCATGTGCTGCACCACCGGCGTCTCGCGGAGGTCGCCGAGCACCTCTGGTACGCCGGTGACCAACGCCAGGCGGCCCGGCTGGTCCGGGACAACGCGACCGACCTGACCGCCCTGGTGGAGTACGCGGCCCGCCCGGACGCCCCGGCCGCGCAGGTGACGGCGGCGCTGGCCACCGTGGCCGACCTGTGGTTCTGGTGGACCGCGCACGACCACGGCGAGGAGGGCCGCGCCCACCTGGCCCGCCTGCTGCCCCGCCACGAGGCCGACGACCACCTCGCCGCCCGCGCCCGCTGGCTCGCCGCCTGGCTGAACGCCCCCGGCGACCCGGCCACCGCCCGCGCCCAGCTCGGCCAGGTCTGGACGGCGGCGGTCCTCGCCGGGGACGACGCGCTGATCGGCCGGGTCGCCCATGTCCAGGGCGTCCTGGCGTGGGAGCGCGGGGACGCCCGTACCGCCGCCGACTGCTTCCGGCAGGCCGCCGACACCGTCCCCGCGTACGCCCCCGGCGGGCCCGCCCCCGCCGTGAGCCTGGCGGCGCTGGCCGTGGCGCAGGCCCGCACCTCCCCCGGCGCGGCGGGCCGCAGCGCCCGCCGCGCGCTGGCGTATCCGGGGGTGCGCGACGACGCGTGGGCGACGGCCCTGGCCCGCTACGCCCGCGCCTACACCGACCACCACCAGGGCCACACGTCCCGCGCCTGGCACCGCGCCCACCGCGCCCTGGCCGCCCTGGACACCCGCACCCCCCTGCCGGGCACCCCCGACTCCCCCGACCTCCCGGCCGTACGCGCCTCCCTGCACCGCCTGTTGGCCGACATCGAGTCCCCCCGCACCCCCCGAGCGGCCCGCCCCACGGTCCCGGCACCGCGGACGGACACCTCCGCGCCGAGCAGAACCGCCAGCGGGGCCAAGGGATGACTTCGGGGCTCGGGTTGTTTCACGTGAAACACGTGGCGGAGCGGGGTCAGTCCTTGAGGGCCGTCGGCCGCCAGCGCCAGCCCGCCGTGTGCAGGGCCTCCGCCCGCTGGACGGCGATCTGCACACGGAGCCGGGACTCCGCCCGGTCGCGGAAGGCTTCGGACGCCGTGTGCTGGGTGGGGTGTTTGCGGTAGAGGGTGCCGGGTGCGGACTGCATCCAGCCGGGGCTGACCGCCTCGCAGCTCAGCAGGAGAGCGCCGTCCTCGAAGGCGGGCAGCGCGGGCCAGCCGCCCAGCAGGCGGACCAGTTCGGTGTGGACGGTCTGCGTGGTGCCCACCACCGGCATGGCACCGCGCGCGGCCCCGTCCAGCAGGGTCCGGGCGGGCAGCGGTCCGGGAGCGGGGTCGTAGGGGCCGGGTTCGAGGCGGCCGTCGGGGTGCAGGTCTAGACAGGGGGCGACGGTCCAGGCGCGGTCGGGGTGGGCGGACAGCACCTCGATGTCACGGGCAAGGGCGTCGGGATCGGGGAGCAGGTCGTCCGCGTCGACACAGCGCAGCAGGGCGCCGGTGACGCGGGCCAGACCCAGGGTGCGGGCACGGGCGGCTCCGCCGTGACGGCCGGTACCGGTGGATATCCAGGGCTCGTCCGGCAGTTGGGCCGCGGGGCGTCCCGTCACCCCGTCCTCCTGCACCACCCACTGCAGCCGCCACCCACCGGGCAGCCGCTGCGCCCGCAACGAGTCGCACAGCGCACGCAGATAGGTGTGCCCCCCGTCGTGCACGGGCGTCAGGACGCTGAACGTAGGCATACGGAACGCGCTCCCCTTCGACGACGGCCCCTGGGGCACGCGCGGATCGACGCGGCCCTGAAACCTTGAACGATAACGAGATGCCAGGTCCCCCCACTTCCCCACCCAGGCGGGCGGTCCGGCAAACCCCGGGTATTTCTTTCGGCCGGACCGGCGCGATGTGGCTCGTTGCGTATTAACGTTCTTGAGCATTGAGTGTGCGGCGCGTCGCGCGGTGTCATCGGCGCAGGTCGGCTCCGGGGGGAGCCGTGTCCGCAAGCACGACTGGGGGGTGGGGTCATGCAGGAGTTGGCCAAGGGAGCCAATGTGACGCTGGCGGCGCTGAGCGAGAGCGTCGATTCCGTCGTCGTCGCCCTGGACTGGGCGAGCCCTACGGGCGAGGGGGACGCGGACGTCTCCGTACTGCTGCTGAATTCCGACGGCAAGGTGCGCAGCGACGCCGACTTCTACTTCTACAACAACCCGGTCGCCCCGGACGGCAGCGTGCAGTTGCTGGGCAAGACGCCCACGGGGGACGGCAGTCAGGACCGCATCGGCTTCGACCTGACCGCGCTCCCGGACGAGGTCGCGCGGATCGTGGTGGCGGCGAGCCGGTACGAGGGCGCCCACTTCGGGGAGTTGGAGAACCTCCGCCTGACGCTGACGGACGGCTCGGGCGCGGACCTGGTCGGCTTCACGATCGCCGACACGGGGCCGATGAGCGCGTTCATCTTCGGCGAGCTGTACCGGCGTGACGGGGCGTGGAAGTTCCGTGCGGTGGGCCAGGGTTACTACTCCGGCCTGGCGGGACTGGCCACCGACTTCGGCGTGGACATCGACGACGACGCGGGCACGGAGGCGGCACCCGAGGACGTGTCGGCCCCGGCGGTACAGCAGGCACCGGTGGAGGCCGTACGGGCGCCCGTTCCCGCACCCCGGGAGGCCGGGCCCGCCGAACCGGCGAAGGCGCCCGCCCGCCCCCGTACCGCCAAGAAGAAGGTCACCCTGCCGAAGGGGCCCCGGCGGACGCTGGCGGAGAACGACTCCTGGCGCGAGGCGCGGCTGTTCCCCGTGTCCGCCCTCAAGAGCGACCGCGACCGGGAGGCGCGGGCCACCTCGGTGCTGCTGTCGGTGATGGCGCAGGTCCCGGAGTTCGGGCGGCGGCTCACCGCGGCGTTCGGCGCCCCGGCCGGACGCATGGAGACGTTCACCGAGGTCACGCTGCCGCACAGCGACTCCCCGCGCCGTCCGGACGGGGTGATCCGGGTCGAGCGCGCGGGCAAGCTGTGGACCGCCCTGGTCGAGACGAAGACCAACGGCAACGCCCTGCGCAGCGACCAGGTCCAGGCGTACATGGACATCGCCGCGCGCCGGGGCTACGAGGCCGTCATCACGCTGACCAACGACGTCGAGCTGGAGGGGCGCCCGCTGGTCGACGTCAAGATCGACGGCAGGCGCAAGCACAAGGTGGCGCTCCGGCACCTGTCCTGGGCCGAGGTCGCGCACCAGGCGCAGATGCTGATCCAGCACGAGGGTCTGAACGACGCCGCGCACGCCTGGCTGCTCCGCGAACTGCTGCACTACGTCCAGCACGAGAACTCCGGCTGCCACGGCTTCCAGAACATGGGCGCGGCGTGGGTCCCGGTACGCAACGGCATCGACGACGAGACCCTCTGCCAGGGCGACCCGCGTGCGCTGGAGGTGGTGGAGAGCTGGGAGCGCCTGGTCCGCCAGGTCTGCCTGCGCCTGGGCGGCGAACTCGGCCACAAGCTGCTGCCCGTCCAGCGTTCCCGGCGCGGCACCGACCCGGCCGCCCGCCGCGCCCTCCTCGCCGACCAGCTCTGCCACGACGGCCGTCTCGGTGCCGAGCTGCGCATCGAGGGGACGCCCGGGGTGCTGGCCCTCACCGCCGACCTGCGCACCGGCCGGCTCCGTACCTCGATCGAGATCCCCGCGCCCGCCCAGGGCTACCCCCTGACCACGGCGAAGCGCCTCATCCGCCGTCTCGCCGAGGCCCCGGCCGACCTCCACGTGGAGACCCTGGTGGAAGGCGGGGGCGGCCCCCGGGGCACCCTGGAACGTCTCCGCCCCGAGCCGGGCGACATGCTCCCGAAGTCCGGCACCCCGGTCACCGGCTTCCGCCTCTCCCTCCTGAAGACCATGGGCAGCACCCGCGGCAACGCCCAGTCCAGCTTCATCCGCAGCGTGGACGAGGCGGTGCACCGGTTCCATCGGAGTGTGGTGGCGCAGCTGGAGTGAGGCCGGCGGCGGTGGTGGCCGGACGGGTCAGGCCGTCCTGAAGTGCCGCAGGACCTCCCCCACCACTGCCCGTGCCGCCCGGGTCGGCTGTCGGCGGCGGTGGTGGGCGAGGTGGACGGGGACGTCGGGGAGGGTGGGGCCCGCGACGCGGGTGAGGCGGCCTTCGCGGAGGGCCTCCGCGACGTTGGCGTGCGGGAGGACCGTCAGGCCGAGGCCGGCCGTCACGCAGGAGCGGGCCGCCTCGATGCTGCCGAAGCGGGTCATGCGGGGGTGGGCGCCGGGGACCGCCTGGAGTTGCCCGGCGAGCCAGTCGCTGTAGGAGCAGCCCTGTTCGTGGAGGAAGAAGTCCTCCTGGGCCAGCTCCCGCCAGGTCGCGGGACGGTCGCGGTCCGCGAGGCGGTGCCCGGGGGAGCAGAGCAGGTCCAGCGGCTGGGCGGCGATGTACTCGGCGGTGATGTCCGCGTGGTCCACGCACTCCTCCAGCAGCAGCGCGAGGTCCAGTTCGCCGGACCGCAGCCCGGCCAGCGCGGCGGACGTGCCGCGCGGCTCGAGCTGGACCTCCACCTTGGGGTGGAGTTCCCGCAACGCGGCGATCACGCGCGGCAGATGGGCCGAGCACAGGGTCTCGCCCGCGCCCACCACCACCGTCCCGCTGACCGGCCCGTCCTCGGCGGCGGCCGCGAACAGCCGTGACTCCGCCTCCAGCACCTCTTCGGCCGCGCCGAGCAGCCGCCGCCCGTCCTCGGTGAGCGGCGCCCCCCTGGCCAGCCGGTCGAAGAGCCGCGTACCGAGCGCCTTCTCCAGGGCCTTGATCTGCACGGTCACCGTGGACTGCGCGAGCCGCAGCTCGGCCGCGGCGGCGGTGAAGCTGCCCGTTCTGGCCAGCGTGGCGAAGGTCTGGAGCAGCCTGGTTTCCATGACGGGAGCCTAGAGCCGAGCCATCGAGATTGGCGATGGCTCGTATGAAAAACAATCGTTGGTAATGATGTCGCCAGGCCGCCAGCATGAAGGGCATGGCTCACTCCACGGCTTCCGATGTCCTGCGCTACGCGGCGTTCACCTCCGACCCCGACGGGGGAAACCCCGCCGGGGTCGTCCTCGACGCGACCGGCCTCGACGAGCGGGAGATGCTCGCGCTCGCCGCCGAGGTCGGCTACTCCGAGACGGCCTTCCTCACCGAACGGGACGCGGCCCACCGCCGTTTCACCGTGCGCTACTTCAGCCCGCTCGCCGAGGTCGCCTTCTGCGGCCATGCCACGGTCGCCACCGCGGTGGCCCTCGCCGAACGCGTCGGCACCGGTGAACTCCTCTTCGACACCCCTGCCGGGGAGATCAGGGTCGACACGGTGGCCGACCCGGACGGCACCGTACGGGCGACCCTCACCAGCGTCCCCACCCGCTCCCGCCCGGCCGACGCCGCCGAGCTGGCCGCCGCGCTCGCCGCCCTGCGCTGGGACGCCGCCGACCTGGACCCGGCCCTGCCGCCCCACGTGGCCTTCGCGGGCAACGACCACCTGATCCTCGCCGCCGCGTCCCGCGCCCGACTGGCCGACCTGGACTACGACTTCGACGCCCTCACCACCGTGATGCGCACCCACGGGTGGACCACCGTCCACCTCGTCCGGCGGGAGAACGAGGGCAGTTACCACGCCCGCGACCCCTTCCCCATCGGCGGTGTCGTCGAGGACCCGGCCACCGGTGCCGCGGCGGCGGCGTTCGGCGGCTATCTGCGCACGCTCGGCCTGGTGACCGCCCCGAGCACGATCGCCATCCGCCAGGGCGAGGACATGGGCCGCCCGAGCGACCTCACCATCGAGGTGGACCCGTACGAGACTCCCGTAAGGGTGACGGGGCGGGCCGTACCGATTCCCGCGCCCTGAGGCAGCTCCGGCGCCCTAGGTGACATACGTCTCACGAGCCCCGCCGGTATAGCCCCAAACGATCACTAATGCCCAATTTCCATGGCGAACCGCGGTAGTTCGCGTAGAGATTTCGAAACTTTATGGGCAACCCTTCTCCCCGCTGGCGAGTCAGCTATGCGCCAACGTTGATCCTTCCTGCTGCCCAGAGGTTCGTAATGAAGCTGCGTCGTTCCCTGGCCCTCGCTGCCGCGACGGCCGTCCTGTCTCCGGTCGTGCTCATGACGGCCACGGTCGCGCAGGCGGAAGAGGGCGGACCGTCCTCCGCTGTCACCGAGTCGGCCGCGACGGGTGGCGACACCAAGACCGAGCCCGAGAACAGCGTCACCACCCCGGCCGCCGAGGTCAGCACCTCGCCCGCCACGGACGCCACCTCGTCCGCGCCCGCCGCCGACGACGCCACCTCGGCCGCGCCCGCCAAGGACACCGCCTCTTCCTCGGCCTCCACCTCCGCGTCGCCCACCGGCTCCGCCTCGGCGTCCACCTCCGCCTCCCCGTCGAAGAACCCGGAGGACTGCCTGGCCGGTGACGTCGAGAACTTCGACGAGGACCTCAGCACCACGCTCTCCGGGCTGCCGTCGAAGATCGTCGCGGGCAGCGGCTACCACGCCTTCAAGCTGAACGTGAAGAACTCGGGCAGCCACTCCTACAAGCGTGTCGACCTCGGTGTCTTCGCCGCGACGATGAGCGACGACGAGGACGACTTCTCCGACCCGAGCAACCACCTCACCCTCCAGTACCAGGACCCGTCCACCGGCAAGTGGAACGACATCTCCGTGGACGTGGACGACGACGCCGCCGGTTACCTCGGCTACACCGACGTGAAGGCGAAGGAGTCGTTCTCCATCGACCTGCGCGTGGCCGTCGACAAGAAGGCCCCCGCGGGCTTCGGGTTCGCCGTCAGCACCGGCATGTACCTGGACGACAAGGGCAACTGCGTCGCCGCCCCGGACGACAGCTTCTACCAGTTCGACGTCCTCGCCGCGGGTACCTCCGCCGGTCCCGTCGACGACTCCACCCCCAAGCCGCAGGGCGGCCGCAAGCCGCTGCCCACCACCAAGCCCGCCGGTAACACCGAGATCGTCCCGCAGGGTCACCTCGCCGAGACCGGTTCCAGCTCGGCCCTCCCGGCGATCGCCCTCGCGGGCGGCGCGGCCGTCGCGCTCGGCCTCGGCGCGATGTTCGTCGTCCGTCGGCGTCGCAACGAGGGCGGGAACGTCGCGGTCTGACAAGGACCCGTCGAGGGCCGGACGAGGACCTGAGGGTCCGCGACCCCTGGGGAACGTCCCGTAGGAAAGGCTCCCTGGAGCTGATCCCTCAGGGGACTTCCTCAGGCCCCCCGCAGCACACGGAGCAGGCCCGGACGATTCCGTCCGGGCCTGCTCCGTTCGTTCCGCCCGCCCTCAGAGGCCGGACCCCCCGAGCAGGTCCGAGGCGGCCTGGACCGGGTCGGTGGCCGTCGCGGGCGCGGGAGGCGCGGTCTCGGCCGGGGTGTGGCAGGTGAAGCCGAGGCGGGCCATGGCGCGGCTGACCTCGCCGCCGCTGAAGTCACGGCGGTCCTGCCGGGTGATGACCTCGCCGACCTGCTTGACGGGGTAGCGGCGGCGCCCGATCGTCACCGAGTCACCGGTGATGGCTTCGGGCGCGATGCCCGCCATCGAGGCGATCACCCCGTCCTTGGTCAGGTCGAACGGATACCGGGCGATGACACAGCGCATGTTGCCTCACAGAAGGAAGGAAAAGGGGCGGAGCCGGGGCGGGTCGGACGGGACGAGGGCGCGGACCGCGTACGGACGCGGCCGGTGTGGCAGGAGCTGTCGCGGTGCACGGCCGGTCGGGAACGGGGCACCGGGCCCGTGCACTCGTCGCCACCCTCGCACACGAGCGGGCACCTCCGCCCGAACCGCTGCCGAAGCGGACGACGCCGCGCGGCGCGGAGCCCCCGCGGCCGGGGTCGCCGCGATCTCCGTGCGGTGCTGTGCTGCCCGGCATACCGACTCCGGGCAGGTGTCGATAAGTTGAACAGGACTTGGCCGCTTCCGCGACCGAATCGACCTCTATCCAACTGAATCAGGCAAAACGAGCAGAGATCGAGGCGCATGCTGTCACGGGGGAGTTCACGAATATCCGGCAGAACCGCGTCCGACGCGTGGAGCCGACCACGGACGGGACTCTGGGCCGTAGCGGGTGTGACGGGTCTCGGGTTCCTCGTCGCACTGGAGCTGACCGCGCGCCACTACGGCCTGCCCGGTCCGCTCACCGTCCAGGCGGCGGAGCTGATCGGGCGGCCCAAGTCGGCCGCCCTGCTGTACGCCGGTATGGCGCTGATGATGGTGGTGCTCACCTGGCGGGAGCGCTTCGTCGCCCTCGGGTCGGCGGTCGGCATCGACGTCGTACTCGCCCTGGGGCGTTGGGCGTTCGGGGTCGGGGGGACCGAGGGCTACCCCTTCGGCAACGGCGCCTTGTGGGTGCTGCTGGGCTGCGGGGTCATCGCCTTCACCCGGCGCACCGGCCAGGAACGCGCCCTGCTGCTGAAGGGCGTCGGCCTGGGGCTGCTGCTGGTGGCCGGGCGCAAGACGGGCGACACCTGGCTGCTGGTCACGGCGAAGTCCCGTCCGGAGGTGCTCGACCCGTACGTCGCGGTCGCTGATCACGCGCTGGGCAGCCCGTCGTGGGTGGTGGGCCGTGTCGTCGAGGCCACGGGCCCGGTCGGCGCCCAGCTCCTCCACGTGGTCTACGGCCAGCTCGCCGTGGCCGCGGTCGTCGTGTCCCTGTACCAGCTCCGCCATGTGGCGGCCGAGCGCCGCTTCCCGGGCCACCACCTGGTGCGTACGTTCCTGGTGATCGGCCTGCTCGGTCCGGCCGTTTACATGATCTTCCCCGTGGTGGGCCCCGTCTTCGCCTACGGCACCGGTGCGTTCGGCACGGGCAACGAGCACTGGGCGGTCGCCGAACTGTGGCCGCACACCGCGCCGCCGATCGGCCCCGCGCACGCGGTGACGTACGACGCGATCACACCCCGCAACTGCATGCCCAGCCTGCACACGGCGTGGGCCACCGCGATCTTCATCCACACCCGCCGGGCCGCACGCTTCCTGCGCAACGCGGGAACGTTCTGGCTCGCGGCCACCCTCGTCGCGACCCTGGGGTTCGGCTACCACTACGGCATCGACCTCATCTGCGGCGTGGTGTTCACGCTCACGATCGAGACGGCCCTGCGCTGCCTCGACCGCGGCTGGGACCGGTCGGCCGTCCGGCTGGTCACCTACGGAGTGACGGTCTTCACTGCGATCCTGCTCGCGGTCCGCTTCGTGCCGGTGGAGATGGCCCGACACCCCTGGGTGGCAGGCTCCCTGCTGCTCCTGGCGCTGGGTTCGATGATCCACGGCTATGTGCGGACCACCAGCCGGTGGGAGCCGGAGGCCGTGCCGCTGACCACGCCGGTACGAGCGGCGGCGGCGACCCCGTGACGGGTGTGGACCGGCCCGGAAGCGGGCCGGTCCACAACAGGCCCGGTCAGAACAGGCCCTTGTACCCCTGCCAGCCGGTGGCGATCCTGGTGCGGCCGCCGAAGGACCCCTTGCCGTTGCCGTTGTTGCGCCACACCGCGCCGGAGGAGTCGCGGGACACGAGGTCGGCCCGGCCGTCGCCGGTGATGTCGCCGACGCCCACGACCGTGTCGTACGACGTGCCCCAGTCGTCGGCGACCTTCACCCGGCCCCGGAACTTGCCGCCGCCCGCGCCGCCGTAGCGCCACAGCTCGTTCGACCTGTCCTGCACCAGCAGGTCGCCGTTGCCGTCGCCGTCGAGGTCACCGGCGCCGACGATCTTCTTGTACCCCGTCCACCGGGACGCGATCTTCACCCGCGCGGACAGCTTGCCCGCGCTGGTCGCCGTGTAGAGGTAGACGTCGCCGGTCGAGGGCTGGCGGGCGATCAGGTCGGCGCGGCCGTCACCGCTGACGTCGCCGGGCGAGGTCAGCACGTCGTACTGGTTCCAGCCCGTGCCCAGCGAGGTGGACGCGGTGGCGGGCCCCACCGCCGCCCCGCACGCGGGCCGGTAGGCGCGCAGCTCGCCGCCGGGGGAGCGCACGAGCAGGTCGTCGCACCGGTCGCCGCTCAGGTCCCCGAACGGCACCGCCTTGATCGAGGCCGACCAGCCCGAGGCCGAGGTCTTCGCCGCGAACGCGCCCGCGCCGTCGCCCCGGTGGAAGGTCAGGCCGCCTCTGGAGTCGAGCGTGAGCAGATCCCCGATGCCGTCGGACCCGATGTGGTCGCGCCGTACGGCGGCACCACCGGTCAGCCGCAGCGAGCCGGACGAGGTCGCCGCAGCGCCGCGGCCGTCGGCCGGGGCCGCCGTCAGCGTCCAGGTATAGGTGCCGTTCGGTACGTACGCCCCCGAGGACGTCCTGCCGTTCCAGCTCGCGTGGACCGCGTCGGTCGCCGCGCCGCCGGACAGGGTGCGCACGGTGGCGCCGGTCGCCTTGTTCCGGAACGCCAGCTTCCATGACGCGGCGGGGCGCGACAGCCACCACGTGCCGTGCCACGCGGACGACGGGTTCACCAGGCCGACCGAGGCCGCCGCCCTCGCGCCGAGGACCGCGAGGTCGGTGGCGGGCACACCGCCGCGTACGACGTGGATGTCCTGGGTGGCGGAGTCCACGTAACCGACCAGGCCGGTGTACGGATCGACGTCCCAGTGCCCGGACCTGGCGGCCAGCGTCCGGCTCACCGCGGAGCCATGGCTGACATCGGTGAGGACCAGCGCCCCCGAACTCCGGTCGCGCGCGACCAGGAAGCCGTCGCCCAGCCGGCTGTCGTCCGCCGCGGGTACGGCGATGAGCGTCTTCCCGCGCGTGTCGTACACGACGGCCTGGTTCCCGCTGCCGCCCCGGGGAAGGTCGCACCAGCCGGACCAGTGCACCCAGCGTCCCACCGCTTCGACGCTCCCCCTGGCACAGCCCGCGGGTGCGTGGAACGACGTGATCGCGCTGCCCGAACGCACCTCGGTGGCCGACACGGTGCCGTCGTCGGCCGCCGTCCACAGCGTCTCGCCCCACAGGGCGACGGAGGTCGACTCGGCCTCGCCGGTGGACGTGCGCACGATCTTCCCGGTGTCCAGGTCGACCACGTTCAGGGTGGCGTCCGCGGGCCCGGTCCAGGCCGCGTACCGGCCGGCGACGCTCTTGAGGAAATGGTTGTCCCTGAGACCGGAGGCCAGCACCGTGCCGGGGAGGGGCTTGTCCCGGCCCAGGACGGAGACCTCTCCGACCGAGTCCAGCGTCACCGCCCGGCCGTCACCCGTGCCCCTCAGGGTCGGACAGCTCCCGTAGTCCCCGTCCAGCACCCCGCAGTGCCAGGTCCTGCCCCGGTCCGTGCGCGGCCCCGCCGTCAGGGTCCCGGACGCGGTCAGCGAGCGGCTGTACAGATGCGTCGCGCGGTCGCCCGACTCGTACGTCAGCAGCTCGCCACCGCTCAGGTCGAGCGACTCGACGCCCATGGGCACGGGCGGGACGTCCACGATCCGGCGCACTCCGGGCAGACCGTCGGGTCCCGCTTCGATCCGGGCGATGCCGTAGTCCTCGGCGGACTCCCCGCCGGTGACGACCAGGCCGCCGTCGGGGTCGGTGAGGACCGTGGCACCCGCCCGCTTCAGCAGGGGCCGGGCCGCGGAGCCGTCGAAGGGCACCGCGGTCACGTTCGTCAGGCCGATGTCGTCCCGCTGCCCCACGACGACCGCGTCACCGACGACGCCGAGCAGACGGGTCTTGGACGTGCGGAGCACCCCGACCTCGCGCACGGGCGTGTCCCAGGCACCGGGGGCGTAGACGCGCACCTGCGTCGGGCCGTTCCACGTGGCCAGGTAGTCCGGTCCCACCACGGTCTCCGTGGTCGCCAGGTCCGGCGGGAGGATCGTGGCGGCCCCCGTCTCCGGGTCCACCCACGCGGCCTGGGACGACCCGTCGGAGTCGGTGAAACCGACGAGGATGCCGGAAGCGGAACCCTTGGGGTTGAGGTGGAACACCGCCCCGTCCGGGAGCCCGGTGACGGCTCTCCGCACCGTGCCGCCGTTCTCGGAACGCAGCAGGGAGAGCCCGGTCCGGTCGGTGCCCGTCAGGCTGTAGGCCAGCACGGTACGCCCGTACGTCTGCCAGTAGTACTGCTTCGCCGGGAGCGTCACGGTCTCCGTGGCGCCGGTTCCCATGTCCCGGAGCAGGACCTGTTTGCCGCCGAGCCGGTCGGGCGGAAGGGCGACGACGTCCGAACCGGTGCCGTAGTGGCCCGTTCCGTACGGATGCCGCGCCGCGCCGCCCTCCACCGGCCGCTGGACGCCGTCGTAGCCGGTCCACCACAGCCCCGACCCCTCCGCGGTGCTCCGGTACCGCAGGAAGCCGGAGGCTCCCGCGCTCTCCAGGTACACCCCGCGCGGAGTCGTCCGCATCGGCGCCGGGAGAACGATCTCCGACGTGCCCTCCGCGTACGCGGGCGCCGTCACCGTCACCGCGGACGCCGACAGCGCCAGACCGATGACGACGGCCACCGAGCCGTGCGCGAACCTACGACGAGTCACTTGCCACCCCTCCCCCGCGGAGGGCCCCATCCCCCCGAACAAGCGGGCGGATCGTAGCAGTTGTCCGAGGTGAGCGCCGCTGCCGGGGCTCAGCGCACGGGGAAGCCGAAGGTGTGGCCCTGCTGCTTCAGTTCGGGGAGTACGCGACGCAGCGCCGCGACCGTCTGGGAGCGGTCACCGCCCGCGTCGTGGAACAACAGCGTCGGCCCGTTGGGGAGTTCACGCTCCACGGTGGTGACGATGGCGTCCGTACCCGGCCGCTCGAAGTCCTTGGAGTCCACGTTCCAGCCCAGCGGGCGCATGCCCCGCGACGCGGCGAGCTTGCGGCTCTCGGGGGTGAAGGCACCGCCGGGGGCTCGGTAGTACATCGGCCGGACGCCCCCGGACGCCTCGGTGATCATGCGCTCGGCGTCGAGGATCTGCTGCGACTGGTAGGCCACGGACTTCTTGTCCATGCCGGTGTCGTGCGACACCGTGTGGTCGCACAGCCGGTGCCCGGCCGCGACGACCTGCTTCACGAGGTCGGGGTGGGCCTGCGCCTGGGTCCCCACCATGCAGAAGGTGGCCTTCACGCCGTACTCCTTCAGGACGGCGAGCACTTGGGGGGTCCAGGTGGGGTCGGGGCCGTCGTCGATGGTGATGTTGACGCCGCGCGCGCCCTGGTCCGAGGAGTGCGCGATGGTCACGTCGACCGGCTTGACGCTGCTCGTCGCCGCCTTCGGCGCGGGGCTGCCCGAGGTGTCGGCCTGCGCGGTCCATATGGAGGCCCCGACGGCGACCATCGTCACCCCGAGCGCCGCCCCGACCACCTTGCCGTACCAGCCCCGCGTCCCGTTGTGCCGCGCCATGTCCGCCCCCCGCTCTCGCCCACCGAACCCCGGCCGCGTCGCGACCACTTGTGAGGACAGCGAACGGCGGCGGAGGGATGCACGTGTTACCGATCACGGACGATTCCGGGGAACTTCACGGACAACCGGACCGACGCTCCCCCGCGGTCGGCTCATCCGCCGGACGGCCTGGGCAGCATCCCTCTTTCCATCGCCACCACCACCGCCCGCGTCCGGTCGTTGACGTCGAGCTTGGCGAAGAGGCGGAGGAGGTGGGTCTTGACCGTGGCCTCGGCGATGACGAGGCGGCGGCCGATCTCCGCGTTGGTCAGGCCGTCCGCCACCGCGGTCAGGACGTCCGTCTCGCGGGCGGTCAGCGGGGCCTGGGCGGGCTGCCGCATCCGGGCGACGAGCCGTTCGGCCACCCGGGGCGCCAGCACCGTCTCCCCGCGGGCCGCCGCGTGGATCGCGTCGGCCAGCTGCTCACGGGTGGTGTCCTTGAGGAGGTAGCCGATGGCCCCGGCCTCCACCCCGCGCTCGATCTCCGCGTCTGTGTCGTACGTCGTCAGGATCAGCACCCGGGTACGGGGGAAGCGCGCCACGATCTCGGTCGTGGTGGCCACTCCGTCGAGTACCGGCATGCGCAGGTCGACCAGGGCGACATCGGGCTCGTACCGTTCGACGAGTTCCAGGGCGGCACGGCCGTCGCCCGCCTCGCCGACGATCTCGATGCCGGTCTCGGTGCCGAGGAGGGCCACGACTCCGGCCCGCATGACCGTGTGGTCGTCCACGACGATGACGCGGACCTTTTCGCCGGTCACGCCCGCGCCCCGCTCTCGCCATCGGACGGGGCGGCCATGGGCAGCAGCGCCAGTACGCGCGTCCCGTCGCCCACCGAACTCGTCACCGTCAGCCTCCCGCCCAGCTCCGCCAGCCGTTTGCGCATCCCGTCCAGACCGAAGCCCACCGACTCCTCCACCACGAAACCGGTCCCGTCGTCGGTGATCTCCAGCTCCACCCCGTACGCCTGCCGGGCCAGGACCACGCCGACCGTGGACGCGTGCGCGTGCTTGCGTACGTTGGCCAGCGACTCCTGGGTGCAGCGCAGCAGGGCGATCCGGGTCTGCTGATCGCACACCGGGTCCGCCAGTTCCGCCTCGACGGTGAGACCGGTGTCCTCCGCGAAGCGGTCCAGCGTCCGGCGCAGTGTCTGGGCCACCGAACCGGCCGCCGCCCGCCCCGGCCGGTCCGCCGAGCCGACCAGCTCCCTCGCCTCGGCCAGGTTCTCCCGCGCCGTGGACTCGATCGACCGCAACTGCTGTGCGCTGCGCGCGGGTTCGGTGTCGATCCCGGCGCGGGCCGCCTCCGCGAGCACGATGATGGAGGCGAAGCCCTGCGCGAGCGTGTCGTGGATGTCCCGCGCCATCCGCTCCCGCTCGTCCGCCGCCCCCTGGCGCTGGTGCGCCTTCGACAGCTCGGCCTGGGTCCGCTCCAACTCGACGATGAGCCGCGCCCGTTCCGTGCTCTGCGCCACCACCGAGTGCGCCCACAGCCCGATCAGCACCCCCACGGCGACGACGATCAGCGTGGACACCAGGGTCTCGGTGAAGAACTCGACCGACCAGCCGTCCTGCCGCAGCACGGTCCCGGCCAGGGTGCCGGCCGTGGCGAGCCCCAGGAACGCCATCGACGCCCTCGGTGTCCTGCCGAACATCCAGTAGTGCGGCAACGTCACCATGAACAGCGCCGCGTAGTTGCCCCGCAGATACGCGAGCCCGCCCACCGCCACCGCCAGCACCGAGAGGTAGCCGTGCGGTCGTACGACGCCGTTGTGCGGGAAGCGGTCGAGGACAGCGTGACACAGCACCACGCTGCCGAGCAGGGCGAGCGCCGCGTACTTGCTCCCGCCGGGCCGGTCGATGGCGACGAGGCCGACGGCCATCACGGCGAACAGCACCCAGCACACCATGTTCCAGCGGCGCAGCGACGTGGCCCAGAAGGCATCGGCGGTGGGCCCGGCGAGAGCGGTCATACCGATCAACGTACGTCGACCGCCCAAGGCCGGGCGGCCCCTTTTTCCGCCACGTCCGCCGCATCCGCCACCGGCCACGGCCGGCCGGGCCACCAGCTCGCCCCGCCCAGCAGCAGCATCGCCGACGGCAGCACCATGACCCGGACGAGGAAGGCGTCGAGCAGCACGGCCGTCGCCAGTACGAAGCCGATCTGCTTCATCTCGATGATGTGCAGGAAGACGAAGCTGGCGAAGACGGTCGTCATCACGACCGCGGCACTGGTCACCACGCTCGCCGAGCTGCGGATTCCGTCGAGCACCGCCTGCCGCGTGGGGACGCCCGCGAGCGCGGCCTCCCTGATCCGGCTCACCACGAACACCTGGTAGTCCATGGAGAGTCCGAAGAGGATCACGAAGAGGAAGAGCGGGACGCGCGAGCCGATCGACCCCGTGGAGTGGAAGTCCAGCAGCCCTTCGGCCCAGGTCCCCTGGAAGACCAGGACGAGCAGCCCGAGCGCCGCCGCCGCCGACAGCAGGTTCAGCACGACACCGATCAGGCCGAGCACCACCGAGCGGAAGGCGTACACGGTCATCGCGAAGGTCACCAGCAGCAACGCGCCGAGAACCAGGGGGAGTTTGCCGTTCTGGTGGGCGGGATAGTCGGCGTAGCGGGCGACGTCGCCGCTCACGCCGTACTCCGCGCCGTCGATCCGGCCCACGGTGTCCGGCAGGAAGTCGTGCCGCAGGTGCTCGAGGGAGTCGTACGCCTGGTCGGAGTTGCCGAGGTACGGGACCTTCAGCTCCAGGACGCCGGTCCGGTGGTCGGCGGACGTCCGGACCCGCGAGGCGCCGGCGAACAGCGGGTCGGCGTCGGCCCGCCGGGCCACCTCGCGCAGGGCCGGGCCGACCTCGGCGGCGTGCGCGGCGTCGGTGCGTACGACGACCTGATGGGTCACCCGCTGCTCCGGGAAAGCCTCGTTGAGCCGGTCGTACACCCGCATGGCGGGGATCTCGCGGGAGTGCGTGTCCCGGCTCATCTCGGTGATCCGCAGTCCGGCCAGCGGCGCGGCGAGCGCGAGCAGACCGAGGACCGAGACGCACAGGGTGGCCAGGGGATGCCGGACGGCGGGCCGCAGCAGCGCGGACCACAGCCGCCCACCGCCCTGCCCCCGCGCCGGACGCACGGGCTTCCCGCGCCGGACCCGCCGTGCCTGGACGCGTTCCGCCCGCTGCCCGAGCTTGACCAGGAGCGCGGGCAGAGCGGTGAGTGAACTGGCCACCGCGACCAGGACGACCACGATGGTGCCGGTCGCCAGGGAGGAGAAGATCACGTCGGAGGCCAGGTACAGCGTCGCGGTGGAGGCGACGACCGCGAACCCGGACACCACGACCGCCCGCCCCGAGGTCGCGGCCGCCAGTTCCACCAACGCCTCGGAGCCGAGCCGGCCGCCGGAACGGGCCCGCTCCTCGCGCTCCCGCTTGAGATAGAAGAGCGTGTAGTCGACGCCGACCGCGAGGCCGATCATCAGGATGACGTTCGTACCGACCCCGGCGTCGGGGGAGACGTGCGAGGCGACCATGGACAGGCCGATCGCCGCCGCGATCGACGACAGCGCCAGCAGCAGCGGCACCCCGGCCATGGTGACCGACCCGAACACGACCAGCAGGGTGATCAGCGTGACCGGAAGGGTGATCGCCTCGGAGAGCGCCAGATCGTCACTCCGCTGCTGGTCGACCCCCTTGCTGATGGACGGACTGCCGGTCTCCTGGAGCAGCAGCCCGGGATGCCCCCGCTGCACCCGCGCGGTCTGCTCCACGAGCGCCCCGACCTTGTCCTTCGCGTCCCGCTCCTCCCCCTTGAGCGCCACCTGGACGAGGAGGATCTGGCCGTCGCCGGAGAGCCGAGGGGCGTCCACGCCGTCGACCTCGGGCAGCCGCTTCATCCGGTCGGTGAGGTCGGAGGCGGCGGCTCGCGCCGCGTCCCGGTCCAAGGCGCCCGACCTGGCGGAGATCAACACCTGCTCGGTGGACTTCCGCTCCAACTGCCCTGCGGCGGCCAGCGCCTCAGCCCGCCCGGCCTCCCCCACCCGGTAGTCCGCCGTCCTCGCACTGTTCGTACCGACGGCACTCCCGACCCCCAGACACAGCACCACGAACACCAGCCAGCCGACGATCGCCCGCCAGGGGTGCCGCGCACTCCAGCGGGCTATGCGCACAGTGAATGAATCCATGCGCAAGAGCCTTGCGGCGCGGGGCGGTTACCGGACAGGGGCGGTCGGTTGAACTTGGGGTCCACCACTTGGTGGACGGGTCGGCAAGAGGGGTGTCTCGGCGTACCTTGAGATGGCGGCTCAGCGCCAGATCGAGCGGGACAACCTGGACGAGCTGATCGCGGACTTCGACAAGGTGCACGGCCCGGCCACAAGTACGCCATCGACGCCATGCTGTGCGCGACCGCCCTGCAGCGTCCCGGCCGGGTGACGATCCTGACGTCCGACCCGGAAGACATCGGGCAGCTCACGGCTGGGCATTCGCGGGTGCGCGCGGAGAAGGTCTGCCCCCCGACCACTGACCGGCACGCCTCGACCGGTATTCCCTGCAGGGTGCTGCGCCCTGTCCGTAAGATCCCGTCTCGATGAAAAGACGGGTGCAGTTCACCGAGCAGGTCGCGCGGTTCCGTGACTACATGCCGACCGCGGACCGGGAGAAGTTCCTGCGCCTCGTCGACAGAATCGCAGCCGAGCCTGAAGGCGCCGACAGCGGCCTTGCCTACACGTCCGACACTGTGACGCGCGTGGCTAGGGAAGACCGCGTCATGGTCCACTACGTCGTGACGAGCTTCTTCGTGGTCGTCATCGAACTTGACATCTACGACGCATCGCGTGGTTTCAACGAGGTGTAGTCGGACGTGGTCAACGCCTGCCACTCACGCTCGCTCATGCGGGTCCTCTCCACCGTGCACTCGGCCGCTGCACAGCACGCTTCGCCGCTGTGTTGCGGGCGTGCGCCTCTCGCCTCAGCCGACGCTCGTAGTCGGCGATCTGTCGAGGCACGGGCCTGCCGGTCCTGCCTCTGATGAGCCGCTCGTTCTCCCGGTCCACCAGGAACGGCCCGTTGCCGCCGAGTGACGGACGCGCGCCGACAGGACGGCCGATGTCGTGTCGTGCGCACCAGTGGGAGACCCAGCCGAACGAGACCACCTGGACCCTGGAGATCGCGAGATCCAGGTCGGTCCCGCTGGTGGACCGTGCGAGTTCCCGCAAGACGACTCCTCGTGCTTCGTCTTCAGTCAGCATCTGTCCAGAGTGTCCCTTACCTGCCGGGCCGCAGCCGCGGCCACCTGTTGCGGTCGACCTGCACGGACACGGAGTTCGGGGTTCAGGAGCGATCGCGGACGTTCGTGCTCGTGGGCTCAGCCGCCGGTGTCAGCGGACGCTTCTCTACTCCGCAGCGCTGAGGGCGACGTCAGCAGCACGCGCATACCCCTTCGGATCATCGACTGCCACCCGCACGCGCCACCGCTGGGGCCCACCGATGTACTTGACGAACCGGCTCTCTCCCAGCACGTCACCGATCACGAAACGCCGGTCGGCCAGGTAGAGCGACCCGTCGAAGACCGTGGTGAACGACGGGTCGGTGGCGACACCCTCACCGTGGTCCTGGAACAGGCGCACCTTGATCAGGACGGCCTGCGCTTGAACACGAACAACGACGTGCGTATCGGAGGACGCCGCGGGAGCCCCCTTCAGCGCCAAGTCGTGGCGGATCCAGTCCGGGGACCCCAAGGCCATCACCGGATGGTTGACGTACAAGTCCACTCCGGCGATCTGCACGACCCCGCCCCTCTGTCAGCCTGAGGTCGCCACCGTACTCAGGTACAAGTCGACGACAGCGTCTAGAGTCCCAGCCCGCCCGCGACCGCCAACTCCTGGCGGGTGAACTCTCCGGTCAGCATCGGCATCGCCTTGCGGATCGCGGCCTTCGCCGCCGGCAGCTCCAGGGAAGCGTCGTGATGCTCCTTGCTCTGCCAGGCCTCGGTCACCCAGATCGTCACGTCATCGTCGTCGGACAGGCCCACGACGTAGAGGTGGCATCCCGCTTCCCGGAGACCGTCCACACCGCTCAACAAGATGGAGACGACGTCGTCGCGGGAACCGGGCTGAGTCTTCATCGAGGCGATGTAGCCGTAAGTCATCGTGACTCTCTCTCCCAGGGACGAGCCGGCGCGTGTCTGGACCAGGACCCTGCCATCGGCGGTGTGGAGACGCAAGGATGGTGGGTCACGCACGAAGACCCACACACAACAAAAAGGCCCAGGTCGATGACCTGGGCCCGATTTCGAAGAGCGGGTGACGAGAATCGAACTCGCGCTCTCAGCTTGGGAAGCTGATGTTCTACCATTAAACTACACCCGCGCAATACGGACATATCGACCGGGGTGCAGTCGGCGTCCGAACGCTCGATCACTGTACCTCATGGTCGGCGAGGGCAGGGGTGAGTCGGGGCGTACGGTGGGGGCTTCGGGGCCTCGGAGTGCCGCCTGGAGCAGGGTCCGGTTGGTCCCGTAATGTGCGTTCCGCGTCGGGGAGCGAGCCCGACGCGGCTCCTGGGGAAGGGACTTGAGGGACTTGATGGAAAGCACCGTCGTCCGCTGCGCGGACGGGCACGTCTTCAGCGCCACTACGTTCCCGATGCAGCAGGCCGAGCGGCTCGGCCCCGGCCGGCTCGTCCGGTGTCCGCGCTGCGCCCGGCTGCGCAGCGTGGTGCCGGTCACCCTGCAGAAGCGGTGACGCGGAAGCGGTAGCCGCACCAGTACGAAGCGGTAGGCGCACCGGTACTCAGGGGCGCGGACTCGTCACGATTGTCGGCGGTCCGCGCCCCTTGCGTATCCTCGGGACGTGCTTCTCTCAGACAAGGACATCCGGGCCGAGATCGACGCCGGGCGGGTCCGGATCGATCCCTTCGACGAATCCATGGTTCAGCCCTCGAGCATCGACGTACGGCTGGACCGCTACTTCCGGGTGTTCGAGAACCACCGGTACCCGCACATCGACCCCTCGGTCGAGCAGGTGGACCTCACCCGGGTCGTGGAGCCCGAGGGCGACGAGCCGTTCATCCTGCACCCCGGTGAGTTCGTGCTGGCGAGCACGTACGAGGTCATCTCGCTCCCCGACGACCTCGCCTCCCGCCTGGAGGGCAAGAGCTCGCTCGGGCGGCTCGGGCTGGTCACGCACTCCACCGCCGGGTTCATCGACCCCGGCTTCAGCGGTCACGTGACCCTGGAGCTGTCCAACCTGGCCACCCTGCCGATCAAGCTCTGGCCCGGTATGAAGATCGGCCAGCTGTGCATGTTCCGGCTGTCCTCGCCCGCCGAGCACCCCTACGGCAGCGAGCGCTACGGCTCCCGCTACCAGGGCCAGCGCGGCCCGACCGCCTCGCGGTCCTTCCTGAACTTCCACCGGACCCAGGTATGAGGACGACGATATGAGTGACGTGCGGGAGAACCTCACCTACGAGCGCTTCGGCACGGCCGTCCGCGAGCTGGCGCAGACCATCGCGGACGACGGCTACGAGCCCGACATCGTGCTCAGCATCGCGCGCGGCGGCGTCTTCGTGGCCGGTGGCCTCGCCTACGCCCTGGACTGCAAGAACATCCACCTGGTGAACGTGGAGTTCTACACCGGTGTCGGCACCACGCTGGACATGCCGGTGATGCTGGCGCCCGTCCCGGCCGCAATCGACTTCTCCGACAAGAAGGTGCTCATCACCGACGACGTCGCCGACACCGGCAAGACGCTCAAGCTGGTGCGCGACTTCTGCCTCGACACCGTCGCCGAGGTCCGCTCCGCCGTCATCTACGAGAAGTCCCACTCCCTCGTGAAGTGCGAGTACGTCTGGAAGCGCACCGAGGACTGGATCAACTTCCCGTGGAGTGTCTTGCCTCCAGTACATAGGTCGGGCGAAGGCCCCAAGGTGAACAAGGAAGCGCTCTAGCGTTCAACGACTAGTGGTCGGCGCGATTCCGTAGGGGGATTTGTGGGGCTCACACTTGTCAGAGGCGAGCGGTCCCGGGTTCGCATTGAGACGTTGGGACCGGTCAGGCTCAACCTTGACGACCTCCAAGACCTGCGAACCCTGATCGCTGATAAGACAGGGGAAGCCGTTCAGGTTTCTGTTGGTCGATATGACGCCGATGAGGTGTTTGATCTTACGGATGCCAGCGACGCTGATCTAACCGAAGTCCGTCTGTCGGCAAGCTCAAATTCGCTCAATGTACATCTCACTCCGGATGGTGCCGCCGTACTGTGCGAGTCTCGCAGGCAGGATTTGCTAGACCTTGCTGGCGACATCAAACACTTCGTAAACGGTCGCCCTCTTGCTTGGCGGATCGTGTTTCCAGTAGAGGCCGTGATCGCTCTGCTGGCCCTGTGGGGGGTGATCGCTTGGGTTTCACTGTGGTTCGCCATTGCAGACGATAAACCGTTCGGGTATGGCATCCTCGCGGCTTCCACTGTAATGTTTGGTGCCTTTCTATGGCACCTTCCGCGGTCCTATGGTCACAGGGGTGCGGTTCAAGTGGTGCCCCTGCGACGCCACGAATTGCGTCGCAGGGGATTCGAGTCAAGGCACGCGCTCCTGAGTGGAATTGCAGGTGCTCTTCTGGGGGCTGGTGCAACCGTCGCGGCTGTCTACTTGGCCAAGTAGGGTGTCGCGCGACTAAGGGTGGCGCGGAGACCCCGCTTCCCCGCAGGTTAAGGAATCAGGGCCTGCTCGGCTGGGTCTCCCCCCTAAAAGACCGTGCGTGGAGTTCATCGCCCCGTTATGCTTCCCTGCATGGTGCGCGAGTTGACGTGGTGGTTAAATGCTACACTTCCGGATTGTTTCGTAGATGGATCGGGCCGGTCCGGCATCAGTGGTGAGGCGCTGGATCGCAAGACTCTCGCGGATTACGCACATGCCCACGCGGATCACCGAATAAGAACGCATGTCACGGAATGGGATCGCACTGATGCCATTCTTGCCTTGAAGCGGGCCATGCAGCTACGCGTGGATCACCTGGACGCGATTTACAAATTCAAGCAGTTCCCGGAATTCAGGCAGCTTGGTCCCCTCGGGCTACTGGAGCACTGGGGCGTCATCCGGCAACGAATGCTCCGCCGTATGCGGCAACTGAGAAATGCTGTAGAGCATGAGGGTGTCGAGCCTCCGAATCTCGAAGAATGCGAGGACTATGCCGAGGTCGTCTGGTGGTTTCTGCGTGGAACCTCTCCAATCCTGATGCCTCTCGACAACATGGGCTTCGGTGGGGCATTCGACGGATCGGTGACCTATTCCTACAATCCGTTGCAGATCGAAGTTTCCGGTGATGTTGAAGCGGCTCTAATCTCTAATGAGGAGCATGAAGGGTGGGCTAAGCTGTCGATGGAGCCCGCCTACTACGGAGATGTAAAAGGCAAGATGACGCCAGTCGAGGTGGATGGTGGACGCTACCGGATTGAAGCTACTGTCACTGATCTGAGGACTGCACAATTCCTTATGCAGAGGGCGTTCCGATACGTCTTGTAGTCAGCTCTGAGACCGGACAGCCAACGCACTCCACTACTCACCCCAGCTCCCATCCCGTCCGCCGTCGACCCACACACCGTGGAGCGGGCGTGGTTCAGGGCGTCCAGGTGGAGCGCGCCACTGTACGAACGACCTGGACGCCCTGGGCCGCGTCTGCTCGGCTCTGCCTGGGTCGACGGTGGACGGGATGGGAGCACCCCACGCACGCCTCAATGCGCCCGCGGTCGGCGACGGTGCCCCCTCCATCCCGGTGCCGGCCGATCCCCCGCCGGAGGCATCCTCTTTGACCGCCCGCCGTTCTATGCGGTGATCGACTCATGGCTTCCGGCCCTATCCACGTGTGGGCGCGCGTCGGCGCAGCGCGGGCGGAGCGGGCCGAAGGCAGGAGCGTCGCCCGGAGCGGAGCCGGGAAGCGCGCCCGGCGGAGCGGAGCGCAGCCGGGGCTTGATGAGGTAGAGAAACCTGTAACAGCTCAGGCGCTCAGCGGCTCGGAGCTGGGCGTCTCATCGGCGAAACCATGATCGGCAAGCCGCGGGGGGCGTTGGGCAAGCCATCCTGAGACTCGTGGGCCACCGTTGACGGCGTTGCCTTCGAGTACGGTCCGCACGTACTGGAAGCCTTGGTCAAGGTAGTACCGCTGAAGCCGCTCATTGGTGCTCCACGCGTCAAGGCGTAGCCACTTCGCCCCCGCTCGATACGCCCGGTCGCCGGCCCAGTCCATGAGCCTGCCGCCAAGGTTCTGCCTCGCGTAGTCGCGAGAGATCGTCAACTTGTTGATGAACATCGAGGGCTCGGCAAGCTCCTCATCCGACCACAACCCCTCCTCTGCCTCCGGAGTGAGAGTGATCGTGCCGGCGGTCCTTTCTCCGTCCCTCAGCATGAAGACGGTGCCGCCTTCGATGGTGGCCAAGAGACGTTCTGCGGGGTACGGCCTGCTCCACTGATCACTGCCCAACTTGCTGATCCAAGTCGCGGCCTCGACGCGGAAGGTCAGCAACTGATCGAGGTCGGCAGCGGTGGCGATGGTGACTCTCACTTGGCTTCGTTCTCTCGGGCGGACAGGTCGCCGATCTCGTAGTTCATGCGGTTGAGATCGCCACGGAAGGTCGTGATCGTGCAGCGCGCCGGGCCGTCCGCGGTATATCCCGTGCGGGTCCAAAGCAGAACCGGGACGCCTGGGCCGATCTCCAGCAACCGGGCCTCTTCCGGCGTGGGCATGCGGGTGGAGATCTCGTCGGCGTACCCGACCTGTTCGATGCCTACGCCGGCCAAGTAGCGAGTCGTTCCCTCGTCAATGTCGCCGGGCTCGGCGAGACGGGGTGCGTCCTGCACAAGCCAGTCCGGGTAGTACGTCGCCTGCGTCGACCACGGCACGTCGTCAACGAAGCGGTGGCAGAAACGGAGAACGGCCCGGGTGCCCGGGTCCACCTTGAGCCGCTCGGCAATGAAGTCGGATGCGGTGGTCACCTCGACCCGGAACGTCTGATGCGGGCGCCGGCCCGCGTTCGTCACGTCCGTTGAGTACGCGTCGCCGTTCTGCGGAAAGTTCAGGTTCTCGAAGCGGGAGGCGTTCAGCTCGAACACCTCGTGCTTCCGTACCTCGTAGCCCAGGCCCTGACTCGACGCGATGAGCCCTTGGCTGACGAGCAAGCCCAGTCCCGACCGGACGGTGTTCCGCGAAGCATCGAAGCGGGCCGCCAACTCGGCCTCCGAGGGGAGCCGGGAGCCTGGTCCATGGGTGCCGTTGTCGATCTCTCGACGCAGTGCATCGGCTACCTGTTGGTACTTCGGCTGCTTGCTCATGTCCTCCATCATGACGCACTCGCTCAACTTGTTGGTACAGGTACGCGCAAAGTGCTTGACGTCTCACTCCAGGTGCTGCAACCTCTAGATATCAGCTTGTACCAACAAGTTGAGCAAGAGGTCCAAGGGGCCTAACTCTGACCTGCCGGAGGAGACGCAATGCCGTCCTTCAAGATCGACCTTTCGTCTGCCGTGGTGTTCGTGGCGACCGCACCGGAGCCGAAGATGGTGAACAAGAAGACGGGGGAGCGGGCCGTGGACCGGGAGACCGGTGCGGACATGTCGACCGTGGGCCTGCTGGTGTCGGACGAGGGCGAGGGGAACCTCTACCAGGTGACCGTTCCGGAGACCGGTTGCCCGGAGGGTCTGGCGCCGGGCACCCCGGTCCGGGTCGTGGGGCTGAAGGCGCGGGACTGGGAGAACGAGTTCAACGGCCAGAAGCGGCACGGGATCTCGTTCCGCGCCGTGGCGATCACCCCGGCGGTCTGACCATGACCGACCTGTCCACGGCTCTGGAGGTCACCTCCGCGTTAGCGGGGGCCGGCGGTCTCGGCTACGCCAAGGTCCGTGCCCCGCGTGTGTACTGGTCGCTGGTCGGCATGCCGGTCACCTGGGGCCGGTTCACCTTCACCTACCGTTCCACGATGGACGTGTGCGGGCTGACGGTGCAGCCCTCCCGGCCGCGGGCCTTCGTCGCCCGGAACCTCGCCCGCCGTGAGGTGCTGCCCGTCCCGCCCAAGGTCCGCCGTGTCTACGGCACCTCGACCGGGCTGCGGGTCACGCTGCGTCTGCCCGCCGGCCTGGAACCCGCCGACCTGGTGGCCGCCTCGGAGCGACTGCGCCACGCCTGGGGCGTGCACTCGGTGACCGTCGCAGAGACCAAGCCCGGTCACGTCGAGCTGCGCATGACGGGCTACGACGTGCTCCGCCGGGTGCGGATGCCGCGCGGGGCCCGTGCTGAGGGCCTGTCGGTGCCGGTGGCCTTGCGGGAGGACGGGACCGCGTTCGTACGCGACTACCGCCAAGTGCCCATGGCGCTGACCCTCGGGGCGAACAACTCCGGGAAGTCCGTCTATCAGCGCAACCTGATCAAGGGACTCGCCCGGCTGCCGGTCGCCCTGGTCGGGATCGACTGCAAGCGCGGCGTCGAACAGTCCGCCTACGCGGCTCGGCTGTCCGCGCTCGCCACGACCCCGGACGACTCGGCCGCGCTGCTGTCCGTGCTGGTCGGGGAGATGGAATCCCGGTTCGACCTGCTGAGCCGCCACGGCGTCTCGGACATGTGGGACCTGCCCGCCGGCCTACGGCCCGTCCCGGTCGTCGTCCTGGTGGACGAGGTGGCAGAGCTGTTCCTGATCTCCTCCAAGAAGGACGAGGACCGCCGGGAACAGATCGTCACCGCCCTGATCCGCCTCGCGCAGATGGCCCGCGCGGTCGGGATCTACCTGGAGGTGTGCGGGCAGCGCTTCGGCTCCGAACTCGGACGCGGCGCGACCATGCTCCGTGCCCAGCTCACCGGGCGGGTGGTGCACCGGGTCAACGACAAGCAGACCGCCGAAATGGGTCTGGCGGACGTGGCCCCGGATGCCGTGCTGACGGCCTCGATGATTCCTGCCGAGCGTCCGGGTACGGCGGTTGCCACCGACTCCACCGGCGGCTGGGCGAAGATCCGCACCCCGCACACCACCCGCGCCGAAGCGGCGGCCGTGTGCCGGGAGTTCGCCCACCTCGTGCCCGACCTTCCCGCCCTCGACCCCTACCGCCCGCACGTGCCCGCGAGCGCCCCGGAGCCGGGTCCGTCGCTGGTCAAGCCGTTCCCGGTCACGGACTGAGAGGGGGCACGTCATGGCCACGCGCAAGAAGACCCCGCCGAAGCCGGCCGCCTGCCCGGACTGCCACGGCAATGGGGAGATCACCGAGACCGTTCGCGTCGGCGCCCGCAAGGGCCGCGCCACCGATGACCGACAGGCCGCGCTCTGCCTGACCTGCCTCGGCACCGGCGAAGCACCGGCCGGGGAGTGATCACCATGAACCGCGCTCTCCGTCGCCCTGACGCCGTACTGGTCCAAGCTGTGATTGCCGGGGCTCTGTCCTTCGCTCACCTGCATGACCTGGCCGCCGCTGCCGGGCAATCCGGCTGGAAGGCATGGGCCTACCCCATCTCCGTCGACCTGCTGCTGGTCGCCGCGTGGCGTCGGCTGCGGGTCGGTCGGGACGGGGCCTCGTGGACCTGGTTCACGATCGCGCTCGCCGCTTCCCTCGGGGCCAACGTCGCCACCGCCGGACTCCTCGACCTCGATCACGTACCCGCCTGGCTCCGCATCCTGGTCGCCGGCTGGCCCGCTCTCGCCTTCCTCGGCGGCACCCTCCTCGTCCACACCCCCGCACCCGCGGCTGCACCCGAGGACACCGGCCCGGAGACCGAACCGGCCGCGCCGGAAGTCGAGTTGCATCGCACCGACACCGCGCCGGTCCCGGCCCCCGCCTCGGCTCCTGCGGAGCTGGACCCCGCGCCCGTCAAGCCGCCTGCTCCGGTTCCCACGGTCCCGGCGGCCCTGGTCGACCACGCCCGCTCCATCGCGGACAACTACCGCAAGACCACGGGCGAGCCGATCACCGCCGACGCGCTCACCGCCCGGCTCGGACTTCCCGCGCCGACCTGCCAGGCCATCGCCGCGCAACTCCAACTCCTGTAACAGAAAAGAGGTTGAGCCCGTGCCCCTCTTCAGCTTCAACCGCTCCTCGGACTACGAGGCTGCGGCCCGTGAGATGGCCAACTCCGGCCGCCCGACCCTGGCCCGCCTGCTCGCCGAGGAGGCCGCCGACCGCACGCCGGACCCGAAGGAGAAGGCCCGCATCCTCATCCAGTTCACCGGCAACAGCCTCCGGGAGACGGACTGACATGCGCCCGAACCGCTTCTACCACGTCATCCGCATCGGCCCGGTCAAGGTCGGCACCTTCAACAACGGACGCGGCCAGACCCGACACACCGCCGCTTGCACCGCCCCCGGCTGCGGCTTCTCCACCGAACACCGCGACCGCTCCGCCGCCGAACTCGCCGCCCGCACCCACCGCTGCAACCCCTGACAGGAGGACACCCCCATGTTCACCCCCAAGTACCCGCCCGCCGACCGCGCCCCCGCGGTGACCACCCCGGCACCCACGGCCATGCCGGCCACCCCCGCCCCGGCCCCGGTCGTCCCGGCTCCGGTGTCGAACCGGCCGACCATCCAGCTCACCCCCGGCAGCACGCTCGCCCTCGTGGGTGGCGGTACGGCCGTGGTCCTCATCGTCGGCACGGTCCTGGTGTCCATGCTGCTGGCGGTCGCCATCACCGGCGTGAGTGTGGCGATCTGCGCCGTGGTCCTGCGCTCGCTGCTCAACGACTCCCGCAACGGCCGGTGACCGGCATGGACCTCGCGCCCGTCGCCGCCGCGTTACCGGCCCTGGGCTGGGCCGTGCACGGCAGCGTCCTCGCCCACCGCCTCGCCGGCGCCCGCCGCGACCCGCTCACTGGCCTGCACACCCGCGCCGGATGGACCACCCGCGCCGAACGCCTCCTCGACCGGCACCCCAACGCCCTCGTGATCCTGGTCGACCTGGACGACTTCAAGGCCATCAACGACCGTCACGGCCATGCCGCCGGGGACGCGGTACTCACCGCGACCGCCCGCCGGCTGAACGACTGGGTGGGACGCCACGGCATCGCCGCCCGCATCGGCGGAGACGAATTCGTCGCCATCGTCACCGACCCCGCCCACACCACCGGCCTTGACACCCTGCGGACCGCCCTGGACCGCCCCGTCCACCACCACGGCGAGGTGCTGCCGGTCTCCGCCTCGGTCGGACGCTGCCACCGCGCGGACCTGCCGGTCCCCACCCTCACCGACGCACTCTCCGCCGCCGACACCGCGATGTACGCGGTCAAGGGCCACAGCAGGCGCAACACCCAGCACTGACCAACCCCCGGAGCGGCCTCTCTCGCCAAAGATCCGCCGCTCCGGGGGCCCACATCCCAGATCCAAAGGACCCGGAAGGGAAGCACCATCATGCCCCAGCACACCCCTGTCCCGCGCCTGTGCCGCGACTGCGACGGCCACGCCTCGGCCGTGGTCACCACCGGCACCCGGAAGTCGGACGGCACCCGGACCCTGATCCGTATCGACTGCCCCGCCTGCCGGGGCACCGGCCACTACGCCCCCGGCGCCCGCCTCGTCCGCGCCGGGAGGTGAGCGCCGTGGCCTTTCTGAACTGGCGTTCCAGCGACCACTACGACTCCACCGGCGACAAGCCGTGCGTCCTCTGCACCAAGCCGACCCCGCTGCGCTCCGACCGGGGCAAGCCCGTCCACAAGGTGTGCGCCGAGGAGTGGATCGACGCCCACACCGAACGGGAGGACGGCAAGTGATCGACGCCGCCACCCCGGCGGGCCTGGACCCGGCCACCCTCACCGACGTGCTGAGGCTGGCCGGGTCCACCGGCTTCGACCGCATCCAGGACCAGATCCGCCGCACCGGCGGCTGCACCGATCCAATCCGGCTCACCGGTACGACCGTCACCCGCGACGCCTCGACCGGGCACGTCCTGCACCACTACTCCACCGACACCGAACCCGGCGGCGTCCTCCGCCTCGCCTGCGGCAACCGGCGCGCCTCACGTTGCCCGGCCTGCGCCTGGACCTACGCCGGCGACACCTACCACCTCATCCGCGCCGGCCTCGTCGGAGACCCCACCAAGGGCACCCCGACAACGATCCGCGACCACCCGCGGGTGTTCGCCACGCTCACCGCTCCGTCCTTCGGCCCGGTCCACAACCGGCCCGGCACCCGGCCCTGCCGCTGCGGCACCCGGCACCCCGAGACCGCCCCGGAGTTGGGTACGCCGCTCGACCCTGATCGCTACGACTACGCGGGGGCGGTGCTGTGGAACAACCACGCCTCCGACCTGTGGCGCTACTTCACGATCTACCTGCTCCGCGAGATCGCCCGCATGGCCGGCCTCACCCAGAAAGCAGCGAAGGAAGCCTCGCGGGTCTCGTTCGGCAAGGTCGCTGAGTACCAGAAGCGCGGTGCCGTCCACTTCCACGCCGTGATCCGCTTCGACGGACCGGACGGCCCTGACACCCCGCCCCCGCCCTGGGCGACCGGTGACCTCCTGGATGCCGCGATCCGCGCCGCCGCCGCCCGCGCTGCCGTGGACGTCGACCCGGCCGGAGACCAGCCGGCTCGCACGCTGCGGTGGGGTGAGCAGATCGACGTGCGCCCGATCCGCGCCTTCGGGGACGGGGCCGAGATCACCGAACAGGCCGTGGCCTCCTACGTCGCCAAGTACGCCACCAAAGCCGCCGAAACCACCGGCACCGTCGACCGGCGCATCGGCAACAAAGAAGCCCTGGGCCTGCTCGACGTGCCCGACCACCCGGCCCGGCTCATCGCCGCCTGCCTCGACCTCCACCCCCTCTATCCCGACCGCAAGCTACGGGACTGGGCGCACATGCTCGGCTTCCGCGGCCACTTCTCCACCAAGTCCCGCAACTACTCCACCACCCTCGGCGCCCTCCGCCAGACCCGCGCCGACTACCGCGCCCAGCAGCAACGCGCCGCCCTCGGCCTGCCCGACCCCGGCACCGAGGAAGAGGCCACCACGCTCACCCTCGCGCACTGGACGTACGCCGGCCACGGCCACACCCCCGGCGAATCCTGGCTCGCCGCCAACATCCGCCGCGAGATCACCCAGAACCGCGAGACCGCACGCGAAGAACTGGCAGGAGGTGCCCTTGATGAGTCAGACCAGTAGTCCGGAGTCCCGTATGGCGACGGCTCAGCGTGAGGTCATGAGCACTGACGAGTGGTTGCGGATGCATCTTCGCCGTGCTCCTGAGCGTGATGAAGAGTGGGTACGCCGTGCCCTCGTGTTGCAGGGGCGGGCCTGATCGTCACCGCCAGACGGGTTCGATCAGACTCGGGTCGAACTTCCGGCGTCCTCGTCCGGCCGGGTGAATGATCACGGCTGAGAGGCTGTGCAGCACGATCTCTTGCTGGCGTTCGACCGGCAGCGCAAAGAACTCTTCGAGGGTCAGGTTCGCCGCATCGCCTTTGGCCTCGGCCTGTTTCTGCTGTTTGTAGAAGCGGGCCCGCTCCAGTTTGAGTTCGTCGCGCAGCCGCTCTTTGGCCGGCAAGAGCTGCAAGAGGGTGGCCACCGTGATCTGTTTCGAGCGTTCGGCATCCACGAGTTGGGCGATGTCTTGGGAGACCTGCTGCAGCTCGTTCTCGCGCGGCCATTGCTGATTGGCCGGGACGGCAGTTACTGCTGCTCGCGCGCGCTGTTCTTCGAGTGCTAGTTGGACTATGAGCCTGTCGACGGGCTCTCCAACCCGTCCCACCTTGCCGCATCCGCCGTTCACCACGGAGCACTGGTACGTGTATTTCGTGGCCTTCGAACCTGGCTGCCAGCGGTTGTTGATCTGTCCTCGGATCTTCGCCTTGCATAGTCCGCACCGGGCAATGCCCGAGAGCAGGTACTTACGGGCGAGCGACTTGCCGGGATGCTTCTGCTTCCGCTCGGTGACAGCCGCGCAGACGGCTTCCCACTCTTCCAGGGTGTTGATCCGCTCCCAGTTCCCCTTGACGGGTTCGCCGTCTTCGCCGACCAGGATTTCACCGTGGTACGTCCGGTAGCCGACCAGTCTGGGGTTGGTCAGGATCTGTTCGACGTGGTGGTGGGCCATGCGCTTGGTGCCTGCGCGTGGGTTGCCTAAGCCCTGTTGCTGCCACCGGGTCCGGATGGTTCCGATGCGGACGCCGGCGAGCACTTCGCGCTGTGCCTCCCGGATGGCTTCGGCGGCCCCCGGGTCGACCCTGGTGCGGTCGTCCTTGCTCCAGCCGTACGGCGCCGGCCCGCCGCTGTCCTTACCCTGCTGGGCCAACTCCAGGTGTTTGCGCTTGATCCGGCGTGACGCATCGTGCGACGACTTGTTGGCGAACGCGACCATGATGCGGGCCATGGTGCGGCCGTCCGGTGATCCAAGGTTGATGTCGTTCGTGACGGTGGCGAACTCCAGGCGGGGACGCTCGTCGAAGATCTCGATCAGGCGCTCAAGGTCCCGCGGCTGTCGAGCGAGGCGGTCTAGGTCGTAGGCCACGATGCCGTCGATGAGGCCGGCGCGGAGATCTCTCAGCATCAGCTCGAACTCGTCGCGCACGACGTTGCGCTTGAACGCCGACACGTCGTTGTCCTCGTAGGTCTTCACGACCTGCCACGACCGGAGGTCCGCGAGCCGTTCGCAGTCCTGCTGCTGCCTGGCGACTCCCAGCGACTCGCCCTCGTCGTCCCGCGAAATCCGGGTGTAGACCCCTACCTTGCGTGCCACGGTCGGCCCTCCCTCTGCCTGTTGAGCAGGGGCAGACTACTACCGTCATCCAGTCAAGTCAGCCTGAAGTGTCGAGCCGCCCGTCGTGCGCCGGACCGGGCAGGTTCTGGACGCCTGAGCGGCCGCCCGCACAAGAAGCAGGGCCCCCGGAGCGGCAAGCTCCGGGGGCCCTTCCTCTTGCCTCGGCAGACTCAGAACGTGCCCAGCTTCACGATCGACAGCAGCGCGATCAGCTGGATCGCGGACGCGCCCAGCGCCTTCGGCCAGGGCAGGTCGTGGGAGCGGGAGACCATCAGGGTGAGCAGGGCGCCCGCGGCGAGCCAGGTGATCCAGCCGATGACCTTGACGAAGCTGGCGTCGCCCCCGGCGAACATGGCGACGACCAGGCGCGGGGCGTCCGTCAGCGACATGATCAGCATGGACAGGCCGACCGTGGGCTGCCAGGCGCCGTCGCCGCCGAGCTGGCGGGCCAGGGTGTGGGTGACCACGCCCAGGATGAACGCGCTCAGCACGATCGTCACCGCCGTGATGAGCACGATCGGGATCGCGTTGGTGAGCGTCGCGCCGATCACGTCCGCGCGGGCGCCGTCGAAGCCGAAGACGGCGAGCAGGCCGTAGAGGAACGTCACGATCAGGGCCGGGCCCCACATCGTGTAGTCCCGCATGCGCAGGAAGGTCGGGTTGGGGGAGAGGACGATCCCCTTCAGCAGGTCCTTCCAGTGCAGCGGCGGGCCGGACGGGCCCGCCGGGGCGGCCGAGCCCGCGTGGTAGGTCTCGCCCTGGTTGTAGGCGGACGCCTCGTCGACGGAGAACGCCTGGGTGTGGCCCGGCTGGTTCGCCGCGTACGGGTCGTGTCCGCCGCCGTGGGGCGCGTGTCCGTGGTCGCCGAAGTACTCCGGGCCGTCGTCCACCGGCCCCGGATACCCGTAGCCCTGCTGCCCCTGCGGGTGCCCCGGACGGGGGTAGCCCTGCTGGCCCTGCGGGTAGCCGTAGGCGGGCCCCCGCTGCCCCTGGTGCGGGGCCTGGCCGCCGTACGACGGTCCCTGGGGCGCGTGCGTCTGCTGTCCTTGCGCGGTGCGGTTGTCCCGGCCCCCGCGTCCCATCCTGAATCCAGCCACCCGTCGAACGTACCTGCTCCCGGCCGCCCGCGTGTCGGAGCCGGGGGGTCGGGCCCGGCATTGCGGCCATCCTGTGACATCCCCTAAGGGACCGTCAGGGGGAAGACCGGGGACGGGCACGGGTTTGGGTGAGGACGCGAACGTAAGACGGTGGAGGCAGGATGGGGGCATGAGCGTAGTGAAGATCAATGTGCTGACCGTTCCCGACGAGCAGCGGGAGATGCTGGAGAAGCGCTTCGCCTCGCGGGCGCACGCCGTGGAGAACTCCGACGGCTTCGAGTGGTTCGAGCTGCTGCGGCCGGTGGAGGGCACCGAGCAGTACCTCGTCTACACCCGCTGGCGCGACGAGGAGTCGTTCCAGGCGTGGATGGAGGGGCCGATGAAGGCCGCCCACCAGGGTGGCGGCGAGGGCGGCGAGCGGCCGAAGCCCGCGGCCAGCGGCTCCACCCTGTGGTCCTTCGACGTGGTCCAGCAGGCCTCCCCGAAGGAAGCCTGACCCCCGCCCCGCGCACGACGGCGCCCCCGGTCCCGGTTCGGGAGCGGGGGCGCCGTCGGGTACGGAGCGGGGCGGGTGCGCGTCAGGCGCGGCGGACCCGCACTCCGTCGGCCTCGAAGTCGTAGATGTTCCGGTTGACGCGCAGCCCGTCCACCGCTCCGGCCCACAGGTAGTCGCGGCCCTTGCCGACCGCGGCCGTGTAGATGAGCGGTGCCGCGCCGCCGTCGTTCAGCGACGCCTTGACCTGGGCGAACGTGCAGGGGGCGGCCTGGGTGCAGGCGGTCTCGCCGCCGGTGAGGAACCAGCTGCCGGTCGTGGTGGCGTCCAGGTAGCCGCTCCAGCGGTTGGTCGTGGTGACCGGGCCGGGAACCCACACCAGGGTGGAGTAGGTGTCGCCGGGGTGCGCGGCGACGTTCGGGTTGATCTCGAACTTGATGTTGGGCAGGTTCCGGTTGCCGCCGTACGTGACGTTCTCGCCGGTCTGGAAGACGCGGAAGCCGACCTGGGTGAGGCCGAGCACCGGGTCGCCGTAGAAGTCGACCTCGTTGCCGAAGTCCACCTTCTCGCTGGGCGGGGTCAGCGAGGTGGAGTCGTCCGCCACCTCGATGCCGAGGCTGCCGGTGCCGAAGGGCGGACGGGCGGCGGCGCCGGTGACGCCGAACGACCCGTAGGGGCCCTCCCGCAGCGCGGCCACCGGCGAGCCGATGGTGTTGCGGGTGATGACGCCCCAGTGGTCCGCGCCGCTGGTGCCCCCGCCCGCGGCCGAGGCCGGTACCTGGAGGGCCGTGGCGGCGAGGGCGGACAGTGCGGCGATCGTGAGCGCCTTTGCGCGGCTCACGCCAAAGCGAGCTTTCACACTCACTCCCTGATTCGTGTCGAAGAAGAGGCACGCGCGGGCTCCTCGGCCGACGCGGCTCCTCGAACGTATCGGGAGATACCGGGGCATATAGGTTCTGCATATGCCGTCCGGGTGCGTGCTGTACGGGTGTTTTCCGGGCGGCGGGCCCAGGTGCGGGGGAGAAACAAGGGTGCCCCCCGACCAGTGGTCAGGGGGCACCCTCGTCGCCTTGCGGCCGTGGCTACTTCACCGGCTCGGGCTCCGGCTCGGTCGCGGGCTCGTCGTCGTCCGCCGGGTCCACCGGGGTCCGGACGGAGTCCAGCAGGAGCTGGGCGACGTCGACGACCTGGATGGACTCCTTGGCCTTGCCGTCGTTCTTCTTGCCGTTGACCGAGTCGGTCAGCATGACCAGGCAGAACGGGCAGGCGGTGGAGACGATGTCGGGGTTGAGGGAGAGGGCCTCGTCGACGCGCTCGTTGTTGATGCGCTTGCCGATCCGCTCCTCCATCCACATCCGCGCGCCACCGGCGCCACAGCAGAAGCCGCGCTCCTTGTGGCGGTGCATCTCCTCGTTCCTGAGGCCCGGGACCTTGCCGATGATCTCGCGCGGCGGCGTGTAGATCTTGTTGTGCCGGCCCAGGTAGCAGGGGTCGTGGTACGTGATGATGCCCTCGACCGGGGTGACGGGGATCAGCTTGCCCTCGTCCACCAGGTGCTGGAGCAGCTGGGTGTGGTGGATGACCTCGTAGTCGCCGCCGAGCTGCGGGTACTCGTTGCCGAGCGTGTTGAGGCAGTGCGGGCAGGTGGCGACGATCTTCTTGGCCGACTTGGGCTTCGCCGACTCGGGGACCACCTTGCCGTCGTCGTCCATCTCCTCGCCGAAGGCGGCGTTGAGGGACATGACGTTCTCCATGCCGAGCTCCTGGAACAGGGGCTCGTTGCCGAGACGGCGGGCGGAGTCACCGGTGCACTTCTCGTCGCCGCCCATGATGGCGAACTTGACGCCCGCGATGTGCAGCAGCTCGGCGAACGCCTTGGTCGTCTTCTTGGCGCGGTCCTCCAGGGCACCGGCACAGCCGACCCAGTAGAGGTACTCGACCTCGGAGAGGTCCTCGATGTCCTTGCCGACGACCGGGACCTCGAAGTCGACCTCCTTGGTCCACTCCAGGCGCTGCTTCTTCGCCAGGCCCCAGGGGTTGCCCTTCTTCTCCAGGTTCTTGAGCATCGTGCCCGCCTCGGACGGGAACGCGGACTCGATCATCACCTGGTAGCGGCGCATGTCGACGATGTGGTCGACGTGCTCGATGTCCACCGGGCACTGCTCGACACAGGCGCCGCAGGTGGTGCAGGACCACAGGACGTCCGGGTCGATGACGCCGTTCTCCTCGGCGGTGCCGATGAGGGGGCGCTCGGCCTCGGCGAGGGCCGCGGCGGGCACGTTCGCGAGCTGCTCCTCGGACGCCTTCTCGTCGCCCTCCATGGTCTTGCCGCCACCCGCGAGCAGGTACGGCGCCTTGGCGTGGGCGTGGTCCCGCAGCGACATGATCAGCAGCTTCGGGGAGAGCGGCTTGCCGGTGTTCCACGCGGGGCACTGCGACTGGCAGCGGCCGCACTCGGTGCAGGTGGAGAAGTCCAGCAGGCCCTTCCAGGAGAACTGCTCGACCTGGGAGACGCCGAAGACGTCGTCGTCACCGGGGTCGGTGAAGTCGATCGGCTTGCCGCCGGAGGTCATCGGCTGGAGCGCGCCGAGGGCCACACCGCCGTCCGCGTCCCGCTTGAACCAGATGTTCGGGAAGGCGAGGAAGCGGTGCCAGGCCACACCCATGTTGGTGTTGAGCGAGACCACGATCATCCAGATGAACGAGGTCCCGATCTTGATCATGGCGACCAGGTAGACCAGGTTCTGCAGCGTGCCGACGCTGAGCGCCTTGAAGGCGAGGACCAGCGGGTACGAGGCGAAGTAGGCCGCCTCGTAGTGGTCGACGCCGTGCAGCGCGCCCTCGAGGCCGCGCAGGGTGTAGATGGCCAGGCCGATGGTGAGGATGACGTACTCGACGAAGTACGCCTGGCCGGACTTGGAACCGGCGAAGCGGGACTTGCGGCCCGGTCGGCTGGGCAGGCTCAGCAGCCGGATGACCATCAGCACGGCGATGCCGAGGATGGTCATCACACCGATGAACTCGATGTACAGCTCGAAGGGCAGGAAGTCGCCGATGAAGGGCAGCGTCCAGTCGGCCTTGAAGAGCTGGCCGAACGCCTGGGCCAGGGTCGGCGGCAGCGTCAGGAAGCCCACGGCCACGAACCAGTGGGCCACGCCGACGATGCCCCACCGGTTCATCCGGGTGTGGCCGAGGAACTCCCGCACCAGGGTCACGCTGCGCTGGTACGGGTTGTCGGTCCGGGTACCGGCGGGGACGGGCTGGCCCAGCTTGAAGTACCGGACGAACTGTCCGATGGCCCGGGCGAGCAGCGCGACACCGACCACGGTCAGGACCAGCGACACGATGATCGCGGCGAGTTGCATGAGGGGCTCCTGAGGCGGCCTCGAAATTACTAAGCGGTAACTTATGCAGTCCGTCTGAGACTACCCCCATCCTCCTGCGCGATGCAGCACGGCGCGGGGTGAGATGAGTCGCTGAGGGTTGCCTTCGCCGGGACGGGGGAACCCGCGTCCGGCCAGGCCCGATGCCGCCTTGCATATAAGCGCCATATAAGAGTTGAGTCCGGTTGACTCATGTCTGTTGACCCAGAGCGATCGGAGTGGCACACTTGAGCCAGTCCCACTCAAGTTCTCTGGAGGAATCAACCATGGCACGTGCGGTCGGCATCGACCTGGGCACGACTAACTCCGTCGTCAGCGTTCTGGAGGGCGGCGAGCCCACCGTCATCACCAACGCCGAGGGTGCCCGGACCACGCCGTCCGTCGTCGCCTTCGCGAAGAACGGTGAGGTGCTGGTCGGCGAGGTCGCCAAGCGCCAGGCGGTCACCAACGTGGACCGGACCATCCGTTCCGTGAAGCGCCACATGGGCACGGACTGGAAGATCGAGCTCGACGGCAAGAGCTTCAACCCGCAGCAGATGAGCGCCTTCATCCTGCAGAAGCTGAAGCGCGACGCCGAGGCGTACCTGGGCGAGAAGGTGGCCGACGCGGTCATCACCGTCCCGGCGTACTTCAACGACTCCGAGCGTCAGGCGACCAAGGAGGCCGGTGAGATCGCCGGTCTGAACGTCCTGCGCATCGTCAACGAGCCGACCGCCGCCGCTCTCGCGTACGGCCTCGACAAGGACGACCAGACCATCCTGGTCTTCGACCTCGGTGGCGGCACCTTCGACGTCTCGCTGCTGGAGATCGGTGACGGCGTCGTCGAGGTGAAGGCCACCAACGGTGACAACCACCTCGGTGGTGACGACTGGGACCAGCGCGTCGTCGACTACCTGGTCCAGCAGTTCAAGGCCGGCCACGGCGTGGACCTCGCCAAGGACAAGATGGCCCTCCAGCGCCTGCGCGAGGCCGCCGAGAAGGCCAAGATCGAGCTGTCCTCCTCCACGGAGACCTCGATCAACCTGCCCTACATCACGGCGTCCGCCGAGGGCCCGCTGCACCTGGACGAGAAGCTCACCCGCGCCCAGTTCCAGCAGCTGACCGCCGACCTGCTGGAGCGCTGCAAGACGCCGTTCCACAACGTCATCAAGGACGCGGGCATCCAGCTGTCCGAGATCGACCACGTCGTTCTCGTCGGTGGCTCCACCCGTATGCCGGCCGTCGCCGAGCTCGTCAAGGAGCTGACCGGTGGCAACGAGGCCAACAAGGGCGTGAACCCGGACGAGGTCGTCGCCATCGGTGCCGCCCTCCAGGCCGGTGTCCTCAAGGGCGAGGTCAAGGACGTCCTGCTCCTCGACGTCACCCCGCTGTCCCTCGGTATCGAGACCAAGGGCGGCATCATGACCAAGCTCATCGAGCGGAACACGACGATCCCGACCAAGCGGTCCGAGATCTTCACCACCGCCGAGGACAACCAGCCCTCCGTGCAGATCCAGGTCTACCAGGGCGAGCGCGAGATCGCGGCGTACAACAAGAAGCTCGGGATGTTCGAGCTGACCGGTCTGCCGCCCGCCCCGCGCGGTGTCCCGCAGATCGAGGTCGCCTTCGACATCGACGCCAACGGCATCATGCACGTGACCGCGAAGGACCTCGGCACGGGCAAGGAGCAGAAGATGACCGTCACCGGTGGCTCCTCGCTGCCGAAGGACGAGGTCGACCGCATGCGCCAGGAGGCCGAGAAGTACGCGGAGGAGGACCACGCCCGCCGCGAGGCCGCCGAGTCCCGCAACCAGGGCGAGCAGCTCGTCTACCAGACCGAGAAGTTCCTCAAGGACAACGAGGACAAGGTCCCGGGCGAGATCAAGACCGAGGTCGAGGAGGCTGTCGCCGAGCTGAAGGAGAAGCTCAAGGGCGAGTCCGCCGAGGGCGACAACTCTGCCGAGATCCGCACGGCCACCGAGAAGGTCGCCGCCGTCTCGCAGAAGCTCGGCCAGGCCATGTACGCCGACGCCCAGGGCGCCCAGGCCGCCGGCGGTCCCTCCGCCGACGCCGGTGACGCCAAGGACGACGACGTCGTGGACGCCGAGATCGTCGACGACGAGCGCAAGGACGGTGCCGCGTGACGGAGGAGACTCCGGGCTTCGAGGAGAAGCCCGACGTCCCCTCCGGCGCGGACCCCGACGACGCCGAGCCGAAGGCCGCCTCCGAGGAGGAGGCGGCCCCGGCTGGGGACGCAAGCGCAGATGTGGCCCTGGTGGCCCAGCTGGACCAGGCACGCACGGCGCTCGGTGAGCGCACGGCGGACCTCCAGCGGCTCCAGGCCGAGTTCCAGAACTACCGCCGCCGTGTCGAGCGCGACCGCGTCGCGGTCAAGGAGGTCGCCGTCGCGAACCTCCTGACCGAGCTGCTGCCCGTGCTGGACGACATCGGCCGCGCGCGGGAACACGGCGAACTGGTCGGCGGCTTCAAGTCGGTGGCCGAGTCGATGGAGTCCGTGGCGGCCAAGATGGGCCTCACGCAGTTCGGCAAGGAGGGCGAGCCCTTCGACCCGACGATCCACGAAGCCCTGATGCACTCCTACGCGCCCGACGTCACCGAGACGACGTGCGTGGCCATCCTCCAGCCCGGTTACCGCATCGGTGAGCGCACCATCCGCCCCGCGCGGGTGGCCGTCGCCGAGCCGCAGCCCGGCGCGCAGACCGTCCAGGCGGAGGAGGCCGAGGAGAGCGCGGCCGACGACAAGGAGAACGGTGGCCCGGAGGAGGGCTGACGTAATCACCGAGATCACGCAGGACCGGAAGGAGGGACGTCGGGGATGAGCACCAAGGACTTCATCGAGAAGGACTTCTACAAGGTCCTCGGCGTCCCCAAGGACGCCACCGAGGCGGAGATCAAGAAGGCGTACCGGAAGCTCGCCCGCGAGTTCCACCCGGACGCCAACAAGGGCAACACCCGCGCCGAGGAGCGCTTCAAGGAGATCTCCGAGGCGAACGACGTCCTCGGCGACCCCAAGAAGCGCAAGGAGTACGACGACGCGCGCGCCCTGTTCGGCAACGGCGGTTTCCGGCCGGGGCCGGGCGCGGCGGGCGGCGGGCAGTTCAACTTCGACCTCGGCGACCTCTTCGGCGGTGCGGGCGGGGCGGGCGGCGCGCAGAGCGGCAGCTTCGGCGGCGGCATCGGTGATGTCTTCGGCGGCCTGTTCAACCGGGGCGGCGCGGGTACCACCCGTACCCAGCCGCGCCGGGGGCAGGACGTCGACACCGAGGTGACGCTCAGCTTCACCGAGGCGATCGAGGGCGCGACCGTACCGCTCCGGATGACCTCCCAGGCGCCCTGCAAGGCGTGTTCGGGCACCGGCGACAAGAACGGCACGCCGCGGGTGTGCCCGACCTGCGTCGGCACCGGACAGGTCGCGCGGGGTTCGGGCGGCGGCTTCTCGCTCACCGACCCGTGCCCCGACTGCAAGGGCCGCGGCCTGATCGCCGAGCACCCCTGCACCGAGTGCAGCGGCAGCGGCCGGGCCAAGTCCTCGCGCACCATGCAGGTCCGCATCCCGGCGGGTGTCACCGACGGGCAGCGCATCCGGCTGCGCGGCAAGGGCGCGCCCGGCGAGCGCGGCGGCCCGGCGGGCGACCTGTACGTCACCGTCCATGTCGGCGAGCACCGGGTGTTCGGCCGCAAGGGCGACAACCTCACCGTCACCGTCCCGGTGACGTTCGCCGAGGCTGCCCTCGGCGGCGAGGTGCGGGTACCCACCCTCGGCGGGTCCCCGGTCACCCTGAAGCTGCCGCCCGGCACGCCCAACGGCCGCACCATGCGGGCGCGGGGCAAGGGCGCGGCGCGCAAGGACGGCAGCCATGGTGATCTGCTGATCACCGTGGAGGTGAGTGTCCCCAAGGACCTCTCGGGGAAGGCTCGTGACGCGCTCGAGGCGTATCGAGAGGCGACCGCGGACGAGGACCCGCGGGCGGAGCTGTTCGAGGCCGCGAAGGGAGAATGAGCCCGATGGACACACCCGGTCGTCGGCGCAACCCGTACGAGCTGACCGAGGAGACCCCGGTCTACGTCATCTCGGTCGCCGCGCAGCTCTCCGGACTCCATCCGCAGACGCTCCGGCAGTACGACCGCCTCGGTCTGGTCTCCCCGGACCGCACGGCGGGGCGTGGGCGGCGCTATTCGGCCCGTGACATCGAACTGCTCCGCCAGGTGCAGCAGTTGTCGCAGGACGAGGGCATCAACCTGGCCGGCATCAAGCGCATCATCGAGCTGGAGAACCACGTCGCGGCTCTCCAGTCCCGGGTCGCGGAGCTGGAATCGGCCCTGGACGGCGCGGCGGCGACGATGCGTCAGCGCGAGGCCGCGGTGCACGCGTCCTACCGGCGCGACCTGGTCCCGTACCAGGAGGTCCAGCAGACCAGCGCGCTGGTGGTGTGGCGGCCCAAGCGGCAGCAGTCCGCGGACTGACGGGACGTATCCGAGCGCTTTCGAAAGGGCCGGGAGGCACAAGCCTCCCGGCCCTTTCGGGTTTTCACAGCCTGGCTGACTTCATTCGACCGTGTGTACGTAACGGGCGGGACGGGCGGGGAGGGTGTGAAGCATGTTTACAGAGGGTCGCGCAAGGCTCCGCCATGTCTTCACTTCCTGAACGCTGCGTGGTGTTGCCATCTCGTTAAGTTGTTTTGCTTGACGCCATGGGGCGCCTGCAAGTTGTCTTTTCAGACACCTGGGTCGCGCACGCAGCACCCCGTCGGAACGCACCTGAAGTGAGCCCTCGAATGCGTCGTATCGCCATGTCCGTGGCCGCCGTCTCCACGATGGTCCTCCCGCTCGCCGGCTGCGGCGTCCTGAACTCGGCGGGTGACGACGCGAGCGCGAGCCCGACCATGGGCGACCAGGTCACCGTCGGCCTGCTGCTCCCGGAGAAGGCCAACACCCGCTACGACAAGTTCGACTACCCGATCATCAAGAGCCAGGTGTCCGAACTGACCCACAAGAAGGGGAAGGTCGAGTACGCCAACGCCGACGCGGACGCCGGTCAGCAGGCCGACCAGATGCAGCGGATGATCGACGAGAAGGTCAACGTCATCCTGCTGGACGCGGTCGACTCGCACGCCATCGCCTCCACGGTGAAGAAGGCCAAGGACGCGGGCATCCCGGTCATCGCCTACGACCGGCTGGCCGAGGGCCCGATCGACGCGTACATCTCCTTCGACAACGAGCTGGTCGGCCAGGTGCAGGCCCGGTCGCTGCTGGAGCGGCTGGGCTCGGGCGCCGGGCTCTCCGACAAGATCGTGATGATGAACGGCTCGCCCACCGACCCCAACGCCAAGCAGTTCAAGGAGGGCGCGCTCTCCGAGCTCAACGGCAAGGTGACGATCGCGGACAGCTTCGACACCAAGGACTGGAAGCCGGAGAACGCCGAGGCCAACATGACCGAGGCGATCGGCAAGATAGGCAAGGCCGACATCGCGGCCGTCTACTCCGCCAACGACGGCATGGCGGCCGGGGTCATCAAGGCCCTCAAGAAGGCCGGGGTCACCACCATGCCCCCGATCACCGGCCAGGACGCCGAACTCGACGCCGTGCAGCGCATCCTGGCGGGCCAGCAGTACATGAGCGTCTACAAGTCCTACCCGGACGAGGCCGAGGCCGCCGCGCAGATGGCCGTCGCCAAGGTGCAGGGCAAGGACATCCAGTTCGACGCCCTCACCCAGGACCGCATCGACAGCCCCACCGACAAGCAGATCCCGGCCAAGCTGGTCCAGGTGAGCGCGCTGACCAAGAGCAAGATCAAGGACACGGTCGTCGCGGACGGCATCTACTCGGTCGACGACATCTGCACGGCCGACTACAAGGCGGCCTGCGCGGCCGTCGGCCTGCGCTGACACCGCACGGCACGGCCGGGGCACGGCCCCGGGCCACCTGAGGGAGGCGGCCCCGCCGACGGCGGGACCGCCTCCCTCTTTCCCGCCCCGGCCGCCCCCGGCGATCCGGGCATACCGGTGTGTCGCGGCCCGCGGGGCGCGGGGAGCCGTGTTGCGGAGGCGGGCGGGGCCGCGCATAGTTGCGCTGCGAAGTGGCGGCGACCGGGGGTGGAATGGGCGATGGCCGGGCACGCGACGGAGAGACATCCCCATGGTGCCGACCGGCTGTGCGGGCCGGGGGACCGCGTGTACTCCCGCGCGGTGCGCCGGGGCCGGGTGCCGCGCGCCGAGGCCGAGCCGGTGCCCTGCCTGCTGGACCTGGCCCTGTTGCATCCCGACCCCGACGACATGGAATGGCTGGTCCCCACCTCCCCGCAGGAGGTGATGACCCGGCTGCTGCGCGGGGTCTACGACGAGGTCACCCAGAGCCAGCGCCGGATGGGCTCGGCGGTCGCCGCGTTCGACTGGTACGCCGGACTCGGCCGTCAACTGCCCGACCTCTCACCGCCGGGTGAAGGCACCGCGATCCGGGTGCTGGACGGGCTCACCCGTATCCAGGCCGCGATGGACGAGGCCACCGAGGCGTGCGCGACCGAGGTGCTGACCGTGCAGCCCGGCGGCATCCGGCGCGAGGCGGAGCTGACCGAGGGCCTGCACCGGGCGCTGGAACTGCGCGGCCGGGGCGTCCGGATGCGCGACCTGTACACCCATGTCGCCCGGCACGGCCAGGGGTTGCTCAACTACCTGGAGCTGATGGGCGACGCGGTGGAGGCCCGCACCCTGGACGAGGTCATCGACCGGCTCATCCTCTTCGACCGCACGGTCGCCTTCATCCCCGCCAACACCGACCGCACCATGGCCCTGGAGCTGCGCCACCCGGCGTTGGTGGAATACCTGGTGACGGTCTTCGAGCGGCTGTGGCGGCTGGCGATCCCGCTCACCGCCCCGCTGCCCGACACCGGCATCGAGGGCATCTCGCACCGGGAACGCGCCATCGCCGCGCTGCTCGCCGAGGGCCACCAGGACGCGGTGATCGCCGAGCGGCTCGGCATCAGCGTGCGCACCTGCCGCGCGCACATAGCCCGGCTCTCGGAGACCCTGGGCGCGACCAGCCGTACCCAACTCGGCGTCCGCATCGCCCAGGTGGGTCTGGACGGCCCGTCGCACGGACCGGCGGCGACCCCGGCCCGACCCGAACTGCGCGCCTAACCCTCCTCGTTGAGGATGCCGGAGCGGGCGATGAGGTAGCCGAGCTGAGCCCGGCTGCCGCTGCCCAGCAAGGTGGCCAGCTTGGCGATGTGGGCCCGGCAGGTGCGGACGTTCATCCCGAGACGGCGCGCGATGGCCTCGTCGACATGGCCCTCCACCAGGAGCTTGGCGATGGAGTGCTGGACGTCGGTGAGGCCGTCCGGCGCGGTCTCGTAGGGCGTGCCGGCGCTCAGCGGGACCGCGCGGCTCCACATGAACTCGAAGACCTTGACGAGGTAGCGCACCAGGCCGGGGTGGCGCAGCTCCAGGGCGACCTGGCGGTCCTCGCGGACCGGGATGAAGGCCACCGTCTCGTCGCAGATGATCAGCCGCTCCACCAGTTCGTCGATGGTGCGGTACTCCGCCTTGCCGTCGGCGAAGCGGTCCACGTAGGCGAGGCGGTCGGTGCTGTAGCGGGCGGTGTGCTGGTAGAGGGTGCGGATGCGCACCCCGCGCTCGATCAGCGGCTGATCGCGCTCCAGCGCCTCCAGGAGGCGGTTCTCGGGGCTGCGGCGGCCGCCGGGCTGCACGGTGAGCACCTCGGTGCGGCACTGGCCGGTCGCCAGGTCCAGGGCCGCGTTGATGCGGTCCAGGCCCTCCAGCACGGTGATCGCGTGGGTCGGGGCGTCCTCGCGCGCGCTCAGCGTCATGAAGGGTTCGAATATCTCGGACAGCACGATGGACCGGCGCCGCCGCTCGGCGATCTCCCGCTCGATCGGGGTCAGCCGCTGGGCCAGCGCGACGGCCGGTGCCACCGGCCGCAGCCAGCCGGGGTCGTCGGGATCGGGGTGGAGCAGGGCGAACTCCATCAGGCACGGGGCCGATTCGGCGTCCGCGCGCGGGATACGGCCGGTGCGCAGGGCGCTCGCGTAGAGACGGCTCCCATCCGCGCACATCTCGGTCACCGCGTGGGGATGTGTCGCCTCTGTACCGTTTGTCACCGAATCTCCACCCCCCAGGGTCCTGAACATGCAGGAACATGATGCACCGATCGTGTGGCGATGATGTGCCTGAATGAGCCATCGTCTAACTCGACGGGGGAAGAGGGGACTTTCAAGTGAGGACGAAGCCGACCATGCGTAACAGAATGCTTCGCTCGGCGCTTGTTGCCGCTCTCTCCGCCGTTGCGGCCGTCGGAACTCTGGCGGGCCTCTCCGGTGCGGCGAGCGGGCACGAGCCGGGCATCGGGGGGACCGTGACAGCGGCGGGCGTTCAGGACACCAGGTGGGACACCGCCCCGCTGGACACCCGGTGGGACAGTACGACCGCGGATACGAGGTGGGACGTCGCCCCGCTCGACACGCGGTGGGACTGATCACCATGACCACGCCTCCCGACGACCGCTCCTTCCGTCGTGAGATGGCTACCGCCTACCGTTCCGGCTGGCACTTCATCGATCTGGTCACCGCCATCCCCCACAGCGGCGACTCGTTGATGGTGACGGTGTTCGGCGAACCGGTCGTGGTCACCCGGGACGAGGACGAGGACGTACGGGCGTACCGCTGCCTGCGCAAGCCACGCGGCGCGCCGCAGCCGGTGCGGTGTGCCGTCCGGTACGGCATGATCTTCGTCAATCTCGACCAGCGGGACCACCGTCTCGCGGAGCCCGAGGTCGCCGACCTCAGGACCACAACTGCCACCCCCCGCAGTGCCTGACGCGATTCCCCCGTCGTAAAAGATCGCTCAGGCGCTTCCCCCCGCAGCGGCGTCACCGTGACCTGAACACGGTGACGCCGCTGCAGTTTCTGCGCATATTTCGGGGTATCGGCGCTCCGGCCAAGTGGCCGAAACTCTTCAGCCGCGCCCGAGCGCGCGTTCCACCTCGATCTCGATGGCGACCCGCAGGGGGTTCTCCCGGGGCTCCCGGCCGTACCGCTCGGTGAAGCGCCGCTCCGCCTCCGCGACCCGTTCCCGGTCCTCGCGCACCCGCGCCCGCCCCTCCAGCGTGGCCCAGCGCCGACCGTCGACCTGGCACACCGCCACCCGCGCCCCCTCCGCCCCGGCCGCCCGGACCAGCGCCGCCTTGGTGCTGGTGCCGCTGGTGATGACGCGGGCGATCCCCGCCTCCGGGTCCCAGGTCACGCAGACCGGCACCACGTGCGGGGTGCCGTCCGGGCGGATGGTGGTGAGTGTGCTCAGATGCCGCTCCCGCCAGAAGGCGACATACGCATCGTCCGGTGCGTCCAGATCCACGGAGTAGGAGGCCATGGCTGAAACCTAGCCAATCCGAGGTTCCCGCCGCTTAATTGAGTGCACCCGACTCAAGTTTGTGTACACTGGTTAAGTCATCAGTGGAGTAGTGGCGGAAGGGGAGAACACGCACGTGGACGCCGAGCTGACCAACAGGAGCCGGGACGCGATCAACGCCGCGAGCCAGCGGGCCGTGACGGAGGGGCATCCCGATCTGACGCCCGCTCACCTGTTGCTCGCTTTGCTCGCGGGCCAGGACAACGAGAACATCACCGATCTGCTCGCCGCCGTCGGCGCCGACCCGGCCGCCGTGCGCGCCGGGGCCGAGCGCGCCCTCGCCGCGCTGCCCAGCGTGACCGGCTCCACCGTCGCGCCCCCGCAGCCCAGCCGGGAGCTGCTCGCCGTCCTCGCGGACGCCGACGAGCGCGCCGGGGACCTCGGGGACGACTACCTCTCCACCGAACACCTGCTGACCGGTCTCGCCGCGAAGGGCGGAGCCGCCGGAGAAGTGCTCCGCGAGCAGGGAGCCACCGCCAAGAAGCTGCAAGAGGCCTTCCAGAAGGCCAGAGGAGGACGCCGCGTGACCACCGCCGACCCCGAGGGTCAGTACAAGGCCCTGGAGAAGTTCGGCACCGACTTCACCGCCGCCGCCCGGGAGGGCCGCCTCGACCCGGTCATCGGCCGGGACCAGGAGATCCGCCGGGTCGTGCAGGTGCTGAGCCGCCGCACCAAGAACAACCCCGTCCTCATCGGTGAGCCGGGCGTCGGCAAGACCGCCGTGGTCGAGGGGCTGGCCCAGCGCATCGTCAAGGGCGACGTGCCGGAGTCCCTTAAGGACAAGCGGCTGGTCTCGCTGGACCTCGGCGCCATGGTGGCGGGCGCGAAGTACCGCGGTGAGTTCGAGGAGCGGCTCAAGGCCGTGCTCTCGGAGATCAAGGACTCCGACGGGCAGGTCATCACCTTCATCGACGAGCTGCACACCGTCGTCGGCGCGGGCGCGGGCGGCGACTCCGCGATGGACGCGGGCAACATGCTCAAGCCGATGCTGGCCCGCGGCGAGCTGCGCATGGTCGGCGCGACCACGCTGGACGAGTACCGCGAGCGGATCGAGAAGGACCCGGCGCTGGAGCGGCGCTTCCAGCAGGTGCTGGTGGCCGAGCCGAGCGTCGAGGACTCCATCGCGATCCTGCGCGGTCTGAAGGGGCGGTACGAGGCGCACCACAAGGTGCAGATCGCGGACAGCGCGCTGGTGGCCGCCGCGACCCTGTCCGACCGGTACATCACCTCCCGCTTCCTGCCCGACAAGGCGATCGACCTGGTGGACGAGGCCGCGTCCCGGCTCCGCATGGAGATCGACTCCTCGCCCGTCGAGATCGACGAACTCCAACGCGGGGTCGACCGGCTGCGGATGGAGGAGCTGGCGATCGGCAAGGAGACCGACCCGGCCTCCCGCGAGCGCCTGGAGCGGCTGCGCCGCGACCTCGCCGACAAGGAGGAGGAGCTGCGCGGGCTCACCGCCCGCTGGGAGAAGGAGAAGCAGTCCCTCAACCGCGTCGGTGAGCTGAAGGAGCGCCTGGACGACCTGCGCGGCCAGGCCGAACGCGCCCAGCGCGACGGCGACTTCGACACCGCCTCCAAGCTGCTGTACGGGGAGATCCCCGAGCTGGAGAAGGAGCTGGAGGCCGCCTCCGAGGCCGAGGAGGAGGCCGCGAAGGACACCATGGTCAAGGAGGAGGTCGGCTCCGACGACATCGCGGACGTCGTCGCCGCCTGGACCGGCATCCCGGCCGGCCGCCTGCTGGAGGGCGAGACGCAGAAGCTGCTGCGCATGGAGGACGAGCTGGGCAAGCGGCTCATCGGCCAGAGCGAGGCCGTGCAGGCCGTCGCCGACGCGGTGCGCCGCTCGCGCGCCGGGGTCGCGGACCCGGACCGCCCCACCGGCTCCTTCCTGTTCCTCGGCCCGACCGGCGTCGGCAAGACCGAACTGGCCAAGGCGCTCGCGGACTTCCTCTTCGACGACGAGCGGGCGATGATCCGCATCGACATGTCGGAGTACGGCGAGAAGCACAGCGTCGCCCGCCTGGTCGGCGCGCCTCCCGGCTACGTCGGGTACGAGGAGGGCGGCCAGCTCACCGAGGCCGTGCGGCGGCGTCCGTACAGCGTGGTGCTGCTGGACGAGGTGGAGAAGGCGCACCCCGAGGTCTTCGACATCCTGCTCCAGGTGCTGGACGACGGCCGCCTGACGGACGGCCAGGGCCGCACGGTCGACTTCCGCAACACCATCCTGGTGCTCACCTCCAACCTGGGCAGCCAGTACCTGGTCGACCCGGGGCTCACCGAGGCGGAGAAGCGGCAGCGGGTGCTGGACACGGTGCGGGCCTCGTTCAAGCCGGAGTTCCTGAACCGGCTGGACGACCTGGTGGTGTTCTCCGCGCTCAGCGAGGCGGAGCTGGCCCGGATCGCCCGCCTCCAGATCGACCGCCTCGGCCGCCGCCTGGCCGAGCGGCGCCTCACCCTGGACGTCACCCCCGACGCGCTGGCCTGGCTCGCGGAGGAGGGCAACGACCCGGCGTACGGCGCCCGCCCCCTGCGCCGCCTGGTCCAGACCGCCATCGGCGACCGCCTCGCCAAGGAGATCCTCTCCGGCGAGATCAAGGACGGCGACACGGTCCGCGTGGACCGCGCGGAGGAGGGCCTGAGGGTGGGCCCGGCCACCGGAAAGTCCCTGTAATACAGGGCCTGGGCGTTTGCGGCTACGGCTCGGGTGTCACTCGTCCAGGCGACGCGTGACACCCGAGCGCGGGCCGCGTGTCCGCCCGTGGCTGACAGGCCGCGTCGGGGCTTGCCACGGACCTCCCCCTCTGGGGGAGGATGGCGGAATTCCGTACGAAGGGAAAACCACGGTGAGCATCGACCCGTCCTCGATTCCGAACTTCGGGGGCCAGCCCGAGCAGCAGCCGCAGGAACCGGCGGGCCCCGTCCTCCCGGACCAGGACCTCGTCAAGCAGCTCCTGGACCAGATGGAGCTGAAGTACGTCGTGGACGAGGAGGGCGACCTCGCGGCGCCCTGGGAGCAGTTCCGGACGTACTTCATGTTCCGTGGGGAGGACGAGCAGCGCGTCTTCTCGGTGCGGACCTTCTACGACCGCCCGCACCAGATCGAGGAGAAGGTGCGGCTGCTGGAGTCCATCGACGACTGGAACCGCCGCACCCTGTGGCCCAAGGTCTACACCCATACCCACGACGACGGCACGGTCCGCCTCATCGGCGAGGCCCAGATGCTGATCGGCACGGGCGTCGACCTCAACCACTTCGTCTCCTCCACGGTGAGCTGGGTCCGCGCGGCCATCGAGTTCGACAAGTGGCTCGCCGAGCAGCTCGGCCTCGAGCAGGAGATCGACGACGCGGAGGACTCGGGCGGGGACGTGGAGTAGTCCACGCCGGACCGAACGACGGCCGAGGGCCGGGGCGCGTGTTTCGCGCGCCCCGGCCCTCAGTCGTGCCAGCCGTGCCAGTCGTGTCAGGCGAGGCGGCGCAGGCGGTCGGTGGCCTCCTGGAGCAGCTCCGGCTTCTTGCAGAACGCGAACCGTACGAACGGGGCGCCCGCCTCCCGGTCGTCGTAGAAGACGGCGTTCGGGATGGCGACGACGCCCGCGCGTTCGGGGAGGGCGCGGCAGAAGGCGAAGCCGTCCTTCTCGCCGAGGGGGCGGATGTCGGTGGTGATGAAGTAGGTGCCCGCGGGGCGGAAGACGCCGAAGCCCGCCTCCGCGAGGCCGGTGGCGAGGATGTCGCGGCGGGCGAGCATGTCGCGCCGGAAGCCGTCGAAGTAGGAGTCGGGGAGGGCCAGGGCCTCGGCGACGGCGTACTGGAAGGGGCCCGCGGAGACGTAGGTGAGGTACTGCTTCGCCGAGCGGACCGCGCTGACCAGGGCGGGAGCCGCCGTCACCCAGCCGACCTTCCAGCCGGTGAAGGAGAACGTCTTGCCCGCCGAGCCGATCGTCACCGTGCGCTCGCGCATGCCGGGGAAGCTCGCGAGCGGGAGGTGTTCGGCGTCGTCGAAGACCAGGTGCTCATACACCTCGTCCGTCACCACCAGCAGGTCGCGCTCGACCGCCAGCTCGGCGATCGCGGCCAGCTCCGCGCGGGTCAGGACCGTGCCGGTCGGGTTGTGCGGGGTGTTGATCAGCAGCAGCCGGGTGCGGTCGGTGACGGCCGCGCGCAGCTCGTCCAGGTCCAGCCGGAAGCGGTCCTCCGCCGGGCGCAGCGTCACCGGTACGCGCCGCCCGCCCGCCATGGCGATGCTCGCGGCGTACGAGTCGTAGTACGGCTCCAGCGCCACCACCTCGTCGCCCGGCTCCACCAGGGCGAGCAGGGTCGCGGCGATGGCCTCCGTGGCGCCCGCCGTGACCAGGACCTCGGTGTCGGGGTCGTGGGCGAGGCCGTACCGGCGCTGCTGGTGCGCGGCGATGGCGTGTCGCAGCTCCGGCACGCCCGGGCCCGGCGGGTACTGGTTCCCGCGTCCGTCGCGCAGCGCCCGTACGGCCGCCTCCCTGATCTCCTCGGGGCCGTCCGTGTCGGGGAAGCCCTGGCCGAGGTTGATCGCGCCGGTGGCCGTGGCCAGGGCGGACATCTCGGCGAAGATGGTCGTCCCGAACTCGGCGAGCCTGCGGTTGAGGTACGGACGTGCGCTGGAGGTCATGCCGGCCATCCTGCGCCCAAGCTCCGGGGTTCCTCAACTCAGCCTGGCCCCGCATACCTGACCGTGGACGGTGCCACGTGTGCCGGCTCCGCGCCGGGCGGCGGGGTGCGGGTCCGTGGCAGCGGGGGAGCGGGGCGGGCGGCCCCCGACTGTTGATCCGGGCAGGTCAGGGGGCTGTTGTGGTGGTGGACCCTCAGAAGTTGCTCAACTCGGCTTTGGTGTTCTTCGTAGGCGGGCATCTCCCGGTCACCGCGCGGTGCGCGGGGATGGACGGGGCGCCCACGGGGGGTCGCTTCGGGGGAACGGAAGGAGGGGGGACGCCATGGTCTTCGGCATCATCCTCATCGTGGTGATCCTGGTCGTCGTGGCCGCGGCGCGGTCGCGGCGGCAACGGCGGCGTACGTGGGGGGTTTCCGCCGGGAAGGCGCGGTCGTTGCGGGGCGGCGGGTCGCGGTCGTCGGGGTCCTCGTCCTCGGGGTCGGGGACGGGGGCGTACGACGGCGGGTCGAGCTGGTGGGTCTGGGGCGGGGACTCCGGGTCCTCCTCCGGCGGGGGTCACCACGGTGGGCATCACGGGGGTCACCACGGCGGTGACAGCGGCGGCCACTCCGGGCACTCCTGCGGCGGCGGCCACTCGTCCTGCGGCGGTGGGTCCTCCTGCGGTGGCGGGTCGTCGTGCGGAGGCGGCGGGGGCTGCGGGGGCGGCAACTGAGCCCTCCCGGCACACATGGAGGCACACCAGGGCACGCACACCGAGGCGCGCGGGCGGGCGTAGCGGCGATATTCAGCCGCCCACGACCGCCCCCGCGTGGCGGAAACGCCCAGGGGGGCGGCGCCCCGGGCGTGCGAACCGGCGGAGCCACTCGCTCCGCGCTGGGCGTACGCCGTAGTTGAACAGTTGAGCTGTGGAGCCCTCTGAGGGATGGAAACCCTCCGAACTTGGGTAAAAACGCTGTGGCACGGCCAGTGTTCGTGATTCCCTCTAAAACACCACCCCAAGCCCTCGGACGCCCGATGGACACCGCTTCTCCAGCCGGGCCGACCTGGCCGAATCGCCCGGTGTCACCGAGGGGCGCCGGACCACCCCTCTCCTCGTGTGTTAGCGGAGCCGATCCATGCTCACGACCCTGAAAACGTCCTACACCGACACCCGCGCCGCCGACCTCGCCTGGGCCCTCGGCCGCGAACCGCTCCCTGCCCTGGCCACCCTCGATCTCGAACTGAGTGGGGCGAAGATGCAGTTGAGGCTGCTCGGCGCCTCCCACCAGGTCCTTCTGGAGGAGGACCGGGGCAGTTGTTCGGAGACGGTCGCGTGCATCCCCGGCTCCTCCACCCCGCTCCCCCTCGGCGTCGCCAAGCGCGTCGGCGACTGGGAGTACGAGTTCGCGGCGCGCGTGGAGATGCTCACGCCGGGCTCCTTCGCGGGCCGCGCCCAGGAGTTGCTCGCCCTGGTCTCCGACCATCCGCACGGACTGGCCGGGGTGTTCCCCGGCAGCCCGCACGCCTTCACCGCGATGCTCGCCCAGCGGCACGAGGGCCAGGTGCGCTGGCGTACCTGGCACGCGTACCCGCAGGACGGGCAGTTGGTGGCGACCCGCACCCGCGTCGGGGTGAGAGTCCCGGCCGGGCAGGGTGCCTGGTAAACCAACAGGGCCAGGTTGACGGGGAGTTTCCACACGTGTGGGTGACGAAGCGTCCCGCTGCGGTGACGTAACGTCGCAGCGTGATCGATTCGCACGCCCCCGTGTCCTCGGCCGCCCCGCCCTGGGCCGAGCCCGCGCGGCTGCCCGTCGAGCCCGGCACCGGGCGGTTCCTGGTGCTCGCGTGCGTCTTCGTCTGCGCGGCCTGCGGGCTGGTGTACGAACTCGAACTCGTCGCCTTCGCCTCGTACTTGATCGGTGACTCGGTCACCCAGGCGTCGGTGGTGCTGTCGGTGATGGTGTTCGCCATGGGCATCGGCTCGCTCGGCGCGAAACGGCTGCGCTGGCACGCCGCCGTGGGGTTCGGCGCGATCGAGACCGCGCTCGCGCTGGTCGGCGGGTGCAGTGCGATGGCGCTGTACGCGGTGTTCGCGTGGACCGGCGGCTGGGGCGGGATCTGGGCGGACGGCCCGCGCTGTCTGCTGGTCGGATTCTCCCTGGCCATCGGCCTGTTGGTGGGCGCTGAGGTGCCGTTGCTGATGGAGCTGATCCAGCGCATCCGGCGCCAGGACGCGGGCGGCGCGGTGGCCGACCTGTTCGCCGCCGACTATGTGGGCGCGCTGGTGGGGGGGTTGGCCTTTCCCTTCGTACTGCTGCCGTTCCTGGGCCAGTTGACCGGCGCGCTGCTCACCGGGTCGGTGAACGTGGTCGCCGGGAGCGCGCTGGTGCTCGGGCTGTTCCGCCGCGATCTGACCCGGCGCGCCCGCTGGACGCTGCTCGTCGCCGGGCTCGCGGTGCTCGGCGTGCTCGCCTCGGCCGCCGCGCTCGCCGGTGACTTCGAGGCGGCCGCCCGGCGCGCGGTGTACGGGCCGGACGTGCGGGTGGCCGCGCAGACCGACGTACAGGAGGTGGTCCTCGCCGGGGGGACGGACGGCAAGCCGCTCGATCTCTTCCTGGACGGGCGGCTGCGCGTCGGCGGCCGGGACGAGCGGCGCTACCACGAGGCTCTGGTCCACCCCGCGCTGTCCGGCCCGCACCGGCGGGTGCTGATCCTCGGCGGCGGGGACGGGCTGGCCGCGCGGGAGGTGCTGCGGGACGAGGGGGTCGCGCGGGTGGACGTGGTCGAACTGGACGCCGGTCTCGTCCGGCTCGCCCGCCGCGACCCCGGCCTCTCCGCCCTCAACGCGCACGCGTACGACGACCCGCGCGTGCACGTCACCACGGCGGACGCGCTGAGCTGGCTGCGGCGCGCCCCGGCCGGGCGGTACGACGTGGTCCTCGCCGACCTGCCCGACCCCGGCATCACGGCGAGCACCAAGCTGTACTCCCAGGAGTTCTACGGCCTCACCCGCCGCGTCCTCGCCCCCGGCGGACGCCTCGCCGTGCACGCCGGGCCGGTGACCGCGCGCCCCCGCGTCTTCTGGACGGTCGCGGAGACGTTGCGCGCGGCGGGGTTCTCGGCGACCCCCTACCGGGTCCTGGGCCACGACTCGGGGTTCGCCACCGGTCCCGACCGTTCGGCGGGCACTTCCGGCAGCCCCCACGACTGGGGGTTCCTGCTGGCGGCACCCGGCCCGCGGGCCCCCCTTCCCCGCCTCGACCCTGACGGCCCCCCGCCCCGCACCCTGACCGCGTCGGACCTGAGAACGGACGTGGCGGCGGCCCGGCTCACCCGTGTCCCCGGCCTGCCCCCGTCGACCCTGGCGCATCCCCGGTACTGAACCCTGACGGAGGCCCGGATGGACCGAGGGCAGGTGCATTCCGGTCCCTACTGGGTAGGCTCGGCCAACATGGAGTTCCAGGTCTTCGTTCCGGTTCCGGCCGACCGGCTCAGGGAGGCCCTCGCGGATGCCGTGAGGGTGGCCCGCGCGGTGCCGGGACTTCAGCAGGACGCCGGGGCGGAACCCGTCGCCGGACGCCTGAAGCTGCGGGTCGGCGGGCACTCCGTCACCTACCGGGGAACGCTCGCGGTGAGCGCGCGGGCCGACGGTACGTACGCGGTACGCGGTGACGGCACCGAGTCCCGGGGCACCGGCACGGTCACCCTCGCCCTCACCCTGAGCCTCGCCCCGACCGAGGGCGGCACGACGGTCATGGTCGGCGGCACCGCCAAGGCGGACGGCCGCCTCGCGGAACTCCCCGAGGAGACGGTGACGACAGCCGCCAACCGCCTGCTGACCCGCACCCTGGAGACCCTCGCGCAGGCGGCGGAGCAGCGGGAGGAGCCGGGGGAGTCCCCTGGGGACGACGACGCCCCTGAGTCCGCCCCGCCCTCCACCGCCCCCGAGCCCACCTCGCCCCCCGCCGTCCCCGACGCCGAAGTCCCCCCGCCCGCCCCCGACGCCGAAGTCCCGCCCGCCCTCGACCCCGAGACGCGGCCCGAGATCCCCGACACCGTCCCCGACGGTCTGGAGGTCCGCGCCGAGCCCCCCGCCGAGGCCGCACACGCCCGCCGCACGATGATCGGCCGCAGCGCGGAGGAGGTCGACCACGCCCCGCCGCGCGGCCGCTACGCCCCCGTCCCCGCGCCCCAGGCCATCACCGGCAACCCGGTCCTCCGCTGGGCCGCCCCGGCGGCCGCCGTCGCCGTGGCCTCCGCGATCGTGGTGGCCCGAGCCCTGCGCAAACGCCACTGACCGCTTCGCGGCGGTCGCCGAGTACGACGATGCCCCCACCCCCGGAGGGACCAGTAGGGTCGGGCACGTGAGTAACGGAGAGATCACGTTGGCCGCGGGTGACGCGGAGGTAAGGGTGCTGCCCGGTAACGGCGGGCGGATCGGCGGGCTGCTGGTCGGGGGGACCGAGCTGCTGCGGCAGGGGGAGCGGTTCGGGTGCTTCCCGATGGTTCCCTGGTGCGGGCGGATCAGGGACGGGCAGTTCCTGGACGGCGGAGTCGTACGGCAGATGCCGCTGAACTCCCCGCCGCACGCCATCCACGGCACCGCCCGCGACGGCGCCTGGCGCACCGCGCGGAAGTCGGCGGACGAGGCGGTGCTGACGTTCGAACTGACCGGCCCCTGGCCCCACTCCGGCAAGATCACGCAGGTCGTGAGCCTCGGCGAGGACAGCCTGACGCTGACCATGTCCGTGGAGACGTACGAGGATTCGTTCCCGGCGCAGATCGGCTGGCATCCCTGGTTCAACCGGAACCTGGGCGGCGAGGACGTGCGGATCGACTTCCACCCGGCGTGGCAGGAGGAGCGCGGCGAGGACCACCTGCCCACCGGCAACCGTATCGACCCGAAGCCCGGCCCCTGGGACGACTGCTTCGGCATGCCCGAGGGCGTCGACGTCACCCTGACCTGGCCCGGACAGCTGGAGCTGAAGGTGGCCAGCCGCGAACAGTGGGCGGTCGTCTACGACGAGCAGGACGCCGCCGTGTGCGTCGAGCCGCAGACCGGGCCGCCCAACGGGCTGAACACCGCCCAGCGCCTGGTCACCCCGCTGGAGCCGCTGGAGGCGTCCACGACCTGGACCTGGCGCCGCCTCTAAGCTGGGCGGTATGACGACGGACGTACGTGGCGAACTGCTCCAGCAGATCAAGGACAAGGCCGTGGTGCACGGCAAGGTGACCCTCTCCTCGGGTCTGGAGGCCGACTACTACGTCGACCTGCGCCGCATCACCCTGGACGGCGAGGCCGCCCCGCTGGTCGGCCAGGTGCTGCTGGACCTCACCGCCGACCTGGACTTCGACGCGGTCGGCGGTCTCACCATGGGCGCCGACCCGGTGGCCGCCGCCATGCTGCACGCGGCCGCCGCGCGCGGGCAGCGGCTCGACGCGTTCGTGGTCCGCAAGGCCGCGAAGGCGCACGGCCTGCAGCGCCGGGTCGAGGGTCCGGACATCGCGGGCCGCCGGGTGCTGGTCGTCGAGGACACCTCCACCACCGGCGGTTCGCCGCTGACCGCGGTCGAGGCGGTGCGGGAGGCCGGTGCGGAGGTCGTCGGCGTCGCCACGATCGTGGACCGGGCGACCGGCGCCGCGGAGAAGATCGAGGCCGGGGCGGGCGTTCCGTACCGGTTCGCCTTCTCGAAGGATGAACTGGGGCTGGACTGACGGCCCGCCGGGGGCTGGACTTCTCCCCGGCCGCCAGGCCGTCCGGCAGGGCCGGTCTGGAAAGATGGGGCCGACGCTGACGTCGCCCCCAGGGTCCAGGTCAGGGCCGCATATCGCAGAACGCCAACCCGCAACACGAGGAGCGGACAGATGCCCATCGCAACTCCCGAGGTCTACAACGAGATGCTCGACCGGGCGAAGGCAGGCAAGTTCGCCTACCCGGCCATCAACGTCACGTCGAGCCAGACCCTGAACGCGGCGCTGCGCGGCTTCGCCGAGGCGGAGAGCGACGGCATCGTCCAGATCTCGACCGGCGGCGCGGAGTTCCTCGGCGGCCAGTACAGCAAGGACATGGTGACCGGCGCGGTCGCGCTCGCCGAGTACGCGCACATCCTCGCCGAGAAGTACCCGGTCAACATCGCGCTGCACACCGACCACTGCCCCAAGGACAAGCTGGACGGTTACGTACGTCCGCTGCTCTCGCTGTCCGAGGAGCGCGTGAAGGCCGGCCGCAACCCGCTGTTCCAGTCGCACATGTGGGACGGCTCCGCCGAGACCCTGGCGGACAACCTTCAGATCGCGCAGGAGCTGCTGGAGCAGGCCCGCCGCGCGAACATCGTCCTCGAGGTCGAGATCACCCCGACCGGTGGTGAGGAGGACGGTGTCACGCACGAGATCAACGACTCCCTCTACACCACGGTCGACGACGCGATCCGTACCGTCGAGGCGCTCGGCCTGGGCGAGAAGGGCCGCTACCTGCTGGCCGCGTCCTTCGGCAACGTGCACGGCGTGTACAAGCCGGGCAACGTGGTGCTCCGCCCGGAGCTGCTGAAGGAGCTGAACGACGGCGTGGCCGCGAAGTTCGGCAAGCAGTCGCCGTTCGACTTCGTGTTCCACGGCGGTTCCGGTTCCTCCGAGGAGGAGATCCGTACCGCGCTGGAGAACGGCGTCGTGAAGATGAACATCGACACGGACACCCAGTACGCCTTCACCCGTCCGGTCGCCGACCACATGTTCCGTCACTACGACGGGGTGCTGAAGGTCGACGGCGAGGTCGGTGACAAGAAGCAGTACGACCCCCGCACCTGGGGCAAGCTGGCCGAGGCGGGCATGGCGGCGCGTGTCGTCGTCGCCGCGAACAACCTGCGGTCGGCGGGCAACAAGATGAAGTGACCCCTCCGGGTCTCCAGGACCTCTAAGGGTCCCCCAGGGGGTCCGGCATCCTGCTGCGCGCAGGGGCCGGGCCCCCTACGGGTATCCGGGGTATACCTGGGGGCATGCCCGATGTCCGGCTGGCGTCCCCCAAGGGCCGCTGGATTCTGCTGACCACCGTGCTCGGCTCCAGCATGGCCCTGCTGGACTCGACCGTCGTCAACGTCGCGCTGCCCCGCATCGGCCGCGACCTCGACGCGAGCCTGGCCGCGCTCCAGTGGACGGTCAACGCGTACATGCTCACGCTGGCCGGGCTGATCCTGCTGGGCGGTTCGCTGGGCGACCGGTACGGGCGCCGCAAGGTCTTCGTGATCGGTGTGGTGTGGTTCGCGGCGGCCTCGCTGATGTGCGGGCTGGCACCCGACCCGAACGTGCTGATCATCGCCCGTGCGCTCCAGGGCGTGGGCGGGGCGCTGCTCACGCCCGGTTCGCTCGCGCTGATCCAGGCGTCCTTCCACCCCGACGACCGCAGCCGCGCGGTGGGGCTGTGGTCCGGGTTCGGCGGGGTCGGGGCGGCGGTCGGGCCGTTCCTGGGCGGCTGGCTGGTGGAGGGGCCGGGCTGGCGCTGGGTGTTCCTGCTGAACGTGCCGCTCGCCCTGATCTGCGTACCGGTGGCGCTGCGGCACGTGCCCGAGTCGGACGCGGGGCCCGCGCGCGGGCGGTTCGACGTGCTCGGGGCCGTGCTGGGCGCGGCAGCGCTGGCGCTGCTGACGTACGCGCTGATCGAGGCGCGCTCGGCGTCCGTCGCGGTGTGGGTGACGGCGGTGGCGGGCGTGGCGGCGGCGGTGGCCTTCGTCCACGTGGAGCGGCACCGGCCGGACCCGATGCTCCCGCCGGACATCTTCGCCTCGCGGCAGTTCACCGCGGTCAACCTGGTCACGCTGTGCGTGTACGCGGCGTTCGGCGGCTTCTTCTTCCTGACCGCGCTCCAGCTCCAGGTGGTGGCGGGCTACTCCCCGCTGGCGGCGGGCACGGCCCTGCTCCCGCCGACGATCCTGATGCTGCTCTTCTCGTCCCGCTCGGGCGCCCTCGCCGACCGCACCGGCCCCCGCCTCCCCCTGACGGTCGGCCCGCTGCTCTGCGCGGCGGCGATGCTGCTGATGCTGCGGGTGGGCCCGGACGCGAACTACCTGACGGACGTCCTGCCGGCGCTGCTCGTCATGGGCACCGGCATGGTCACCCTGGTGGCCCCCCTGACCGCCACCGTCCTCGCCTCGGTCGACACGGCCCGCGCGGGCCTGGCGAGCGGCATCAACAACGCGGCGGCACGGGCGGCGGGCCTGGTGGCGGTGGCCGCGCTCCCCTTGCTGACGGGCATGGGCCCAGAGGCGTACCGGCTCCCGGCGGCCTTCAACTCGTCCTTCGACAAGGCGATGCCGATCTGCGCGGCGGTCCTCGTCCTGGGCTCGGTCCTCGCCTTCACCCAGATCCACCACCGCCCCACCCCGGACTGCTCCCACCCGGAATGCCGGACCCACTGCAGCCTGACGACTCCGCCGCTGGAGCAGGGTTCGGTCGGCCGGGAGGAGACTCCCGGCCGAGCGGCACCTAGCGCCTGAGCTCCGCGTACGCCTCCTCGCTGCTGTCCTGCAGGAACTGCCAGCAGCGGTCCGCCTCCTCCTTCTCGTCGATCGCGTCGGCCGCGCGGGCGAGGGCGGCGAGGCAGCGGAGGAAGCCGCGGTTGGGGACGTGGGACCAGGGGATGGGGCCGTGGCCCTTCCATCCGGCGCGGCGCAGGGCGTCGAGGCCGCGGTGGTAGCCGGTGCGGGCGTAGGCGTACGACTCGACCACGCGGCCGCCCTCGAAGGCGTCGTCGGCGAGCACCGCCCAGGCCAGGGAGAACGTGGGGTACTTCGCCACGACCTCGGCCGGGGCCAAGGACTCCTCGCCCAGCAGGCGGTACGCCTCTTCGTTCTCGGGCAGGTGCGTCGGGTCGGGGCCGCCGAGCAGGTTCTTGTGCGTAGTCATGGCTGAAGTCTGCCACTAGGGGATGTGCCCCGGACGGGCTCGGGGAGGCGTTCGTACACCGTCACTCGGCGGCCTCGTACGCTCTCGTCCGCGACGGGCCTGAAGTACCTCCGGAGTGCGGCCCTCTTCGCCTTGTCCCGGTGGGCCGAGTCCCGTTTCGCCACCCCTGGCGCGTCGGTGACCAGCAGGATTCGGTGGGAGCGGAGTATGGCCGCGCGGATGCGGGACGGCTCCGCCTCCACGCCCTTGAGGGTGCCCGAGGTCACCGGGGACTCCGCCAGGGCTACGTCCCGTAGCCCTGAGAAGGCGTCGGGGGAGACCAGGGCCGTGTCCCGGCGGGCGGCCGGGATGAAGAGGACCGCGTCTCCGGGGTGCCGCAGGTGGTGGACACGGTCGGCGGCCGACAGCACGTCGTCCACGCGGCTCTCGGGGGAGCGTTTGGCCAGGGATTGGGGGAGGAGAGCGGTCAGCGCCACGGCCAGGGTCAGGGGGAGGAGCAGGCGTGATGTCCGGGGGAAGCGTGGGGCCGTCGCGTCTGCCGCTCGTCCCAGTGCCGTGCCGATCAGCAGGGTCAGGCCGAGGTGGCCGAAGAGGATGTACCGGTCCAGGAAGAGGGGCTTGATCAGGGACATCCCTGTCAGGGCGAGGAGGGGGACCGCCAGTAGGGGGAGCGCCACCGAGGCGAGCGACGGTCTGCCGGGAAGGGGGCGGTCCAGGAAGGCCCCCAGGGCACCGATCGCCAGCAGGATCGCCGGGCCGATCAGCATGTGCCAGGTCAGGGGCGGTATCCAGGAGATCTGCTCGGACTGGGTCCGGGTGAAGAGAATCAGTGGGGCCGTTCCGGCGAGGGCACCCGTCGAAGCCACCGCCCAGCGCAGCCACGTACCCCGGGGCGCCCGGGTCCAGCACAGCGTCACCGCGTGTGCGACCAGCACCAGCAGCGAGAGCCAGTTCAGCAGCCCGCACAGCAGGACCGTCACGCCGTACGCGGCCCAGCGCCAGGAGGCCGGGCGCTCCAGCGGCATCACCAGCAGCAGTGTCGAGACCGCCGCGCCCGCCATGACCAGCGCGTACGGCCGCCCCTCCTGGAGGTAGAACTGCACGGCCGGGAGCAGCCCGAGGGCCATGCCCGCGCCCAGCCCGGCCCGGTTCCCGGCGAGGTGCCTGCCGATGACCGTCACGCAGCCCGCCGCGACTGCGACGGCCAGTACGGAGGGGAGGCGGAGGGTCGTGGTGCCGGGGCCGAAACCGGTGAAGAGGGCGTGCATCAGCAGGTAGTACAGGCCGTGTACGGCGTCGACCTGCCCGAGCAGGTGCCAGATGTCGGCCGTCGAGCGCCGGGCCACCTGCCAGGTCGCCGCCTCGTCCCGCCACACGCTGTGCTCCCGCGACAGCCCCCACAGCCCCAGTCCGACGGTCCACACCACCGGCACCACCCACAGGGGTCCACCCCTGCGGACCCGTACGGGAACCCGCGTCAGCCGCGCCCGGACCTCCACCGAGGTCACGACCCCGCCCCCATGAACGCGCACAGCACAGCCCGCAGCCCTCCCCCGATACGCGCGAGCCCGCAATCCCCCGTGCCCCCATGACACCAACGGTCACTCACGCCCCGCCAGCGACCCTAGGTGATCGCTTTCAGGAAGAGAACGGTCTTTTGCGGCCAGGAGGCCACCCCGCTAGGGCCAGCAAGCCACCCCGCTACGGCCGGCGAGCCGTCCAGCCAAGGCCCCCCAAGCCCGGCGCAGCGTCCCGCCTTGCCGTATCCCATGGGATTGCGGAGGATTCCGGGTGGGGACCGGGGCCCCCGTGCCGGCATCGGCAGGGGCGGACCGCTACCCGGAGTACAAACAGGAGACAGCGATGTCCCACCAGGCTCACCCCCCTTCCCAGGCCCCCGAAGAGGCCGCTGAGCCCGAGACCCCGCATCTCGACTTCGCCGGTACGACGCCGTACGAGGACTACGTGCGCGCCGACGTGCTCACCCACCTCCAGCACACCCTGTCCGACGACCCCGGAGAGATGGTCTTCCTGGTCACGACCCAGGTGATGGAGCTGTGGTTCACGGTGATCACGCACGAGTGGGAGACCGCCGCGAAGGCGCTCCGCTCGGACGACGTGCCCACCGCGATCGCCGCGCTGAAGCGTTCCGTACGCGAGCTGGACGCGCTGAACGCCTCCTGGCGCCCGCTGGCCCAGCTGACCCCGGCCCAGTTCAACTCGTACCGCTCCGCCCTCGGGGAGGGCTCGGGCTTCCAGTCGGCGATGTACCGCCGGATGGAGTTCCTGCTCGGCGAGAAGTCCGCGTCGATGCTCGTCCCGCACCGGGGCACCCCGCGCACGTACGCCGAGCTGGAGAAGGCGCTGTGCGAGCCGAGCCTGTACGACGAGGCGGTACGGCTGCTCGCCCGGCGCGGCCACGCGATCCCGGCCGAGGTGCTGGACCGGGACCTGTCCCAGCGGTACGAGTCCGCCGACGCGGTCGAGGCCGCCTGGACGGCCGTGTACTCCGGTGACCCCGACACCGACCTCGCCCGTCTCGGGGAAGCCCTGACGGACGTGGCCGAGCTGGTGTGGCGATGGCGCAACGACCACCTGGTGGCGACCCGGCGCGCGATGGGCGCCAAGGCGGGTACCGGCGGCTCCGCCGGAGTGGCCTGGCTGGAGAAGCGGGCCCGCAAGAACGTGTTCCCCGAGCTGTGGACGGCGAGGTCTCATGTCTGACCGTACGGAACTGGCGCTGCGCGCGAAGGAGTTGGACGCGGCCGACGGGCTTGCCGGGTTGCGTGACCGGTTCGTCCTCGACGACGGCGTGTACCTGGACGGCAACTCGCTCGGCGCGCTCCCCGCGCACGTCCCCGACCGGATGCGGGACGTACTGGCGCGCCAGTGGGGCGAGTTGCGCATCCGCTCCTGGGACGAGTCGGGCTGGTGGACCGCGCCGGAGCGGATCGGGGACCGGATCGCCCCGCTGATCGGGGCCGGGCCGGGGCAGGTCGTGGTCGGGGACTCCACAAGTGTCAACGTCTACAAGGCACTTGTGGCAGCCGTGCGGATGGCCGGGGAGGGCCGGACAGAGATCCTGGTCGACGCCACGACCTTCCCCACGGACGGCTACATCGCCAACTCGGCCGCCCGCATGACGGGTTGCGAGCTGCGCGCGCTGACCCCCGCCGAGATCCCGGCCGCGCTCGGCCCGCGCACCGCGGCGGTCCTGCTGAACCACGTCGACTACCGCACCGGCCGCTTGTACGACCTGCCCGCGCTGACGGCGGCCGTCCACGAGGCGGGCGCACCGGTCGTCTGGGACCTGTGCCACAGTGCGGGCGCGCTGCCGGTCGGGCTGGACGCGCACGGGGTGGACCTGGCGGTCGGCTGCACCTACAAGTACCTGAACGGCGGCCCCGGTTCGCCCGCGTACCTGTATGTCCGCAGCGATCTCCAGGACCGTTTCGACTCGCCCCTGCCGGGCTGGAACTCGCACGCCGAACCCTTCGGGATGAACCCCGAGTACACCCCGGTGCCGGGCGCGCGGCGCGGGCGAGTCGGTACGCCGGACATCCTCTCCATGCTGGCGCTCGAAGCGGCGCTGGAGGTGTGGGACGGGGTTTCGGTGGACGCGGTGCGGGCGAAGTCGCTGACGCTGACCGACTTCTTCCTGGACTGCGTGGCCGCGTACACCGAGGCCGGCCGGGTGGAGTGTGTGACGCCGCTGCGGCACGAGGAGCGGGGCAGCCAGGTCGCGCTGCGCTGCGCGGACGCCGGTGACGTGATGAAGCGGCTGATCGACCGGGGTGTGGTGGGCGACTTCCGCCACCCGGACGTGCTTCGCTTCGGCTTCACCTCGCTGTACGTCGGCTTCGCGGACGCGGAGCGGGCGGCGCGGGTGCTCGGAGAAGTGCTGGCGTAGGCGTACGCGAGGGGCGCGTGGGGGCTGTGCGGAGGGACGAACTCCGCACAGCCCCCTTTTGCCTCACCCTGGGTGACATCCCCGTGTCCGCGCACGTCACGGGCCTGATACCGTCCCGGCCAACGGCCGAATCCCACCCTGGCCCGGTCCGCCAAACCCCTTACGCAGCTGGAAGGTTGGAGCATGCCGGAGGACGCTAGCGCAGCCCGTGCCGCCGCCGAGGAGGAGTCGGCGTTCTCCCATCCGCCCGTCGACCCCGACGCGAGCGTCCCTTACGGGGACCACCCCGACCAGGTGATCGACTTCTACGCCCCGCGCACCGGGACGGCGGCGTCCGCGCCGCTGGTCGTGGTCCTGCACGGCGGGGCGTGGCGGGCGCGGTACGACCGGCGGCACATCACGCCGTTCGCGGACTTCCTGGCCCGGCGCGGATTCGCCGTGGCGAACGTGGAGTACCGGCGTGGCGGGCCCGAGATCCCGGCGCAGAACACGGGCGGCGGGACCGCGTCCGTACCCCCGGCGGGCCGCTGGCCGGAGACCTTCGACGACGTCGCCGCCGCGCTGGACGCGCTGCCGGAGCTGGCCCGCGCGGCGCTGCCGAGCGCGGACGCCCGGCGTGTCGTCCTCACCGGGCACTCGGCGGGCGGGCACCTCGCGCTGTGGGCGGCGGCCCGGCATGTGCTGCCCGCCGACTCGCCCTGGCGCACCGGCCGTCCGGCGCCGCTGCGCGGGGTCGTCGCGCTGGCGCCGATCGCGGATCTGGGGATGGCGGCGAAGCTGGAGGTGTGCGACGGGGCGGCGGTGCAACTCCTCGGCGGCGAGCCCTCGTTCGCGGAGCGTGCCCCCTATGCGGACCCCGCGCTGCTCCTCCCCACCGGCATCGCCACCACCCTGGTCCAGGGGCGCGCCGACCGGGATGTCCCCTACGAGGTGGCGGAGTCGTACGCCGACGCGGCGGCCAGATCGGGCGAGGTGGTGGGGGTCACGCTGCTGGAGGACGTGGGTCACTTCCCGCTGATCGACCCGGCGGCGGACGCGGCCGCGGTGGTGGCGGAGGAGATCGCCCAACTGGCCTTCTGAGGCTATGCCTTGACCGGATCGTCGCCGGGACGCTTGACGAGCCGGTCGCCGACGGCGACGTCCTTCCACAGACGGCGGCCGATCCGCACCTTCGTGGACTCGCCATCACTCAGGCGGAGTTCGACGAAGTGGTACATGTTCGAGCCGTCGAGCATGCCGCGTGACTTGTCGGTGACGACGCCTTCCCAGGCGTCGTCCTGTCCGGGTTTGCGGGATTTGAACATGAGTCGAGTCTAGGAAGGCGTGGGGGCGCGCGGGCAGTGTCCGGGGGCACGTCCTGGGGATGACACATGTCATCTACCCCGCTGGTGCCCGCACGGACTAGCGTCCCCCCATGGGCACCACCTTCGACCCCTGGTCAGCGGAGTTCCTCGCCGACCCGTACCCGGCGTACGCCGAGCTGCGGGCGAGCGGGCGGGTGATCCGGTACGACCCGACCGACCAGTGGCTGGTGCCGCACCACGCCGACGTGTCGGCGCTGCTGCGCGACCGGCGACTGGGCCGGACGTACCAACACCGCTTCACGCACGAGGAGTTCGGGCGGACAGTCCCATCTCCCGACCACGAGCCGTTCCACACGCTCAACGACCACGGCATGCTCGACCTGGAGCCGCCGGACCACACCCGTATCCGGCGCCTGGTCTCGAAGGCGTTCACCCCGCGCACGGTGGAGCGGCTGCGGGGGTACGTGCACGGGCTGGCGGACTCCCTGGTGGCCGACCTGGTCGCGGCGGGCGGCGGCGACCTACTGGCCGACGTGGCGGAACCCCTCCCGGTCGCGGTGATCGCGGAACTCCTGGGCATCCCGGAGGCGGACCGGGCGCCGCTGCGGCCCTGGTCGGCGGACATCTGCGGGATGTACGAGCTGAACCCGCCCCCGGAGGTGGCGGCACGGGCGGCACGGGCGTCGGTGGAGTTCTCGGAGTACCTACGGGGTCTGATCGCGGCGCGCCGCTCGGCCCCCGGGGACGACCTGATCTCGGCCCTGATCGCGGCCCACGACGAGGGCGACCGCCTCACCGAGCAGGAGATGATCTCCACGGCGGTGCTGCTGCTGAACGCGGGCCACGAGGCGACGGTGAACGCCACGACGAACGGCTGGCTGGCACTGTTCGAGCATCCGGACCAACTGGCCCTGTTGCGCGCGGACTTGACCCTGATCCCCACGGCGGTCGAGGAGTTGCTCCGCTACGACACTCCCCTCCAGCTCTTCGAACGCTGGGTCCTGGACGACATCGAGCTGGCGGGCACGACGATCCCGCGCGGCGCGGAACTGGCCCTCCTCTTCGGCTCGGCCAACCACGACGAAGCGGTCTTCACCGACCCGACCCGCCTGGACCTGTCCCGCCGCGACAACCCCCACATCTCCTTCAGCGCGGGCACCCACTACTGCATCGGCGCCGCCCTGGCCCGCCTCGAACTCAGCGCGTCGATGAAGTCCCTGCTCACCCGCGCCCCCACCCTGACCCCGACCTCGCCCCCACCCCGAAAGCCGGGCTTCGTGATGCGGGGGCTGGAGGAACTAAAGGTGACCGTCGCCTGAGGGCCGGTCCGAGGCAGGAGTCCGGGGCTCAGCAGGACCAGGTGCGGCATGCCGCAGGAGGTCGATGCCCAGTTCGTCGGTGCGGTCGGCCTGGCCGGTGAGGCGGTGGACCAGTACCCATCTGCCGTCCGGCGTGGCACCGGCGAAGACGGAGGCGTCACCGGTGGCGCCGTTGTGCCAGAGCACGGTGCCCGATCTCTGCCACGACAGCGCGGGCTCCCCCAGTTCCCGTGCCACGAGGAGCCTGGTCACCAGGTGAGCGGCGGCCCGAGGGGTGGCCCAGAGCCCGCCGGCGGGGAGGATGGCGCCCGTCATGGTCCAGGGACGACGTGGACGGCCGAACAGCCCTCGGCTGTAGAGGCAGTTGTCCGGTGGCGGGGCGCTGGTCACCTCGGTGATGTCCAGCGGGGCGAGGACGTGGAGCTCCAGCAGGTCCTGGTAGGGCAGGCCCGTGGCGGAGGTCAGCGCGGCTCCGAGGACGACGTATCCGAGGTTGGAGTACTCCTCGGTGTGCCCCGGAGGAGCGGTGGTGAGGGCGTCCAGTCGCTGGAGCACGGCATGCAGGGCGGCATCGTCGAAGGCGGCGTACGGGTCACGCCGTCCCATGTGCGGGGGGAGCCGGGGCAGGCCCGAGGTGTGCTGGGCGAGATGCCGCAAGGTGATGCCGGTACCGCGCGGCACGGGCAGGAACTGCTCCAGCGGGTCGTCCAGTTGGAGCGCACCCCGCTCGGCCAGCCGGGCCAGCACGGTTCCGGTGAGCGTCTTGGTCAGAGACCCGATCTGGACGTATGCGTCGAGATCGTGTCCGTGCAGGGCTTGGGGGTCCTGGCCGCTGCTGAGGACGCAGGTGGGGATGGGGCGCATGGGCGGCTTTCAGTGGCGGGACGAGTTCACCCTTTCGGGAACTACCTCTGGTTGACGTCGATGTTTCCGCCGCCCGTGCGGATGGTCACGTGGTGGGGGGAGGTCGGGGTGGTGGGGACCGAGATGGTGCTTCGGCCGCCGCTGGTGGTGGCGTCGATGGCGTAGGGGGTGCGGGGGAGGGTGATGGTGACGTTGCCGCCGCCTGTTTCGGCGGTCAGGGTGGTCGGGGGTTTGGTCAGGGTCGCCTCGATGTTTCCGCCGTCGGTGCGGGCGGAGAGGGACTTGGGGGCGGTGTCGGTCACGCTGACGTTTCCGCCGCCCGTGCGTGCCGCCATCTCCCCGTCGATCTGCCGGACCTCGATGTTGCCGCCCTCGGTGTCCAGGGTCAGGGTGGTGCCGCGGGGGACGGAGACGGTGTAGTTCACGCCGCAGTCGTGGCAGCTCGGGGCGGTCAGGGTGAGGCGGCCGTCGCGTACCGAGTGCTCGGTACGGGGCTTGTCGTCGGCGTAGCGGATCTTCTCCGTGACGCGGGCGCCGGTGCCGTCACCGGGGACGACCTCGATGTTGCCGCCCTTGGTCGTGACGCTCAGCGCGGTCACCTTCGCGTCGATCCCGTACTGGGAGGTCGCCGTCTTGTTCTGGATGGCACAGCCGCTGAGCGCGAGCCCCGCCACGACCGTCCCGGCCACCAACAGCTTCGTCTTCACGCGTCCCCCTGGATTCCGTCGCCCCCCGACTCCACAGGTAGCAGCCCGCGCCCACCCCCGAGGCCGAACGGCTTGATCCCACCACCCGAAATGACGCGAACCGGGTCGGTCGAGTCGGCCCCGACCCCGCGAAGCCCCCCGACCCCGCCCCGAAATTACCCCGCACGAGTGAAGCCCCACCCCCGTCGAAGCCGCACCCGCACACGCCCTCACCCCGCCAAGTCCCGTCGCCGCAAACCCAGCACCCCCGCTCCCGTCAGCACCGCCGCCGCCCCCAGCAGCACCCCGACCGGACCCCACTCCATCTCCGCCCCGGGCAGCTTGGGCAGGTGGCTGTAGGGGGAGAGGTCCAGGAGCCAGCGCGGAGCGTCCAGCGCGGGGCCGATCCAGCCGATCAGCAGGACCGCCCCCGCGACGCCCCACCCCGCCACAGCCGCCCTGGGGACGAACCCGTAGAGCAGTACCGTCACCGCGCCCAGCGTCCACGCGGCCGGTACCTGGAGGAGGCAGGCGCCCAGGACCGCGCCGGGACGGGCCCCGTACCCCGCCCAGAAGCCCAGCCCGGCGAGCAGCTGAAGGAGACCCACACCGCCGAAGGCGATCGCCAGGTGGCCCCCGGCCCAGCGGAGGCGGCTCACCGCGCAGGCCAGCAGGGGTTCGGCCCGGCCGGAGGACTCCTCGGAGGCGAGGCGGAGCACCGACTGCACCACGTACAGCGCGGCCACCAGCCCCAGCATGCCGATCATCGCGGAGAGGAAGGTGTCCGTGACCCCCGCGCGGCCCCCCATCCGCTCCAGCATCTCCCGCGCACCCGAGTTCCCCGCGACCAGGTCCGCCGCGCCCCCGGTCAGGCTGCCGTACACCACCCCCGCCAGGAAGAAGCCGATGCTCCAGCCGAGCAGGGAGCCCCGCTGGAGGCGCCAGGCGAGGGCGCCCGCGCTGCCCAGGCGGCCCGAGGCGGGACCCGGCCGGGTGGGGAAGAAGCTCATGCCGAGGTCCCGGCGCCCGGCCAGCACGTACGCCAGCACAGCCTGGGACACGCTGGCGAGCGCCAACAGCCCCAGCACCCACCACCGTTCCCCGGCGAACGCCCGCACCTTCTCCAGCCACCCCAGCGGCGAGGCCCAGGTCAGCCAGGAGGAGCCCGAGTCACCGGCGGCCCGGAGCACGAAGGCCGCCCCCAGCAGCGCGGACGTCAGCCCCCGCGCCAGCCGCGCGCTCTGGGTGAGCTGGGCCGCGACCGCCGCCGCCGAGGCGAAGACCAGCCCGACCAGGCCGACGGCCAGCCCCAGGGCGAGCGCGCCCGCCCGGCCCAGCGAGGCGAGCCCCGCCACCAGCACGACCGCCAGCACCCCGTTCGCCGCCAGGGACGCCAGCAGCGCGGAACTCAAGGGGGCCCGCCGCCCCACCGCGCCGGAGGCGACGACCTCCAGCCGTCCGCTCTCCTCCTCGTCCCGCGTGTGCCGGATGACGATCAGCAGGCTCATCACGGCGGCCAACAGCCCCGCGTAGACGCCGACCCGCCAGGCGGTCAGACCCCCTAGGGAATCGTCCAGTAGGGGCCCGGTCAGGGCCCGGAGGGAGGCGTTGCCCGCCATCTGCTCCCGCAGCCCGGAACGTTCCGCCTCCGTCGCGTACAGCCCCCGGAGGGTCCCCGGCATCGACAGCACCATCAGGGCGTTCACCCCGATCCACACCGGGATCAGCACCCGGTCCCGGCGCAGGGCGAAACGGAACAGCACCCCGGTGCCCGTGAGCGCGCCCATCAGACGGCCACCTCCACGGCACCCTCGTAGTGCCGCAGGAACAGCTCCTCCAGGGTCGGCGGAGTGCACGTCAGCGACCGCACTCCGGCCGCGCTCAGCACCCGCAGCACGGAGTCGAGTGCGGCGGTGTCCACCTGGAGCCGCACCCGGGACCCCCGTACCTCCAGGTCGTGCACCCCGGCCAGGCCCGCGAGATCCACCCCCGAGGACACCTCCGCGCTGACGCTCGTCCGCGTCAGATGCCGCAGCTCGGCGAGCGAGCCGCTCTCCACGGTGCGGCCCTGGCGCACGATGCTGACCCGGTCGCACAGCGACTCCACCTCGCTGAGGATGTGCGAGGAGAGCAGGACGGTACGGCCCCGGTCGCGCTCCTCGCGGACGCAACGCTGGAACACCTCCTCCATCAACGGGTCCAGCCCGGAGGTCGGTTCGTCCAGGATCAGCAGGTCCACGTCGGAGGCGAAGGCTGCGACCAGGGCGACCTTCTGCCGGTTGCCCTTGGAGTAGGTGTGGCCCTTCTTCGTCGGGTCCAGCTCGAAGCGGGCGGTCAGTTCGGCACGGCGCCGCGCGTCCAGGCCGCCGCGCAGGCGGCCGTAGAGGTCGATGACCTCGCCGCCGGACAGGCCCCGCCACAGCGTGACGTCACCGGGGACGTACGCGATGCGGCGGTGGATCTCGACCGCGTCGGTCCGCGGGTCGTGGCCGAGGAGCTGCGCGGCGCCGGAGTCGGCGCGCAGCAGGCCGAGCAGGACGCGGATGGTGGTGGACTTCCCGGCGCCGTTGGGGCCGAGGAAGCCGTGCACCTCGCCGGTCTCGACAGCGAGGTCGAGCCCGTCGAGGGCATGGGTACGGCCGAAGGACTTGTGCAGCCCCGAGACCGTGATGGCCTTCGTCATGATTCTGAACGTACGCTTCCTTCAGAAATTTGTGAAGTTAAGGAAGCGTATGAATCAGAGTTAGGCTGAGGGGCATGACGGAGCCGGGTGTGGAGAGTGGGGACGGGCGCGATCCGGAGTCGGTGTCGCGGTTCGTGGAGCGGTTCGCGGCGCAGCTGGTGGAGGCGGGGATGCCGCGTATGCCCGCGCGGGTCTTCGCGGCGCTGCTGTCCTCCGACACCGGCACGCTCACCTCGGCGGAGCTGGGCGAACTGCTCCGGATCAGCCCGGCGGCCGTCTCCGGCGCGGTCCGCTACCTCTCCCAGGTCCACCTGGTCTCCCGCGAGCGCGAACCCGGTTCACGGCGTGAGCGCTACCGCGTGCACAGCGACCAGTGGCACGAGGCGCTGACCAGCCGCGAGGCCATCATCAAGCGCTGGGAGGACGCCCTCCGCGACGGCATCACCAGCCTCGGCCCCGAAACCCCCGCGGGCCGCCGCCTCGCCGACACCCTCGAGTTCTTCGAGTTCATCGAGGAAGACCTCGCCGGAATCATGGAACGCTGGCGCGCCCACCGTGACCGGCGCCCGGAACCCACACGCACCCCCGGCACCCCTTGACCTCAAGTCCGCTTGAGTTCCTACGGTCGATTCCGTTGGAGCAGCACGAGCGGATCACGAGCGGATACGGAGACCGGTCATGGAGTACTCGCACCCCGACCCCGAACTGATCAGGCAGCCCATCGGCTACTGGAGCTGGGCCGCCTACGACGCCGTGGTGGGCCGTACCCGTACCGCGCTGGCCGGGATCGGCACCACCCAGCCGCAGTGGTGGGTGCTCGCCCAGGTCGCGCATGCGGAGCAGCCGAAGACCCGTGCGGAGGTTTCCGAACTGCTGCGGAACTACCTCACCACCGGCGCCGGGACGATGGACGAGGAGATCGACCGCACGGTGGCCCTGGGCTGGGTGACCGAGGACGGCGAGGGCCACCTCGGTCTCACCGACGAGGGCGAGGCTTTCTTCCACAAGGCGGCCGCGCTCCAGGAGGAGCTGGGGGCGGAGCGGCACGCGGGCATCTCGGACGAGGAGTACCTGACCACCCTCAAGGTGCTCCAGCGCTTCATCCACAACACCGGCGGCCACGCCTGGCACCACTGACCGCCCCCGTCACCCCGGCACCACCAGCCCCCAAGCCCCCTCCGCCACCCGCCAGGTGCGGCGGCGGACCGGGCCGGAGGTGTCCGCGTCGGCTCGGTAGTGGAAGTCCTCGCCGGTGACCGTGACGGTGCGGCCGCAGGAGCGGAGGGGGGAGGACTCGGCGCCCAGGGAGACCGGGCGGATCTCCACCTCCGCGACGCCCCGCGTGCCCGGTGTCACCGAGACCGACTCCACCGGGCGGTCCACGTCGATCACCGTGACGCCGTCGATCTCCACCCGGAGCCGGGCGGGCTTGGCGGCGAGGGTGCGGACCAGGGTGCGCAGCCAGGGCCGGGCGCCGACGCCGACCGGCTCGGCTGGGACGGACGCGGGCGGTATCCCCAGCGAGCCGAGCACGACCCCGTCGCTGTCGTCCACGAGCAGGTCCAGCTGCCGGGACACCCCGTCCAGCACCGCCCGCGCCGAGGCGACCGGCCCGCCCGGCACCCCCAGTGAACGCGCCAGCCCCGCCGACCCGACCGGCACCACGGACAGCGCACATCCGGCCAGCTCACGATTCCGGTGCAGCAACCCCACCGCTCGAACAAGTGCTCGATCGTCCCCGACGACCACCGGCCGCCGCGACCCTCGCCGGCCCAGCGCGCGGGCGAATTCCTCGGGGCCGTCCGGCAGACACACCTTCGCCGTCGCACCCGCGCTGAGCACGTCTTTCGCTATCCGCACGGACTCCCCGTCCGTGTGCCGGGCCATCGGATCGATGATCACAAGGAGCTGATCGGACGTCGCGGAAGTCGCCACCTCGGTCCTGCCTCGCTTCCTCGGGTAGCATCTTTGTGCAAGAGCCCCTTGCGCTATTGCGCCAGGGGCTTCGTCTATTCCGGGGCATCCGGTCCGACGGTCGTGCGGCCAAAGAAGGTCGCGGTGTTCAAGTGGCGGTGAACCATACGCCCACACCCCGACCTTGGACATGCCCCGCCCGGAAGGGGTGTACGCGCGTGCCCGCACTTGTGCTGCTCGGTGCTCAGTGGGGTGACGAAGGCAAGGGGAAGGCGACCGACCTGCTCGGTGGCTCCGTGGATTATGTAGTGCGCTACCAGGGCGGCAACAACGCCGGCCACACGGTCGTCGTGGGCGACCAGAAGTACGCGCTCCACCTCCTCCCCTCCGGAATCCTCTCGCCCACCTGTACGCCGGTCATCGGCAACGGTGTCGTCGTCGACCCCTCCGTCCTGCTCTCCGAGCTGAGCGGCCTGGAGGAGCGCGGCGTCGACACGTCGAAGCTCCTGCTCAGCGGTAACGCGCACATCATCACGCCGTACCACGTCAGCATGGACAAGGTGGCCGAGCGCTTCCTCGGCAAGCGCAAGATCGGCACCACCGGCCGCGGCATCGGCCCGACCTACGCCGACAAGATCAACCGCGTCGGCATCCGGGTCCAGGACCTGTACGACGAGTCGATCCTCGAGCAGAAGGTGGAGGCCGCGCTCGACGTCAAGAACCAGGTCCTCACCAAGCTGTACAACCGCCGCGCCATCGCCGCCGACCAGGTGGTCGAGGAGCTGCTGGGCTACGCGGAGAAGCTGCGCCCCTACGTCGCCGACACCGTCCTGGTCCTCAACCAGGCGCTGGAGGACGACAAGGTCGTGCTGTTCGAGGGCGGTCAGGGCACCCTGCTCGACATCGACCACGGCACGTACCCCTTCGTCACCTCCTCCAACCCGACCGCCGGAGGCGCCTGCACCGGCGCGGGCGTCGGCCCGACGAAGATCAGCCGCGTCATCGGCATCCTCAAGGCGTACACCACCCGTGTCGGCGCCGGTCCGTTCCCGACGGAGCTGTTCGACGAGGACGGCGAGGCGCTGCGCCGCATCGGTGGCGAGCGCGGTGTCACCACCGGCCGCGACCGCCGCTGCGGCTGGTTCGACGCGGTGATCGCCCGCTACGCCACCCGCGTCAACGGCCTCACCGACTTCTTCCTCACCAAGCTCGACGTGCTCACCGGCTGGGACGAGATCCCGGTCTGTGTCGCCTACGAGATCGACGGCAAGCGGGTCGAGGAACTCCCCTACTCGCAGACCGACTTCCACCACGCGAAGCCGATCTACGAGACGCTGCCCGGCTGGTCCGAGGACATCACCAAGGCGAAGTCCTTCTCCGACCTGCCGAAGAACGCGCAGAACTACGTGAAGGCGCTGGAGGAGATGTCCGGCGCGCCGATCTCCGCGATCGGTGTCGGCCCGGGCCGTGACGAGACGATCGAGATCAACTCGTTCCTGTAAGGGGCATGGGAAGGGGCCCGCACCGGTCGGTGCGGGCCCCTTCCCATGAGCGCTCCCGGTTCAGGGGCGCTTGATGTCGATGGTGACCGACTTCGTCTTCTCGTGGTTCTGGGCGTAGTCCACCGAACGGAACTTCAGCACGTGCTTGCCCGTGCCGTGCACCGTGATCTCCGACGTGTACTTCTTCCACCCGGCGCCGTCGAGTTTGTACTCGGTCCTGGCCACGCCGGACACCCGGTCCTTGGCGGTCAGGGTGACGCACACGTCCGAGTGGTGGGCGCCGTGCTGGTCGGGGCGCGGGGAGAGGTGCGCCTTGGTGACCGGCGGCTCGGTGTCCAGCGGGAGGTTCAGCGCGGCGTCGCTCGGGGTCAGCTCGTCCTCCCGGGTCGGGGGCGGCACGTTGCCCGCGGACTCGGTGCGGCCGACGGAGCCGACGCGCAGCAGGAGGTTGCTCCAGTCGTCGAAGCCGGTGAGCACCGTCTGCTGTCCGTCGTTGTTGACGTCGAAGGAGACCGGGGTCGTCTCGATCATGCCGTTGCAGTTCCAGTCGACCTGGCCGTCGGCGGCGTCCACGTTGACGAAGGAGCCGCCGTTGCTGCCCGGGCACCAGTGCCGAACGTCGTAGTTCCCGCTGCTGGCGGGGTACGTCCGCTCGTTCAGGTCGTTCTCGTTCAGTGAGGCGTTCTGGCGGGAGAGGTCCGTGTTCCCGGTGCTGGTCCCGGACGTCAGACCGAACTGGTACAGGTAGTTCATCACGCTGAAGTACTGCGGCTTGTTGTTGACGTTCTGGTCGCCGCCGTGCTCCAGGTTGAGGTTGTGGCCCAGCTCGTGCAGGAACGTGCCCGCCTGCTCGGCGACCGTGCCCACCTGGTTGGCGAAGCTGCCCAGGCTGACGATGAGGTCACTGCCCGGAGTAGGGGCGATGCCGCTGGAGGGGGTGCCCGCCTGGAGGTTGTGGGCCGAGATGCCGTAGTGGAAGATCGGCGCCCGGCCGGTGCTGGTGAAGCCGCCGGTCTGCGTCTTGATCGTGTTGAACGCGTTCCACTGGTACAGGCCGTCGACCGCGGTGCCCAGGTTGGTCTGCTCCGTGAGCTGCCGGGCCGTGCTCAGGGTGCCCCAGGTCGCGTTGGTCGTGAAGTTCATGACGCTGTTCGGCCCGGCGTCCACGTGCAGATTGATGCCGGTGGTCGGCGAGTGCCGTGAGTAGGGCGAGTTCGCGAAGGCATCGACCACCTGCTTGATGGCCGCGGGGGCGAGCGCGTGGCTGTGCTCGGCGTTCGCCATCCAGTCGAGCTGGACGAAGACGTCCGGCTTGTCGACGGTGGCCCCCATCGCGGGCAGGTTGATGAACCGCAGACCCGGCCCGGGCGCGGTGTGGGCGCTGCCGTCGGCCGGATCGATGTAGATGCCGTTCCGCTTCCAGCTGTCGGGGATGCCGTCGCAGGTCCTGGAGTTGCAGTCGAAGGTGAAGTCGACGGTCGCGTTGAAGCCGTCGCCGCCGCTGCGGTTGATCACATAGCCGGACGGGGCCGACTGGGTGTAGCTGTTGTCGCCGACGACGGGCGCGGTCCAGCCGATCTGCGTCCGGGCGGCCTCCCGGTAGATGTTGAAACTGACGGTCCCGAAGTTGCCGCGGGGGTCGCCGCAGGCGTCCAGGGTCCAGCTCGCGGTGGCGCCCGCGTCGATGCGCTCCGGCAGAGCCGCGGGGCACCCGTTGTAGCTGTTGGGCCCCAGTGTCAGGTCGCGGTCGCTGTTGTTGGTGAAGCGCACCGTCAGCAGCGTGCCGGCGCGCTGCGCGGCGGCCGACGCACCGGCCGCCGCCAGCAGGAGCAGGGCCACGGCCAGGGCCAGGACACGGAGCGGGGCGCCACCGTGGTAACGCTGTGCATTCATGCGGGCACGCTATGACTACGTTCCGTGTCCGCCCTGTGCGGCTCGTCGCACTGTCACTCCGCTGGCCGTCGCCGCCCGCGCTCGGCGGGCGTTCCGCTGTCCGGCGCGGTGCAATCAGTTGTATGAGCAGCGACCGGGAAACGTGCGGGGGGCCCTACGGCGAGGTGTCCGAGTGCGGGGACCCCGCGGTGTTCGAGGTCATGCGGCACGACCGGACGCCACTCCCGGTGTGCCCGCTCCACCTCGGCCCGTCCCTCTTGATGGGGTCGAGCGTGCTGTGGCCGCCGGAGATCAGCCTCGTCGCGCGTCCATGAGGAACGTGGTCCACGCGGTGGGCGTCACGGCGAGGAGGGGGCCGTCAGTCTGCTTGGAGTCGCGGACGTGGATGGTGGTGGTGCAGGGGGCGACTTCGACGCAGTTGCCGCCGGTGCTGTCGCTGTACGAGGACTTGTGCCAGGTGTAAGCGGTTTCGATGCAGTTGCCGCCGCCGCCGTCGCTGTAGCTCGACTTGAACCACCGCAGGGTGCTGGTCATGTTCGCTCTTCTCCCGCCAACTTTCGAATGAGGCTCACCGAGTCCTCCGGGCTCAGAGCCTGTGTGCGGATCTTCGCATACCGGTGGCTGAGTTGCGCCACAGTTGCGGGGTCGCTCACCAACTGACTCTGCTCCTGGTTCTCCAGATACACCACATGGTGGTGTTCCATAGTCTCGACCAGGACCATGTTGCCCGCTGCCCCTGCGTGGCTTCCCTTCAACCCCCTGTCCTGCGTGATGACTTGAATGCTCACGTTGTCTCGCTCGGCGTCCTCGGCGAGCGAGTGCAACTGCGCGCTATGGACCTCCCAGCTACCGAACGGCCGCTTCAGGACCGTCTCGTCGAGGATCAGCTCAATCATGGCGGCGGGCTCCCGATCGAACAGGCTCCTGCGAGCGATGCGGGCTTCGACCAGCTCCTCCAGTTTGGCATCGGTGGGCTTGGGAAAGTTGCCGCCGATCAGCGCACGTGCGTAGTCCTCCGTCTGGAACAGGCCAGCGATGACGTAGGTCTCGTAGGAGGACAGGGAGACCGCCTCCGCCTCCATCAGGGCGAAGTCCTGGAACTGCGACGGGTACTTGTCCATGAGGATGAACTTGCGGGCCATCTCGAAGATGCCCATGCCGTCCCCGAGCACCCGCTCGAGTTCCATCAGCATCTTGTCGCTCGCGGGCTGCGCGCACGTCTCCATCGCGCTGATCGCGGACGCGGTGTAGCCGATGAGGCGGCCCAACTCGTCCTGCGTCAGCCCCATCTGCTCACGTCGGGCCTTCGCGAACTTGGCGACCAGTCGCGCCGTTCCGCTCGCCGCCGTCTTGTTTGCCGCTCGCGCCATTGCGATCACCCCTGGACTCAACCGAACTCAACCGGTCTTCAACGACTGCCCCCGACTCCTGACCGTCCTGATGGGTCGACGGAGAGTCATGGAAACCGTAGCCCTACCTGCCGAAACTGAAAGCATGAATACGCAAAGTCACGCGGGGATCCAGTGGGTTCCCGCCATGGGTATCCAACTCCGCAAGGCCGGGGTGCAGTTCGACGCGGTGCGGCTGGACGGGGACCGGGGGCGCGAGATCGCCGACCGGATGGCGCGGATGACGGGGGGTGATCCGGGGCCGGTGGTGGAGTCGGGGAGCGGGCGGAGGTGTGTGTACTTCCTGGTCGCGCCGGGGAGTACGGCACACCACGCGTGGCCCGCCGAGGTCACCCGGCTGACCAGCGGCCCGTACCGGGTGAGCTACATCCCGGTACCGGCGCTGGACGGGCAGACCTGGCCCCTGAGCTGGCGGTTCCCGCCGACCGCGCCGGACCGGTTCGTGCACGCGCTGCTGCTGCGGGCGGCGCTGCTCGACGGGGACCGGGAGCCGCCGTGCCCGGACCTCAACTGAAGACGATCATCGAGCCCTGGGCGAGGGAACGGGTCGCGGCGGCGTGCAGGCCGAGCCAGACGTGCCGTTCGCGGGCGAAGGGGCTCGGGTCGTAGGGCGCGGGGACGGCGGGCTCCTCCAGCTCGGTCGGCGCCGAGGGGGGCACCGGGGCGGCGGGCGGGTTCGCCGGATCGATGCCGATCGCCGGGGCGACCTGCTCCAGCTCGCGCAGCAGGGCGTGGGACGAGCCCAAGGGGCCGCCACCGGCGAGGAGTTCGTCGTTGGAGAGGGGGTGGGCGAAGTCGAGGGGGACGTAGGCGCCCGCGTGGTCGTAGTGCCAGACCAGGTGGGACTGCTGGGCGGTTGACTCAAACATTTCGAGCAACTGCTCGTAATCACCGCCCAGTTCCCCCACAGGGGTGACGGGCAGGCCACAGAGCTGGAGGAGATGCGCGCGGCGCAGGAAGTGCAGCGCGTCGTAGTCGAACCCGGCGACGGGGGCGACCTCGCCGTTGAGCCCCGGCATGTACTGGTACACCGGCACCGGGGGGAGCCCGGCGGCGGCCAACGCGCTGTTGTAGGTGGCGAGTTCCTCGGCGAACGGGTTGTCCGGCGTGTGGCACAGCACATCCACGAGCGGCACGAGCCACAGGTCGCAGGCCAAGAAGAACTCCTCGCGTCGTCGCGCACGAGCGTTCCCCTCGCGCGGTGGGTGGACCAGGAAGCGTAGTCCGTACGGCGGGCCATAGGAAAGCCCTATGGCCCCTGCTGCTATTCGGTCTTTGATTCCCCCTCTTTATTCGGCCTACGGTGAATCCACTCGAAGAGAAGTCCGCCGTGAATTGCGCAGAGAGGACCATGGAAATGGCCACCACCCAGGACGGCACCGGAACACCGGAACTCAAGGGGAAGCGGGCCCTGGTCACCGGGGGTTCGCGGGGTATCGGGGCGGGCATCGTGCGCCGCCTCCTGGACGCGGGCGCCGAGGTGCTCACCACCGCGCGCTCGGCGTCGGGCACGGTGCCGGAGGGGGCTCGGTTCGTCGCCGCCGACGTGCGGAGCCGGGAGGGGGCGGAGGAGCTGGCGGCGGCCGCGGTGGACGTGCTCGGCGGGGTGGACATCCTGGTCCACAACGCGGGCGGGGCCCAGCCGCATCCGTCGGCCACCGGCATCCCGGACGAGGAGTGGCTGGACGCGCTGAACCTCAACCTGCTGGCCGCGGTGCGGCTGGACTCGCTGCTGGCGCCCGCCATGCGGGAGCGGGGCTCCGGGGCGATCGTGCACATCTCGTCGGCCGCCGTGCCGGTCGCCTTCCCGCCGTTCCTGCACTACACCGTGGCGAAGGCGGGCCTGGAGAACTACAGCAAGGGTCTGGCCGCCGAGCTGGCCCCGGCCGGGGTCCGGGTCAACACGGTCACGCCGGGCCGGGTCACCACCCCGGGCGGCGAGGCCACGCGCGAGCAGTGGGCGCGGCTCGACCCGACGCAGGTGCAGGCCGAGTCCGTCGTACCGCTCGGGCGGGACGGGCTGCCCGACGACATCGCGCGGGCGGTGCTGTTCCTCGTCTCCGACCAGGCGAGCTGGGTGACCGGGAGCAATTTGGTCGTGGATGGTGGGGAATTCCCTCGGGGCTGAATGGTATTTCGGTCAGGGGGTCGGAGTGGGGGCCGGGGCCGGGGAATTCCTCGGGTCCCAGTTCTCCTGGCGGAGGAATTCCAGCAGGGCCGTCTCCGCAGGGCCCGCCGGGTTCCGGACGACCGCGATGACGGGCTGGGCCACGGCCGGGGACACCGGGCGGGCGAGGTGCTCGTGGCCCGGGGGGACCGCCGAGGCGGGGACGAGGGTGGCGCCGAGTCCCTGGGCGGCCCAGCGGACGGCGGTCGCGGTCTGGGAGACGCGGGCGACGGTGTCGGGGTCCGGGTCGGTCTCCCGCAGCGCCTCCACGAGGACGCCGTCGAGCGCGCTGTCCCGGTCGAACCGGACCCAGGGCTCGCCCTTCAGCTCGCGCAACTCGACTCGTTGCTGGTCGAGTTGGGGGTGTGCGGTGGGCAGCACCACGACGAACTCCTCCTCGCCGAGGCGGTGGGCGTCCGCGGGGGTGCGGTCGCACTTCGCCATCAGGGCGAGGTCCAGCACGCCCCGGCGGCACAGCCGGTCCAGCTCGGCGGAGCTGGGCTCCTCGGAGAGGGTGACCTCCAGCCGGGGGAAACGGCGGCGCAGGGCGCCGAGCGCGTCGGGGAGCTGGCGGGTGCCGAAGCCCATCTGCACGGCGACGGTCAGCTCACCGACCAGCTCGGCGGCACCGGCCCGCGCGGTCGCCGTCGCCCGGCGCGCCGCGTTCACCGCGGTCCGCGCCTCGCGCAGGAACGCCCGGCCGACCACGGTGGGCGTCAGCCCGCTCGGCGTCCGGGCGAACAGCTCCACCCCGAGGTCCCGCTCCAGCCCGCGGATCTGCTGGGACATCGACGGCTGCGCGACCCGCAGCCGCTCCGCCGCCGCAGTGACCGAGCCCTCCTCGGCGACGGCCAGGGCGTATTCGAACTGGCGCAGACTCATCGGGTCCCGTCCCTCCGTACGATCGGCCCTCTCAGGGCAACTCGGTCGCGGCGGCGAGGATTCCCCGCCCTCGGGAGGGTGTGAATACGGTTAACGACTGCCCGTTACACACAGTGAGTCACTAGCCTGAGCCGCTCGAACGCCTGGGGGGATCATGCGGATGAGATCGAGCGCGGTCGCGCTGGTGTTGCTACTGGCCTGCGCGGCCACCGGCTGCGCGGGAACCGGTAAGACCGTGCGTGCGGCGGCGCCCGCGGACCCCCGTACGGCCGGGCAGCTGCTCGACTCGGCCAACCGCACCATGCGGGCGCTGCGGTCGGTGACGATCACCACGGAGACGACCGCGCTCCAGGGCGGCACGCTCTTCTCCAGCAGCAGCACCACGGACCTGAAGAGCGGCTGCGCCTACCGGGCGACCTTCCGCAACGGCGCCGAGCTGCGGCAGCTCCGGATCGGCGGCACGGACTACATCCACGGCAACGCCGGGTACTTCGAGCTGTGGGGGCGCGACACGGTCCCCGCCATGCGGCAGAAGCCCTGGCTGAAGAGCCCGGTCGGCGCGGCGCGGGACGCGGACGGTCTACAGGGCTGCACCTGGCCGTTCAAGTCCTTCGGCACGCCCACGAAGGGCGCCCGCACCGAGTTGTCCGGCCGCCCGGTGATCCCGGTCCAGGTGCGGGACAAGCCCGGCGAGTCCCCCTTCGCCCACGAGCCCGGCACCTACACCTTCTACGTCACCCCCGAGCCCACCCCCCACCTCCTGAAACTCACCTACAAGGGCCCCCTCAACCGCACCACCACCACCTTCACCAACCTCAACCACCCCCTGAACCTCCAACCCCCGGCCGCAGCCGACACCTTGGACCTGAGCACGCTGCGGAACGCCGGATAGCTGGGTCACGAGGGGCCGGTGTCGCTCTGGATGCGGGCGTGAAGGTGTTCCGGCAGCAGCCAGTAGACGAACTCGCCACTGCCGCCTCGCAGGTCCAGGTCGGCGAGGCCGATCAAGCCGACAGGAGCGCCGTCGTCGGCGGGAGCCATGGCCCAGATGGCGGCCTCCTCGCTCTGCCACCGCAGCTTCCAGCGCGCGATCTTCTCTCGGGCCGTGTCGGTGGTCAGGCGACCGGGGCGGTTCCAGTGCTGGATGTCCGGGTCGAGGCACGACCGCACCAGGCTCTGTGCGTCACCTTCCCGCCAGGGGCGTAGACGCATGCCTCCGGAGAGTGCGAAGTCGGGCTGCCGGGTCTGCTTCATACGGCCGGGTGGCACCACGGGGGCTATCGGATCGATCATCGCCCCATCATGCCGAGGAGGTGCTGTCCGTCGCCGCCGACAGCCACCTCAGTCCGAAGTGGCCACCAGGGCCATCAGTTCCGGCTCGGTGGTCCCGGCCGGCAGGCGGACGTCGAAGGTGTAGCCCTCGTCGCAGAACACCAGGTCGAGGTGCGTCGGTGTCAGCTTGCGGAAGGCGATCGCCAACCAGATCGCGTCCTCTTCCGGCACGTCCATGTACAGGCAGGTGCCGTCCGCGTGCAGATAAGCCTCACCTGGGCCGTTCTCCGTATCGAACTCCCAGATGAGACCGCGTGCTTCACCGCGGTGCGACGCATCGGTCTCGACCTGGGTCCACCGAGAACGGATCGCCTCGGTCAGCGCGCCCCGATCGACCAGCCACCCGCCCGCATCACCCTCGACCACCGCCAGGAACGTCATGGCCCGGGTCTATCAGATGCCCTTGAAAGCGCCTACACCGGGGCGTTTCCAGACCGCTCCTTGTTCTTGTTGCGCCGATGATGGCGCACGACGAAGAAGAGTGACGCGGTCAATGCCGCGATCCATACCGTGATCTCAAATTCGCCGAACTGTGAACCGAGCGTCAGGAGAATCAGGATGAAAAGGGTGCTGATGGCAATGATTGACCCAATGAGCGACTTCACTTGTTTCCCCCCTCGGACGCCACTGCTGCCGATTGTCGCTCCGGCGGGTCGTCGCCTTCGCGTTTCGGTAGTCAGACACTACGCGGGTGATCCGACGAGCGGGAAGGAATGTTTTTCATCTGAGGAACATCTGAGCTTCGCCGCAACTCGAAGCATATGGATGCTGAGGGGGTCAACCCCGGAGCAGCCGATCCGCTCGGCCGAGACGTCCGGCCGGCGCAGTACGGTCGTCGAGTGGCTGCCGTGCCGGGAAACCGGTGCCGCCGTGGTGGCCCTGTTCACCGCCGGAAAGGCCCTCTCGGGCCGCTACTTCTGGTGCTCGGACGGGCTCATCGTCCGCGACGCCGGCATCAGCAACATGACCCAAGTTCTCACCGGACCGATCGAGAACGGCGAGTTTATGTAGATCCTTCAGCACCTTGAGGACTGACAGCCTCTCGGCTTTCCCCTCTCATTCTGAAACGATCAGTTGGTCCGTGTCCTGGTGTCCGGCGATGACCTGGGCGATGTGCGGGGGCCACGGGTACCGCAAGGGGCCGTTGGCCCGGTGGATGGCGCGGCGGTGTCGAGCGGTGCCGACCGGCGTGTGCACCGTGCACCGGATTCGCGCCCGACAAGTGCTTGCTGTCGCTATCGCTGACGGTCCTGGTTGGCGACAGTGAAGTCGCGGCCGCAGGAATCGCGAGTAGAAGCCGATCCGTGACGAGATCGAGCAGCTCTTCGACTTCGAGGCGGTCTCGCCACCGACGCTTCGAACGGTCTGACGGAGAGGAAGCGCATTGTCTGCCACCACAGGAGCCAAGACGTACGACGTGGCCGTGCTCGGCTGCGGACCCATGGGCGCCGCGCTGGCCCGCAACTTCGCCGCCAAGGGCCGCAGGACGGCCGCGTGGAACCGCTCCCCGGCCAAGGCCGAGGTCCTCGCGCCCCACGGAGTGACCCCGATCCAGGACATCGACGAGGTCGTGCGGTCCTCGAAACTGGTGGTCGCCTGCCTCTCGACGTACGACGCGGCGCGTGAGGCGCTCGCGGATGTCACCGACTGGAGCGGCACCACGCTGGTCAACGTCGGCACCGGCGCCCCGGCGCAGGCCGAGGAATGGCAGGCATGGACTGGCGAGCGCGGCGTTCCGTACCTCGACGGCGCGATTCTCTGCTACCCGCCGCAGATCGGCACCGAGGAGGGCCTGGTCCTCTACTCGGGCTCACCGGAGGCGTGGGCCGAACACGAGCAGACCCTGATGGCGACGGGCGTCCACGCGACACTGGTGTCGAGCGACGTCAAGGCCGCCGGCGTGCTCGACGCCGGCATCATGGGCGCGTTCTACGTGCCGGCGCTGAACGCCTACGTCGAGGCGGCGACCTACGCCCTGGACCAGGGCGTCGTCCCGGAGACCTTCGACGCGCTGAGCGAGATGCTCTTCCAGACCTTCGCCGTCAGGGCGAAGGAGTCGGTCGCCGCGATCGCGAGCGACCAGCACGAGACCGACATCGCCCATCTGAGCGCATACGCCGAGGGCAGCCGTGCCGGGCTCGACCTCATGCGGGCCACGGGCTTCAAGGCCAGGCTGCTCAAGGCCGCCGTGGAGAACCTGAACGAGGCCGAGGAGGCCGGCCTCGGAGGACTCGACTTCTCCGCCCTCACGAAGGTGGCGCGCACCGGCGGCTGAGTCTCCACGCCGTGGGTCGAGCTCCGGGCCGCCCACCCACGGTCCTAGTCCCCGGCGAGTTCCTCGACCATTTCCAGGGCGTGGGCGTTGGCTGCGGCAACGATGTCGCGGGCGGCCTCGGGGTCGTGGGCGGCGAGGGCGTCGACCAGGTCTATGTGGCCCGCCCAGAGGCGGCCGCGGACCTCGGGGAGGCGGCGGAGGTGCTGGACCGCGCAGACCCAGGAGCGGACGCGGAGGCGGTGCAGGAACTCCGCGAGGTAGGGGTTGCCGAACAGCACGCTCAGCTCGCGCCAGAAGCGCAGGTCGTAGCCGATGAGCACGGTGAGATCGCCCGCCGCGTTCGCCCGCTGGGCCTCCTCGCCCCGGCGGCGGACCGTGGCGAGGGCGGCGGCGGTGTCGGGGTCGTCGGGGGTCGCGAAGGCGGAGTGTCCCTGGCTGAGGACCCGGAACATGCCCTCGGTGACCAGGGAACGGGCCTCGATCATGCCCCGGTAGTCGGCCAGGGAGTACTCGGGGACCCGGAACCCCCGGTGGTGGTCGGCCTCCAGCAGGGCCTGCGCCGACAGGTCGACCAGCGCCTCCCGTACCGGCGTCGCGGACACCCCGTACAGGTCCGCGATCTCCTTCACGGTGAACGCCCGCCCCGGCAGCAGCCGCCCGGCCAGCACCTCGTCGCGCAGCGCGTCGGCGATCTGCTGTCGCAAGGTACTGCGCGTCACAGCGCCGTAGCCGGGCATCGTCCCGGAGTCTCCTCACACGAATGGGGCCGGTCTCGTACGCACGTGCCTATTTCCACTACCCCTTACGAGGACGTCACCTTACGCGTTCACCCCTGCCGGGCATCAGCCCCGGTGCCCTTTATGTGTGGGGGGATGCTGTGTGCGTCGCTTTAGGCGAGGCCGTCGATCATCAGGCCCACCGTGAAGTCGAACCGGTCGTGGCCCGTGCCCGAGGTCAGCTCGGCGGCGTGCCGGGTGGTGTGCGGGAAGGTGGCGGCGGGGAGGGCCGCGATCCGGCTCACCAGCTCGTCCCGGTCGGCGGGCCAGACCGCGTCGCCCTGCTCGGCCCTGCGGTGCGCGACGGACAGTTCCAGGCAGTACGCGGCCACGTACAGCAGCAGCGCGTCGATGGCCCAGGCCGCGCGCAGCGGGGCGACGCCCGCCGTGAGCAGCACCGCGAGCATGCCCTCGCTGACGCGGAGGGTCTCCAGGTCGGTCGGGGCCATGGCGAGCGCGGCGCGGGAGATGCCGGGGTACTGGAGGTACTGGTCCCGCAGGGCCTCGCAGACCCCTCGTAGCTGGTCCCGCCAGGTGGCCGGGTCGGGCTCGGGGAGGGTGAGGCGGGCGCACAGGCGGCCGATGAGGAGTTCGTCCAGGTCGGCCTTGTTGACCACGTGGGCGTAGAGCGAGGCGGGGCCGGTGTCGAGGGCGGCGGACAGGCGGCGCATGGTCAGCGCGTCGTACCCCTCCGTGGCGATGACGCCGAGCGCGGTGTCGACCACCTGGTCCACGGTGATCGGGTCCTTGCGGCGGCGGGGCCGGGTCGCGTCGGGGGACGGCGGCTGGTGGCGTGCCGTGCGGCGCTCTCTCGCGTTCACGGGGTCACTATAACTTGACACGAACGCTGTTCGTTCTTAGAACAGTGTTCGTGGATACAAGCGTGAAGGTGATCGTGGTCGGTGCCGGACCTGTCGGGCTCACGCTCGCCGCCGAGCTGGCGCTCGCCGGGGTGCGGGTCCAGGTGCTGGAACGGCGGACCGCGCCCGACCCGGCGATGAGAGCCCAGTCGATCAACGTGCCGACGGCCGAGGCGCTGGACCGGCGGGGGCTGCTGCCCGCCCTCGAACAGATCCAGCGGGAGACGCCGGGCGCGTTCGGCCCCCGCTTCACCGGGCACTTCGCGGGGATGCCCCTCGATCCCGGCCTGGTGGACTGGGCGGACCCCGAGCTGGCCGTCCACAGCGCTGTGGACGGAGCGCGGATGATTCCCCAGCCCCGGCTGGAGGCGCTGCTCGCCGAACACGCCGAACGCCTCGGGGTCCAGGTGCGGCGCGGGGTCGCGGTGACCGCGCTGGCGGACACCGGCGAGGGGGTCGTCGTCGGCACCGACTCCGGTCCGCTGCACGCCGGTTGGGTCGTCGGCTGCGACGGCGGGCACAGCATCGTACGCCGTCTCGCGGGCATCCCGTTCCCCGGCACCGACCCCGAGATCACCGGCTACCAGGCCGTCGTGGACATCGCCGACCCGGAGAAGCTGGCCGACGGCTGGTCCTGGTCGCCGCACGGCGTCTACCGGTACGGCCCCCAGCCCGGCCGCGTCGCCACCGTCGAGTTCGACGGCGGACCGGCCGACCGCACGGCCCCGGTCACCCTCGCCGACGTCCAGTCGAGCCTGCGCCGCGTCTCCGGTACGGACGTCACGCTGACGGGGCTGCGCGCCACCCCGACCCGCTGGACCGACAACACCCGCCAGGCGGCGGCCTACCGCGCGGGCCGCGTCCTCCTCGCGGGCGACGCGGCCCACGTCCACCCGCCCTTCGGCGGCCAGGGCCTGAACCTGGGCGTGGGCGACGCGGCCAACCTGGGCTGGAAACTCGCCGCCGTGGCCTCCGGCCGCTCCCCGGAGTCCCTGCTCGACACCTACGACGCGGAACGCCGTCCGGTGGGCGCGTGGGTACTGGACTGGACGCGGGCCCAGATCGGCATCCTCCGCGGCGACCCCAAGTCGGGCGCGCTCCGCGGGGTGGTGGCGGATCTGCTGGCCACGCGGGACGGCACGACGTACGCGGTGAAGCAGATCGCGGGGGTGACGCAGCGGATACCCCTGCCGGGGGACCATCCGTGGACGGGCCGGTACGTCCCGGACGTGTCGCTCGGCGACGGCTCCCGCCTCGCCGACCACGCGCACGAGGGCGGCTTCCTGCTGCTGGACCGCACACCGGGGGCGCTGTTCGCCAACCTGGCGAAGGGCCGGGCGCGGGTGATCCGGGACGACGGCACCGGGGTCGCGGGCGCACTGGTCCGACCGGACGGGGTGGTGGCGTGGGCCTCCGACACCACCGACCCCGTCGGCCTGGGACCCGCTCTCGGCCAGTGGGCCGGGGAAGGAGTCTGACCTGCTCAGCTCGACGTCGTGTACTCGTCCGCCGTGGCCAGCGCAGCGTCCAGTGCTGCCAGGCCCTCCTTCAGCTCGGGCTCGGTGATGTTGCAGGGCGGGACCACGTGGGTGCGGTTCATGTTCACGAAGGGCCAGATGCCGTTCTTCTTCGCGGTGGCGGCGAAGGCGGCCATGGGGGCGTTGGCCTCACCGGCCGCGTTGTAGGGGACCAGGGGTTCGCGGGTCTCGCGGTCCTTCACCAGCTCCAGCGCCCAGAACATGCCCGTACCGCGCACCTCGCCCACGCTGGGGTGACGCTCGGCCAGACCGGCCAGGGCCGGGCCGAGGACCGTCTCGCCGAGCCGCTTGGCGTTCTCCACGATGCCCTCGCGGGCCATGACGTTGATCGTGGCGACCGCCGCCGCGCAGGCCAGCGGGTGCCCGGAGTACGTCAGACCGCCGGGGTACGGGCGCTTCGCGAAGGTCTCCGCGATCGCGCCGGAGATGGCGACACCCCCTAGGGGGACGTACCCCGAGTTCACGCCCTTGGCGAAGGTCATCAGGTCCGGGACGACCCCCGAGAGGTCCGCCGCGAACCACTCGCCGGTCCGGCCGAACCCGGCCATCACCTCGTCCAGGATGAACACGATGCCGTGCCGGTCGCAGATCTCGCGGACCCCGGCGAGGTAACCCGGCGGGGGGATCATGATCCCGGCCGTGCCCGGAATCGTCTCCAGGATGACCGCCGCGATCGTGCCGGGGCCCTCGAAGGCGATCGTGGTCTCCAGGTGCTCCAGCGCCCGCGCGCACTCCTGCTCCTCCGTCTCCGCGTAGAAGCGGGAGCGGTAGAGGAAGGGCGCCCAGAAGTGCACCACGCCCGCGCTGCCGTTGTCCGACGGCCAGCGGCGGGGGTCGCCGGTGAGGTTCACCGCCTGCTGGGTGCCGCCGTGGTACGAGCGGTACGCCGACAGCACCTTCGGGCGGCCGGTGTGCAGGCGCGCCATGCGGGTCGCGTGCTCCACCGCGTCCGCGCCCGCGTTGGTGAAGAAGATCTTGTCCAGGTCGCCCGGGGTGCGCTCCGCGATCAGCCGCGCCGCCTCCGACCTCGCCTCCACCGCGAACGCCGGGGCGAACGTCGTCATCCGCCCCGCCTGCTCCTGGATCGCGGCGACGACCTCCGGGTGCTGGTAGCCGATGTTCGTGAACACCAGCCCGCTGGTGAAGTCCAGGTACCGCTTGCCGTCGTAGTCCCAGAAGTACGAGCCCTCCGCGCCCGCGACGGCCAACGGGTCGATCAGGTCCTGCGCGGACCAGGAGTGGAACACGTGCGCCCGGTCGGCTGCCTTCACGGCGGCGCCGGTCTCGGGGTCGGGGGTGGGGGTCTGCTCCGGGTTCGGCTGAGGCGTCATGCGGCCGAGGGTAGGGGGTGGGGGCGTCGTCGCGACATCGGCGGACTGTTGTGGGCGGGGGCGGGATGCGCGACAGGTTGTCGTGAGTGGGGACGCGTTTCGCGGGGTGCGGCCCTGTCCCGTATGCCCGCACTATCCTCGGGCCGTTGGCGCGCTTCGGGGGAAGGCGGTTGTGGGATGCGGGAGTTGGAGCCGGGGGAGGACTGGGACTGGGTGTTCGGGGCGGGTGCGGGTGCGGGTTCCGGGGCGGGCAACCGGCCTTCGGCCGGGTCCGGGTTCCCGCCCGCACCACCGGTGCAGCCATCGTCGCCGGGTGCGGGTGGCCCCGGTGGGGCGGACTCGCCGTCGGCGGGTGCTCGGGCTCCGGCCGGGGACGCCTCACCACCCTCGGCGGACGCGGGTCGCGTCGACGAGGGGCGGGAGCACGCCGCGGTGGGGGACGGGCGGGGGTGGGCGGTCGCGCCCCATGGGCACCCGCAGCCGGTCGGGGCCGAGGAGGAGGGGGACGCGCGGGACCGGCGTTCGACATGGCTGCTCGTCGTGGTCGCGCTGATCGTCGCCCTGGGCGCCGGGGGGACCCTGTACACGTTGTTACGGGGTGGCGGGGTGTCGGACACGGCGACCGTCGCGCCCGGCTCCGCCGGAGGGGACGTTCCGGAGCGCTACCTCGGCAGGTGGGAAGCCCGTCTCGACGGAGCGGGCACGCACCGGCTCACCCTGACCCAGGGGCGGGTCGGCGAGCGCGTGCTCACCCTGGTCGCGGACGGGGCCGACCAGCACTGCGTCTTCGCCGCGACCCTGGCCCGCAAGCCGGACACCGAGGGCACGCTACGGCTCACCGCCGCCACGGTGACCTCCGGAGCCCCCCTCTCCTCCTGCGCCCCGGGCACCCCCACCACCCTCACCCTCGCCCCGGACGGCCACCTGAGACGAACAGCGGCGACCGGGGCGGCGGCCGTGACGTACAGCCGGGTCGGCGCAGGGGAAAGTCGACCTACGCCCGAGCTGAGCCGCTAACGAGGGTCCGGCGGCCGTTGGCGGGGCATGTTGGGGCGGGCGCCCGGCGGCGGGGAGAGGTAGCGGGAGACGGGGGCGGGGTCGGCGGGCCGGGACGGCGGAGCCGACGGCGTCAGCGGCGGACGGCCGCCGCGGAACTCCCGCATCCAGTCCGCCGTCTCCGCACGGACCAGCTCCGTCACGTCCTCCGAGAAGCGGCGCAGGACGGCCAGGCACCGTTCCGCCGCCTCCCCCGCCGTGCCCTCCGCAGGACCCAGCACCTCACGCGCGCTCTCCGACGCCCAGTCGAACTGGAGCGCCTGCAACCGCCGTTGGACCGCCTGGGCGGTGGCCAGGTCCCGCATCCAGCCCGAGGTCAGCCCGAAACACCGGTCCGCGCCCGCGCACGCCGCCCCCAGCAGTAGCGCCAGATAGCCCCAGGGCGCGCACCCCGACACCGCGCCGGTCGCGTCCAGCAGGGGCAGCGCCGCCCCGACCACCACCCCCGCCGCCGTACCGCCCCGCAGGGCACGTGCCGCCCGGCGGCGCCACACGCGGTCCGCGAGATACCAGTCCGCCGTGCGCAGCGCACCCCGCTCCACCCACCGGTACAGCTCGTCCAGCCGCTCCGCGGGCTCCCCCCAGTCCCCCAGCGGCAACGCCCGCCCCACCAGATCACCGGAAAGCGGCCCAGACTCGTCCGCGACCGGCACACCCGTGTCCCGGTCGTCCGGCCGTGCCCCGCTCACGTCCAGGTCACGGGGAAGAGGAGTGCCCGAGGCCCCGTCGCGGCCCTCCTGCGGCGGACGGTCGGGTTGCTGCTCCGGCTGACCCACCCGGCACTCCCTACTGAACATGAACACCGATCGCGCGGCCATCACACCCCGTGGCGGCGCGAAGTGTCCTTCCTACCGCCCAACGGGTGGCGGAGGGCCCCGTTCGCGGGGTGGTACGCCCGGAAGAGGGGCGTGATCAGGTAGGGGGCCGGAGGCGATCTCACCCGAAAGAGTGGCAGGGCGAGGGCCGCCCGGACCACGTAGGCTCGTGCCGAGCAGAGAAGCGGTGCGCGAGAGCCAAGAAAGACAGGAGAACCCCGTGATTCCCGGTGGCGGCCAGCCCAACATGCAGCAGTTGCTCCAGCAGGCCCAGAAGATGCAGCAGGACCTCCAGCAGGCCCAAGAGGAGCTGGCGAACACGGAGGTCGAGGGCCAGGCGGGCGGCGGTCTCGTCAAGGCGACCGTGACCGGCTCCGGCGACCTGCGCGCGCTGAAGATCGACCCGAAGGCCGTCGACCCCGAGGACACCGAGACCCTCGCGGACCTCGTCGTCGCGGCCGTGCAGGCGGCGAACGAGAACGCGCAGGCCCTCCAGCAGCAGAAGCTCGGCCCGCTGGCCGAGGGACTCGGCGGCGGCGGCATCCCCGGTCTGCCTTTCTGACGCCGGGGCAACTACCGTACGTACCGCAAGGTCTTGAAGGAAAGGCAGTCCGTTGTACGAAGGCGTGGTCCAGGACCTCATCGACGAGCTGGGGCGGCTCCCCGGCGTCGGTCCCAAGAGCGCGCAGCGGATCGCCTTCCACGTCCTGCAGGCCGAGCCGACCGACGTCAAACGGCTCGCGCACGCCCTGCTGGAGGTCAAGGCCAAGGTCCGCTTCTGCGCGGCCTGCGGCAACGTGGCGCAGGAAGAGCTGTGCAACATCTGCCGCGACCCGCGGCGCGACCCCTCGGTCATCTGCGTGGTCGAGGAGCCCAAGGACGTCGTGGCCATCGAGCGCACCCGTGAGTTCCGGGGCAAGTACCACGTCCTGGGCGGTGCCATCAGCCCCATCGAGGGCGTCGGCCCGGACGACCTGCGGATCAGGGAACTCCTGGCCCGGCTCGCCGACGGCGCCGTCACCGAGCTGATCCTCGCCACCGATCCCAATCTCGAAGGCGAGGCCACGGCGACGTACCTCGCCCGCATGATCAAGCCCATGGGTCTGAAGGTCACCCGCCTGGCCAGCGGCCTCCCGGTCGGCGGGGACCTGGAATACGCGGACGAGGTCACCCTCGGCCGCGCCTTCGAGGGGAGACGACTCCTAGATGTCTGACGCCACGCTGCACGCCACGTCGCAGAACCCGGACGACTTCGCGGTCCAGATCGCCGACCAGGTGGAGAGCTTCCTGGTCGCCGTCACCGAGGTCGCCAAGGGCGACGAGCCGGGTTCCACCGTGCCTTTCCTGCTGCTGGAGGTCTCCCAGCTGCTGCTGGCCGGGGGCCGCCTCGGCGCCCACGAGGACTTCGTCCCCGACGAGCGCTACGAGCCCGACCCCGGCCCCGAGATCGACGCGGACGGCCTGCGCGAGAACCTGGCCCGGCTGCTGGACCCGGTCGACGTCTACTCCGAGGTCTTCGACCCCTACGCGCCCCGCACCGCGCCGGTCGCCGCCCGGATCTCCGACGACCTCGCGGACGTCATCACCGACCTGCGGCACGGCATGGTCCACTACCGCGCGGGCCGCACCGCCGAGGCCATGTGGTGGTGGCAGTTCTCCTACTTCTCCAACTGGGGCCCCACCGCCTCCGCCGTGCTGCGCGCCCTGCAGTCCGTGCTGATCCACGTCCGCCTCAACCAGCCCCTGGAGGAACTGGACGGCCTCGACACCGACCAGGACCTCGGCGACGAGGCGCTGGAGCTGGAGGCGGGCCGTGTCATGGCCGAGGAGATCGGCACCCCGCTCGGCATCCGCCAGGTGCGCTGACCGGCTCGTACGTGCTGTGACGCGGGGCACTTTCCGCGTGACGCACGTACCGCTGGGCAGGTTCGGGACCGGGCGGACGGCGTCTCACCATGCGGGAGCGCGATGGTGGATTTCGGACGCTCGATAGACTGAGCCGACACAAACGAACCGAGCGAGGAGCGCACGTGGGCCTTGTCGTGCAGAAGTACGGAGGCTCCTCCGTAGCCGATGCCGAGGGCATCAAGCGCGTCGCCAAGCGGATCGTGGAAGCCAAGAAGAACGGCAACCAGGTGGTTGTCGTGGTCTCCGCGATGGGCGACACGACGGACGAGCTGATCGATCTCGCCGAGCAGGTTTCTCCGATGCCTGCCGGACGTGAATTCGACATGCTGCTGACCGCCGGAGAGCGTATCTCCATGGCCCTGCTGGCGATGGCGATCAAAAAGCTGGGCCACGAGGCCCAGTCGTTCACGGGCAGCCAGGCAGGTGTCATCACCGACTCGGTCCACAACAAAGCCCGCATCATCGACGTCACGCCGGGCCGCATCCGCACCGCGCTGGACGAGGGCAACATCGCCATCGTCGCCGGTTTCCAGGGTGTGAGCCAGGACAAGAAGGACATCACCACGCTGGGCCGCGGCGGCTCCGACACCACCGCCGTCGCGCTCGCCGCCGCGCTCGACGCCGAGGTCTGCGAGATCTACACCGACGTGGACGGCGTGTTCACCGCCGACCCGCGCGTGGTGAAGAAGGCCCGGAAGATCGACTGGATCTCCTTCGAGGACATGCTGGAGCTGGCCGCGTCCGGCTCCAAGGTGCTGCTCCACCGCTGCGTGGAGTACGCCCGCCGGTACAACATCCCGATCCACGTGCGCTCCTCCTTCAGCGGGCTGCGCGGCACGTGGGTCAGCAGCGAGCCGATCGAGCAAGGGGAACAGCAGGTGGAGCAGGCCATCATCTCCGGTGTCGCGCACGACACCTCCGAGGCCAAGATCACCGTCGTCGGCGTGCCGGACAAGCCGGGCGAGGCCGCGGCCATCTTCCGGACCATCGCCGACGCGCAGATCAACCTCGACATGGTCGTGCAGAACGTGTCGGCGGCCTCCACCGGCCTGACCGACATCTCCTTCACCCTGCCGAAGACCGAGGGCCGCAAGGCCATCGACGCCCTGGAGCGCAACCGCGCCGGCATCGGCTTCGACTCCCTGCGCTACGACGACCAGATCGGCAAGATCTCCCTGGTCGGCGCCGGGATGAAGACCAACCCGGGTGTCACGGCCGCCTTCTTCGAGGCGCTCAGCGACGCGGGCGTCAACATCGAGCTGATCTCGACCTCCGAGATCCGTATCTCGGTCGTCACCCGCGCCGACGAGGTCCCCGAGGCCGTCCGCGCCGTGCACACCGCCTTCGGGCTCGACTCCGACACCGACGAGGCCGTCGTCTACGGAGGCACGGGCCGCTGATGGCGCGCACCGGTCGCCCGACACTGGCGGTCGTGGGGGCGACCGGAGCCGTAGGAGCGGTGATGCTCCAGATCCTGTCCCAACGGGCGGACATCTGGGGCGAGATCCGTCTGATCGCCTCCCCGCGCTCGGCCGGCCGCAAGCTGGCCGTGCGCGGCGAGGAGGTCGAGGTCGCCGCCCTCACCGAGGACGTCTTCGACGGCGTCGACGTCGCCATGTTCGACGTGCCCGACGAGGTCGCCGACCGGTGGGCGCCGGTCGCCGTCGCGCGCGGCGCGGTCGTCGTCGACAACTCCGGCGCCTTCCGGATGGACCCCGAGGTGCCGCTCGTCGTCCCCGAGGTCAACCCGCACATGGTGCGGACCCGGCCGCGCGGGATCGTCGCCAACCCCAACTGCACGACCCTGTCGATGATCGTCGCGCTCGGCGCGCTGCACGCCGAGTTCGGGCTGCGCGAGCTGGTCGTCTCCTCGTACCAGGCGGTCAGCGGGGCCGGGCGGGCCGGGATCGAGACGCTGCGCGCCCAGCTGTCCCTGGTCGCGGGCACCGACCTGGGCAGCGCGCCCGGTGACGTACGCCGTGCGGTCGGCGAGCTGACCGGGCCGTTCCCGGAGCCCGTCGCGCTCAACGTGGTGCCGTGGGCCGGGTCGTTGCGCGAGGACGGCTGGTCCTCGGAGGAGATGAAGGTCCGCGACGAGACCCGCAAGATCCTCGGCCTGCCCGCCCTGCCGGTCGCCGTGACCTGCGTACGGGTCCCGGTCGTCACCACCCACTCCCTCACCGTCCACGCCCGCTTCCAGGGCGAGGTCACCGTCGGCGGCGCCCGCGAGATCCTCGCCACCGCCCCCGGAGTCGTCCTCTGCGACGACCCGGCCGCCGGGGAGTACCCCACCCCGGCCGACGTCGTGGGCACCGATCCCACCTGGGTGGGCCGGGTGCGCCGGGCGCTGGACGACCCGACGGCGCTCGAACTCTTCGTCTGCGGCGACAACCTGCGCAAGGGCGCCGCGCTCAACACCGCCCAGATCGCCGAGCTGGTGGCCACCGAAATGGCGTGAGAACCCTGTGAGGTTCATGAAAGTCTCCTGGGGAATGTGGCCGGAACCATGGTCCAAACCACTTGTAACCAGCCCTGATCACGACAGAGGATTTCCCTCCCGGTCCTCCGCAACCGCGCGAGTACGGGGCGCGTCTTTGCCCTCACCCTGGTGCGGCGGGACACGGATTCCGGGCGCGGGGCGTCGCGGTGGGGCGTGGTGACGCCCTTTCAACTAGGCGTAGGGGAAGAGCGGGACGCATGGCGGCACTTGAGGAACTGTCGGTCGGCAGCACTGTGACGCCCGGCACGTACAACCCTCTCGGGGGTACGTGTGTCCAACTGGCGTGGCAGAGGTACTCGAACTCGCACCGGTTCTCTTCGAGCCGGGCGTACCCCCAGCAGTCCGTGGCGCGGCGGCGCTCCGGCCGCCCCGTGCGGCCCTCCGTCCGCGTGTGCCCGGCGGCATGCCGGTGATCGCGCCGATGCCCGCGGCGCGATCCACCCGCATACCCGGCCAGCGTGACGGCGCCGACGACACCGCGGGTGACGCGGCCGCCGGTACGACCGTCGACCATCTCACCGAGACCTACCGGGCGCACTACCGCTCGCTGCTCGGTCTCGCCGCGCTGCTCCTGGACGACACCGCTTCTTGCGAGGATGTCGTGCAGGAGGCGTTCATCCGCGTTCACTCGGCACGCAAACGCGTCCGGGACAAGGACAAGACCCTGGCCTACCTGCGCCAGACGGTCGTCAACCTCTCCCGGTCCGCGCTGCGCCGCCGCATCATCGGCCTGAAGCTGCTCTCCAAGCCGATGCCGGACATGGCGAGCGCGGAGGAGGGGGCGTACGACCTGCTGGAGCGGGACTCTCTCATCAAGGCCATGAAGGGTCTTCAGCGCCGCCAGCGCGAGGTGCTGGTGCTGCGCTACTTCGCGGACATGACGGAGGCCCAGGTCGCCGAGACGCTGGGCCTCTCGCTGGGCTCGGTGAAGGCGTACGGCTCACGGGGCATCGCCGCGCTGCGGGTGTCCATGGGAGCCCCGACATGAGCGAGCACGCCGAGTCAGCCACGGGGGCCGACCGACACGACAAGCCGACGCACGCTGGGAACGAAACTGTGAACGACGGCCCCCGCAAGGAAGAGCCCGCCCGTCTCGACGAGGAGCGGGGCGAGGAGGCCGAGGCCCGCGAGGCCGAGGCCCGCGAGGACGAGGTCGCCGAGGGCGCGCCGGACGAGCCGGCCGCCCAGGACTCGACCCGTCCGCTAGAACTCGACGGATTCGAAAGGCTGTTGGCGCTCGGCGGCGCTCCGTCCGGCGGTGAGCGCGCGGGCCGTGGCGGCCGGGGGATCGAGGCCGACGGGCTGGACGACGGTCTCGGGACGGACGAGCAGGCGCTGCGGCGGCTGCTGCACTCCGCCGTCGACGACATGGAGCCCCGCACCGGCTCGCTGGAGCATCTGCGGCGGGCCGTTCCCGCGCGGCGGGCCCGTAAGCGGCACGCGGCGGTCGGGATGGCGGCGGCCGCCCTGCTGCTCGGCACGGCGATCCCCGCCCTGGTCCATGTCTCCAACGCGGGCGGCACCGACCCCAACACCGCGATGGCCGGACAGTCCGAGCTGACGCAGGGCACCGAGGGCAAGGGCAGGACGTCCGACAGTGCCACCGGTGACACCCGCGGCACCGCGGGCGGCACCCCGGGCACCGGCAAGGACAGCGACGAGAAGGCCGAGCCCGGCAAGAAGGACGGCGGCGAGTCCGGTGCGTCCGGCGCCGCGGCCCCCTCGGCGAGCCTCGCCTCCGGCACCGCCGTCTGCACCCCGGCCCAGCTGGGCGTCACCGGCAGCGCGGGCGGCCCCGACGCGGGCGGCGCGGTCTACGGCAGCTTCCGCGTCGCCAACGTCTCCGGCACCCCCTGCACGGTCGCCGGTACGGGCCAGGTCGGCGCGGCCGCCCTCGGCGCGGCCGACCAGGCCAAGCTGAGCGTCGCCGCCCATGTGTCCGGCGACGGGGCCGGCGGACTGCCCGACCCATCGGTGACGGTGTCCGCGCTGGTGCTCCAGCCGGGCGGCGCCTACACGGAGAAGTTCGCCTTCGTGCCCTCCGAGACCTGCCCGGCACCGGGCGGCGGCGGCACCACCACCGGCGGCCCGCCGCCCACCGAGGGCCCCTCGCCCGACCCGTCGCCCACCCAGGACCCGGGCACGACCGCCGCCACGGACACCGGCGGCACGGTCGGCGCGGCCCCGCAGCTGCTCACGGCCGACGGTCCGGCGGACGGCAGCGTGCAGGTCACGTACAGCGCGGCGGCGGGCGGCCCGGCCGCCTCGGCCGTGGTGTCGGGTGCCTGCGCGGGGACGGTGTACTACTCCGGGATGCAGTCCGAGGGATAGCGGTTCAGACGGTGCTCGGTGTGCCGGCGTCCTCCGGGACGTCGGCACCGTCCGGTACGAGGCCCAGCTCGGCGTCGCGCGCGGCCTCGGCCTCGCGGCGCAGCAGCCGGAACCACATGAAGACCACGAACCCGGCGAAGACGAACCACTCGCCGGTGTAGCCGAGGTTCTGGAACGCCTTCAGGTCCAGCCCGGTCCCGACGGGCGCGGTCGCGGGCACCGCCTTCATCCCGGCGTTGCCCCGGTCGAGCGTGACCCAGGCCGCGTACAGCCGGTCCGGCACCAGGTTCACCAGGGAGGCCGGGCTGATCGCGCCGGTCTGACCGGTGGGCAGTCCGCCGCCCATGGGGACGCCGTTGCTGCCCGGCGACTCGGGGGCCTGGAGCGCGCCGGTGACGGTGACCTTCCCGGCCGGGGGCCTGGGCGCCTTCGCCGCGTCGGCGGTACCGGGCAGCCAGCCCCGGACCACGGGGAGGGACTCGCCGGTGGAGGTGCGCAGCAGGGTCACGACGTAGAAGCCGGTCTTCCCGTCCAGCTCGCGGCCGGGGGCCAGCAGCTGCCTGCCGTACTCGCCGCTGACCGCGACCCGCCGCCCCGAGGTGGCCTTGTCGACGGGCAGCATCTCCGCGAGCGGCACCGCCGTCTCGTGGCGGGAGTCCGCCGCCTGCTCGGTGGCGGCGCGATGGTCCTGCACCCGCCCCTCGAACCGGCTGAGCTGCCATGACCCCATGAACACGCAGAACGGGATGGCGAGCAGCACGAAGACGTTGATGCCCCACCAGCGGGGTGTCAGCAGAAACCGGTACACCCCCCAAAGGTACGGCGCCCCCTTTATCACCTTCACGCCGGGCCCGGCGTGTCAGCCCGGTACGGGATGCAGACCCCGGCAGAGGGCGTCGAAGGCACGGACCGCCTCGGGGGTGACGGCGCCCCTGACCTGGGCGGGGTCCTCGCCGGACAGCATCCGGTCCCGGATCTCCCGCAGCACCGCCCGGTAGGTCCCGGCCAGCGCGCCCGCGAGGAGGCCGGGCAGCGGGGGGCCGTACGGCGTGAGCGGCGGGTGGTCCGCGAGGGCGGCGGCGAGGGCGGCCTCGGCGTGCTCACCGATCTCCCGCTCGCGGGCGCGCAGGGCGGGGCTGTCCAGCACGACCCGCCAGAACCGGTCGGCGCCGGGGCGCAGGCCGAGGGTGGGCTCGTCGCGGGCGAGGGCCGACAGCAGGTCGTCGCGGACCGTCTCGACCGGACAGGCGGTGGCGGGGCGGCCGCGCACCAGGGTTGCCAGGCGCTGTTCCACCTCGGCCTCGCGGTCGAAGAACAGGTCCTCCTTGGCCGGGAAGTAGTTGAACACCGTGTTGGTGGAGACGCCCGTGTGCCGGGCCACCTCCGCCACGGTGACCCGGTCGAAGCCGTGCTCCAGGAACAGTTCCAGTGCCGCGTCGGCGATGGCCGTACGGGTCTGCCGCTTCTTCGTCTCTCGTAGCCCCACGGGCTCATGGTAGCGTCACCCCAAAATTGTGGCGACACCAAAAATAGGGTGACGCCAGATCGGGTGAGGGGTGGCCATGGGATTGACCTTCGGCATCTATCCGGGCGGGCTGCTGGGGGACGAGGAGGGAATCGTCCAGCCGGTCTCACCGGACGATCCCGGGCGCGTGACCGCCGCGCTGGACGCGCTCCAGGGCGACGCGCCGACGCTCACCGTCCGCGCCTACCGGTCCTTCGCCGCCACCGTGTCCCCGCCGCCGCCCACCCCGGCCGACCCGGAGCAGTACCTCGGGCGGGGGCGGCGGCTCGACCTCGTCCTCCAGTTCCGGGAGCCGACCGGGGCGCTGGACGGCTGGACGGAGTTCGTCCGCGAACAGGTCCGGGCGTACGGGCCCCGGCTGGCGTCGGTCCAGATCTGCGAGGAACCCAATGTGCGGCTGCCTTCCCTGGACGGCAGCGTGCCCGGTGTCCTGGACGCCCTGGTGCGGGGTGTCGTGGCCGCCAAGCGGGAGGCGCGGGACCTGGGGCATGCGGTCGCGGTCGGCTTCAACGCCGTACCGGTCTTCGACCCGGCCGACACCTTCTGGTCCGACCTGGCGGCGCTGGCCGACGACGAGTTCCGGGCGAGCCTGGACTACGTCGGCGTCGACTTCTTCCCCGACGTGTTCCGCCCGCTGCCCGCCGAGAAGCTGGCCGGGGCGGTCACCGCCGTACTGCGCTCCTTCCGCGACACGCACCTGCCGAAGGCCGGAATCCCCGGCACCGTCCCGCTCCGCGTCTGCGAGAACGGCTGGCCGACCGGCCCCGGCCGCCCCGAGGACCGCCAGGCCGCCACCCTGGACACCGTCGTCCGTACGATCGCCGCCCTCGCGGACCAACTCCGCGTCAACACCTACGCGTTCTTCTCCCTGCGCGACGCCGACAGCCACGGGCCCGGCCTCTTCCACCACTTCGGGCTGCTCCGCGACGACTACACGCCCAAACCCGCCTTCGCCACCTACCGGAACCTCATTGCCCAGCTCAGGGCTGTCCCCTAAGGCGTCGGACGGGTGATCCTAGGGGCATGGACAAAGCTGACGAAGCTGTGGAGATGCCCGACTGGGAGAAGCGGTTCCGCGCGCCGCGGGTCTCGCTGCCCGACTGGGCCGAGGACGCGCCCGACCGCTCGCTGTTCGTGTCGAACGCGACCGGCACCTACGAGCTGTACGCGTGGGACCGCGCGAGCGGTGCGCAGCGGCAGGCGACGGACCGGCCGAACGGCACCACGGACGGCGTGCTGACGCCGGACGGGACGTGGATCTGGTGGTTCGACGACAAGGACGGCGACGAGTTCGGGGTCTGGCGCCGCCAGCCCTTCGGGGGCGGCCCCGACGAGACGGCCGTACCGGGCCTCGCGCCCTCCTACCCGGCCGGGCTCGCCCTCGGCCGGGACGGCCGGACGGCCGTGGTCGGCCGGTCCACCGACGAGGACGGTACGACGATCCACCTCGCCCGCGCCGGTGAGGCGCCGGTGGAGATCTACCGGCACCGCGAGTCCGCGGGCGTCGGCGACCTCTCGCACGACGGCACGCTGATCGCCGTCGAGCACACCGAGCACGGCGACGCCATGCACAGCGCCCTGCGCGTGCTGCGCCCGGACGGCACCGCCGTCGCCGACCTGGACGACACCCGCGGCGGCACCGAGGAACTGGGCCTGGAGGTACTGGGCTTCGCCCCCGTCGACGGCGACACCCGCCTCCTCATCGGCCACCAGCGCCGGGGCCGCTGGGAGCCCCTGGTGTGGGACGTGGCGAGCGGCGCGGAGACGGACCTCCCGCTGGACCTGCCCGGCGACGTGGCCGCCGAGTGGTACCCGGACGGCACCGCCCTGCTGATCGCGCACGGTTTCGAGGCCCGCAGCGAGCTGTTCCGCTACGACCTCGCCACCCGCGAGCTGGACCGTATCCCCACCCCGCCCGGCACTGTCTCCGGGGCGACCGCCCGCCCGGACGGCAGCGTGGAGTACCTGTGGTCCTCGGCCGCCGAGCCGCCGGTGGTCCGCTCCACCAGCGGTGACGTCGTGCTCGACCCGCCCGGCCTGAAGAGCCCGGCCTCGGTCGCGGTGGAGGACGTCTGGGTGGACGGCCCCGGCGGCCGTATCCACGCCCTCGTCCAGAAGCCCGCCGGAGCCACCGGCCCGCTCCCGACCGTGTTCGACCTGCACGGCGGCCCCACCTGGCACGACAGCGACTCCTTCGCGGCGGGCCCGGCGGCCTGGGTGGACCAGGGGTACGCCGTGGTCCGCGTCAACTACCGCGGCTCGACCGGGTACGGGCGCGCCTGGACCGACGCCCTGAAGCACCGGGTCGGCCTGATCGAGCTGGAGGACGTGGCCGCGGTGCGCGAGTGGGCCGTCTCCTCCGGGCTCGCCGACCCCGAGCGCCTCGTCCTCACCGGCGGCTCCTGGGGCGGCTACCTCACCCTCCTCGGCATCGGCACCCAGCCGGAGGCGTGGACGGTGGGCATCGCCGTGGTGCCGGTCGCGGACTACGTCACCGCGTACCACGACGAGATGGAGGCGCTGAAGGCCATGGACCGCACCCTCCTCGGCGGCACCCCGGAGGAGGTCCCGGACCGCTTCGCCGCGTCCTCCCCGCTGACCTACGTCGACGAGGTCAAGGCCCCCGTCTACATCTCGGCCGGGGTCAACGACCCCCGCTGCCCCATCCGCCAGATCGACAACTACGTCACCCGGCTGAACGACCGGGGCGCCCCCCACGAGGTCTACCGCTACGACGCGGGCCACGGCTCGCTGGTGGTGGACGAGCGGATCAAGCAGGTCCGGCTCGAGATGGACTTCGCCCGGCGGCACCTCGGGGGCGCGGAGCAGTAGGACGGGGGCACGGGGGGGTCGGAGGAGCAGGACGGCTCAGCCGAGTTCCGCCAGACCCCGGCGGGTCGCCGCGATCACCACCCGGTCGTCCTTCGTGAGGAGACGGTCGGGTGGGGAGTCGGCCTCACCCTCCACCGCGAGGGCGCGCCAGACACCGGGTGCGAACGCGGCCGCCAGGGTCCGGCCCTCCAACTGGGGGCGGTCGGCGACGTCCACGGACGCGAACAGCAGCACCCGCCGCTCCACCGGGACCGCGCCCAGCACCCTGCGGCCCAGCATCGCCCCGGCGAAGGCGGGCGCCGACAGGTACGAGACGCTGCGGCTGCGGGTCGTGGCCAGCGGGTGCGCGACGCGCAGGGTGCGGTACACGGCGGTGGCGAAGTCGTCGTCGTACAGGCGCAGTACGGCACGCAGGTCGGGGCGGACCCCGCGCGCGTACAGGACGGCCTCCAGGTTGGTGGTGTCCGCGCTGGTCACCGCGAGCAGGGCGTGCGCCCGGTGGATCTTGGCCGCCTCCAGTACGCCCTCCTGCGTGACGTCCCCGATCACCACCGGCACCCGCAGTCGCCGCGCCACCGCGAGCCCGCGCGCCTCCGGGTTGCCCTCCACGCACACCACCGGGATGTGCAGCTCCCGCAGCCGGATCAGCACCCGCGTACCGATCTTCCCCAGCCCCAGCAGGACGACATGACCGCCGAGCCCGCGTGGCGGCTTCCGCAGCGCGGACTGCGTACGGAAGGTGCCGAGTCCCTCCAGCACGGCGGCCAGCAACACCGGAAGCAGCAGCAACCCGACCAGTCCGGAGAGGAGTTGGAGGATCTTGCGGCCCAACGGCTCGCCCAGCGCGGGATCGTCGATGGCGAAGAGGTCCAGCAGGGTCAGGTAGAAGGCTTTGACGGGGTGGATGCCGGTCACGATCGACAGGGCGACCGCGAGCGCGATCACACAGCCCGCCAGGACGGCCAGCGACCACCTCAACTGCTTGGAGAACAGGGAGGAGAGGGGCGGTACGCCACCCACGCCGAGCCCGTTCCCCGGCACCGCTCCCTCCGTCGCCGAGAACCGCTCCAGCAGCACCGTGGACCGGCCGCCCGCCCGCCTGACCTCCTCGTCGTCGGGCAGCAGCACCGGGCCCTCGTCGCTGCCTTCGGCGGACAGCAGCGCCAGCGTGCACAGGCCGCGCGGCGCGGGCACGCCGGGCGACGGCGAGACCCGTTCCACCGCCCGCAGCAGCAGCCCCTCCGCCTGGATCACCTTGCCGGTACCGGCCACGGCGGTCGCCGCGAGCGCGGGTGCGGCGGTGTCCGCGTCGGACAGCACGGAGGTGGTCGCGTCCCGGACCGCCTCGTCGTCCTCGCCCACCAACACAGCTGCCTGATCCAGGAGTTCCTCGATGTGCTGCCCCAGCCGACGGTTGTACAGCCGCAGTACGAGCCGCAGGCGCGGGTTGAGGCGCCGGGCGGTGAGCGCGGCACGGATGTTGGTCTCGTCGTCCTCGTAGACCAGCGCCAGCGCGGCCGCCCGCTCCACCCCGGCCTCGGCGAGCACCTGCTCGGTCAGGAACTCGGTCTCCAGCACCCGTTCCCCGCCCCGGCGGTGGGCCACCGCGGCGGGTTCACCGCCCGGCACCGGGCCGCCCCGGCCGACCGCCACCGACACCACCCGGTCGAAGAGCGCCGCCGGAGCCGACCGGGGCCGCCCGACCACCGGCCGCCGCGCGGTGCGCGCGTTCGGCGGCACGACGAGCACGACCTGCTCGCCGTAGACTCCGCGCAGCTCGGCGGACAGCCGGTGCGCGAGACCGTCGTCCCCGCACACCACCATCGGCGCCGCCGCGCCACCTGAACCGCCCTGATACGGAACGCTGTTCGCCACGAGGGAAAAGACTGCCCCAAGAAGGCAGCCGGTTCCAGTGATCACCTGAACGGCCCCATCCGCGGCCGCGTACGCCCTGGCAGCCGCACCCAGCCGGAGGTCTCCACCCGTGGCCATCACCGAAGACGCCCCGCCGGGTACCGAGCCGCCCCGCGAACGATCCGGGGGCGTCCGGCTCAGCTCCCCCCTCGTCCTCACCCTCCTGCTGCTCCTCGCCGTCCTCGCCCAGGCGCCGATCCGGGGAGCGCTCGGCGCCCCGGTGATGCAGAGCTGGACCACGGTGTTCGTCGCCGTGACCGTGCAGGCGCTGCCCTTCCTGGTCCTCGGGGTGCTGCTCTCCGCCGCCATCGCCGTGTTCGTCCCGCCCGCCTTCTTCGCCCGCGCCCTGCCGAGCAGGCCCGCGCTCGCCGTCCCGGTCGCGGGGCTGGCGGGCGCGGTGCTGCCGGGGTGCGAGTGCGCGTCGGTGCCGGTCGCGGGCGCGCTGGTGCGGCGGGGCGTGACCCCGGCGGCCGCGCTGGCGTTCCTGCTGTCCGCGCCCGCGATCAACCCGATCGTGCTCACCGCCACGGCCGTCGCCTTCCCGAACGACCCGGAGATGGTCGTCGCCCGGTTCGCCGCCAGCCTGCTCGTCGCCTGCGCGATGGGCTGGCTGTGGCAGCGGCTCGGCCGCGCCGACTGGCTGCGCCCGCCCGCGCACGGCGCGCACGAGGGCGACACGAAGACGGAGACCTTCTGGAACTCCGTCCGCCACGACACCATGCACGCGGGCGGCTTCCTGGTGGTCGGCGCGATGGCCGCCGCCACCCTGAAGGCGGTCGCCCCGGCGGAGTGGCTGCGCACGGCCGCGGGCAACCCGTTCCTCGCCGTCCTCGCACTCGCCGTGCTCGCCGTGGTGCTGTCCATCTGCTCGGAGGCGGACGCGTTCGTCGCCGCCTCGCTGACCGACTTCTCCCCGACGGCCAAGCTGGTGTTCCTGGTGGTGGGCCCGATGATCGACCTCAAGCTGTTCGCCATGCAGGCGGGCACCTTCGGCCGCGGTTTCGCCCTGCGCTTCGCCCCGGCCACCTTCGCGCTGGCCGTCACGGGCGCGCTGGTCACCGGGGCGGTGCTGCTGTGAACCGCCAGGCGCAGGCCGCCGTGATGTTCCTGCTCGGCGGGGCCCTGCTGCACGCGGGGACGACCGATCTGTACCTCCGGTACGTCAAGTCGGGCTTGCGGCCACTGGTGCTGGCGGCGGGAGTGGTCCTCGTGGTGACCGCGCTGGCGACGGCCTGGTACGAGCGGAAGCGGACCCGTGGGGGGCATCCCGAGCCCCGGGTGGCGTGGCTCCTCGTCCTGCCCGTCCTCGCCCTCATCCTGATCGCCCCGCCCGCCCTCGGCTCCTACAGCGCGGTCCGCACCGGTACCGCACTCCAACCCCCGTACGGTCTCGACCCGTTGCCCGCCTCGGACCCCGTCCGGCTGAGCGTGGTCGACTACGCCTCCCGCGCCGCCTACGGCCACACCCTGCGCGGCCGCACCGTCCGCGTCACCGGCTTCCTCGCCCTGGACGCCAACGGCACGCCCTACCTGGTCCGCATGGCCCTCAACTGCTGCGCCGCCGACGCCCAGCCGGTCAAGGTCGGCCTGACGGGCCAACTCCCGCCGGTGCTACGGCCGGACGCGTGGCTGGAGGTGACGGGGGTGTACGCGCCCCGGGTGACGCGCGACCCGGTCAACAACGGCCTGATCCCGTATCTGCGGGTCACGTCGGCCCGGCCGGTGCCTCCTCCCGCCGACCCCTACGACGAGACGTGGAACAAGTGAGGGACGCCGCGTCGAGGAGGGACTCGGCGGCCCCGGTGCGGGCGTAGAGGACGGACCGTCCGGCCCGGTGAGCGCTGACCAGCCCCGCGTCGCGCAACGCGGTGAGGTTCTGCGACACCCCGGCCGGGGAGAGCCCGGTGCGGTGGGCCAGCTCGGTGGTGGAGGCGGGCGACTCCAGCTCGGTCAGCAGCAGGGTCCGGGAGCGGCCGAGAACGGGGATCAGGGCGTGGGTGCCGGTGGTCGGCTGCGTCTCCCACAGGGTGCCTGTTCCGCGTGCCGGGTAGGCGAGTTGGGGCGGGTCCGGCGGGCTGACCTGGGTGCGGAGACCGGGGCCGGTGAAGGCGGAGGGGATCAGCAGCAGGCCCGTGCCGGTGCTGTGCCGGGGCATGATCCGTTTCCGGTGGACCAGGTTGAGCGTGTCGGCGTCCCAACTGATGCTCTCGTGCAAGTCGTTGAAGAGGCGGCCCGTGCCGTGCTCGGCGACCGTACGGGCCCGGTGGAAGACGTCGGCGTCCAGTACGGCCCTGATCCGGCCCCAGTAGGGGGCGAGCGCCAGCTCCCAGTACGTCTCGATCTCCCGCGTGACCTTGGCGAGGCGTGCGGACGGGTCGGCGTGCAGGCTCGACAGGCGCGGGCCGAGGTGGCCGCCCTGGTGGCGGGCCAGGTGGTCCAGGTCGTGGCGTACGCGGTCGGGGGATGCGGCGATGATCGTGGCCCACTCCGCCGCCGCTGCGGGGGCGGGGCCGGTGGGGGCCGGGGTGAGGAAGTCGGGGACGTAGCCGGAGGGGCCGATCAGCTCGGCCAGCCAGCCCCGGTCCAGTCCGGCGGCCAGCACGCGGGGGCGCGCCTGCTCGATCCAGGGGCGATGGACGGGGTGCGCGGTGTTCGACGTCAACAGCCGGAAGCTGGGGACTACTTCCCACATCGGCGAGACGGCGAACCGTACTTGTGCCAGGTCGTCCGCCGAGAACGTCAGCTCCGCCACGACCATCACCCCCCGCAGGATTCAGCCATGCCTTAATCAATGGCCCGTCAGGGTAGCGTGCGCCGATCATCCCGCCATGACGTCAACGATGATCACCGCCGCTGCTGCGGGCACCTGGACACTCGGCGACCGCACGGTCAACCGGCTCGGCTTCGGCACGATGCGCCTGCCCCAGCACGGCGAGGCACTGATACCCGACGCCGTCCCGCGCGACCCCGACCAGGCGATCGCGGTACTGCGCCGCGCGGTCGAGCTGGGCGTGAACCACCTCGACACCGCCGCGTTCTACTTCTCGCCGCTCACCTCCGCCAACGAGCTGATCAACCGCGCCCTCGCGCCCTACCCGGACGACCTCGTCATCGTCACCAAGGTCGGCCCCGGCCGCGACCCCTCGGGCGAGTGGCTGCCCCACGCCACCCCCGGGCAACTGCGCGGCCAGGTCGAGGAGAACCTGCGCCAGCTGGGCCGCGACCACCTCGACGTGGTCAACCTGCGCATCGTCGGCTCCGACTCGATCGCCGAACGCTTCGGAGCCCTCGCCGAACTGCGCGACGCCGGGCTCGTCCGCCACCTCGGGCTGTCCAACATCAAGCCCCATCAGCTCGCGGAGGCTCAGGCCATCGCGCCGGTGGTGTGCGTGCAGAACATGTACGGCATCGGGGCGTCGGCCGAGCAGGAGGAGATGCTGCGGATCTGCGGCGAGCGGGGGATCGCGTTCGTGCCGTTCTACTCGATCGCGGGCAGCGGGCGTACGGCGGGCGCTCCGGTGGACGCCCTGGCGGATGGCGAAGGCGCCGTGGAGGCGGTCGCCCGCGCCCGAGGGGTGAGCGCCGCCCAGATCCGGCTGGCGTGGACCTTGCGGCGCGGGCCGCATGTCCTGGCCATCCCCGGCACCGGCGACCTCGGTCACCTCGCGCAGAACGTGGCCGCGGGTGCGCTGCGGCTGTCGGCGGAGGAGCTGGGCGCGCTGGGTGAGCTGGGCTCGGCCGTGTGACCGGGTCGCCGTGAGCCGGTCCATGTACTGGTCGGGCTGTCAGTTCAGGCAGAGGACCAGCAGGCAGAGGTGGGAGGAGGAGGGCGAGGCGGAGGGCGAGGCCGACCGGGTCGGGGGTGCGGTGGGGGAGGGGGACTGGTGCTCCGGGGCCGTCGTGGGCGGGGTGGAGCTGGGGGACTCCGTCGTGGTGTCGGGGGTGGGGGTGGAGGTGCTCCGCGTGGGGGTGGGGGACTGCTCCGTCGGGGCCAGGGGAGAGGCGGGGGAGGCAGGGGTGGCGGAGTCCGGCACGGGCGCGGTGCTGTGGGGGAGAGGCAGCAGCGAGCGGGCGTGCGGGAGGACGGAGGGGGACTGCCGGGGCGACCCGGACCGCTGGGAGGACTCGGACGGCTCCGGGGAAGCGGTGCCCGGTGCGGTGGGGGCCTTCGAGCGGGGCGCGGAGGGGCCGGTGTGCTCGGCACCTGTGTGCGGCGCGCCGCTCGGGGTGGCCGAACCGTAGGTCGGTGCCGCCGTCGGTACCGGGAGCCCGGCCGTGGCCTCCGGACCCGTACCGCCCATCGGGCGCTCGCCCTGCGCCGCCGTGGTCCGGGTGCGGTCGGTCGGCTGGTGGTTCAGCGCGGCGAACGTCAGTCCGCCGCCGACCAGTGCCACGGCGGTCGCCAGGACGGCACGGCGGCGGGTCTTCCGCCAGCGGGTCTGCTCACGGCGCCGGGCTGCGCGACCGGCACCCGCGGGCACCCCGGCCGGGTGCTGCTGCGGGCGCGGGACGGTCGGCGGGGGCACCGACCTGCCGTGCCGGGACGCGGCCGAGGGCGCGTCCTCCTCACCGGGGCGCCGGACGGCGTACGTGCTCGGGCGGACCGGCATCGGGGCCAGGTCCGGTGCGGCGCAGGCGCCGCAACCGGGGCAGACCAGGGCGCCGTTCAGATGCCGACGGCAGGCGGAGCAGTAGTCCATTCGCGGTCTTCCTGGGTCGACGGGCGCGGGTGAGCGCCGCCACCGTAACGGGGCTTTCGGAAGACTGTGTGCGCCCCATGTGGCCCTCCTGCACGCATTCCCGGCGGATTCCAGGTGGCTGGAACCTATGTGGCCGGAATACACGCGGGACCGTGCATCGAGGGGACCCACCTCGCCGAAGGCCGGCGCCCGCCCGCGCTCACAGCAGTCCGGGCCGCTGCCATTCGTCACCGAGGACGTGGTGGTCGAGGAAGTTCAGGAACGCCTCGTACCAGACCTGGCTGTGGCCCGGGGAGAGGACCCAGTGGTTCTCGTCCGGGAAGTACAGGTACTTCGCAGGCACCTCGAACCGCTGCAGATCCTGGAAGAGCGCGGCGCCCTGGCCGACCGGCACGCGGTAGTCCTTCGCCCCGTGGATGACCAGCATCGGCGTACGGATCTTCGCGGCGTCCAGATACGGGGAGTGCGCCTCGTACCTCTCGGGCCGGGTCACCGGGTCCCCGAAGATGCACTGGAAGTACCAGGGCACGTCGGTGTCGCCCTGGAAGGACCACAGGTCCCACAGGCCCGCGTGGCTCACGATCGCCTTGAACCGATCGGTGCTCGTGGCGACCCGGTTGGCCAGGTAGCCGCCGTACGAGCCGCCCCCGAGCGCGGTGCGCGCGGCATCGATGTCGGCACGGGCCTCGGTCGCGTCGGTCAGCGCCATCACGTCCGTGTACGGGACCCCGCCCCACTGCCCCCAGCCGCGCCGGTGGCCCTGCTGACCGTAGCCGGTCGACAGGGCCGGGTCGGGCAGCAGCACCGCGTAGCCGCGGGCCGCGAACGGCCACGGGTTCCACCGCCAGGTCCAGCCGTTCCAGCTGCCCTGCGGCCCGCCGTGCACGGAGACCAGCAGCGGCGCGGGGTTCTCGGCCGACGCGCCCTCAGGCAGCACGAGCCAGCCGCGCAGCCGGTACCCGTCCGCCGCGTCGGCGTGCACCTCGGTGAGGGTGCCCGGCAGCGCGTCGAACGCACCGGGGGCGGGCAGCTCGACCGGGGTCTGGTCGGCGACGTCGGCCTTGAACCTGACCGGCCGCGGCGGCGAGTCGATCGCGTGGCGCAGCGCGTACAGCGTCCGTCCGTCGGGGGCCACGCAGAGCGAGCCGTACGCGCCCGAGGTGGTGAGCCGGGTCACGGTGCCGTCCGTGTCCCGTCGGAAGACGGGCGCGTGACCCGCCACGTCGGCCACGAAGAAGAGGGCGTCGTCGACCGTCGAACAGACGGCGCCCGCAGGCCAGTTGTCGAACCCGGGCAGCAGATCGACGGCCTCGCCGCCGTCCACGCCGACCCGGACGAGCGTCGTGTCCATCGACTCGTCGTAAGTCGGCCACGTCGTCTGCGAGCACACGACCGCCGAGCCGTCGTGCGTGAACACCGGCGCCTCGTAGAGGTGCTCCACATCGCCCAGGACGAAGACCTCCTCGCCGGTGGCCGCGTGTGCCACCACCACGGCGGTGCGGTTCTCGGCGGGCACCCGGCCGGGTACGAACCGGGTGTAGGCCACTCGCGTCCCGTCGGGCGACAGCGCCACGTCCCCGGGGTGCTCGAGGCCGACGCCCTGCCCGCCGGCGTCGACCACGGCGCCCTCGGCCCCCGCGCGCACGAAGGTGTGCTGTGCCTCGGGGCCGAGATCGCGGTCCCAGGCGCGGGTCGGCCCGGACTCGTACAGGATCGCGGTGACCTTCGCGTCCTTGCGCGCCGTGCGCAGCTTGCCGTGCGCGTCGGCGTCAGCGGCCCCGGGCAGCAGACCGGCGGTGTGGGCCAGCGCGCCGGAGTCCCGGGCGACGGTGAACGCGGTGATCCCGCCCGGGTGACGGGCCACGACGGCGGCCTCACCACGCCCGGGCGGCAGCGCCCACAGCGCGGCACCCTCGTGCTTGTCCTTCTCGCTGTCGTCCTCGCGTTCCGACAGGAAGTACAGCGTCCCGTCCGGGCCGAACGCGGGCCCGGACTCGCCCTTCCCCGACCGGGTCAGGCGCAGCGCCTCGCGCTCACCGGCCGGATCGATCTCCCACAGCCCGGACACGAACCTGGTCCGGTCCTCCGACAGCGTCTGCACGGTGGCGACGAGACGGCCACCGTCGGCGGACAGCGCAAGGGAGTTGACGCGAGGCTGGGCGAGGAACGCGGGCAGGTCGTGGAAGGCGGTCGTGCCACCGGGGATCGCAGACATGGGGACGATTCTTGCTCGCGAAGGAGGCCGTGAACAGTGGATTGCGGGCACCGCCCGCCAGGGGTGCCTGCCACCCGACGGCGCCTCCGGTCACCTCCCCATGTCACACCCCGGCCGCCCCACCCGTCGTAACCGTGAACCCAACGGAATCCGACGGAACCAGCCCCAGGAGCGCAGCCATGGACGCCCGCCTCAACCCCTTCGCCATCCCCGCCGCCGCCAAGGTCATCAAGCACATCGGTGCGGCCGGAAAGGTGGTCTCCGACTCCACCCTTCCCGCCGCCACCCAGGAGCTGGTGAAGATCCGCGCCAGCCAGATCAACGGCTGCGCCTTCTGCCTCGACATGCACACCAAGGAGGCCGCGCACGCGGGGGAGACCCAGCAGCGGCTGCACCTGGTCGCCGCCTGGCGCGAGGCCACCGTCTTCACCGACGCCGAGCGCGCCGCCCTCGAACTGGCCGAGCAGGGCACCCGCCTCGCCGACACCCCGGACGCCGTCACCGACGAGGCGTGGGCGAACGCGGCCAAGCACTACGACGAGGACCAGCTCGCCGCCCTGGTCTTCCTCATCGGCCTGATCAACGCCTACAACCGCATGAACGTCATGCTCCGCATGCCCGCGGGTGACTACCAGGTCGGCCAGTTCGCCTGACCCACCCGGAGGCGAGTCGGCGTGTGCGCCCCGCCGTGCGCACGCCGCTCGCTTATCGTCGGCCAAACACCGACATCCGGAGTGAAAATGGGAAAAACGGATGAGCTGGTGGGAGTGGTCGACGGGGCGGCGACGGTCGTCACCCCCACCGCTCCACCGGCCCGCCCCAGCCCCGTACGGCCCCTGCTCGCCCTCACCGCCGCGGCGGCCGTCGGGATCACCGTCCTGCTGCTCGCCCGCGCCGGGGTGCTCGACCGGCCCGCCGTCCAGGCGTGGCGCACCGTCTGCCTGGCGATCACCGTGCAGGCGCTGCCGTTCCTGATCCTCGGCACCGTGCTGTCCGGCGCGATCAACGCGTTCGTCCCGGCCGACCTGTTCACCCGCGTGCTGCCCAAGCGGGCCGCGCTCGCCGTGCCGGTGGCGGGGGTGGCGGGCGCGGTGCTGCCGGGGTGCGAGTGCGCGTCCGTACCGGTCGCCAACAGCCTGATCCGGCGGGGCGTCACCCCGGCCGCCGCCTTCGCCTTCCTGCTGTCCGCGCCCGCCATCAACCCGATCGTGCTCACCGCCACGGCGGTCGCCTTCCCCGGCAACCCCGCGATGGTCGCCGCCCGGCTGGTCGCCTCGCTGGCCACCGCCGCCGTGATGGGCTGGCTGTGGCTCTGCTTCGGCAAGGAGAAGTGGCTGCGCCCGGCCGTACGGCACACCGGGCACCAGCACGGGCACAGCCGCTGGGCCGAGTTCCGCCAGGGCTTCCAGCACGACTTCCTGCACGCCGGGGGCTTCCTGGTGCTCGGCGCGATGGCCGCGGCGACCTTCAACGTCGCCGTGCCGCGTACCGTGCTCGACACCTTCTCCGGCTCGCCCTGGCTCTCCGTGCTGTTCCTCGCCGGACTCGCCGTCCTGCTCGCCGTCTGCTCGGAGGCGGACGCCTTTGTGGCGGCGTCCCTCACAGGCTTCTCCCCCACAGCCCGGCTCGCTTTCATGGTGGTCGGCCCCATGGTGGACCTGAAGCTGATCGCCCTTCAGGCGGGCACCTTCGGCCGCGCCTTCGCCGTACGCTTCTCCGCCGCGACCACGGTCGTCGCCGTCACCGCCAGCGCCCTGATCGGAGGCGCGCTGCTGTGAGACGCCTCGCCCAGACCGCCCTGCTCGCCCTCATCGGCGCCGGCCTGCTGCACACGGCCCTCTTCACCGACCTCTACCTGCGCTACGTCAAGGAGGGCCTGCGCCCCGTCCTGATCGCGTCCGGCGTCGTCCTGCTGCTCCTCGCCACGGTGAACGCCGTCCTCGACCCGCGCCGAAGCGAAGCCCCCCACGACCAGCACGACCCCCACGACGAGCACGCCCATGCCCACGGCCACGACCACTCCACCGCCCCCAAGGTCGCCTGGCTGCTCGCCCTCCCCGCCCTGAGCCTGCTCCTCTACGCCCCACCCGCCCTCGGCGCGTACACGGCCGCCCACTCCAACGGGAAACCGGTCGCCACCACCCCGAAGGAACGATTCCCCGCGCTCCCCGCGACCTCCCCCCTCCCCCTGACCCTCACCGGCTTCACCCAGCGCGTCCAGCAGGACCCCACGCTGGCGATCAAGGGCAGACAGGTCCAGCTCACCGGGTTCGTCACCCCCGCCGGGCCGGGCGGCGGCTGGTACCTGACCCGGATCATCTTCACCTGCTGCGCCGCCGACTCCCAGACCGTCAAGGTGCGCGTGTACGGAACCGACGCCCCGCCCGCCGATACCTGGCTCGCGATCACCGGAACCTGGCATCCGGCGGGCCGCCTCGGTACCAGGACCGCCGAGGCCGCGCTCGACGTCCACGACACCCACCCCATGGCCCAGCCGGTCAACGCCTACACGGACGACCTCCCCCTCACCCCCTCGTAGCCGCGCTGCGCCCCACCGGGCCCCCGCGATACCCTGGTGACCGGCCGCGCCTCACCGCGCGGCGCGGCGGTGGGGCTCGCCGTACCCGAACCGCGGCATCGACGCCGCCAACAGTCCCTACTTGCGATGGAGTGCGCCCGCGTGCGCGGGCCCCGGCGAGTAGGAGACGTACGCCCATGACAGCACCACGACCCTCGGCGACGAACGAACCCGTCGACCCCGACATCGACCTGCGCTCTCCCGCCCAGTGGCAGGAAGCCTGGCGGGGGCAGGGCCCGGTCGTGGCCGTGGTGGCGCTCGGCGGCGCGATCGGCGCGACGGCCCGGTACGCGGCGTCGCTGCTGTGGCCGATCCAGAACCCCGGCTTCCCCTGGACCACCCTGCTGGTCAACGTGGTCGGCTGCGCGGTCATCGGCGTCTTCATGGTGCTGATCAGCGAGGTGTGGACGGCGCACCGGCTGGTCCGGCCGTTCTTCGGCACGGGGGTGCTGGGGGGCTTCACCACGTTCTCCACGTACGCCGTCGAGATCGAACGGCTGGTGGACGCCGGTGAGGCGCGCACCGCCCTCGCGTATCTGGCCGCGACCCTCTTCGCGGCCCTCGGCTCGGTCGGACTCGCGGTCGCGCTCACGCGCCGCGTCCTGGCCTGGAGGCAGCGATGACCACGACACGGCTGACCGGCGACGCCCTGCGGGTGACGGTCTTCATCGGCGAGCACGACACCTACCACCACAAGCCGCTCTACAGCGAGATCGTGCACCGCGCGCACGCGGCCGGCCTCGCGGGCGCCAGCGTGTTCCGGGGCATCGAGGGCTTCGGCGCGTCCTCCCTGATCCACACCGCCCGGCTGCTCTCCCTGAACGAGGAACTGCCGGTGGCGATCGTCATCGTCGACACCGGGGAGCGCGTACGGGCGTTCCTGCCGGAACTGGACGAGCTGGTGGAGTCGGGGCTGGTGATCCTGGACGACTGCCAGGTCATCCGCTACGCGGGCAGCCACTCGGGCCGTCACTCGCGGCGTCACCCGGGCAAGGAGAAGAAGGCGTGAACTGGCTGCTCGTGATCATCGGCGGCGCGGCCGGAGCCCCGCTGCGCTACCTCACCGACCGGGCCGTGCAGAAACGCCACGACGCCGTCTTCCCGTGGGGCACCTTCACCGTCAACGTCCTCGGCTGCTTCATCCTGGGCCTCCTGACCGGCGCGGTGACAGCGGGCGCCGCCGGCACCCACACCCAGCTCCTCATCGGCACCGGCCTCTGCGGCGCCCTCACCACCTACTCCACCTTCTCCTACGAGACCCTCCGCCTCACCGAGGACGGAGCCCGCTTCCTGGCCGCGGCCAACGTGGTCGCCAGCGTGGTCGCGGGCCTGGGCGCGGCGTTCGTCGGCACAGCCTTCGCAGAGGCCCTCTGGGGCTGACCCCATGGCGGGGGCCGACGTCTACGACGCCCGTTCGCCCAGGAGTCCCCCCTCGTGACAAGGGTGTGACGGGTATGAACTTGTCCGGTCTCGTCGCGGTCGTGATGATGGCGGCATGCCTGAGAACGGGGACCGGATGGTGGGTTCGGGCTTCACGCCCGCGCAGATGGCGGAAGTGGAGGCCCGGAGACGGGAGTTCGCCGAGCTGCTTGGGGAGTTCCGCCGTGCGCCCATTCTCGTGCCGCTGGGTGATGAACAGGCGCTGCTGACCGCCGACTTCAACGGCATCCGCTTCATCCTGGCCTTCTCCGACGAGCAGGCCCTCGCCCGGTACGCCACCGCGCGCGGGGAATCGGCGCGCGAGTGGACGTATCAACGCGTGCTGGGCGCACGGTTGTTGGATGTGGCAGTGCCCGCGGCGGGAGTGCCGTGCGGGGTGGCGCTGGACTGCGCGGACGGTTCGGACGGGGTGGTGTTCCCGCCGGTGGCGGGGATCGTGCCGGACGGCGCGGCGGTTGACCTGGACGACGACGAGGTGCGGCACGGGGGTGCGGTATGAGCGGTGAGGGCGGGATGGATCTCAAGGCGCAGGGCCTGGAGGAGATCGCCAAGGGCCTGACGGAGGCGCTCGGTGAACTGGGCGAGCTGGGCATGGTCGGCCAGGCGGGCGCGGGCCGCGGCTTCTCCGGGATCGCCCTGTCGGGACTGGAGTTGGGCCACGAGGGTCTGACGGGTGAGCTGAAGACGTTCTGCGAGCGCTGGGAGTGGGGCGTACGCGCCCTGGTCGCGGAGGGCAACGCGTTTGCGCAGAAGACGAACCTGTCGGCGGGCACGTACTACGAGACCGAGCAGTACCTCAAGGGCAGTGTGAAGGTCGTGGCGAACTCGGCGGTGGGCAACCCGTACGCCTCCGAGGAGGACGTGGAGAAGATGGGCTGGGGAGACATCGCCAAGTCCGGCCGTACGGTGGACTATTCGCAGGATTCCTTCGAGCAGGCGTGGGAGAACAGCAAGCAGGGCTGGAAGGACGCGGGCCGGGACGCGATGACCTCGAACATGGTCGGCCCGATCCCCGGCACCTCGGAGTACGTGCGCCGCGCGGCGGGCGTGTCCGACGGGGAGTACGACCAGTTCCTGGACGACACCTTCGGGCCGTCCCCGGAAGCCCGCGCGAAGGCGGCCGAGCAGCAGGGCGGTGAGGGCTGAAGGGGCTGGGAGACCTCACCGACTCGGCGCTGGGTGCGACACCGGTACTGCAGAGCATCACGAGTACTGGTCCACCTGAATGGAATGGTGACGTCGTGTCCTGGACTTCTGTGGTCTATAACGCACAAGGCATCATTGCCGTCCACGGAATCGCCTTCGGCGGTATTCACTCGCTCGGCATCGAGGGTACTTGGACGGGGAATCGGACCGGGGAGAGGAGAGCGGATGAGATCGCTCGATCGACTTCGCTTCGGGCGGGTGTGGCGATGCCATGCACATCGATAGCACCCCTGGCATCGATCTGGCCGGACTGCTCACTCCGGACGGAAACCTGGCCCCTTCCTGGCTGAGCGGCAAGTCGGTGACCCCTCTCGCCGTCGGCGAGCGGCTGGGCGAGATCCTGGCGGACCGGGTGACGGCCGGGTGCCGCTCGACCGGCGCCACCCACCTCCGGTACGCGTCTCTCGGCGCAGGTGCCCCGGTCGTGACCACCCGCGCGGTCCCCGCCGACGCGGCCACCCGCCCGCCGACCCTCCTCTGGACCCCCGACCGCCAGGGCGCCCTGCTCTTCCCGGCCCCAGGCCATGCCCTCCTGGCAGGCACCAGGCCCTTCATGACCGCGGCCGTCCCCGAGGGCACCGACGAAGCCCGAGCCCGCTTCACCCGCTACGCCCGCAGACAGTCGGCCCGGCACCCCGAACTCCTCACGCCGGCAGCCGAGTACGCCCCCGCCCACCACGCCTGGGCCCACCCCGAAGACGTCACCCCGAACACCACGACAGCCCAACACCTCTACCTGTTGCAGGAGTTCACCGAAGGCACGCTCCCAGCCCCCGCCTTCGCCCGCGCCTGGTGGCAGACGCGCCGAACCGCACAGGCGAACGGCGAACGCGTCCGGGGTCCACTGGAAGAACTCCTCGACCGCGTCTTCATGCTCCTGGAGGACTACGAGGTCGAGCCGCACCTCGCCGAACCCGGTGACTTGTCGGACGTGGAACTCCGTAGGGCGATAGCCGAGTTGTGGCAGCAGCGCGGAGGGCCGGGTCCACCCCCGTGGAACCCGGCTCCCTAGCCCGGTGGTTCGGTCGCACCCCAGGCCGACGGAGCTGCTCCTGGCCGGCGAGGCAACACTTTGGTGCGGACAACTCCCCGGAGAACGTACACCCTGGTTGCGGATCATCGTCCGCTGTGTGTTCAGCGTGACGGCGCCCGCCCTGGCCGTTCTCCTCATCACCGTGCCCGCGCGTCATGGAGAGCACCGGACGAGCTGTCACGGGACAGGGCCTGGCAGGCACCCCGGAAGGGCACGATCATGGAGGCCGCGGTGCTGCGAGCCGCCGTACGAGCGAAGAAGGAAGGGAACGAGCCGATGAGCGACGTCGCACCGCCGACCGTCGACGCCTCCCCCCGCGCGGGCGACCTGCGCGCCGAGACGGAGTGGCTGCTCCTGGTCGCCCACGCCTACGCGCACGGCGAGTCGGCGGACACGGCCAGCGGAGCGACGGGAGTACGGGCATGACCGACCCGCTGCGCGACCCGCGCTTCTTCGCCGACCCGTACCCGACCTACGCCGCCCTGCGGGACGCGGCGCCGGTACGGAAGGTGCCCACCGGCTCGGGAGGGCAGCACAGCTACCTGGTCACCGGGTACGCCGAGGCCCGGCAGGCGTTCGCCGACCCCCGGCTCTCCAAGGACACCGCGCGGTTCTTCGCCGGTCGGCCCTCCCGGCGCGACCTCCATCCGGCCGTGTCCCGGAACATGCTCGCCACCGACCCGCCGCGGCACGGACGCCTGCGCTCGCTGGTGACGAAGGCGTTCACCACCGGGGCCGTGGCGCGGCTGCGCCCGTACATCACCGGCCTGGTCGACGAGCTGCTCGACGCCTGGCCGGAGCACGGACCGGTGGACCTCGTGGAGAGCCTCGCGGTGCCCCTCCCGGTCACCGTCATCTGCGAGATGCTCGGTGTCCCGGAGGCCGACCGCCCGCGCGTGCGGACCTGGTCGGGCGAGTTGTTCGCCGCCGGAGAGCCCGAGCGGATCGACGCCGCCTCCCACGCCATCGGCGGCTACATGACCGAGCTGGTCGCCGCCAAGCGCGAGGCGCCGGGGACGAGTCTGCTCGACGACCTCATCGCCGTACGCGACGACGAGGACCGGCTGACCGAGGACGAGCTCGTCTCGATCGCCGTGCTGCTGCTGGTGGCCGGGCATGAGACCACCACCAACTTCATCGGCAACGCCGCGCTGGCCCTGCTCCAACACCCGAAATTCTGGGTCCGGTTGCGGAAGGAGCCGGAGCTGTTGCCGACCGTACTGGACGAGCTGCTGCGCTTCGACTCGCCGGTCGGGATCGCCACGTTCCGCTACAGCACCGAGGAACTCACGCTCGGCGGGACCGTGATTCCGGCGGGCGTCCCGGTGCTCATCGCGCCCGGCGCCGCGAATCGAGACCCCGCCCGCTTTCCCGCCCCGGACCGTCTCGACCTCGACCGAACCGCCACGGGCCATCTCGCCTTCGGTCATGGCATCCACCGCTGCCTGGGCGCTCCGTTGGCCCGCGCCGAGGCCGAACTCGCCCTCGCCGCCTTGCTCTCCCGTTTCCCCGACGTCCGCCTGGCGGTCCCGGCGGAGTCACTGGCGTGGCGTCACACCCGCCTGATGCGGGGGCTGGTGTCGTTGCCGCTGCTGGTGTGACGCGGGACAGCCCGGGTGAGATGGGTCATAGAAAAAGTGCGGATGTTGTGAACAACCGTCCGTATCCGTCCGGTTTCACGTCGCGGCACCCGCCTCTGCTCACCGGAGACCAGAAAACGGAACCGGTCATCCCTTTACCCGGCCTATAACCTGAATGAGATCCAGGCCCACCGCTTTTTCGCGGACCGGTGCTTTTCCGGCGGCAATTCCTCCGCCTCTCTCATCGGGGAAGGTCCCTCTGTGAAGCTTCGTCATTCCCTCGCCGTGGCCCTCGCCTGCACGATGGCCGCGCCCCTCGCGCTGTGCGCCGCCGCCCCGGCGCTGGCCGCCGACCCGACCCCGGCCCAGACGCGGAACCAGCCGACGTACGAGGAGCTGCAGGCGGCCGCGGCGGCCGCGGCGAAGGCGCACACGGCGGCCGTCGCCGCCGAGGCGGAGGGCCGCAAGGAGGTCGAGGCGACCCTGGACGCCCTGGACTCCCCCGAGCACCCGCTCAAGGCGGCCGCGATAGCCGCGGAAAAGGCGGCGAAGGCGGCGGCCTCCGCCAAGAAGGCGGCCGAGGAGCGCGTCACCAAGGCCAAGGCCGAGCTGGCAGCAGCCGAAGGTGACACCGAGAAGGCCGCGGCCCAGCAGGCCCTGACGGCCGCCGAGGCCGACCTGGCGGCGGCGGTCAAGGACCAGCAGGCGGCCGACGCCGCACTGGAGAAGGCCGACACCGCGGTGGACGACGCCAGGGTCGCCGCGACCCGCAAGTACGGCTTGCTGAAGGCCGACGTCGAGCGGACCGACAAGGCCCTGACGGCCGCCGACGCCGCGCTCGCCGCCGCCAAGGAGTGCGTCCGCGAGGACGGCCTGACCGCGCTCGCCGAGGGGCTGCCCTCCAAGGTCGTCGCGGGGACCACCGTCGGCTTCACCCTGAGCGTGACCAACGGCACCGAGCGCACCCTGGACGTGGACCCGCTGGTCTTCCTCCACGCGGCCGCCGAGGGCGCCGGTGCGAAGAACCTGCTGAAGGCGGAGTGGGCCGACGGCACCGCCTGGCGGACCCTGAGCGTGGACCAGCCCGAGCACATCGGGCGCATCGACAGCCTGCCGCCGCACGGCCACCGAGACGTCAAGATGCGCCTGACGGTCGACGCCTCGGCGAGCAAGACCGCCGGGCTCGCCCTGTTCGCGGGCGACGCCTCCGACGCCTACAACCCGTGCGTCCTGGGCCCGATGAAGCGCTACGACCTCGAAGTCCTCCCCGCGGGCAGCACCCCCGGCAAGATCGACGACGCCAAGCCCGGCCACCCCGGCAAGAACGACGACCCCCGCCCCACCACGCCCAACACCCCGGCCCCCCAGGGCGGCGCGACCATCCCGGTGCCCACCCCGACCCCGACCTCCACCCCCACCGGGTCCCTCGCCTCGACCGGCGCCGACTCCACGACCCTCCCCCTCGCCCTGACGAGCGCCGCCGCCCTCACGCTCGGCGCGGGCGCCCTCATCGCGACCCGCCGCCGCAAGGCCGCTGACCGCGCCTGACGCCCGAGTCCTGCCTCATGGGGAGCCGCCCGCGATGCCGGGCGGCTCCCCGAAGCGTCTCCACACCCGGCGTGGTGGCGCTCAAGTGGGCCTGACCGTTGGGCGCGATCAACACTTCGAGCTGAAAGTCGTCACCGCGCACGGGACACGTGCCGGTACGTCCGCGTGGACGGCGTATGCCGGCGCCGCACCGTCGTCCAGTGCCTCGGTCAAACACAGGTTCAGCGGCGGTCCAGGTCGACGGAGTGCCGGTGTGGCGCGGGGACCGTCTGGCTGGGTGGGGTGCCGAACATGCGGCGGTATTCGCGGCTGAACTGTGAGGGGCTGGAGTAGCCGACGGAGAATCCGACTTCGGCGACGTCGTGGTGGCCGGTGAGCAGGCGCATGCGGGCTTCGTTGAGGCGCAGCTGCTTCTGGTACTCCAGCGGGGTCATGGAGGTGAGGGCCAGGAAGTGCCGGTGGAAGACGGACGGGCTCATCACGGCGGCCGCGGCGAGGTCGGGGACGCGCAGGGACTCGGTGTAATGGTCCCGGATCCAGCGGACCGCACGGGTGAGGTGGGCGAGTCGACTGTCGGCGATGCCGATCTGGCGGATGGACGACCCCTGGGGTCCGGTGAGCAGGCGCCAGAGGATCTCTCGTTCGACGCCGGCGCCGAGCGCGGCGAGGTCGGCGGGGTGGTCGAGGAGCGCGAGCAGTCGGGCGATCGCGTCCAGTAGGTGTGGTGAAGCGTGCCCCACACCGAAGGCCGACTGGGAGTGCGCGGGGGCGGGCCGGTGGGCGGCGCCGGTGTCGAGCAGTAGTGAGGCGATCCGGTCGGGCTTGAGCCGCAGCGTGACGGCCGTGAACGGCTCGTCCTCCTCGGCGGTGACGATGTTGCCCACGACGGGCAGGTCGACGGTCGCGACGAGGTACTGGCCCGGCCCGTACTCGTAGACCTCGCCGTTGAGGGCGGTGCGCTTGAGGCCGCCGGCGATCAGCGCGAAGGCGGGTTCGAGGACGTCGCCGGCCGGCTGGGTGGCGCGGGTGGTGCGCAGGACCGACAGGCCCGGTAGCGCTGTGGCGGTGAGCCCGTCGCGCGCGTGACGGGTGATCGCGTTCCTGATATCGACGAGCAGCCGGTCCATGACTTCAGTGCACCATACGGACGGCCGATCATCGCGATGTCGACAGGATCAGGCAAGTCTCCAACAGGATCGTTCTAACGTCTCGGAGGACTGGATGGTTGCATGGAATTCACGACCTCCTTGGGTTTCCGTATCGCCCCCCACCGGCCGTTCCGACCTGCGCGTCACCCGATTTCGTGAGGCAGGTTCCGCAGGTGGCAAGGAGGACACGCACGCCGTTGGCGACTGATGAGGAGAATGAAATGTGGACCGCAGCAGAGATTCCTGGCCAGGAAAGCAGGAATGTGATCGTGACCGGTGCGAACACCGGAATCGGTTACGAGACGGCTCTGGCGCTCTATGCGGCCGGGGCGAACGTGATGCTGGCTTGTCGCGATCAGCGCAAGGCCGAGCAGGCGTTGGCGAAAATGCAGCAGAGTTCGGGGTCGGGGTCCGGGTCGGGGTCGCTGGAGATCGGGGTGCTCGATCTGGCGGACCTGTCTTCTGTTCGCCTCTTCGCTGAGACGTACATTCAGCAGCACGAGCAGCTCGATCTACTGATCAACAACGCCGGAGTCGGCACACCCCCGGCCGGTAAGTCCCGTCAGGGCTGGGAATACACCTTCGGCGTCAACTTCCTGGGTCCCTTCGCGCTCACCGGCCGCCTGTATCCGCTTCTTGAGGCGACGCCGGGCTCGCGCGTCGTCACGGTCAGCAGCTTTGCCTACGCCCGAGGGGTCATCGATTTCGACAACCTCAAGTCGGAAAAGGGCTACGACGCGGTCCGCGAATACAGTCAGAACAAGCTGGCGGACCTGATGTTCTCGATCGAACTGGACCGAAGGGTCCGCGCTCAGGGACACCAGGTCGTCTCGATCGCCGCGCAGCCCGGAGCCAACAGCACCGAGATCACCAGGCACAGTACCGAGGAGCAGGTTGCCGCCATGAAGGATCGATTCGGTGGATTCATGGACCCCTGGCAGGGCGCGCTGCCGTCGCTGTATGCGGCCGTGTCGAGCGAGGCCACGGCCGGGAACCTGTACGAGCCGCACGAGAACGGATTCAAGGGCTACCCGGTGAAGGGCGAGATCCAGGAGGTCGCCCTTGACGAAACGGTCGCCAAGAAGCTCTGGACCATGGCCGAGGAGGCTACGGGAGTCGTATACCCCGCGTGATCCCCATGCACGGCCCGGCAGGGCGAGAGCCGACGGCTGGCACGTGAGTCCACGATCGCGGCCGTCGGGTCCACCGTGCGGCCCTCCTTCTGCCGGACCTGGATGTCACCGGTGCGGGCCGTTGCCGGATGGTGAGGTCTTGGGTCCAGCACTCGCACCGGCAACCGCGCCGCGGCTGGTCAGTCAGAACGCCAGAGGGGCCCTTACCGATCCGGTAAGGGCCCCTCTGGCGTTGCTATTCAGCTGTCGGGGTGGCGGGATTTGAACCCACGACCTCTTCGTCCCGAACGAAGCGCGCTGCCAAGCTGCGCTACACCCCGATGTCGCTGCTGTCGCTGCGACGTCGTTTACTTTAGCCCACCGGGGGCCTGAGGCGAAATCCGGTTAGACGCGGCGGCGGACCGGGGTGGGGCGGGTGTGGTCGAGGGCGACCAGGAGCAGGGCGAGGGCGTAGATCGCGAGGCCGAGCAGGAGCGCGTTGGCCAGGCTGTGGCGGTAGCCGTGGGCCGTGACGTCGAGGAAGGGGTAGAGGGGGTGGGCCGGAGCGAAGACCGCCCGGGTCAGCGTGAAGATCAGGTACGCCAGCGGGAACAGCAGCCACGCCGCCGCCTGGCGCAGGTGCATCCGGGCCGCCGGGGTCAGCAGGAGCCAGTCCAGTACCGCCGCCAGCGGGATCACCGTGTGCAGCACCTGGAGCGCGGCCCACTGGGCGTGCCAGCGGGCCGGGGCTGCCGTCGCGCCGGTCATGGTGAACGGCGGCGTCGTGTGGGCCAGCAGCAGGTGGTACACCAGCGCGCTGATCACCACGTACAGCAGCACCGCGCCCGTCAGGGCCGCGGGCAGGGCCCGGCGTGGGCGCCAGGAGCGGGAGGCCGAGACCAGCATGACCACCGCCAGCAGCACCGTGCTCTGCACGCTGAAGTAGCTCAGGGCATGGGCGGGGCCCGCCAGGTAGATCTCCAGGGCCACCCCCGCCCCCGCCAGCAGCGCGGTCAGCAGGCGGTACGTGGCCACCAGGGGGCGTCGGACCGGGGCCACCACCGCCGTCACCGGCACGAAGGACGGCTTCAGTACGGGCGTGCTCTCCCAGGGGATCGCGGGCAGATCCGGGATCTCCCTGGGCACGGGCGGTATCGGTGCGGTCATGCCCTCACGCTAGGCAGGAGGGACAGATGCGACCATTCAGGGCACTCCGGTCGGGTTACACCCGCTCCACCAGCGTCAGCAGCGTCGCCTCCGGCGGGCAGGCGAAGCGGACCGGGGTGTACCGGTTCGTGCCGCAGCCCGCGGAGACGTGCAGGTAGGAGGTGTTGCCCTCCGCCGTGTGGGTGGACAGCCCCTTCACCCGGTCCGCGTCCAGGTCGCAGTTGGTGACCAGCGCGCCGTAGAAGGGGATGCACAGCTGGCCGCCATGGGTGTGCCCGGCCAGGACCAGCGGGTAGCCGTCCGCCGTGAAGGCGTCCAGGGTGCGCAGGTAGGGCGCGTGGACGACGCCCATCGAGAAGTCGGACGTCCCGGAGGGGCCGCCGGCCACCCGGGCGTAGCGGTCGCGCTTGATGTGCGGGTCGTCCAGGCCGGTCAGCTCGATGGAGACGCCCTCGACCTTCAGCACGCCCCGCTGGTTGGTCAGGTTCAGCCAGCCCGCGGTGTCGAAACCGTCCCTGAGGTCCTCCCAGGGGTTGTGGACCACACCGACCGCGGGGGCGTTGCCGTTCAGGCCGTGCTTCCCGCTCGCCTTCTCCAGCAGGTACCGCGCGGGGTTGCGGAGCTTGGGGCCGTAGTAGTCGTTGGAGCCGAAGACGTACGCGCCGGGGAACTCCATCAGCGGGCCCAGCGCGTCCAGCGTCTCGGGGACACCCTCGGGGTCGGAGAGGTTGTCACCGGTGTTGATCACGAAGTCGGGCCGCAGCCCGGCCAGCGACTGGAGCCAGCGCTGCTTCTTGCGCTGCCCGCCCACCATGTGGATGTCGGAGACCTGCAGCATCCGCAGCGGGCGCATGCCCGGCGGGAGGACCGGCACGGTCACTCGTCGGAGGCGGAAGGAGCGGACCTCGAAGCCCGCCGCGTACGCCACTCCGGCGGCTCCGGCCGCCATGATCCCCAGAGGTACTCCGTATCGCGCGCGCATACGCCCATCGTGTCAGACCCCACCAGGGTGCCAAGAGCTGGCGTCCCTTTAATCAGGGGGCGTTCGGCCGTACGCACCTGCGACAATCGGTCCATGACCACCACGCTCAAGGCGAAGCTCCACGACGACCTCAACGCCGCGATCCGCGAGCGCGACGAGCTGCGCTCCGCGACGCTCCGGCTGACCCTCTCCGCGATCACCAAGGAGGAGGTCGCGGGCAAGGAGAAGCGCGAGCTGTCCGACGACGAGGTCCTCAAGGTGATCACCAAGGAGGCGAAGAAGCGCCGTGAGGCCGCCGACGCGTTCGCCCAGGGTGGCCGTCCCGAGCAGGCCGAGCGGGAGAAGGCGGAGGGCGAGCTGCTCGCCACCTACCTGCCCAAGCAGCTCTCCGACGACGAGCTGACCACGATCGTGGCCCAGGCCGTCGAGGAGGCGAAGGCGGGCGGGGCCGAGGGGCCGCGTGCCATGGGCGCCGTCATGAAGATCGTGAACCCCAAGGTGGCCGGCCAGGCCGACGGCGGCCGGGTCGCCGCGATCGTGAAGCAGCAGCTCCAGGGCTAGAGACGCGTACGACAGTGGGGCCGCGCCTTGAAAAAGGTGCGGCCCCACTGTCGTACCGAGAACTCAGTTCCGGCGTCCGCCGTTCGCGTTCCCCTGCACCTGGTTCCCCGGCTTCGGCTTGGTCGGCTTCGGCTGACCGGCGCCCGGGTGGCCGCCGTTGTTGCCGCCGTTCCCGCCGTTCCCGCCGGTCAGGCCGCCGAAGAGGCCGCCGATCAGGCCGCCGCCCGGCGTGCCCTGGCGCCCGCCGTTGCCATTGCCGTCACCGCGGCCGTTGCCCCCGCCGTCGCCCTTGTCCTGCTCGTCGGGGATGTCGATCGTGTTGAAGTCGGGCGCGTCCTTGCCCACGAGGGCGCCGGACATCGCGTCCCGCCAGATCGGACCCGGCACGCCACCACCGAAGACCAGGTCGTGATACGTCCCGCCGATGGTGATGCCCATCATCTTCACGTCCTGCCGGGCGCTGCCGACCCAGACCGCGCCGGACATGTTCGGGGTGTAGCCGACGAACCAGGCGTTCTTCCGGCCGTCCGTCGTACCCGTCTTGCCCGCGCTGTCCCGGTCGTTCAGACCCGCCTCCTGGCCGGTACCGGAGTCGATCACGTCCCGGAGCAGGGTGTTGACCGTGTCCGCCGTCTTCTCGCTCATCGCCCGCGAACACGTCGACTTCGGCACCGGCAGCGACTTCTCCTCGTCGCCCGCCTTCTCCGTGATCGACTCGATGCTCACCGGCGAGCAGTACATGCCGCGCGCGGCGAAGGTGGCGTACGCGTTGGCCATGGTCAGCGGGGACAGGCCCTTGGCACCGAGCGCGATGGACGGCTCCTGCGGCAGCTTCGAGCCGTCGCCCTGCACCACGTGCAGCTTGTCGGCCAGCTTGGCCACCGGGCACAGCCCGATGTCGGAGATGAGCTGCACGAAGTAGGTGTTGACCGACTTGGCCATCGCCTCCTTCATGCGGTACGGGCCCTTCTCGGACTCGTTCTCGTTCTCCACCGTCTCCTTCTCGGTGTTGCGGTAGGGCGTGGCACCGCAGCGCTGGACGGGGCTCGGATAGTTCATCTTGTACGGCGCCGAGTACGCCTGCGTCGGCGGCTTGCCGCCCTCGATCGCGGCGGCGGCCACGAACGGCTTGAACGTCGAACCCGTCGGGAAGCCGAAGTTGGACCCGCCCAGGTCGCGGTCGACCGAGAAGTTGTACTCGGTCTCGTCCTTGCCGTAGCCGAACGGCTTCGACTGGCCCATCGCCAGCACCTTGCCGGTGCCCGGCTGCACCAGGGTCGAGGCCGCCGCCACCGAGTCGGACTTGTAGACGTGGTCCTTCAGCGAGTCCTGCAGCGACTTCTGCGCCTGCGGGTCCAGCGTCGTACGGATCGTCAGGCCGCCCTTGTTCCAGAGCTTGGCGCGCTCCTCGCGGGTCTTGCCGAAGACCGGGTCGGTGAGGAAGACGTTCTCGACGTACTTGCAGAAGAAGGCGGAGTCGCGGGTCGCGGTGATGCAGCCGTTCTTGGGGCGGCTGACGTGCAGGCCCAGCGGCTCCTGGCCCGCGCGGTCGGCCTCGGCCTGGGAGATGTCGCCCAGCTCGGCCATGCGCTGGAGCACGGTGTTGCGCCGCTTGGTGGCCTCGGCCTCGTCGTTCACCGGGTCGTAGCGGCTCGGGGACTGCACGATGCCCGCCAGCAGGGCGGACTCCTGGAGGTTCAGGTCCTTGGCGGGCTTGGAGAAGTAGCGCTGGGCCGCGGCCTCGACGCCGTACGCCTGCTCGCCGAAGAAGGTGATGTTGAGGTAGTTCTCCAGGATCTTCTTCTTGCCGAGCTTCTCCTCGATCTGGATCGCGTACTTCAGCTCGCGGACCTTGCGGCCGAGTGTCTGCTGGGTGGCCTGGGCGACCTTGGTCGGGTCGTCCCCGGCCTCCTCGATGAAGTAGTTCTTCACCAGCTGCTGGGTGAGGGTGGACGCGCCCTGGGCGACGCCGCCGCTCTGCGCGTTCTTGTTCAGCGCGCGCAGCACACCCTTGAGGTCGATCGCGCCGTGCTGGTAGAAGCGCGAGTCCTCGATGGCGACGATGGACTTCTGCATGTAGGGCGAGATGTCCTTCAGCTCCACCACCGTGCGGTCACGGGAGTAGACGGTGGCCATCTGGTTGCCCCGGCTGTCCAGTATGGTCGTGCGCTGGCTGAGCTGGGGGCTCTTGAGGTTGGCCGGGATCTCGTCGAAGCCCTGCACCGAGCCCTTCGCGGCGAGGCCCAGCGCCCCGGCGGCAGGCAGTGCGATGCCCGCCATCACCGCCCCCGCGAGCACGCTGACACCGAGGAACTTGGCGGCCTGCTGCGTGGCCGACAGACCACCGCCCGAGCGCTTCTTTGGCATGGGAGCAGCCTAAGCCGTGGTGATAAGCGTTCCGGGGGAGCGACGGGCCCTCGGGCGGTTCGGGTGCAGGATCGTGACGTCCGGTCGGGTGGCGCGACGGCATGCGGGCATCACGGCGTGGCAAAGCGGGGGCTCAGGTTGTCATTCGCCGGACACACGCACAGGCATTGGCCTAAGCTGCTCTCAACTGTCACAGCGGCGGGGCCAGGTAGCAATACGTCCGGCGACCCCGAATCGTTCCGGAGTGCTCCGCCTCTCCCGGCGGGGACGTGTCCGAAACCGCCTCGTGTGTCACCCGGCGCCCCATGTGCCGCACCACAACCGTCCCGCTTTGCCGGGATGATCACGCATGTCGCCAGCTCACTCCTCCGGGTGATCTGCCGCTTACCCATAGTCCGTTCGGGCCATTCAAGATTGGGCCCGAAGGGGGTGTTGCGCTGTCCGCGCCTTCCGTAACGTCCTCAACTGGCGGCGGTGAATATGCCGCTGCCGCCGTGGGGGAGCCTCGATTCGGGAGAGGACGGCGCCGGTATGGGCTGGGTTACCGACTGGAGTGCGCAGGCCGCCTGCCGCACTACCGATCCGGATGAACTGTTCGTGCAGGGAGCAGCGCAGAACAGGGCCAAGGCGGTGTGCACCGGTTGCCCGGTGCGCACGGAGTGCCTGGCCGACGCGCTGGACAACCGCGTCGAGTTCGGCGTGTGGGGAGGCATGACGGAGCGCGAGCGCCGGGCGCTGCTGCGCCGCCGGCCCACCGTGAGCTCCTGGCGGCGGCTGCTGGAGACCGCCCGCTCGGAGTACGAGCGCAGCACCGGCATCGTGCCCCTCGACGACGACGAGGTGTACGAGAACTACGCGGCCGTCAGCTGAGGCTTCGCCTCCGGCATAGACCGGTGGCACCGAGGGCCGACGTGAGCCGGGTACGTCCGCGGCACGGCGCTGCCGCGGCGGAGCAGGGCGCCGCACGCGCCCGCCCGTGCTGCCGCACGCCGGGGCGCGCCGCATGCCCGCGAGCGCCCGGGACCGCTACGACAGTTCCGTGTGCCCCGCCGCCAGGCGGTCGCCGATGTCGCGCAGGCCCGTGAGGTCGTGCACATCGCCGGGGAGCGCGGGCACTTCCACGATGGCCACCTCGGGGTGGTCGCTGATGAAACGGTCCCGCGTGCGCTGTTCGCGTGCGAGCAGCCGCATGCGCTCGGCGTGCAGCCGCAGCAGACCCGCGGTCAGTTCGTCCACGGGCTGGTCCGGGTCCGGTGTGGGGGAGCCGTCCTCGGGGTGCGGAGCGGTGTCGGAGACCGAGACGGAATCTGAACTTCCGTCCGTTTCAGGGGAGTTACGAACGTCAGCCTTCCCGTCCCCCTGATCCACAATGCCGGGCCCGGCAAGATTTTCCGCGGCGGTGAGCGCCCGCTCGGCCGACAGCCGGGTGGCGCCGCTGCCGTGGACGCGGTTGAGCACCAGCCCGACCAGCGGCATCTTCTCCGCGGCCAGCCGCTCCACGAAGTACGCCGCCTCGCGCAGCGCGTCCCGCTCCGGCGCCGCCACCACCAGGAACGCCGTCCCCGGTGCCTGCAGCAGCTTGAAGGTGGCGTCCGCGCGGGTGCGGAAGCCGCCGAAGGTGGTGTCCATCGCGGAGACGAACGTCTGCGCGTCCTTGAGGAGCTGACCGCCCAGGATCTTGCCCAGGGTGCCGGTCATCATCGACATGCCGACGTTCAGGAACGCCATCCCCGCGCGGCCGCCCAGTTTCGCCGGGGCGGTCAGCAGCCGGATCAGCTTGCCGTCCAGGAACGAGCCGAGTCGCTTCGGCGCGTCCAGGAAGTCCAGCGCGTTACGGGAGGGCGGGGTGTCGACGACGATGAGGTCCCACTCGTCCTTGGCCCGCAGCTGGCCGAGCTTCTCCATCGCCATGTACTCCTGCGTGCCCGCGAAGCCGCCGGAGACCGTCTGGTAGAAGGGGTTCGCCAGGATCTGGGCCGCCCGCTCGGGGTCCGCGTGCGCCTCCACGACCTCGTCGAAGGTGCGCTTCATGTCGAGCATCATGGCGTGCAGTTCGCCCGGCTCGGCGCCCTCGCCCAGGGCGTCGGCGCGGCGGTCCTCGGTGCCCTTGACCCGGCGCGGCACGTTGTCGAGGGAGTCGATGCCCATCGACTGGGCCAGCCGCTTGGCCGGGTCGATGGTGAGGACGACCACCTTGCGGCCGCGCTCGGCGGCCCGGAGGGCGAGCGCGGCGGCCGTGGTCGTCTTGCCGACGCCGCCGGAGCCGCAGCACACCACGATCCGGGTCTGCGGGTCGTCCAGCAGCGCGTCCACGTGCAGCGTCGGTGCCGGGGACAGGCCGGAGCGGGCGTCCGGGTCGGCAGTGGTCTGCGGGTCCGGACTCATGACAACCCCTGCTTCCGCAACTCGGTGGCCAGTTCGTTGAGGCCCGCCAGGTCCATGTCCTCGGCGAGCAGCGGCAGCTCGTCCACTCGCAGGCCCAGCTCGTCGAGGACCGCGCGCTGCTCCTGCTCCAGCGCGTGCCGCTCGGCGTACTCGGCGGCCTGCGTCAGCAGCGGGTCGACCAGCCGCTCGGCGTGCCCGCCGCGCCGCGCTCCGCCCAGGCCCGCCGAGGACAGCGCGCGGGCGACGGCGGGGTGCGGCACGGTGCCGGCGAGGTCCAGCTCGGCCGCGTCCAGCAGCTCGGGGCGGACCATGTTCACGATGACGCGGCCCACCGGGAGCCCCGCCGCGCGCAGTTCGGCGATGCCGTCGGCGGTCTCCTGGACCGGCATCTCCTCCAGCAGCGTGACGAGGTGCACGGCCGTCTCCGGGGACTTCAGCACCCGCATCACGGCCTGCGCCTGATTGTGTATCGGGCCGATCTTGGCGAGGCCGGCCATCTCGTCGTTGACGTTCAGGAAGCGGGTGATACGGCCGGTGGGGGGCGCGTCCATCACGACGTGGTCGTAGAGGAACGCGCCGCTCTTGTCCTTGCGGCGCACCGCCTCGCACGCCTTGCCGGTCAGCAGGACGTCCCGCAGTCCCGGCGCGACGGTGGTGGCGAAGTCTATGGCGCCGAGTTTTCTCAGCGCCCGGCCCGCTCCGCCGAGTTTGTAGAACATCTGGAGATAGTCCAGAAGGGCCTGTTCGGCATCGATGGCGAGGGCATACACCTCCCCTCCGCCAGGAGCGGTGGCGATCTTCCGCTCCTCGTAGGGCAACGCCTCGGTCCCGAAGAGCTGAGCGATGCCTTGCCGACCCTCGACCTCGATGAGAAGCGTGCGCTTCCCCTCACTGGCGAGGGCCAGCGCTAGAGCGGCGGCGACCGTCGTCTTTCCGGTCCCGCCCTTGCCGCTGACGACCTGGAGCCTGCTCACGTCTTCGAGCCTAACCAGTCCGGGCGACACTCACGCGGGAGGCTGTGGATAACAGCGACTACAGTCGGCCCATGACCAAGTGGGAATACTCAACTGTGCCGCTGCTCGTCCACGCCACGAAGCAGATCCTGGACAACTGGGGCGAGGACGGCTGGGAGCTCGTCCAGGTCGTGCCGGGCCCCAACCCCGAGCAGCTCGTCGCCTACCTGAAGCGCGAGAAGCAGGCGTGAGCGCGGTCGAGGCCCGGCTCGCCGACCTCGGCCTCACGCTGCCGGAGGTCGTGCCGCCCCTGGCCGCCTACCAGCCCGCCGTGCAATCCGGTGTGTACGTGTACACCGCGGGCCAGCTCCCGATGGTGGACGGACAGCTTCCGGTCACCGGCAAGGTCGGTGCCGAGGTCACGGCCGAGGAGGCCAAGGACCTGGCCCGGATCTGCGCGCTGAACGCGCTGGCCGCCGTCAAGTCCGTCACCGGCGACCTGGACCGGATCGCTCACGTCGTGAAGGTCACCGGCTTCGTCGCGTCCGCCGCCGACTTCACCGGCCAGCCCGGTGTCCTCAACGGCGCCAGCGAGCTGCTCGGTGAGGTCCTCGGCGACAAGGGCGTGCACGCTCGCAGCGCGGTGGGTGTCGCGGTGCTCCCGCTGGACGCGCCGGTCGAGGTCGAGATCCTGGTCGAGCTGGTCCCGTAGCCCGTTCGGCCGTAGGCCCGGTAGCTCTCGAACATCTGCCCTGTTCGGGATAGCCTCCGCCCATGGCGAACGGTCAGTGGTACCCCCCGGAGTGGCCCGACCGCATCCGCGCCCTCGCGGACGGCACGCTCACTCCCGTCGCCCCGAGGCGGGCGGCGACCGTGCTGCTGCTCAAGGACACCCCGGCCGGTCCGGCCGTCCACATGCTGCGCAGACGCGCCTCCATGGCCTTCGCCGGAGGCGCGTACGCGTATCCGGGCGGCGGTGTCGACCCGCGCGACGACGACCACCACGTCCGCTGGGCGGGCCCCACGCGCGCGTGGTGGGCGGACCGGCTGGGCATGGAGCCGGGCGACGAACTGGGTGCTCAGGCGATCGTCTGCGCGGCCGTCCGCGAGACCTACGAGGAGGCCGGCGTCCTGCTCGCCGGGACCGGCCCCGACTCGGTCGTCGGCGACACCAGCGGCGACGACTGGGAGGCCGACCGGGCCGCCCTGGTCGCGCACGAGCTGTCCTTCGCGGAGTTCCTGGACCGCAGGGGGCTGGTGCTGCGCTCCGACCTGCTGGGGGCGTGGACCCGCTGGATCACCCCCGAATTCGAGTCCCGGCGCTACGACACCTGGTTCTTCGTCGCCGCCCTGCCCGCGGGCCAGCACACCCGCGACCTGTCCACCGAGGCCGACCGCACGGTGTGGACGCGGCCCGCCGAGGCCGCCGCCGGGTACGACGCGGGCGAGCTGCTGATGATGCCGCCCACCATCGCCACCCTGCGCCAGCTGCTGCCCTACGGCACGGCCGCGGACGCCCTCGCGGCGGCGCCGGAGCGCGATCTCACCCCGGTGCTCGCCCGGGCCCGGCTGCTCGACGGCCGGGTGGAGCTGAGCTGGCCGGGGCACGAGGAGTTCACCCGCGACGTCCCGGCCGCTCCGGGCACGCGGGGAGGCACGGCATGACGGACGCCGCGGCCCTGCCCGGCCAGCCCCGCGACGTGGTCCGTACGGGCCGGGCGACCGAGCGCGCGGTGAACGTGCTCGCGCCCAACGCCTCGCCCATGACGCTGGACGGCACCAACACCTGGATCGTCGCCGAACCCGACTCCGACCTGGCCGTGGTCATCGACCCCGGCCCGCTGGACGAAGGCCACCTCCGCGAGGTCGTCGACATCGCCGAGAAGGCGGGCAGGCGGATAGCGCTCACCCTGCTCACCCACGGCCACGCCGACCATGCCGAGGGCGCCGCCCGGTTCGCGGAGCTGACCGGCACGCGCGTGCGCGCGCTCGATCCGGCGCTCCGGCTGGGGGACGAGGGGCTGGGCGCCGGTGAGGTGGTCACGGTCGGCGGTCTCGAGCTGCGCGTCGTACCGACGCCCGGCCACACCGCCGACTCCCTGAGCTTTCATCTCCCGGCCGACCAGGCCGTGCTCACCGGCGACACCATCCTCGGGCGCGGCACGACCCTGGTCGCCCACCCCGACGGCCGCCTGGGCGAGTACCTGGCCTCCCTGCGCCGACTGCGCTCGCTGACCGTGGACGACGGCGTGCACACCGTCCTGCCGGGCCACGGCCCGGTCCTGGAGGACGCCCAGGGCGCCGTCGAGTTCTACCTCGCCCACCGCGCCCACCGCCTCGCCCAGGTCGAGACAGCGGTCGAGAACGGCCACCGCACCGCCGAGGCCGTCGTCGCCCACGTCTACGCCGACGTCGACCGCTCCCTGTGGCCCGCCGCGGAACTCTCGGTCCGTGCCCAGCTGGACTATCTGGGCGAGCACGGGCTGATCTGAGCCCCGGCGCGTTAGCGTGGCCGCGTGATCACGATGGAATGGGACGGCCTCACCGACCGCGAGCAGTTCGGCGAAAGGTACCGCCAGGAGCGGGACCACTTCGCGGACCTGGCGCGGGACGCCCACTGGAACGCCGTGTTCGTCGAGCTGGGCGAGCGGCCCGAGTGGGCGAACCTGCCCCGGCCCGGTATACGCAGCGGGTTCGCCCCACTGCACCAGGCGGCCTGGCACGGCGCTGACTTCGCCGTCGTCTCCCGGCTGATCGCGCACGGCGCCTGGCGCACCCAGCGCACCCGCGACGGCCGGCGCCCCGTGGACATCGCACGGGAACGCGGACACACGGGGTTGCTGGACTTGCTGGAACCGGTCGAGGTGCGGCCCCTCCCCACCCCCGCGGACGCGCTGGAACGGCACCTCCACGCGCTGCTACGGGACCGGACCGGCCGCTGCCTCGAGCAGACCGAGCACGTGCTGCCGCCCCTGTCTCCGCTGACGGAGGGCCCGGCCGTCAGCATCGTCTTCCCGGTGGTCGGCATGATGGGCGGCTTCACCTACCGCCTCCAGCAGGATGTTCTGCAGGTGCACGGCCACTCGCGGATGGACTTCGGCGACGGCAGCCACTACCGGGTGACCGCCACGGGTTGGTCCCAGAGCTGATCCCCTAGGCCGGGTCATCCGGACGGCGGCTCTTCTCGCCGTGCACGCGCGCGTACTCCGTCGCCAGCCACGGGCCCAGGTCGTCCACGTAGCCGCGCAGGATCGCGGGGTCCCCGACCGGCTCGCGGCCGTAGCGGGCGGCCACACGGAGTTGGGCGGCCCGGCGGGGGTGGTAGGCGCCGAAGACCTCCGCCATCTCGGCCAGGTCGCTGGTCCAGCCGTTCCAGCGGGGCATGACCAGGGTGAAGCCGGTGCGCACCAGGTGCCGGGACATGAACCGGACCAGCGGACGCCGGGCCTCCTCGGTGTCGGCGGCGCCCGCGATCCGCTCGCGCCAGCGCGGGAGCAGCCGGGCCAGGTCGCCGTTGGTCTCGCGGGCGAGCAGCGGAGTGGGCCGGTAGCGGGGCAGGTGTCCGGCGAGGTCGTCCCCGAGCAGCGGGGTGCACAGGCAGGCCAGGAACCAGCCCATGTCGTACCGCTCGGCCTCGCTCAGCAGCCGGGCCTCGCTGAACAGCAGCGGGCCCACGCCGTCGATCTCGGGAAACCGTCGGTCCAGGGCCGCGCCGAGCGCCGCCATGGCGGTCCGGTCGGCGTCGGTGGGCTCGCCGCGCAGCGCGACCAGGAGGTCCAGGTCGCTGCGGCCCACGCGCGCGGTGCCGCGCGGGATCGACCCGTAGAGGTAGCCGCTGTGCAGCCGCGCCCCGAAGGTCTCCGCCAGCCCGTCCCGCGCGGCGGCCACGACGGGACGGAACGCGTCCCGCACGCGCGCGAGGGAGCCTTCACGGGCGATGAACCCCTCGGCGTCGAGGCCGTGCGGGGCGGGCGGTCCGGACATGCCGACACTGTGCACCGCCAAAGGCGGCGGTGCAGGTCAATTACGGGCAGGCGTCAGCGCGACCGCTTCGCCAGGCGCTCCACGTCCAGCAGGATCACCGCGCGGGCCTCCAGGCGGAGCCAGCCGCGCTGGGCGAAGTCGGCGAGCGCCTTGTTGACCGTCTCGCGGGAGGCGCCGACCAGCTGGGCCAGCTCCTCCTGGGTGAGGTCGTGCACCACGTGGATGCCTTCCTCGGACTGCACGCCGAAGCGGCGGGAGAGGTCCAGCAGGGCGCGGGCGACACGGCCGGGCACATCGGAGAAGACCAGGTCGGACATGGCGTCGTTGGTCTTGCGCAGCCGACGCGCGACGGCCCGCAGCAGGGCGCCGGCGACCTCGGGGCGGACGTTCAGCCAGGGCTGGAGGTCGCCGTGGCCGAGGCCCAGCAGCTTGACCTCGGTCAGCGCGGTCGCGGTGGCCGTACGCGGGCCGGGGTCGAAGAGCGACAGCTCGCCGATCAGCTCGCTGGGACCGACGACGGCCAGCATGTTCTCCCGCCCGTCGGGGGAGGTGCGGTGCAGCTTGACCTTGCCCTCGGTGACGACGTACAGCCGGTCGCCGGGGTCGCCCTCGTGGAAGAGGGAGTCGCCACGGGCGAGGGTCACCTCGCTCATGGAGGCGCGCAGCTCCGCGGACTGCTCGTCGTCAAGAGCCGCGAAGAGCGGGTTGCGCCGCAGAACGTCGTCCACGAGTTCTCTCCTTGTCGAGCTGCTCAGGGGATGTTCCTCCCCAGCGTGCCAGGGGACCGTGTTCCCCGTTTTACCGGACGGTCCAAACAGTGTGATCTGTCACAAGGATGCCGCACAGGTGTCCCGGGGTAAGCGGCAGGGGTCCAATCGGGGGCCGATCTTCCAGGTCCGGAGCGTATGTCAGTGCCGGGCTCTAGGCTGGCCGGGTGTCCAAATCGCCGGTGAGAGCACAGGCCGAGGGGGCTGGGCGGGTGGTTGCACGACGTGATTCCGCCGTGGGCGAACAGGATTCCGATGGAAGTGGCAAAAAGGTGAAATCCATAAAAAAGGACTCCGCGAAGGCCGCCGGTCCGAAGACTGGTCCGAAGCCCGGTCCGAAGACCGGTGAATCGCATACCGCCCTGGTCCGCCGCGCCCGCCGGATCAACCGCGAACTCGCCGAGGTCTATCCGTACGCCCACCCCGAGCTGGACTTCGAGAACCCTTTCCAGCTCGTGGTCGCCACGGTCCTGTCGGCCCAGACCACCGACCTGCGCGTCAACCAGACCACCCCGGCGCTGTTCGCCAAGTACCCCACCCCGGAGGACCTCGCGGCGGCCGACCCCGCCGAGGTGGAGGAGATCCTGCGGCCCTGCGGCTTCTTCCGGGCCAAGACGCGCTCCGTCATAGGGCTGTCCAAGGCGCTCGTGGAGGACTTCGGCGGCGAGGTCCCCGGAAAGCTGGAGGACCTGGTCAAGCTGCCCGGAGTCGGCCGCAAGACCGCCTTCGTGGTCCTCGGCAACGCCTTCGGCAGGCCCGGCATCACCGTGGACACCCACTTCCAGCGGCTGGTGCGGCGCTGGAAGTGGACCGAGGAGACCGAGCCCGACAAGATCGAGGCCGCGGTCGGCGCGCTGTTCCCCAAGAAGGACTGGACCGACCTCTCCCACCACGTCATCTGGCACGGCCGCCGCATCTGCCACGCCCGCAAGCCCGCCTGCGGCGCCTGCCCCATCGCCCCGCTCTGCCCCTCCTACGGCGAGGGCGAGACGGACCCGGAGAAGGCCCGCAAGCTCCTGAAGTACGAGAAGGGCGGCTTCCCCGGCCAGCGGCTCAACCCGCCCCAGTCCTACCTGGACGCGGGCGGCATCGCGGCCCCGCCGCTGGGGGCCGGATGACGGAACGATCCCGGTACACGCGGGCGTTGGACACGGCAGCAGGGGGTGGCATGACGTACACGCGTGACACGCACGAGAGCCCGGTGGCGCTGCGCAGAGAGGGGCTGCCGGGCTGGCTGGAGCCGGTGGCGCGGGCCGCCGAGACGGTCCAGCCGCTCCAGCTCAGCCGCTTCCTGCCGCCCGAGGACGGCGGCGGCCGCCAGTCGGCGGTGCTGATCCTGTTCGGCGAGGGCGAGCGCGGCCCCGAGCTGCTGCTGATGGAGCGCTCCGGCTCGCTGCGCTCCCACGCGGGCCAGCCCTCCTTCCCCGGCGGCGCCCTGGACGCGGTGGACGGCGACCCCAAGACCGACGGCCCGCTGCGGGCGGCGCTGCGCGAGGCGGAGGAGGAGACCGGGCTCGACCCGGCCGGTGTCCAGCTCTTCGGCGTGCTGCCCGCCCTCTACATCCCGGTCAGCGAGTTCGTCGTCACCCCCGTCCTCGGCTGGTGGCGCGAGCCCAGCCCGGTCGGTGTCGTCGACCCGGCCGAGACCGCCCGGGTCTTCACCGTCCCCGTGGCGGATCTCACGGACCCCGCCAACCGCGCGACCACCGTGCATCCGAGCGGCTACCGGGGTCCGGCATTCCTGGTCGAATCGGCCCTCGTGTGGGGGTTCACGGCCGGGGTGATCGACCGGCTGCTGCACTACGCGGGCTGGGAGCGCCCCTGGGACCGCACCCGGCAGGTCCCGCTCGACCGCTGGTCGTGACAGGGTGGCGTGCGTGTTCCTTACCGCGGAGAAAGTCGATGGGCGGGGCCTGAAGCGTTGAACGTGCTGGACATCCTGCTGCTGCTGGCCGCCGTGTGGTTCGCGGTCGTGGGCTACCGCCAGGGCTTCGTCGTCGGCATCCTGTCGGTGATCGGCTTCCTCGGCGGCGGCCTGCTCGCCGTCTACACGCTGCCCCTGGCCTGGGACGCGGTGACCGACGGCGCCGAGGTCAGCACCGCGGCCGCCGTCGTCGCGGTCATCGTCGTCATCGTCATCGCCTCCGTCGGGCAGGCCCTCACCACCCACCTGGGCAACAAGCTGCGCCGCTACATCACCTGGTCCCCGGCGCGCGCGCTGGACGCCACCGGCGGCGCCCTGGTCAACGTCGGCGCGATGCTGCTGGTCGCCTGGCTGATCGGTTCCGCGCTCGCCCAGACCACGCTGCCGACGCTCGGCCGCGAGGTCCGCGGCTCCAAGGTGCTGGTCGGCATGGACCAGGTGCTGCCCGCGCAGTCCAACGGCTGGTTCAAGGACTTCACCTCGGTCCTCGCGCAGAACGGCTTCCCGCAGGTCTTCAGCCCGTTCTCCGACGAGCAGATCCGCGAGGTCCAGCCGCCCGACCCGGCCCTGGCGGGCGGCGCGGTGGCCACCCGGGCCCAGCGCTCCATCGTCAAGGTCACCGGCACCGCCCGCAGTTGCGGCAAGGTGCTGGAGGGGACCGGTTTCGTCTTCGGCGAGCGGCGCGTGATGACCAACGCGCACGTCGTCGGGGGCGTGGACGAACCCACCGTCCAGATCGGCGGCGAGGGCCGCACGTACGACGCCACCGTGGTCCTCTACGACTGGCGGCGCGACATCGCCGTCCTGGACGTGCCCGACCTGAAGGCGCCCGTGCTGAAGTTCGCCGCCGAGGACGCCGAGAGCGGGGACGGCGCGATCGTGGCCGGCTTCCCGGAGAACGGCGCGTACGACGTGCGCGCGGCGCGCGTGCGCGGGCGCATCACGGCCAACGGCCCCGACATCTACCACCGGGGCACGGTCGGCCGTGACGTGTACTCACTCTTCACCACCGTCCGCCAGGGCAACTCCGGCGGCCCGCTGCTGACCCCTCAGGGCAAGGTGTACGGCGTGGTGTTCGCCAAGTCGCTGGACGACGCCCAGACCGGCTACGCCCTCACCGCCGACGAGATCCGCCAGGACATCGCGCGGGGACGGACGGCGAACAGCCAGGTGGGTACCGACAACTGCGCCCTGTGAGGCGACCGCGTGCCGCGAGGCGACCTGAGCGCTGCGAGGCGACCGCGTCCCGAGAGGTGACGCGGGTTCAGGTGCGCGCGGTGTGACGCAGGCGTACGGAGACCCAGCGGGCCCGGCGGCGCAGGATGCGCGGAATCCCCACCCTCGGGTCCGCCTCCGCGAGTTGCGGCGTTCCTGGTTGCGGCGAATCCGGCCCGGAGGCCGAGCGTCGTTCGCGGGGTGCGTCACCGTAGTCGTGCGTCCAGCCCATACCCCGACGTGTGCCCCCGCCCCAAGGTCGATAACCGCGTCCGGGCCCCCCGATCGGCCTATGCGTCAGGCATGTGGCAGTTCGGTGAGTAAACAGTCGGAAACGGTCAGGAAAACGGACACTCGGCGCGCCCGAACGGTCACCGGTCGGGTTCGGGGTCCTTCAGCCAGCTGATCAGCTCGGAGGAGAACGCCACCGGGTCCTCCTCGTGCGGGAAGTGCCCGAGCCCGTCGAACAGCCGCCAGCGGTACGGCGCCTCCACGTACTCGCCCGAACCGGCCGCGCTCCGCGTGCGGGTGACCGGGTCCAGCGAGCCGTGCAGATGCAGGGTGGGCACCCGGACCGGCCGCTTCATCCGTCGGTTGAACTGGATGCCGTCCGGCCGGACCAGCGACCGCACCAGCCAGCGGTACGGCTCGATCGAGCAGTGCGCCGTCGACGGCACGCACATCGCCCGCTGGTACGCCGCCACGTCCGCGTCCTCCGGCAGCCGGGGCCCGGACCAGTTCCGGATCAGCTCGCCCACCAGCGCGCCGTCGTCCGCGGTGAGCTGCCGCTCCGGAATCCACGGCCGCTGGAAACCCCAGATGTAGGAGCTGGCCGCCGTCTGCCGGGCGTCCCGCAGCATCGCCGCACGCCAGCGCCTCGGGTGCGGCATGGACGACACCGCGAGCCGTCGCACCAGCTTGGGCCGCATCGCCGCCGCCGTCCACGCCAGGTAACCGCCCAGGTCGTGGCCGACCAGCGCGGCGTCCGGCTCACCGAGCGAGCGGATCACCCCGGTGACGTCCAGCGCCAGGTTGGCCGGGTCGTACCCGCGCGGGGTGCGGTCGCTGCCGCCGACGCCCCGCAGATCCATGGCGACGGCCCGGTAGCCCGCGCCCGCCAGCGCGGACAGCTGGTGCCGCCAGGTCCACCAGAACTGCGGGAAGCCGTGCAGCAGCAGCACCAGGGGGCCGTCGCCCAGTTCGGCGATGTGGAAACGCGCGCCGTTGGCGGCGACGTCCCGGTGCGTCACCTGCTCCCCGGAGGGCAGGTCGAGGCGTACGGCTGGGGCGGCGGCGGGTTCCGTCATGAGGACGAGCGTGCCACAGCCTTGCGCGCCTGGTCCGCCGGAGGCAGCTCGCGCGGGTGCGGCTTGGCCTTCTGGAGCACGCCGGCCGACTGCTTCATGGACGCGGCGACCTTCTGCGGCCCCTTGCTCTTCTTGGCCTTCTTGGCGAACACCACTCCGACCAGGGCGAGCAGACCGGCGACCAGCACATTGGCGGCGAAGGACAGCAGGAAGCACACCGCGAGGTTCCAGTGGCTCCAGGTCCGGATGCCGTACGCCAGCGCGAAGCTGAGCATCGGCAGCGAGAACACCAGCACCGCGCCCGCGACCGAGAAGGCCCCGCCGCTCGCCGCGCCTCGCTTCACGTCCCGCTTCAGCTGCGCCTTGGCCAGTGCGATCTCGTCGTGCACCAGCGCCGACATCTCGGTCGTCGCCGAGGCGACCAGCTGGCCGATGCTGTGTTCGGCGCCGACCGGCCTGCCGTCGGGTGCGCTCATCGCGTTCTCTCCCTCTGCTCTGTGTGCCGTCTTGTTTTGTACCGTCTCGTCAGATCATGCCGGACGACCGTTCTCCTCGCCTGCCCCGCCCGGCACTTCGGCACGCGCGTGGCGCGCGGCACGGGACAGTTCGGCGGCGATACGCCGGTGTTCGGCGGCCTTCCCCTCATGGATCCCGGCCATGCGCAGGTGGTAAGCCGGGTCGTCCTGCTCGTAGACGTCGGGGATGCCGTCCAGGTCCTCGTCGCGGTCCTCGTCCTCGCACATCCGCCGGTACTTGGCGTTGCGCACCCTCAGCAGCACGGTCGCACAGATGGCCGCGATCAGCGATCCGACGAGGACCGACGCCTTCACCTCCTCGGTGAGCGCGGTGTCCCCGGCGAAGGCCAGCTCGCCGATGAGGAGGGAGACGGTGAAGCCGATCCCGGCGAGCGTGGCGACCGCGAAGACGTCCGCCCAGGCCAGCCCCTCGCCCAGCGAGGCACGGGTGAAGCGCACGGTCAGCCAGGTCCCGCCGAAGACCCCTACCGTCTTGCCGACGACCAGCCCGAGCACCACGCCGAGCGTCTCCGGCCGCGTGAACACCTGGGCCAGCGCCTCGCCGGACACCGGCACACCCGCGCTGAACAGGGCGAACAGTGGCACCGCGAGCCCGGCCGACAGGGGCCGCACCAGATGCTCCAGCCGCTCACCGGGCGACCGCTCCTCACCCTCACGGGTGATGCAGCGGAGCATCAGGCCCATCGCCACCCCGGCGATGGTCGCGTGCACGCCGCTGTTGTACATCAGCGCCCAGATCACCAGCGCCAGCGGCACGTACACGTACCAGCCGCGCACCCCCTTGCGCAGCAGCAGCCAGAACAGGACGAGGGCGACGACGGCCCCGCCGAGCGCGGCGAAGTCGATCCGGCTGGTGAAGAAGACGGCGATGATCAGGATGGCGAAGAGGTCGTCGACCACGGCGAGGGTCAGCAGGAAGGCGCGCAGCGCGCTGGGCAGCGAGGTGCCGATGACCGCGAGGACGGCGAGCGCGAAGGCGATGTCGGTGGCCGTGGGCACCGCCCAGCCAGCCAGGGAGCCGCCGCCGGTGAGGCTGGTGAGCGTGTACACCAGTGCGGGTACGGCCATGCCGCACAGCGCGGCCACCACGGGCAGCACGGCGGCCCTGGGGTCGCGCAGGTCCCCGGCGACGAGTTCACGCTTCAGCTCGACCCCGGCGACGAAGAAGAACACCGCGAGCAGGCCGTCGGCCGCCCAGTGGGCGACGGAGAGGTCCAGGCCGAGGGCCGCGGGGCCGAGGCGGAAGTGGCTGACGGACGCGTAGGCGTGGCTCAGCGCGGGGATGTTGGCCCAGATCAGTGCCGCGACGGCGGCGGCGAGCAGGAGGACACCGCCCACGGTCTCGGTGCGCAGCGCGTCCGCGACGGCGGTCCGCTCGGGCAGCGACAGCCGGTCGAGTGCCTTGCGGGCGACCTTGGGGGTGCGGGGCGCGGCCACGGTGGGAACCTCCGGCTGGTGGGCATGACAGAACGCTTGCCGACCAGACTTCCCGGCGCACCTCGAGGCACGGACCACTGCCGCACTTTGTTTACTTTACCTAAGATCGGGTGCCCCGGCGCGCTCGCCGGGACACCCGATCTCCGCCGTGCTCAGTCCTCGCTGGAGGAGGACGGCAGCTTGGACTGGATGAGATCCATGACCGTGGAGTCGGTCAGCGTGGTGACGTCCCCGAGCTGACGGTTCTCCGCGACGTCCCGCAGCAGCCGCCGCATGATCTTGCCGGAGCGCGTCTTGGGCAGCTCCGCGACCGGCAGTACGCGCTTGGGCTTGGCGATCGGGCCGAGGGTGGCGCCGACGTGGTCGCGCAGTTCGGCCACCAGCTTCTCGTCCTCGGCGGCCGTGCCGCGCAGGATGACGAACGCGACGATCGCCTGCCCGGTCGTCTCGTCGGCGGCGCCCACGACGGCCGCCTCGGCGACGGCCGGGTGCGACACCAGCGCCGACTCCACCTCCGTGGTCGAGATGTTGTGGCCCGACACCAGCATCACGTCGTCCACCCGGCCGAGCAGCCAGATGTCCCCGTCGTCGTCCTTCTTGGCGCCGTCACCGGCGAAGTACTTGCCCTCGAAGCGGGACCAGTAGGTGTCCAGGAAGCGCTGGTCGTCGCCCCAGATGGTGCGGAGCATCGACGGCCACGGCTCGGTGAGGACCAGGTAGCCGCCGCCCCCGTTCGGCACCTCGTTCGCCTCGTCGTCGACGACGGTGGCGCTGATGCCGGGCAGCGGGCGCTGCGCGGAGCCGGGCTTGGTCTCGGTGACGCCGGGCAGCGGCGAGATCATCATCGCGCCGGTCTCGGTCTGCCACCAGGTGTCCACGACCGGGGTGCGGTCGGCGCCGATGTTCTTGCGGTACCAGACCCACGCCTCGGGGTTGATCGGCTCGCCCACCGAACCGAGCACCCGGAGCGAGGTCAGGTCGAACTGTGCGGGGATGTCGTCGCCCCACTTCATGAACGTCCGGATCGCCGTCGGCGCGGTGTACAGGATCGAGACCCGGTACTTCTCGACGATCTCCCAGAACCGGCCCTGGTGCGGGGTGTCCGGGGTGCCCTCGTACATCACCTGGGTCGCGCCGTTGGCCAGCGGGCCGTAGACGATGTAGGAGTGCCCGGTGACCCAGCCGACGTCGGCCGTGCACCAGTAGACGTCCGTCTCCGGCTTGAGGTCGAACACGGCCGAGTGGGTGTAGGCCGTCTGGGTGAGGTAGCCGCCCGACGTGTGCAGGATGCCCTTCGGCTTACCCGTGGTGCCGGAGGTGTAGAGGATGAACAGCGGGTGCTCCGCGCCGAACGCCTCCGTGGTGTGCTCGGCCGACTGGCGCCCGACCAGCTCGTCCCACCACACGTCCCGCTCGGCGTCGAACGCCACGTCCTGCCCGGTACGGCGGACCACCAGCACGTGCTCGACGATGCCAGCCTTGGCGACCGCGCCGTCCACGGCGGGCTTGAGCGCGGACGGCTGGCCGCGGCGGTAGCCGCCGTCGGCGGTGATGACGACCTTGGCGTCCGCGTCCTTGATGCGGGTCGCCAGCGCGTCCGCCGAGAAGCCGCCGAAGACCACCGAGTGCGCGGCGCCGATGCGGGCCGAGGCCAGCATGGCGATCGCCGTCTCGGGGATCATCGGCATGTAGATGGCGACCCGGTCGCCCTTGCGGACACCCAGCTCCAGCAGCGCGTTGGCCGCCTTGGAGACCTCGTCCTTCAGCTCGGCGTAGGTGAGGGAGCGGCTGTCGCCCGGCTCGCCCTCGAAGTGGATGGCGACCCGGTCGCCGTTCCCCGCCTCCACATGCCGGTCCACGCAGTTGTAGGCGACGTTCAGCTCGCCGTCCTCGAACCACTTGGCGAACGGCGGGTTCGACCAGTCCAGCGTCTTCGTCGGCTCCTTGGCCCAGCTCAGCCTGCGGGCCTGCTCGGCCCAGAAGCCGAGCCGGTCCGCCGCGGCCTGTTCGTACGCCTCGGCCGTGACGTTGGCGTTCGCGGCCAGATCGGCCGGCGGCGCGAAGCGTCGCTCCTCCCGAAGAAGGTTGGCCAGGCTCTCGTTGCTCACGACATCTCCCTTTCCCAGGGTGTCCGTTGTGTCCCGGGCCACACCCCATCAGACGTCGGAGCTGATGACAAGGGTGGACCGCAGAATTGGTTTAGACCTTTCTGCGGTCACCGCGAGGGCGGCCGCTCAGAGCAAGCTGCCCACCTCCGCCCCCTCTCGCACGTCCTCCCGCACCTCGTGGAACACCTCTGCGTCCGCCCCCTCCCCGAGCAGGTACGCCCGCGCCTCGCCGACGTGGAAGTACATGCCGTGCAGCTCCAGCGATCCGGCCGCGAGGGCGCGCGCGACCGACTCGTGCGCCCGCAAGTGCGCCAACTGCTGCACCACATTGGTCAGGGACAGCTCCTCCACCGCGTCGGCCACCGGACGCGTGGCGAGCCGGGGCGGCTCCGGCCCGTCGGCCCGCCGGGCCAGACTCGGCTCCCCGTACCTGAGCCACCGGCGCAGCGGGGTCGCGGCGGCACCGGGCTCGGCGGCCAGCAGCGCCTGCATCGCCCCGCACCCGGAGTGGCCGCACACGGTGATCGACCTGACCCCGAGCACGTCCACCGCGTACTCGATGGCGGCGGCCACCGAGTCGTCGGCGTGCTCCTGGCCGGGCGGCGGCACCAGGTTGCCGACGTTGCGCACCACGAACAGGTCACCCGGCCCACTGGCGGTGATCATCGAGGTGACGAGCCGGGAGTCGGCACAGGTGAGGAAGAGCTGCGAGGGCCGCTGCCCCTCCCTGGCCAGCCGGGCCAGCTCCTCCCGCACCAGCGGGGCGGTGTTCCGCTGGAACGAGCTGATGCCACGGGCGAGTTCATGGCTGTCGGGGCGGGGACGGGATTCGCCGGAGCGGTCGGCCGCCCCCTTCTCCGCGCCCTTCCGCGCGGCCGCCACCGGCATGTCGCACCGGTGATTCCGCCACGGTGTCCAGGGCCTGCACCGGCAGACGGTGGAGGACGGCGCACCCGCGCTCCGCACTCCGGTGCGGCGGTCCTTCAGCTCGGCGGAGCCGCCCCGCGCGGTGTGGGAGTTCTGCCAGTCCTGGAGCGACTCGTACGCCGCGTGGTCCATGAACGAACCGTCCAGCTCCACCACGGCACGGGTGCCGTGAGGCACGCGGTGCAGGGCTCTGCTGAGCCGGGGCACGGCGAGGAACGTCAACTGGCCGCGGACCCGGAGGTGATGGACCCCCTCCTTCTCCTCGTGCGTGACGCGGGTGTGGGTGAGGCGGTGCAGGGCGAGGGCGACGGCCACGGCGATGCCGAGGAGGACGCCCTCCAGGACACCGAGGCACACCACGCCGAGGGTGGTCGCGGCGTACACCGGCACCTCGCGGTGGCGGGTCACCGTACGGATGTGGTTCAGGGACACCATCTGGATGCCGACGGCCATCACCAGGGCGGCGAGCGAGGCGAGCGGGATCTGCTCCAGGAGCGGAACCAGCAGCAGGGCGGCGACCACCACGAGGGCGCCGTGCAGCATCGTGGAGTTCCGGCTCACGGCACCTGAGTTCACGTTCGCCGTGCTCCGCACCGCCACTCCGGCGACCGGCAGGCCGCCGAGCGCGCCGGAGACGATGTTCGCCGCGCCCTGGCCGAGCAGTTCGCGGTCGAGGTCGGAGCGCCCGACGCGGGCCGGACCGGTCCGTCCGGCGGCCAGCTTGTCCACGGCCACCGCGCCCAGCAGCGACTGCACGCTGCACACCAGCGTGGTGGTGAGCACGGCGGCGACGATGCCGAGCGTCGGTCCCTCGGGCAGTCCGGCCAGCGCGTGGCTGCGCCAGGAGGGGAGATCGACGCGGGGCAGGGTGAGCCCGGCGAGCGCCGCCGTCACGGTGGCCCCGATGACGGCGACCAGCGCGGCGGGGACCTTGCGCAGCAGCCTGCCCGCGGGGTCCGGGATGCGGGGCCAGGCCAGCAGCAGGGTCAGGGTCAGCACGCTCATCACCAGGGCCGCCGGGTCGAGACGGGCCAGCTGGGCGGGGAGTGACCGCAGGTTGGCGAGGACGGAGCTGTCCGGCTTGCCGCCGAGCACGATGTGCAGCTGGGCGACGGCGATGGTGACACCGATGCCCGCGAGCATGCCGTGCACGACCGCCGGGCTGACGGCCAGCGCGCCGCGCGCCACCTTGAGGCAGCCGAGGCCGAGCTGGGCGAGTCCGGCGAGGACGGTGATGCCGCAGGTCGCCCGCCAGCCGTACTGGTGGATGAGGTCGGCGGTGACCACGGTCAGACCGGCGGCGGGCCCGCTGACCTGCAGCGGGCAGCCGCCGATCCGCCCGGCGACGATCCCGCCGACCGCCGCGGCGACCAGCCCTGCCTGGAGCGGGGCGCCGGTGGCGAGGGCGATGCCCAGGGAGAGCGGCAGGGCGATGAGGAAGACGGCGATGGCCGCCGAGACGTCGGCGCTCTCGACGCGGAAACGGCGGCGCCGGGGCGGTGGGGTGGTGTGGGGCGGGGAGTGCTCGGTACGAGGTGGTGCGCAGGCTGACATGTTCCCGTCTCCTCCGGGGCAGCGCGGTCGCGGTCTGTGGGGTCCCGCCCGGGGCGGGGGTTCGGTCGCGGCCGTGGGTCACGGCGTGCAGCGGCGGGATGATTCAACGCTCGGTAAACGAACCGTAATCCAGAGTAAAGGGAGGGCATATCTTTTCGAAGCAAATGGCACACATGTGCACTCGGCCGAGTGAAGCGGGCATTTCGTCGGCTTGTCGTACTAGTTCCTTCTTCGCCTCATGCGACTTTGACGGCGCCGCCGGGAGGAATCCGGCGCATCACCAGAAAACGCCCTCATCGGCGTTCGCCTGAGAGTTCGCCCGAGAGAAGGAAGAAGGTGGGCGGAACATGGCCGCCACCCAGAGGATCGCCGTCTGTGCCATGGTCGCCGCTGCCGGTGCCGCGTCCCTCGCGGGTTGCGCCGCCGACTCCGACGGAGCACGGGCGGGCGCGCCCGGCCCGCAGAAAGGCGCCCCGGCCCCCAAGAGCGTCGTCCGGCTGATCGGCGACGGGTCCACCGCGTACACCGGCGCCCAGCCGCACCTGCCCCGGCCCGAGAAGCTGAAGCCCGGTCAGAAGCCGCCGCAGTTCGTGGTGTTCTCCTGGGACGGCGCGGGTGAGGACAGTCAGAAGCTGTTCTCGCACTTCCGCAAGGTCGCCAAGGACAACCGCGCGAACATGACGTTCTTCCTCAGCGGTGTGTACATGCTCCCGGAGGAGAAGCGGGACCTCTACAAGCCGCCGCAGCACTCGCCGGGCCGCTCCGACATCGGCTTCAACGACGAGCAGGGCATCTCCGACACCGCCAAGCAGGCGCGCCTGGCCTGGCTCGAGGGCAACGAGATCGGCACCCACTTCAACGGCCACTTCTGCGGCCCCGAGGGCGGCGTCGGCCAGTGGTCGGTGGCGGAGTGGAAGAGCGAGATCAGCCAGGCCAAGGAGTTCGTGAAGACCTGGAAGACCAATTCGGGACTGAAGAAGTCCTCGCCGCTGCCCTTCGACTACGACAAGGAACTCATCGGCGCCCGCACCCCCTGCCTGGAAGGACAGAAGAACTTCGTCAAGGCGGCGAGCCAGATGGGCTTCCGCTACGACTCCAGCGGCGTCAACAACCAGGTCTGGCCGAAGAAGAAGGAGGGGCTCTGGGACCTGTCCATGCAGCTGGTCCCCTTCCCCGGCCACACCTTCGAGCAGCTGACCATGGACTACAACTTCATGGTCAACCAGTCCGGCACCCGGACCCAGGGCGACCCCGACAAGTTCGCCCTGTGGGGCGACGAGATGCGCGACGGCCTCCTCAAGGGCTTCGACCGCGCCTACGACGGCAACCGCGCGCCCCTGATCATCGGCAACCACTTCGAGTCCTGGAACGGCGGCACCTACATGCGTGCCATCGAGGACGTCGTCAAGAACGTGTGCAACAAGCCCGACGTCCGCTGTGTCTCGTTCCACGAGCTGACCGACTGGCTGGACGCCCAGGACCCGCAGACCCTGACCAAGCTGCGCACCCTCGAGGTGGGCGAGAAGCCCAAGCAGGGCTGGGCGTCCCTGCTCTCCGGCCGCCCGGCCCCGGCGCCGAAGGGTGTCCCCGGAGCGCCGGCCGCCAAGCAGTAGGCGTCAGGCCGTAGGCGCCGGGTGTCAGGCGGGAGTCGCCACGCTCTCGCCGAGCACGAAACCGGGGTCGATCTGCGCCGCCAGGTCGGTCCCGGTGCGCTCGTTGCCCCACGACTGGGCGTTGCGCAGATGGAAGTGGACCATCTGACGGGTGTAGCGCTCCCAGTCGCGCAGCCCGTACGTCGCGTCGGCGGCGGCCCGGAGCGTCTCCAGCGCGCGGACGTTGCCGTCCTCCAGCAGGGCGAAGCGGGGCGGGCGCCCCTTTTCCATGGCGCGCACCCAGTCCGAGTGCCCGACCGTCACCAGCAGATCGTCCCCGACCTCCGCGCGCAGGAACTCGACGTCGTCCGGCCCCTGGACCTTGTTGCCGACGACCTTCAGCGTGACACCGAAGTCGCGGGCGTACTCCTTGTACTGGCGGTAGACGGAGACTCCCTTCCGGGTCGGCTCGGCGACGAGGAACGTCATGTCGAAGCGGGTGAACATGCCGGAGGCGAAGGAGTCGGAGCCCGCGGTCATGTCGACCACCACGTACTCGCCGGGACCGTCGACGAGGTGGTTCAGGAACAGCTCCACCGCTCCGGTCTTGGAGTGGTAGCAGGCGACCCCCAGATCGGCGTCGGTGAAGGGGCCGGTGACCATCAGGCGGACGGCACCGCCGTCGAGTTCCACCGGGCGCGCGCAGGCGTCGTAGATCGCGTCGGGCTCGGCGATCCGGACCAGCCGCGAGCCCGTGCCGGGCGGGGTGGTCTTGATCATCATGTCGGCCGAGGCGATCCGCGGGTTGGTGCCGCGCAGATGGTCCTTGATCAGTGGCAGCCGGTCGCCCATGGCGGGCAGCGCCGCCGCTTCGGCCTCGTCGAGCCCGAGAGCGGGCCCGAGGTGCTGGTTGATGTCGGCGTCGATGGCGACCACCGGGGCTCCGGCGGCCGCGAGATGGCGGATGAAGAGGGAAGAGAGCGTGGTCTTGCCGCTGCCGCCCTTCCCGACGAAAGCAATTTTCATGTTCACGAAGCGTAGTGATCGAGTAGCTGTGTGTGCCAGGAAGTGGGCGAAGGTCACTCCTTCGAGGGGTGTGAGGGCCGAAAAAGGGGTGCCGGTCACCCGGAAGTGGGGGCGCGTAGGGTCGACCTCATGAGTACGACAGGAGCGACCGCAGAGCCTCCCCCAAGCTCTCGAACGAGCTCGACCATGGGGGACCCCCTTGCGGCCCTGGGCTCACTGCCCGGCGTGGCCGACTCCGTGGAATCCGTGCGCAAGGCCGTGGACCGGGTCTACGGGCACCGGATCATGCGCCGTCGCAGCAACGCCATCACCTCCGAGGCGGCCCTGCGCGGTGCCCGCGGCTCGGCGGCGCTGTCCGGCGCCGACTGGGCCCTGGAGGAGGTGCGGCGACGCACCGACTTCAGCACCGGCGCCGAGGCGCAGGTCATGGGCGCCGCCCTCCGGCTCACCGCCGAGGCCGGGCAGCTGCTGTCCATCTGGCGGCAGTCGCCGCTACGGGTACTGGCCCGGCTGCACATGGTGGCCGCCGCGAGCGACGGCGACGAGGTCGGCCGCCCGCGCCGCGCGGGCGAACTCGCCGACGAACCCCTCATCGAGCTGCCCCTGCCGGACGCCCCGGAGGTCGCGGGCCGCCTGGACGGCCTCGCGGAACTGATCATCAACGGGTCCTCCGCGCCCGCGCTGGTGACGGCCGCCGTGGTGCACGGCGAACTCCTCGCGCTGCGCCCCTTCACCTCCCACAACGGGCTGGTGGCGCGCGCGGCCGAGCGCATCGTCCTGATCGGCAGCGGCCTGGACCCGAAGTCGGTCTGTCCGGCCGAGGTGGGCCACGCGGACCTGGGCCGCGCCTCCTACCTCGCCGCGCTCGACGGCTATGTCTCCGGCTCCCCCGCGGGCATGGCGGCCTGGATCGCCCACTGCGGCCGGGCGGTCGAGCTGGGGGCGCGCGAGTCGACGGCGGTGTGCGAGGCGCTCCAGCGCGGAGCGGCCTGACCGGTCACACGAAAGGCCCCCTCAAAAGGGGGCCCGAACAGGGTTGCGGCGGTACGAGTTCTCGTACCGCCGCTGGCATGTTCACCTGGTTACCAAGCGTCCTCGATATGTTGCTCATCAGGTCGGGGTCTTTGCCCGGCCCTGGTGTAGCAGGCCCGTAATCGACGGTCCGACGTCGCGTGGGTGCCCTGTGTCCATGCGGGGTCTTCGGGGCCACATGCGTAGTAAGAGGGAATCCTCTCGGATGTCCTTGGTCCCGCAGGCCGTTGCTTCCTTTGTACTGCACCCTCGGAGCAAGCGGAACCCCTACCCACACTTCTTTACTTTTACCTTCAAAGAGGGGTGAATCGGGCAGGGGGTGGCTCGGGCGGAGATGGAGCGGTCAGGCGCTCGTCCCGCGGCGCTTGCTGGCGTACCAGACGAGCCCGGCGGTCGCGGCCGCCGCGCCCAGAGCCGCCACCGCGACGACCGCCGGGCTCGGTGCCGACAGGGCGGGCAGGCGCTGCTTGAGCCGGACCGGCTTGCGGAACTCGAGGACCTGCCAGCCACGGGAGACGGCCTCCCGGCGCAGCGCGCGGTCGGGGTTCACCGCGTGCGGGTGGCCGACGGCCTGGAGCATCGGCAGATCGGTGGCCGAGTCGCTGTAGGCGTAGCTCCGGTCGAGGTCGTACCCCTCGGAGGCGGCCAGCTCCCGGATCGCCTCGGCCTTGGTGGGGCCGTACGCGTAGTACTCCACCTCGCCGGTGAAGCAGCCGTCCTCGCCGACGACCAGGCGGGTGGCCACGACGCGGTCGGCGCCGAGCAGCTCGCCGATCGGCTCGACCACCTCGGCGCCCGACGTGGACACGATCACGACGTCCCGGCCCGCGGTGTGGTGCTCCTCGATCAGGGAGGCGGCCTCGTCGTAGATGATCGGGTCGATCAGGTCGTGCAGCGTCCCGGCCACGATCTCTCTGACCTGCCGCACGTTCCAGCCCCGGCAGAGCGCGGAGAGGTACTCCCGCATGCGCTCCATCTGGTCATGGTCCATACCGCCGACCAGGAAGACGAACTGGGCATATGCGGTGCGCAAGGCCGCTCTGCGGTTGATCAGACCGCCTTGGTAGAAGGACTTGCTGAAGGTGAGTGTGCTGGACTTCGCAATGACCGTCTTGTCCAGATCGAAGAAGGCCGCTGCGCGGGGCAAGGAGTGGTTTTCCACATCCCTGAGCATAGGCGCCCACCATTCGGCGTAAGGTGTGGCGTGTGGGTTTGCCTGAGAGGCCTCTCGGGTACACCATGGAAGTCACGGATCGTTCGCGACCGTGCTAACCCCGGTCCGACTCCTCCCCCCCCGAGTCGGCCGTGGGGACGACCCCCGCTCTCCCCCCCGGCGGGGGTCGTCGCATGTCCGGACGCGTTTTCCCTCTCCCTCGGCCGGTCTGAGACCGGCACCGGGCGGCTGCGGCCGCCCTTTCGTCATGCCCACGATTGATTACGTAAGGTAATCATCAGAGTGCGCTCGGGAACTCGTACACAGTCAGTACGGGCGTCACCGGTATGGGTGACGAAGTTATTCACAGACGCTCCGTCGTCCACAGATTTCCACCAAGATCCACACGATTTCGCGGATCGCCGCATCGTGATTCCAGCGCTCCTGATCCGGGCCCGTTCGTGGCCGGATCGCATTGCCGAGCGTGTTTGGCCGGTTCCAGTCGGCCGTTCAAATGGAGGCCGTTACGGGTTCTCCACATCTTCGGGAATCGCGTGGCCGTGAGGGCGGCGCGGAAGACGCAGTGAAGGGGGAACACCATGACCGGAACCGTCGCGCACGATCCACCACCGGCCACGGCCGGACGACCTGGACGGCCGCTCATCGTCACCGAGGACGCGACGATCCTCGACGATCTGCTGCGCCTGTGCGCGGCGGCGGGCGCCACACCGGAGGTCCACCACGGCGTCCCGGACCACGGCGGGGGATGGGACGGCGCGCCCCTCGTCCTGGTCGGTGACGACGCCGCCCGCCGGGTGCGCGGCGCCGCCCGGCGGCGCGGAGTGGTCCTGGTCGGCCGTGACCAGGACGACCCGGACGTATGGAAACGCGCGGTCGAGATCGGCGCCGACCATGTGCTGATGCTGCCCGACGGCGAGCAGTGGCTCATCGACCGCATCGCCGACGTGGCCGAGGGCGTCGGCCGTCCCGCCCTCACGGTCGGCGTCATCGGCGGCCGGGGCGGCGCCGGAGCCTCCACCCTCGCCTGCGCCCTCGCCGTCACCTCCGCCCATCAGGGCCTGCGCACCCTGCTGGTGGACGCCGACCCGCTGGGCGGCGGACTCGACGTGCTCCTCGGCGGCGAGACCGCGGAAGGACTGCGCTGGCCGGCCTTCGCGGCCTCGCGCGGCCGGGTCGGCGGCGGCGCCCTGGAGGAGTCCCTGCCCGAACTGCACGCGCTGCGCGTGCTCAGCTGGGACCGGGGCGACTGCGTGGCCGTGCCGCCCCAGGCCGTCCGCGCGGTGCTCGCCGCCGCCCGGCGGCGCGGCGGCACGGTGGTCGTCGACCTCCCGCGCCGCCTCGACGACGGCGTCGCGGAAGCCCTCGCCCAGCTCGACATGGCGGTGCTCGTCGTACCGGCGGAGCTGCGCGCCCTGGCAGCGGCCGGCCGGGTCGCGTCCGCCATGGGCATGGTCGTGCGGGACCTGCGGGTCGCGGTCAGAGGGCCGTACGCGCCGGGCCTCGACGAGGACGAGGTGGCCCGGCTGCTCGGACTGCCGCTGATCGGCACCGTGCCCGTGGAGCCCGCGCTGCTGCGGCCCCGCGGCACGGCCAGGCCGCCCGGCGCGGCCGGACGCGGCCCGCTGTCCCGGTTCTGCGCCGCCTTCTGGGAGCAGGCGCTGCCCGAGTCGGGAGGCCCCCGATGACGCTTCCCGGACTCGACCGGGCCGACGGCGCGGCCCTCCTCGACGGCGTCCGGCGCAGGCTCGCCGAGAGCGGCGCCGAACCCACCCCCGCGCGCGTCGCGCAGGCCCTGCGCGAACAGGGCCGGGTGCTGGGTGACGCCGAGGTGCTCGGCGCCGCGGAACACCTGCGCTCCGAACTCGTCGGCTCCGGACCGCTGGAACCGCTGCTGGCCGACCCGAGCGTCACCGACGTGCTGGTCACCGCGCCGGACCGGGTCTGGGTGGACCGGGGCGGCGGCCTGGAGCTGACCGGAGTCACCTTCCCGGACGCCCCGGCGGTACGACGGCTCGCGCAGCGGCTGGCCGCCGTCGCCGGACGCCGCCTGGACGACGCGCGGCCCTGGGCGGACGCCCGCCTCCCCGACGGGACCCGGCTGCACGCGGTGCTACCCCCGGTGGCTGTCGGCTGCACCTGCCTGTCCCTGCGCGTGGTACGGCCCCGCGCGTTCACCCTCGGTGAGCTGGCCCGCGCGGGCACGCTCCCGCCCGGCGGCGAGGGGCTGCTGCGGGCGCTGGTCGGGGCCCGGCTGTCCTTCCTGGTCAGCGGCGGCACCGGCAGCGGCAACCCCAATCACTGACTATGACACCTCTAGTTGATGGTTACTCGGAGTGGAGTTGGGGTCGCCATGAACGATGAGAGCCGGGCGGACACGCACGCGTGTCCGCCCGGCTCTGCCTCAGCGTCCTGTCCGGGGTCCTAGCCCCAACGCCTCGGCAGCCTGGGAGATCAAGATCATAAAAAGCCATCCAGGGGAGGGCTGACACATGATCTCGCAGGCCAGACGGTGTGTCGAGTGCCTACTGACCCTGTCGACGATGACGCCTGGCTGCGCGATGAGCGCGTCCGCATCGGTCGGCGTATCCGCGAGGTGCGGATACACCAGGGGTTAACGCAGCAAGATGTCTACCTCCGGGCCCCGCTCAGTCGCACGTACTACCAACACGTGGAGAGCGGCACGAAGAACGCGAAGCTGGAGACGCTGCTGCGGATTGCCCGCGCGATCGGTGTCCCCGTCTCCGAGCTGCTCGAGTAGGCGGCTGCCGCCGGCCGGGTCCTGCTCCGGCGGCAGCCTGCGGTCCACCCCGGTCGCCGTGGGTGGAGCCGCGCCCGGGTGACCGCCCGGGGGTCTAGGTCCACTGCACGCCGACGGCGTCGAGCGGGTGCGTCTTCTCGTAGCGGTGTGCGTGTGCGCCGTCGTGGTCAGGTGACCGGGTGCACCAGAGGCGGTCGGTCTTGTCCCAGGCGCCGCAGTAGCCCATGGCGCGGAACGTCGCGTGCGACAGCTCGGGGTCGTCGGGGATGACGGGGCTCACCGGCAGCCACCCCGCTCCACCCGCAGTCCCTGCCGCTGGGCGCGGAGCAGGCCGTAGCCGGTCGCGCACTCCTTCCAGCGCTCGCGGTCCTGGCAGGTGGCGCAGCCGAGGGAGTGCTCGGCGAGGGCGTCCGTGGCCCGCTCGACCATGCAGGGTCCGCACGACTGGGGGAAGGTCAGCACTCCGTCGTGCGGGTGCTCGCCGAGGTCGACGGCGGCAGCGAGCGGGAGGGCGCGGCCGCCCCAGATGCACGTGCGCCCGGCGGCCTGGTCGGCGGTGACGTCGGCGAGCGCGAGGTCACCGAGGTGGGGCAGCACCTCGGCGGGGAAACTGCCGGGCGGGCGGCCTGCCGGTGTGGGACGGGTGGCGGTACGGTGGCTCACGTCGACTCCTCAGCAGTCGTCCAATCCCCGGACCGTGTCAGCGGTCGCGGGGCTTGTTCTTGACCCGACCTTACCGCGCCATACCGCACCTTGCCGAGGGTAGCTGCGGTCGCACGGTAAGGCGCGGCTACCTACGGTCAGGGCATGGATCTTGACCGGACGCGGGCGGTGTGGCGGCAGGTGGCACAGCTCGTCATCGGCCGGATCAAGGACGGCACCTACCCGCCGGGGTCGCGCGTGCCGTCCACGCTGGAGCTGGCCACCGAGTTGAGCATTGCCACGTCCACGTCACAGAAGGCGCTCGCGCACCTGCGCCGCGAGGGCTGGCTGCGGGGCGAGACCGGCATCGGGACCTTCGTCGCCGACCAGCCGCCCGCCGGCCCCCAGGCATGACGAAACGGCCCCGCCCTCCCGAGGGAGAGCGGGGCCGCGGTCAGAGTTTCCAGGGGGTCATGTCAAGGTCGACGGGCGGGTCGGGCGCGGGCCCGGCCGGGGTGTCCGGGCCGACCTTCCGCGCCCAGCCCCACAGGTCCAGGTACGCGCGGGTGAGGAGCTTGCGCTGGGTGCGCTCTTCCTTCACCTCGGCGTCCAGCCGGTCGGTGATGGTCTGGAAGTCGCTGCGCCGGTTCGTCGCCCGGCTCTGCGTCCAGCCGAGTACGCCGACTACGAGCGCGGCGATGCCGCCGACCATCGCTCCCACGTCCATCAGCGGATACCCGCCTTTCTCAGGTACGGCGGGGGCGGGTCGTCCATGCCAGACACCAGCACCACGCCGATGGTGAAGGCCCCCCATCCGCATGCCGAGCCGACGGCGGTGGGGAGTGTCGTCGCGGCGGCGACCGCGAAGACGCCGGACCACAGACCGGCGGGGACGCCGAGCGCGGCGTAGCCGAGGGCCTGCACGCGGGGGTGTCCGGTGAGGAGTCCGGCAGTGGCGGCGATGCCACCGCAGGCGACCCACATCCAGCCGAGCGTGTCGAGCGGGATGTAGCGGGTGACGGAGGCGAGGCCGCGGGCGGTGCCGTAGCGGGGCTGGCCGATGATACCGAGCCCGCCGTACAGGGCCCAGCCGGTGCCGACGACGGTGAGGAAGGCACGGCGGCGCGAGAGCACCGGCCGTGCCGTCGCCCCCCACATCAGACGCCCTTGGCGAGGCTCGCGCTGTTCGACACGGAGCGGGCTCGCGCGAGCATGCCCTTGATGAGGGACAGGGCGGCGGCCACACCGCCCATCGCGGCGGCCTGCCACATGCCCAGGTCGAATGGGGAGGTGAGGATGAGGGCGCCGACGAACGCCTGGAGAAACGTGGCGACGACCCGCTCGGCGAGGTCGCGGGCGTAGGTGCGCGCGGTCTTCATTACCGCGTCGACGTCGGGCCGGCTGGTCTCAAGCATGAGGTTCTCCTAGGTGTTGGGGACGTGGAGCTTGTTCCACGAGGTGGGGCCGGGGGTGCCGTCGGCGTCGGTACCCGCGTAGCCGAGCTTCCGCTGCCAGGCCGCGTAGGAGCGCTCGTCGCCCGAGCCCCAGGTGTCCGCGTGGGCGTCGGACTGGTACCGGCCGCAGCCCTCGGCGACGAGCCGCTTGTGCATGGCGGCGATGACCGGCGAGCGGCGGCCTGCGCGGAACATTGCGGCGCCGGGGAACGGCTCGTACTTCGGCTTGCCCGCGGGGGGCGTCGGCTGCGCGGTGGTGCCGCCGGGCCGGGGGGCGCCCTTCTTCACCCAGGCGTAGAGCGGGCCGCCGGGGCAGGCGGTGGCGTAGCCGTCGCGGTGTCCGCGGATCTCGTCGCCCGCGCCGTGCTGGCGCAGCAGCTCGATCCCGTCGCGTATCGCGCCGAGCATCTCGTCCGTGGGCTCGGTCAGGCCGTCGCTGCCGACGAGGCCGACGATCGCGTAGTGCCCCTTGTTGAGGTCTTGGTTGCCGTTGGCGCCGGTCCGCTTGCCGATGCCCCGGCCCTCGAGGAGGTAGCCGTGGGGGCAGGCCGCGTAGTTGTAGGCGACGTCGCTGTACCCCTCCTTGGTGTTGGCCAGGTGGGACTTGCGGAGGGCCTTCCACTCGGCGATGCAGGCGGTGTGGTCGGTGAGCAGGCGCGCGCTCACGGGCGTGCCCTCGTAGTGGACCTTCACGCCCTTGGTGGAGAGCTGGTCGGGCGCGGCCGACGCGGGCCAGCCCAGCTGCTCTCTCGTGACGAGCTTCATCGTGGAACTCCAGGCATAGAGAAAGCCCCGGCCGGGTCGGCGCGGGGCGAGGGGGCGGGGCGGGGTCAGGCGGGCGGGGTCCAGCGGCGGACGGTGAGCTGCCCGTACGTCTGGTCGACGGTGATGGCCTGGCCGTCGGCGGCGGTGGACATCGCGTCGCCGCGCAGGACCACGACCATGCGGTGCCCGGCTGGCCATTCCGCGGGGACGGTGTAGACGGTGTCGGTGAGCACCGGCATGTGGTGCCGGTCGCGGGTGACGTTGTCGCCGCACAGGCTGCTGATCAGCGTCCAGGTGCCGCTGCTGCCCTTGCCGTTGTCGCAGTCGTACATCCACAGGTGGTAGCCGACGCCGACCGTGTACGGCGGCGCGGTGTCGTTGGTGACGCGGGCGCGGCCGGTGACCTCAAGGACGTCGCCGGGCGCCACGGGGACGACGACCCGGAGCAGCGTGCGGTAGCCCTGGCCGGGGCCCGTGCCGATCGGCAGCGTCTTCGCGGGGACTTCGTCGGTGGCGTACAGGCCCGCGAGGGTGCAGGGCCCGAGTGCGGTGATCATGTGGCGGCCTCGTAGGTGATGAACATGCGGAGGATGTGGCCAGCGGCGAGCGTGGCTGGTGCGGTGCCGTTCATGTTCGCCGCGGACGCCGGGGACCCCGACGCCGGGAACGTGGCGTTCATCGCGCTCTGCCCGGAGCCGAGGGAGCACTGCCCGATGTAGGTGGACCCGGCGGTCAGGCGAGCGGTGCCGACGGGGTCGATGCCGCTGGCCGCCGCCGGTACGGGCACGCCGAAGGAGTAGACGCCGGAGCCGTAGGTGGTCGTGGACCCGGTGGTCAGGGTGACCTCGCACAGCACCGTGCGGCCGATCTTCATGTACCGGCCGGACAGGGTGCCGTTGCCCAGGGCCGGATTGGTGCTCGCGGTCCACGTTGGCGTGTATGCCGTCCAGGCGCCGAACATGCTGTTGAACTGGTCGCGGATCTCCTGGTTCATGGTGGCCGCGGACACCACCTCGCCGACCACCCAGGTGCGCGGCGTGAACGTCATGAGGCACTGACGACGGTGGTGGCGTCGGGGTTACGGGGGTCCAGCGGGTTCCACCAGTTCCGCAGGTTCGGCCGGAGGCCCAGGAGGCTGGCCTCCACGGCGGCCGGGTCGTCGGGGAAGACGAGCGTGCACCAGCCCCAGCCGCATTCGGTGCAGGCGTAGCGGGGGTCGGTCGGGGACACCACGGCGGCGGAGCCGCAGCTGCAGTCGGCGATCCACCTGTTCTGGTTGATCCGCGCGAAGTAGACCTCGTCCACGGTGTCCTGGGGCGGGGTGACGCGGCGGCCCATGCGGACCTCGTACCAGCTCCAGACCCGCTCGGCGGCGGGCACGTCCGCCCAGAGGTCGGCGGGCTGTGGCGGGGGTGGGGTGTAGAAGGTCTCGGCTCTGACGACGGGCACGGGCATGTGGTGCTCCTAGTAGGCGAGGCGGGTGGTGGAGTCGAGGACGGAGTAGACGGGGTCGTCCATCACCCAGACGCTGTCGGTGAGGGAGGCGCTGGTGTGGAACTGGATCAGGTGCGACTTCTCCTTGATCGTCTCGGTGTAGCCCTCGACGGTGACCCGCATCGTGGGGGTGGGCGCCTGCGCGGGCATGCTCGTGACGGAGAAGTAGCTGGAGATGTCGGCGTCGAGGACGGCCGCGTACGACGGCATCGTGTACGCCTCGATCGGCACTTCGCGCAGTTCGGGCTGCGGGGCGGCGTACCGGGACACCAGCCAGTTCACCGCGTCCAGCACGCTGTTGTCGCTGGTCTTGAGGATGTTCAGTTCCTGCGGGTAAGTCCCGAACGCGGCGATGCTCGCGGGCGCGGTGACGCGCTGGGTGGCGCCGCCCGGCCGGGTTCCGGTGACGTCGTTGAGCAGCTTCTGGTCGTCGTCGGCGACGCTGACGCTCCGGGTCTCCAGATCGGCGTACGCGATCTGAAACGCCTCCTGTCCAGGCGACGGGTTGTAGCGCACGTCGCGGGACTGGAACGTCATGAAATACGCGTCGCGGGACGCGAACAGCCGCCCGCTCTCAGTGCTCTCCACCTCCCGCATCCGGGCCACCGCCCCCGTGCCGCCAGGGCCTTGGGAGGCGATCGGGTCGAAGGTGCCACCCTGGAAAATGGTGCTGAGCAGGCCCGCGTATTTGCAGAAGCGGTAGATCCGGACGTCGGCCGTCTCGCCCGCGTACCCTGCGGCACCCGCACTGAAGTGGTCCTTGAGAACGGCGCTCATGTACGAGTTGGCGTAGACGGCTACGTGGGCGAGGGAGCCGGACCACAGGCGGGTGCCTCGGTATCCGCCGATCTCCAGGATGCGCTGGTCGGGCCCGAGGGTGACGGGGATCGTGGGGTCGACGTTGACGCCGTCCACGCAGACGGTGCCGTTGACGGTCTGGTCCCAGACGACGTGGTGCCAGTTCCCGTCGGCGAGGCCGCTGGTGCCGGACACCGTCTCTACTGCCAGGGTGCTGCTGCCGGTGGCCGTCCACTCGATCTGCATGGCGCCGCTCGCCGACAGGGACAGCACCTGCACGATCTGCCGGTCCGGTGAGTACAGGCTGAGGATCGCCCGCCCTGTCGTGGTCGTCTTGAACCAGGCTTCGATGGCCGTCGGTGCCGAGTTCAACTGCTGCTGCGCTGCAGGGCCCAGGTCGACGGTGAGGTACTGCCCGGAGGTCGCGCTGGCCGGGGTGAAGGTCGGCACGCTGTCGCCGGTGGCCGCCGGTCCGGAGTCGGCGCCCAGGGCGAGCGTGCCACCGGACCCGGCCTGGGTCATGGCCATCGACGGCCGCGCGTTGCCGGACAGGTCTCCGGCCGTGACGGAGTCGGCGGGCTCGGTCAGCGGATAGTACGCGACCGGGTACGAGACCACGATCTCCTCGGTCAGCATGGACCGCAGCGCAGGCAGCTTGTTGAGCCGCTTGAACAGATCGGTACACGAGATCGTGACCGTGCTGGCCAGGCCCTCCCAGTCGACGGGGAACTCGTTGACCACGCCATAGAACCGCGGCTTCACCGTGGCGCCGACGAGGTCCCACTCGATGACGTCGCTGGTGCCGCCGGTGCGGGTGGCGGGGAACTCCACGGCCTGCGTCTGGCTCGTCACCCAGGCCGGGGTGGCCATGCTCCGCTGGACCGTCCAGGCGGTGCCGTCCGGGGAGGTCTCCCAGTACACGGTGCCGCCCGCCTCGCGCACCCGCAGCCAGGCGAAGTCCACCACGTTGTACGTGAGGCTGGTGGGGGTGGCGTCGGAGTAGCCGGTCTGGGACATGGCGGCGAGCACGCCGGTGAGGGCGTCGTACCGCCAGCCGATCCGCGTCCCCGCCGTCGTGCTGTTCACCCACATCGACGCGGCCGCGTTCGTGGAGCCGCCCGCCTTGGGGACGGTGACGAGCTTGGCCGTCAGCTTCGAGCCGAGCAGCTTCCACACCCGCGCGGACTGCAGGCCCGCGTCCGCGACGGTGCTCACCGGCACCCGCGCCACGCCGCCGCGCTCGGTCACGCCGCCGTAGCTGTTCGGCCACAGCGTCGTGCTGAGCACGTCGTCGTCGAAGTCGTCGCCGAGCGAGGACATCGGGTAGGGCGCCGATCCGGACGCGGTGGGGATCAGGGCCACCGCGATCCGGATCGGGGTGTTGCGCCGGACGTACGGCCCGTACGGGCTGGCGGTGTTCCCCGGCGTGAGGTAGCCGTCCTGGTTGGTCAGGGTGAGGGTCGCCGTTCCGGGCTGGGTCTCCGACAGTTCGTCGGAGGCCCCACGGCTGATGACCACCCCACGGACGACATCGACGCGGCGACTGATGTCCGTCCACTGGATCGTGCCCGGATACTGAATCTGCCCGCCCCAGCCCATCTCCACCAGCAGCGCCACCGCGTCCACCCCCCTGTCTCAGCCGAACGCATACGACGCGCCACCGCGCCCGCGCCTCACCTTGGCGAGGACCTTCTCCACCTCGCGGGCGGTGGCGTACGGATCGAGCGCACCGCTGATGTCGATCTGCACGCTGATGTGCTGCCCGCCGGACCCGACGACCGCGGCCCGGCCCGGCGTCACGGCGAGCGCCGGGTGGCCGGTCATCCGGGCGCCCACCGCCTGCATGGCCCGGTCGATGTACGGCAGCCCCTGCACGGCGCCGACCGCGATACCCCGGACCACGTTCACCCCGTCGGGCATCGTGGCCCGCGCCGGGGACTTGATCCCGAGCGCCTTGCGGAGCGCCTTCTGCATCGCCGTGGCGATCTTCACCATCGTCTTCTCAAGGGCCTTCTCCTCCGACTCCAGGCCCTTGAGGAACCCCTTCGAGGCATTCTTCCCGGAGTCGTACATCCGGTCCGCGCCGACCTGCCCGAGCGTCGTTGTCGACTTGTTGATCTGCGTTTCCAGCGAGTTGATCGAACTGAAGGTCGCCTTGTCCGCACCGACCAGCGCGCTCGCGTAGGCGTATCCCTGCTCCGGGCCCATGTTGAGGATCTGGTGCAAGAGGCTCTTGTTGAGCCCCCTCTTGGCCAAGATGCCGATGTACTTCGTGACCTGCTTGATCTGCGCCAGCTTGGCGGCGAGCCCGCCCTTGATGCTGGCCGCCGTGACTTGCCCGGGCTCCAGTCCGAGGTTGCTGAGGGCGGCGCCCTCCCGCGCGTTCTTCGTGAGGTCAGACGCGAACGCCTTGGCCTGGGCGATCTTGGCCTTGAGGACGTCCCGCTTCTTCGCCGCCGCCAGGAGCTTGTTCGTCTCCGTGTTGACGTAGGCGACGTACCGGTCATCCTTCTTGCCCGAGAACGCTGTCCAGATGTCCTTGGCGAGGTCAGCGGCCGTGGCCTTGATCTTCGCCTGGGAGCCGGTCAGGCCGATGATCATGCCCTTGCCGACGTCGGCCATCAGCGCCTTCGTCTTCTTCGACGGGGACGCGATCTCCAGCTCGGCCCTGATGCCGGTGACGACCGCACCGGCCATGACCCGGGCGGCCGCGTCGACCACACCGGTGCTGCCGGTCAGCCCCACCGCCAGGCCCCGCGCGGCATCCCCACCCGCACCGGTCAGACCGCCGCCAGCGAGCCCGCTCTTGGACAGGGCCTTGAGGTCGAACGTCCCCGAGTTGACCGCGTCGAGGAACGGCACCCCGTACCGTGCGACCGAGGCAGCCCGGATGACGTACTCGGTGTTCGACACGCGAGCGCGGGCGCCGGAGGCGAACATCGCCCAGATGCTGTCCGACGTGCCGGTGCCCGGCCCGGAGATGGGGCCGCCGTCCGGGAAGTACTGCACGTCACCTGCTGGGCCGCCGCCCGCCAGCGCGCGAATCCTGCCGCCTTGGGCGTAGTCGCGCTTGGCGACCGTCACGCCGCCCTGCACCGACGTGAACTTCGTGACGCGGTTCGTCGTGATCGTGATGGCTTTGTCGGTCAGCGCGTTGCGGGCCCGCTGGACGGCGTAGAGGTTGGACAGCGCCGTCCCCGTGCTCGCGGAGACCTGGACCCGACCGTCCTTCAGGTGCGTGACCTTGTAGCCGAACGCCTCCAACACCCGCTGGGCACCGGCGGACAGAGTCGTGAGCGTGACGGACTTCGCGCCGGGTGACCCCTTGACCTTGGAGATGAAGCCGTCCAGGTCGCGGCGCGCGTCCTCCGTGCTCATGCTGACCTTGGCGGCCTTGTCCGGGATCTTCAGGATCTGGCCGGCGAGACGGTTGGCCTCGGTGCTGCTCAGCCCCATCGCCTGCGCGGCCGCGATTAGCTTGGACCGGCCCCGGTCGTAGATCCCGTTGACGGTCTCCCAGCTCGCGCCGGACTCTCTCGCCTGGGACGCGGCCTCGTCGGTCTTGGACGCCAGGTCGTTGAGCGCGGTCGCCGCGTTCCTTGCCTTCTCCGAGTTGAGGTCCAGCTCGCCGTGCACCATCCGCAGCGAACCCGCGTTGTCGCGGGCGGCCTTGGCCGCCGCGTCGATGCTGGCCTCGAACCCGATCATGCCGCCCAGGCCCTGGCGCTGGACATCGTTGAGGGCCTGCAGGCTCTGCCGCAGCCCGTCCGCGCTGAGCTTCTGCGCGTTGAGCTTCTGCTGCACGGACTGCGCCTGCTGCCCGAAGACACCCATGCTGTCGGCGGCGAGCTGCTGCTCGAACTTCACATCGGCGATGGCCTGCTTGTAGCCAGTCAACTTGCCGGTGAACTCAGAGGTGTCGTGGCCACCCTTGGCGTAGGCGGCGCCCAGCCGCTGCACCGCGGCGGCCGCCAGCTCCTGGTGACCGGACTGCACTAGGTTGGCGAGCGCGCCGTCGATCGCGTCGATGTTGCCCTTGGCGTTCTTGACCGGGGTGGAGTCCCACGTTCCCAGCCCGCCCAGCGTCACGATCCACTGCTGGACCTGGTCCGTGGTGGTCGGGTCGGTCAGGCTGCGGACCTTGTCGTACAGGCCGCCCAAGTCCTTGCCGAACGCGCGCGACGCCTCCCCGGTGGCCTTGCCCGTGGAGCCGAGCTGCTTGAGCGACGACGTCAGCTTGTCGACATCCGGGGGTGCCTGCTCGCTGCGCGAGGACAGCTCGCTCAGCGCGATCAACAGCAGCCCGATCCCCGTGCCCGCCACCGCGACCTTCGCTGTGCGGGACAGACTCATGATGGCCGCGCGGGCACCGGCCAGCGCGCCGGGCGCGGCGGCGGCTTCGGTCCGCATCAGCAGCATCTGCGCGGCGAACGCGGCCACCACACTGCGGCCGGCCGCCAGCCCCAGGCTCGCGCTCTTGACCAGCCGCAGGGCGAGAGCCATCTGCAGCATCGTGCCGATGGCCTCGGGCGGCACAGCAGACACGACCTTGGCGAGGACGTCCACGACCTGCAGCATGCCGACGCCCATGTCCCCGGCGCCGTGCAACACGTTGACGACGGCCTCGCTGATGCTGCGCAGGACGCTGACCACGGTGGGGCCCTGGGCGCGCGCCCAGTCCATGAACTCGGCGACGCCGCCGCCGATCTGCGCGCCGTCCGACACCCGCAGCAGGTGGACGAGTTCGTCGTTCAGGCCGCGCAGGGTCCGGTCGGCGAACGCGGTGAAGCGGGCGTTCAGCTTGTCCAGGCCGGGCGAGGCCATCTCGCCGCCGACGATCGTCATGAAGCGGTCGGTCTCCCGGCCCGCGACCTTCACCAGCCCGGTCGTCTTGGGCAGCAGCGCGTCCACGATGGCGACGCCCTTGATGAAGCCGCCCATCGTGTCGCCGGACAAACTGTCCGACCACGCCTGGTAGTTGTCCTTGAGGACCCCGACCGCGGCTGCCGCCTCGCGGGTCTTGGGCGGGAGAACGGCCACCGCGCGGGCGTACTCGGCCTGCGCGGCCACGGCCTCCTTGGAATGGGCGCCGGACTTGGCGACCGCGTCGTCCCACGCCTTCTCCGCCTCGGACGCCTCGCCGAGCGACTTGATCTGCCCGGCGATCGCGGCGCCCATCGCACCGACAGCCACACCCACAGTGCCCGCACTGGCGACGATCGGCAGCAGGGACGCTGCCACCGGGAGCGCCGCCAGCGCCAGCATCTTCAGCGACCCGACGGAGTGCTCGCCGAACTTGTCGAAGTCGGCGCGGCTGCGCTCGGTGAGGTCATGCACCTGAGTGCGCAGCGCGTCGGCGACCGAGCCGGTCGCCACGAACTGCCCGCGCAGGTTCCTCAGCCTGCCGTCGGCGTCCTGGGTGAACCCGGCCAGCCGGAGGCGTGACTCATCCGAGGTGCGGGCCAGGCGGCGGCGCAGCCGCTCGGCCGCATCCCCAGCTCCGTCCAGGACTCGGGAGAGCTGGTCCCGGCCGTCCAGCGTGAACGTCATCGAGGGCACCGGTCAGCCACCGCCTTCCTGCTGCTGGGCTGCCTGGTGCTGCTCGATCCAGGCGGTCAGGGAGTAGAAGTCGGTGACGGTGAGGTCGTCGACTCCGGCTGGAGGGATGTGGAGGAGGTGAGCGAAGAGCCCGAGGTAGAGGTCTCGGGCCCGCTCGATGTCGGGCTCGGGCTCCCACCCGCCACCTCGCTCGCCGCCCCTCCGTCCGGCGCCCGGTCCGGGGCGGCCTCCGTCTCGGCTTTTCCCTCGGCCGCCAGGGTGTCGATGAGCCGGAACGCGTACTCGGGGTCGACGGCGACCTGGTCGACGCGGGCACGGAGGATGTCCGCGACCATGTCCGGGGTCACCTCGTCCCCGGCCTTGCTCAAGTCGAAGGCGTCGCGGATGACCTGCTCGACTTCCTTGTTACTCATCCGGGTCGTCAGCTCGGTCACGCCGGGGTCGCAGTCGGCCCAGCGCAGCGACGGTTCGCTGCGCTTGCGCAGCACCCAGACGATGCCGCGCATCGCGTCCAGGTCGTCGCTCTCCAAGCCCTTGAGGATCTCCTGCCACGTCTTGTCGACGGTGCGCTGCACGATCACCGCCTCGGATGTCCTGAGCTTGGTGGCGTCGTAGTGCTGGGGCTCCTCGCCCTCGGGGGTGTAGACGACAATCAAGGGGGGTTCTCCTATTCGAGGCGGCGTCTCACGTCGTCAGCCACACGGCTGACTTCGCGGGTGATGCGGTCGGTGTGGGCGCGGATCGTCCGGTCCCACCACAGCGGGGTAGCAGTCTGGGTGGCCCACCGGCGCCGGTTGCCGAACACCGGGTGGCGGATACGTCCGCTGTTGATGACGTCGGGCATGCGGCGCAGGTCGGGCGGCAGGCGGCCCTTGTCGACCCAGACCCGGGCGCCGGGGTTGCCGGTGGTCCGCACCGAGATCCGGATGGCGTCGGCGATGGTGGCCCGCAGGGGCCGCGTCGTCGGCGAGGCGCCACCGCGCTTGCCCCCGCCCCGCCCCGGCGAGCTGATTTCGAGGTGCCGGATCTTGTCCTGCAGGTCGCGCTGCAGCGGTTCGGCCGCGCGGCGGATTCGGCGGGTGTAGCTCTGGCGGATGTTCTCGTGTCCGGCCCGGCGCAGCCGCGCCGCCAGCTCAAGCAGCTGGCCGGTGCCGGTGATACGGAAGCCCTGCACCATGGCGGCCTACAAGGTGGTGTCGGTGCTGATGATTTCGATCTTCGGCTGGTTCGTCCCGTCGTACAGCCCGACGAAGGTGAACGACGGCTTGACGACGCCGAAGCCGTCCACCGTCGGCGGCCCCTCATCCAGACGAATGGCCGGGAGCGTGAGCCGGAAAGTCTCGTAGTAGGTCGCGGCGATCAAGGGGCCCTTGAACTCCCAGACGAGGCTGGTCGCGCCATCGCTGGTGTGCAGGTCGTCCAGCGTGGTCGAGGTGTAGTCCGTCTCGATCGTCCCGGAGATCTTCACCTGGTCGTTCTCGATCGGCTCCGCCTTCAGGCCCGCGTTGTTCGCGTAGAAGCGCTCCACATCCTGCGGCCGTTCGATCTTGCAGGACACCTTGCGGATGCCGTCCAGTACGGCCTCCGAGCCGAAGCTGCCGGTCTTCAACGCCATCTGCGCGAAGTGGAACGGCGCCATGTTCGAGTAGCTGGCGGCGGCCAGCGGCTGGGCCTCGTCACAGTCCCGCGCGTCCACCTCGAACGACGCGGTCAGCATCTGCCCGACCTCGCACGAGAACTCGCCCGACGTGACCTTGCAGCCCAGGAAGCTCTTGTCGGTGACCGTGCCGTTCACGAGAGGCACGCCCTTCTGGACCGACAAGCTCTTGCCCGCGGTGCTGGCGAGGGTGTGGGTCTGCAGGTAGGCCGGGCCCGCACCCTGCTGCACCGGCGTGACCGTGGTCCCCATCAGAGCCTGGATCAGCAGACCCATGCCCTTGTTGGTGACCTCCATCTCCAGCGAGCCCTGCGCCTCACGCCGCGTTACCACGCGCCGAGAGGACAGCGGCAGCAGGCGGCCCGCCGCGATCCCGGCGCTCTGAGCTGTGGTCTTCTTGAGGGCGAGCGATTCCTTGGTGAACTCGATGAACTTCGACGGCGCCACGTAGGTGCCGTACGTCGTCTCGGCCGCGATACCGATCTGCGCGCCGAGACCCGATCCAATCGCCATCGGTCAGTCCTCCGTCTTCTGCGGCCGGGCCGCGGTCTTCTTCGCCAGCGGGGCCAGCTCGGTACGGTCGGGCTCCGGGGGTCGCGGCTCCTCCACGGCCTCCCACGTGCCGGGCTGGCACACGTAGCCGTCGAACCGCTCGTCCGGTACCTCCACGACCTCATCCGGCTGGACCTCGCGGCTGGCGAGTTCGGGCACCGTCACCGGCTCCGGCCCCAGGAAGCGCACACGCGCCATGGGTCTCCTCCTCAGATCCGGGCGTGGCAGGACACCGCGAAGCCCAGGGCAGCCCGTACGCCCTGGTCGGTGAAGTACTGGCGCAGTGAGGCCCGCGTCAGGTGCGCCCACAGCACCGTGCTGTTCAGCGTGGACGCCTCGGGGTTCGGGTCGGACGCGCGCAGAGCTGTCTCCACGACGGCCAGGAGAGCGAACGCCCGCGCACGTACAACGGCGACGGTGTCGTCTCCGGACCAGACGTCCAGGACGCAGGCGATGGTGAAGTCCTCGTCGCGGGTGCGGGCCCCGGCGGCGTTGAAGTCCTGCACGATCGTGACCGCTTCGTCCTCGCCGCCGGACCAGCCGACGGCGAGGAAGTCGCGTGTGGCAATGTCGTCGACCGGTGGGCCGTCGATGACGTCCACTCCGGTCAGGCTGTCCGTGTCGGTGAGGATCTGCAGGAGCGCGGCCATCGCGCCGGGCACCGCCGAGCTGGCCATCAACCCACCTCCGGCCCGAGGCTGTCCGGGTCCAGCAGCTGTACGGCCCGGTTGGGAATCGCGAAGCCGAGACCGGGGATGGGCTCGCTGACGTCATAGTCGTCCATGCCGCGCTGCGGTCGGCCGGGCCCCTGCCGGGTGCGCCACAGATGCTGAAGGATGATCTTCGCGGCGGCACGGATATTCGCCGTGACCACCACACGGCCCACGCGGCTGATGGCACGTAGTGGCCCGTGCAGCAGCCCGCCGTCAAGCCGGGTGACGATCCCGGTGGCGCCGTCCAGGTGTAGCCCCTGTACGTCGTAGGAGGTGTCGCCAGGGCTAAGCGCGCTCACCGACACCAGGCTCACGACGGGCGTCAAGGCGAGCGTCAGCGACCGGCCGCTGGTGAAGAAGATGTCCTGGGTGACGGTGCGAACGACGACCGGACCCACGAGTTGCTCGACTGCCCGCGTGCACGCTTCGATCCACTCGCGGATCTCGTCGTCGTCGCCGTGGTCGTTCTTCTTCAGGTGGGTGCGGGCGTCGGCCAGGGACAGCAGGGCGGGGGGTGCCGCGTCCCGCACGTCGAACATGTCGGTGTAGGCGTGGGCAGGGCCGGTGAACTGCCAGCGCACCGTGTGCCGTCCGGCGGCCGTAGCGACGTAGTCGGCCTGGTAGCGGCCGGTCGTGCCGGTTTCGGACGCGGGCGGGCTGGCCGTCGACCCGTCCGGCAGCGTCACTGTCACGGCCGCCGTTGCAGCGGTCGTCAGCACCCCGGTGGGGTCGGTGCAGTCGGCGGCCAGGCGCACCGTGGAGCCGAGATCGAACGGCACTGGCTACTCCTTGCGGGGGGTGCCCTTGCGCGGGCGCCCGGTGGCCGGGGGCGCGCTCAGGGCCCGCAGCTCGCCCGGAGCGGCGGTCGCCTGCTCTGCGCGGACCGCCTGGGGCGCCGGACGGACGGTGGCCTCGGGAGCAGCGAACAGGTGCTCGTGGGTGATGAGGATCGGGTCCTCGTCGTCGACCAACTGCCCGACGACGTAGGCGACCGGGGCCCCGTCGCGCCAGACGGTGAAGGATTCCTTGCAGCGCTGCATGATGCTCCTCAGCTGTGCGCGATCGGGGTGCGGCGGGGGAAGGCGCGCAGGATGGTGGCGCCGAACGTGCCGCCCGAGGTGGCGCCGGACGTGGTCACGGACGCGCGCAGGTAGCGCTTCGCGCCCTTGTAGCCCAGCTCGAAGAGCACGTCGTCGTCGGTGGAGGCGATGGTGGGTGCGGAGCCCTGCAGGTCGGCGGCGGCCACGGTGGACCAGGTCGCGTTGTCGTCGGACTCCTGCAGCACCACGGCGTGCGAGCCGTCGGTGATGGTGCCGGTGTGGACGACGAGCATCGCCGAGCGGGACGCGTCCTTGTTCTCGTGCAGGTCGACGGTCGTGCCGTTGACGGTGCCGTTCGTACGTAGGGCGACGGGCAGCGTCAGCTTGGCCCGCGCCACGGTGTAGAGGCTCTGCCTCATGAAGGGGCTCCCTCGGGGAAGGCGCGGACGGCCGGACACCGTGGTGAGGTGTCCGGCCGTCGCGGGCGGGCTGGGTCAGGTGACGTTGAGCATCCGGAACGCGCCGTCGTTCACCGAGTCGGCGCCGACCCGGTACCAGGCGTACCAGCCGCGCTGGCCGGTCGGCCGGCGGTTGGCGCCCACCAGATGCGGCAGGAACTCGATGCTCATGCCGATGCGGTCGGCGATGACGTAGTTGTCGAAGTCGCCGTACACCGCCACGAAGTTCTCCTGCGTGGCGTTGACGATGCCGTCCATGTCCTCGGCCTCCAAGGCGCGGCGGCCCAGGAGCATCGGGGGGACGTCGGCGCCGATGCGCTCCCACAGGTTCGTGCCGCCCGCGGAGTCGAACTGGCGGATGGCGTTGTAGATGCCGCGGTTGGCGAGCCAGGAGGCGTTCGGCCGGTACCGGCCCGGCAGCGCGGTGTCCGTCTTGTAGACGTCGCCGGACGCGAACGTGTCCGTCGTGGTCGACGTGACGATGGACGAGGTGCCGGTGAGCGCGGTGACGATACCGGTAGGCTGCCCAGCGCCGGAACCGGCGACGAACGCCCCAGCCTCCAGGGTGTCCTTGCCGAACGCCAGGAGACGGCCGACCTCGGTGGTGACGTTCTCGGCGTCGTCCATCGCCTCGATGGAGATCGGCACGAACCCGTCGGCCTTCCACACCGGCACCGTGGGCTGTCCGAAAGTGGGCGCGTTGTCTGCGGCCTCGGAGTTCTCAGCGGCCCACCGCCACGACACCGCACCGGCGCTGACGCCGTTCCACACGTCGCCGGTCGCGACGACCTGACGGGCCACCTGCCGGATCTGGTTGATGGACCCGTTCGCCGTGATGATGATCGTCGGGTCCAGCTGGAAGGGCACCAGGTAGCCGCCCTGGTTGTCGGTGAGGGACATGGCCCGCTCCAGAGCCTGCTGCTCCTCCGGGGTGACCATGTGGCCAGCGCCACGGGCCAGCTTGGACCAGGCGCGCATGTACTCCGGGGACGAGGTCGCCAGGCACATGCGGGCGATGCTGCCCCGCTTGTCGTCCCACGCCTCGATGATGCTGGTGGCCGTGGACCGGATGCCGTCGTTCGCACCGGCCATCTTCTCCACGGCGCACAGCGCGCGGGCCCGCAGCTCCTGCCCGACGTCCTCCGGGGAGCGGCCGAAGGTGCGCATCTCCCCGAGGTCCCACGGGTTGCGGAACCGGCGGTCCTCCACGCTGTCGGGGTTGAGGATCGGGTCGAGGTCGTAGGCGCCGCCCCGGCCGGACGGGGTACCGCGCTCGACACCGAGGGCGGGCGGCTGCCGGTCGGCGGCCTGCGTCGAGGAACGGACCCGCTCCAGGACGCTACGCCGCTCCATCTGGCGGCGGTGGTCGTCGACCTCGGCGAACTCGGTGGTCAGCTCGTCGAACTGCCGCTCGTCGTCGGTGGTCAGGTCGTCCCGCGCCTCCAGCTCTTCGAGCTGGGCGCGGATGTCACGCAGGCGGATGACCGCCTGCTGGTGCGAGAGCTGAAGCGGCTTGGGCATCAGCGGGTCTCCTTCGGGGTGTCGATGGACGCCAGCACGTCATCCATGAGCCCGCCGATCTCGGCGAGCTGCGAGCGCATGCGGACGGTGCGGTCGGACGGTGACGGGTGCCCATCGGCGGGCGGCGCGTCGGGGGTGGGCGGGTGCTCGGTAAGGAGCGGCGCGCCAGTGGAACGGTCTGTGGGGGCTGGGTGCTCGGCGGGCGGCCCGGCCGGTGAGCGGTCTCGCTGGTAGAGCAGGGCGGTGGCGACCTCGCGGCGCAGCTCCGGGTCGTCCGGTACGGACGGCGTGGACGCGTCCCGGGCGAGCGAGTGGCGGATACGCCGGGTCATCTCGTCGTCCAGGGCGAGGTGGTCGGCGACATCCCGCGCGCGGACCGAGACGGACGTACCCGCGTAGGCCGGGAAGACGACCGGCCCGAGTTCGCGGCACTTCAGCTCGATCAGCTCGCGTTGCAGCGGCCCGCGGTCGCCCGGCATCCACAGCAGGTCGTACACCTCTTCGGGCTTGACCAGCTTGCCGTTGACGTCGCGCCATTCCTCGCGGACGACCTCGAATCGGAAACTCATGCCGTTCACCGACTTCTCGGCGATCGCGTCCCTGACGGGCTGCATCAGCCAGTTGTCGGTGAGGCGGCCCTCTACGTAGAGACCTTGGTCGTCCTCGCGCAGCTCGGCGATCGCGCCGATCGGGATGGAGCCGATCAGCGGGTGCCGGCCGTGGTCGAACTGCATGACGGGCGTCTGCTCGCGGATGGTCTTCTTGAAGGCGCCCTTGCGAATCGTCTCCGTGAAGGCCCCCTCCCAGGAGTTGATCTCGGTGGGGGAGCTGAAGAGGGCCGCGTAGCCGGACAGCGTCCGGCCGTCGCCCTCCTCGTCTCCGTCGGCGCGTGCCAGCTGGAACGGCGCCGACCTCTCCAGTTCGCGCATCGCGGGGGACAGGGCGGGCATCAGGGGCTCCCTTCGGAGGGCGCGGGCGGCAGGTCCTCGTGGGTGCCGCCGGGCTTCTGCAGCTGTACGGAGAACAGGCCGGTGTGGACCAGGAGGGACCAGTCGGACGCGGTGACGGCGGCCATGACGGACTCCGGGGTGTACCCGGCGTCGACGAGGGTGCGGATCGTGCGGGACTCCACGCCCTGGATCTCGGCCGCGTCCCTGGCGTCCTCGCGCAGGAACGGCACGTGCCGGGCGTCGTACCAGAGGCGGACCGCGCCCGAGCCGGAGCCGGGCGGCGTGACGAGCGGGGCGAAGGACCCGGCGGCGTTCTGCCACAGCGGGTGGATCGTGCCGTCCGCGAAGCGGCGCCGCGCCTGTCCATAGTTGGAGTAGGTGGCGGCCTTGAGGCCCTCGGACAGGCCCACGATGATCGGTGGTACACCGGCCGCCGACGCGATGCGGGTCTCCCCGGCGCCCTGCACGCTGCTGAAGTCCATCTGGCGCAGGTCGCCGCCGACCACGGTCACGTCCGCGCCGCCCCCCAGGTACAGGGTCTTGTAGGCGTTTTCGACACCACGGTGCCCGGCGTCCATCTTCGCCTTGAACTTCGAGAACGCCTCCGGCGTGACCTGCTTGTCGAGCCGGACCACGATGTTCGGGGTGGCCGCGTTCTCGAAGTACTTCCTCTTGTGGGCGGCCATCAGGTTGTCGTTCTGCGTCTCCCGGATCACCGGGGTCAGCCAGGACATGCCGCGGTACGTCGCGAGCGGGTCCGGGACCGGCGCGAAGTGTGCGACCTCCTCGGGCCACAGGAACACCGGCTCCGCACCGGGCTCCTGGTACAGGTAGCCGTACCGGCGCCAGCCCAGATCGCCGCCGTGCGGGTGCGTACGGCGCTCCAGCACGATCTGCACCCAGTCCGGGCGCATCCGCACCGCCTCGCCCTGCTGTGCCGTCCAGTACGAGTTCCCCGCCAGGTCGGCGTCCTGGATGACCCGGCTCAGCAGATCCTGCGTCGTGCCGCCCGGCCACGGCTTCTCCAGCAGCGCCAGCTCGGACGTGCCGAACATCTGCGACGGGGTGCCGTTGTTGAGGCGCTGCCAGGTGAACCGCGGCGCGGAGAACACGGACATGCGGGCCACCATGCAGGCCCACACGACAGGGTTGGTCGCGAAGAGCTGCGCGTACCCCGGCAGGTCCGTCGGCGCCTTCTCAGCGGCCTGGCCGGGCTGCGTCTGGGTGAGCCCCAGCGCGGACATCGCGCCCCAGCCCAGCGACTGCTGCAGGGCCGCTGCGAAGTCGTCGATCGTCGCGATGTCGCGCGACTCGGCGCGGCCACCGCGCGAGCGCTGCCACAGATTCGTCACGGGCCGCCCCCGTCACCGGTGTCGGCCAGCAGCAGGCAGTACACCACCAGAAGCACCCCACCCACGACGAGGCCCACCGCCAGTCCGAGCCCCAGCCCGGCGCCGGCCGCGACCATCGCGCCACCGCTCAGGACGCCGGACCGCGCGCGGGCCGTGCGAGTCAGCCGAAGTCGGCCCACGGTTCCACCTCCTCCTCCGGCTCCTCGATCTCCACGAACACGCCCCACCGGGCCTGCGTTACCCCGACCAGCGGCGTGATGTCCACACCGACCCCGCGCCGGGCCCACGCCCACGACTCGCCCAGGTCCCGCTTCCGGGCGCCCGCCAGAGCGGTCGCCAGCGGCGCCTGATCGAGGTGGGCGACCTGCCCGGATACGACCGCGTCGTAGAACTGTCCGACCGCCTGGACGACGTCCCGGGTCTTGGTCTGCACGATCGGCGCCAGGAGCCGGGGCTCCTCGTCCTCGCCGACCTCCTCGTCCGGGTCGGCCTTCAACGCGTCTGTCAGGTCGCGGATGAGGGAGCCAGCCGGGCTGCCCGGGTCCATGACCCAGCAGCGTGGCTGCCACTTCTCCGTCAGCTCCCGCGCCCGCTTGGCCACCCAGTCGGTGCCGGGCCGGTTGTCGACGACCTCCACGTGCACGGCCTCACCGTTGCGGCCAGCCGCGCAGATCGAGGCGTGCGAGCGCTCGGGGGTGACGTCGATAGCAAACGCAACCGGGTCCTCCATCTGGCTGGTCCCGTCCGCCAGGGCCTCCCAGACGTCCCGTCCGATGACCGCCCACGAGTCGCCGTCCTCCGACGGGTACTCCCCGACACCGAGCCGCTCGCGGGCGTACCCAGCAGCGCTGAGCGTGGACCGCTCGTTGGCGACCTTCTCCAGCGTCAGCCGGTAGCCGACCGCCGGGTTGGCTTTCAGGACCGCAGCGTCGGAGGCGGGGTCGTCATGCGCGGTGCAGTCGACCGGGCACTCCTTGACGTGCAGATCGGCCGACCACTCCAGGTAGGCGAGCGACGGGTCCGTGCGGCCCTCCTCGATCGCGGCGAGGGCCCGCTTGCGCAGGCGGGCCAGCTGCACGGACAGGGCGCCGATGCCGGCGCTGCCCAGGTACCAGATCTGCGGGTCGTCGACCGCGGCCATGGTGGGGAGCAGGGCGTCCATCTCGTTGTCGCCGAGGATCATGTCCTCGTCCAGGATGTTGCAGTGCCCGGTGAAGCCACGGCCGCTGCCTTTGCTCCTGGCGATGAACCGCAGGAGCTGCCCGTTGTGCAGCTCGATGCCTTCCTCGCCGACGGTCTGTCGGTACGTCTTGACGCGTTTGTGCAGGTCAGGGCACCCACGGATGAGGCGCTCGACTCGCTTGAACGCGGCCTTCGCCGTCTTGAACTCATGGGCGCTGTGGAGGATCAGCTCCTCGCCGCCGATGAACAGGCCCCACAGCTCGCGGGCCTCGATGATGCCGCCCTTGCCGTTCTGGCGGGGGACGTTGACCGCGACCTCGAACGCCGACCACGAGCCGTCGGGCCGTTCGCCCATGCCGACACGCAGGACGTGCTGCTGCCACGGGTCGAGCTCGAGCCCGGCGCGGGCCGCGAGGTCGATGGCCTCCTGTCCGGCGCTGGACACGAACGGCGGGGCGACCTGGATCGGCGGCTCCTGCCAGCCCCGCAGCGGGCCGTCACCCGTCGGCGACGTCCCGGGCTGCAGCCCGGCGCTTCTCTCGCTGGCGAGCGATGTCATCGACCGCGTCCCCCTCCTCCCCGACGGGGGCCAGCTTGCGCAGGTCGGTCATCACGGCCCGGAGTTCACGCCCCGCGACGGCTCGCGCGGTGGCGGCGTCGGTGTCGTCGATGGACCGGGCCAACGCGAGCGCGAGTTGGGCCAGACCGGGTGCAGTGTCGTCGCCGTGCAGGGTGTCGATCTCTGCGGAGACCGCGTCGGTGACCGCCCCCATGATCACCTCTCCCGTCACACACCGTGACATCACGCAGAGTGACGGCCGCTAAAACGACCGAACCGAGTTCGCGTGAATAGATCTTGATTTCGGGCCGCGCAAAAAACCGGGCGAGAAGGGCGTTTGGGTCGCCCGCCCTCCCGCGTTCACGATGCCCTCGGGCCCCCCTCCCCTTGGAGGTCCGGCCCGCTGGATCACCGCTCTGGCCTGCCGGTCCGGGGCCCGGCCACACCCTGTGACCGGGCCGGGCGGCGGTGGCCGGGCGGCTGAGCGGTGGCTGAGGCGACCGCTCCACGAGGTGCTGGGTGCGCTCGACTCCCGGCGGTCACCAGGCCCGTGACGCCTGCCGGGTGACCGTGCGTTCGCTCTTGAGCTTCGCTCGCTGTGCGTACCAGCGCGTTGCCACGGCGCGCAGTCCTGGCGCGCGCATGTCGGCGATGCGCTGCATAACGATGTCCTTGCCGGGGTCGACGGCGACGACCTCGGCACCGTGCCGCCGGTACCGGGCCAGCCACTTGGCCGACGGCATGGTGTGGATCAGGTACACGTCGACCTGGTCAAGGTGCTTGACCGCTTCGTCGATGGCCGCGTAGCGGGCACGGTGAGCGACCTTCAGGGCGATGGGGTGCTGGGACCAGCCGGGGGCGCCGGGGCCCATGAGGGCCTGGGTGATGCGGTCCAGGTCGATGACGATGTCCGTCGCTCGGGCGCGCGCCTCGATCCAGGAGGTCTTGCCTGCGGCTGGCGGGCCGGTGACGACGTACAGCATGCGACGTCACCTCCGTACGAGCCGGGCCACCTCGCTCATGGGGATGTTGATCTGCTCCGGGGTCAGCTTGGGTGCGCCTTCAGTGTGGCCGTACCAGTGGCACGTCACATCCACCCCGTTGACCCTCTCGGCACGGATCGGGTTGTGGATGGTGTCGATGTCCACCACGGTGACGATCTGATCCAGGGCAGGGAGCAGGTGCTTACGGACCAGCTCGGCGAGGGGGAAGTCGACTTCGTTGTAGTCGATGCCGACGGTCTCGCAGTAGACCAGCCAGCCCTCAGGATCGTCGCCGTCGTTAAAGCCCCACTTGGACAGCAGGTCCTCGCTGCACAGGGTCAGGTGCGGTTCGAGCACAGTCACCACCTCCGTGAGGACCGTACCGGCTGGCGCTGCGGGTCGGTGCGGTTGCCGCGGGCGCTGTTGCACCGACGGTGTGCCGAGCGGGCGTTGGCCGGGGCGAGGAGGTCACCGCCGCGCGAAAGCGGGACGGCGTGGTCGAGGGTGAAGGCGTCGCGGTGGCGCTGGGCGGCGCGGCCGATGATGTCGTAGCGGATCGCCTTGCCGCACCACCAGCAGGGCAGTCCGAGGGCGCGCTGCTGGTCGCAGAGGCGACGGTAGGGGCGCCCGTTGCGTGGATTGCCAGCCACGGGCGCCACCTCCGTCTACACGTCGCCGAGGACATCCTTACGGGCGGCAGCGGCCTTGCGGTTGAGGGCGCCGGTCATGCGGAACAGGGCGACGGTCAGGGCGAGGAAGCCAGCGGCGAGCAGCACCTGGGTGATGACGCTGAGGATGCGGACGTGCTGTGTCATCGACGCGACGATCAGAAGGATCACGTTGCCGGTGACCCAGGCAAGCCAGATGCGGATCTTCTCGACGCGAACGGCGGTCTGGATGTCTCTGTAGTCGCTCATGGTCCCCCCACGGGATTGCTGACGCTGAGGGGGCATCATGCGCCGTCGTAGGGGCCTGTGAGGAGTCGTGTGGCCGGGTTGTGATGTTGGGGGTCTGCCGCCCGGCGCTCCCGTACCGGGGCCACCTCTGCCCGACGCCGGGCGGCAGACGAGCACGACGAAGCCCCGGGGCCTGGTGGCCTGCCGGGGCTTCGTCGTGAGTGTGTGGGCTGTGTGAAGGCACAGCAGTCCGGGGAAAGCGTGACACGTCGCTGACCTGCGGTCAAGCGGCGGGGCGCGACCGGCGTTTGGCGGCGAGCGCCATCACCTCGTTGGCTGGGAACCACGGCTGGCCGATGGTGCCGCCAGACTGGGTGAGCTGGCCGCGCTGCTTGAGCTTGCGGACGCCGGCCAGGGTGATGCCGAGGGCGCGGGCGGTCTGGTGGGCGGTGAGGTGGCCGGGCCGGATGATCTGCGACTCCATGCCCCCATGATGCCCGCGGTCAGTTCCCCGGGTCGGCGATCAGGAAGTAGCCGGTGATGCGTCGCCGACCCGCCGTCGTCTCGTTCGTCGGGTGGAAGTAGCTGGCCGGGATCTCGTAGGTCAGGGCTGCTCGGTCCTCGTGGCGGACGCGTACGGTGCGGGCGCCCGGGGCGTGGTCGTCGAGCACGATCACGGTGGCGGGGTAGTGCGACGTGGCACCACCGCTGCACGTCCGGTACGTCTGGCCCTTCTTAATGCGATGCATGGCGTCATCCTTGCGTAGGTGGTGGGCAGGGAGGGAGCCTGCGCGGGGGAGGTGAGACCCCGAATTTGCCCAGGCAGCGGCCTCCTGTGGTGCTGCCTCCCCTGCCTCCCCACGCTGGTGTTCTCGCAGGTCAGCACAGGGGAGGCGGGATAGGGAGGCGGTTGGGGAGAACTCCCCGAGATTCAGGCGGCTCCCTGCTCGTTGTCCAGGTCTGCGTCGGCTTCGGCGAGGCGCTCGGCAAGGGCGTCCAGGACGCGGCCGCGGGCGACGACGGACTTCCCGGCGCTCTTGTACTGCTCGGCGCCGTAGGGCTCCAGGGCCCGCTTGAGGTCGGCGGGCCCCCATTCGCGATAGGCGTCAGGGCGGCGCTCGGCGAGCCGGTGCAGAACCTCCTGCGTGAGCATGCGGGTGTCGTCTCCGAGAACGGCAGCGACGTCCGCGAGCGGGTCGGCGGGCTCGAAGGTGGGGTGCGGGGCGTCCGCGGGCGTGAGACCTTCCCGCAGCGCAACGGCGCGCTCCACAACGGGTGTGATCTCGTCGGCGCCTGCCTCTTTCCGCAGGAAGTAGGAGCGGATGAGTCCAGGGGTCTTCCCGAAGCCCGCGGCCATGGCGGTGCCGAGGTCTTCGCCCGCGACGAGCGTGGTCGCCGAGTACCCGTTCTTGTGCATGCCGGTACCGAGGATCGCGTCGTTGCCCTGGTGGTCGTTGATGGCGAACGCGATCCGGTGGGACACGGTCTTGGAGATCCCGCGCGGGAGGCTGTTGGCGTCCGCGTCGGGCGTGATCCACAGCAGCACGATGCCGGTCTTGCGTGCCTTCTTGGTGACCTTCAGTGCCAGCTCCTTGGCCTCTTTCCCGTGGTCGGGGTGTCCGAACAGCTCGTGTACCTCGTCGAACACGACGATCCGGGGCCGCATCGACGGGTCACGTTCGGCGATCTCGCGGGTCAGTTTGGTCTCGGTGCCGAGGCGTTCCAGTTCCTGTCCCCGGCGGGACACCTCGCTGGCCAGGGAGCGCAGCGTCTCCATGGCCGCGACGATGTGCTCGTCCTCGTCGCCCTTGACCAGGGTCCGCAGGCGCGGCCGCATCGGGTCGTAGTCGATGTTGTACGCCAGGACGTGGACGTCGACCTCGACCAGCGGGTCGAGCATCGCGCCGAGCAGCAGGGCGACGACCAGCGACGACTTGCCTGAGCCCATGATTCCGGCGATCAGGTAGTTGGATGCCATCAGTCGTCCGGTGACCCGGTCAGCGCGGGCGTTGATGGCGACGGGGACGCCCTTGAAGAAGTCGGTGGTGCCCTCGGTCAGGAGCGGCCAGGCCGGTACCGGCTTGGTGAGGACGCCGGGGTCGGCTACCCACAGGTCGAGGACGCCTGCCTGGTCGCGCGGCTCGGTCGGCCACACCTCGACGGGCTTACGCAGCAGGTTGTGAGCGAGGGTCCGCTTCTTGTCGGCGATCATTTCCACGTTGACGCCCATGGGGAGCTGGAGCTGGGTGTGCCAGCCGCCGCCGGAGCGGGTGGTGGGGGACACCCAGCGGGGCTGCCAGCCCTCCTTGATGGCCTTGTTGAGGGGGCCGATGCCGAGGTTGCTGAGGGCCTTGAGGATGGCGCCCTCGTCGGGAACGACGTCGCGGGTCTCGGGGTCGCCGGGCAGGGCCCAGGTGGGGGCGGCCTGGCGGTGGCGGCCGACGGCCCAGGCGCCGGTGAGGGCGAGGACGGGCAGGGAGTAGAGCAGGGGCGCCCAGATGACGCTGGCGAGGAAGGCAACCCAGCCCACGAACTCGATGACGGCCCTGGTGGGCGTGAGGATGTCGGCGAGGTCGTGGTTGTACCAGGCGAGCATGATGCCGAGCAGGAGCAGGGTGCCAGCGCCGGTGGCGGTGGCGGAGCCGACGGCCTTGGGGGCGTTGAGGGCCATCTGGAGGAGTTCCATGCGCCGCTTGTGCCGGGCGAACCGGTAGGCGTAGGCGCGCTGTTCCCACTGGCGGACCAGTTCCTCGTTCCCGGCGGCTTCGGCGGCGCGCATCATGCGTTCGTGCCGGGCGGTGGTGCGGGAGTCCCAGGCGCGGCGGGTGAGGATGCGGGCGCCGCCGAGGGTGTAGGCGGCGTGGCGGACGGTGAGGCGTCCGGCGGTGCGGACGCGGTCGTCGGCGAGGGCGGCGCGGGCGATGCGCTGGTAGCGGGCGCGGCGCCGTTCGGGGTGGGTGGAGGACGGCGGGGACGCGGGGCTGTCCGGGGTGTCCTGCGCGTCCTCTGGCGGCTTGATCAGGCTGAGGGTCATGCTGTGCGTCTCCGGGTGCTCGTCTGGGTGCCGGGGGCACGGGGCGGCCGACGATCCTTGGCCGGGTGGCGGCCGCCCCGTGGCGGGTCTACTTCCTGCGGGCCTTGGCGGCGGCGGCCTTGCGCTCCTCGGCCTGCTCCTGGATGCGGTCGGCGCGGCGCTCCAGCCGGGCGGTGGACTTGCCCCTGGCCTCGCGGCGGGTGATGCGGAAAGCGAGGCCGACCATGCGGGCCGTCTCACCGACGGTGTACGTGGTGGGCTCCTCGGACGGGGTGCTGGCCATGGCTACTTCTCCTGGTCCTCGGTGCTGGTCGGCTGGGGCGGGAGGCTCATGGAGAAGGTGATCGTGTAGTCGCCGTCGTCCTCGATCTCGATCTCGCTGCCGGTGTCTGGGGTGCGGTCCATCGGATGTCCCCTCGGGGTGTGCGGGCCGGGCTGTCCGGCCCCACCGCTCCCCCACGGCACGAGTCCGTGGGGGACGGAAGGGCAGGTCAGTGTGCGCGCTGGGCGGCGGCGATGATGTCGGCGTGGTCGAACGCCAGCTCGGGGAGCGCGTTCAGGGGCCACCACTGGGCGTTGGTTGCGTCGTCGCCGGCCTCGATCGGGATGCCGGGGATGACCTCCAGGCGGTAGGCGACGGTGACGTACCGGCCGCGCGGGTCACGGTCGGGCTGGTCGAACGTGCCGACCTGGACCAGTTCCTCCGGCGCCGCGTACACGCTGGCCTCTTCGGCCAGTTCGCGGGCTGCGGCGGCGCGGCTGGTCTCGCCGGGGTCGACGTGGCCGCCGGGCAGCGCCCACGCGCCCTCGAACGGGGCCCAGCCGCGCTGAATCAGGAGGACGTTGCCGTTGGTGGTCATGACGACGACATCGGCGGTGTAGCGGATGGTCTCGAAGGTCTCAGACATGGGGTTCCTTCCGGGTCAGTGGATGGCGATGTACAGGCTGGTCAGGGTGAGTGCGAGCCCGATCAGGGCCAGGGCCCGGCAGGTGGTGCGGCCGGGCGGCCGGCGCCGGGTCACCGGCGGCGTCCGACCTGCATGTCCTGCCAGACGGAGCGCAGGACGAGCAGGCAGACGGTGGCGCAGACGGCGCCGACGGCGACCGCGACCGCGAGGAGTGCGGCGGCCATGGCGAGGGCGGTGAGGGCGACGGCTCCGCCGATTCCGGCGGCGACGTACAGGCCAACCGGGCGGTTGGGCCGCGGGGCGGGCGGCTGGGGGGCGGGGGTGGCGGCCTGCTGGGCGGCGAGGACGGCGGCCACGATCTGCGCGACGTCCGCGGTGTTCGTGGTGGCCTCGCGGACGGCGGCCTCCGCTCCCTTCAGGGCGTCGCTCATGCCGTCCACCCCCGCATCCGGCGGGCGAGTGCGGGCCGGACGGCGATACCGGCGGCGAACGCGATGACGGCGGGCTGGGTGGCGGCGGCCGTGGCGACGGTGGTGGTCACCTCGGTGGCGGCCGGGAGGCAGAGCAGCAGCCCGAGCAGGGCGCCGAAGAAGAGTGCGCGCATCAGTTGTAGCCGCCCTTCATGGGGTCGTTGCGGGGCGTTGCGGCGGGCTTCTTTGCGGCCCGGGACAAGGCGCTCCGGATGTGGTTCTCGGGGACGACCAGCCGCCGGGTCTCTTCCAGGCGGGCCGCGATGTCGCGGGCCGTGGCATCGGGACCGAGAGCTGTTGCGGCCTCCTCGACCGCGCCCTGCAGGCTCAGCGCGGGCAGAGCCGGAGGCGACGGGCTGACCTGCGGCGCAACAGGCGCATCGGGTCGGTGCACCTCGTACTCGGCAGGCCGCTCGCCGAGTACCACGGCGACGGCGACGGGGTCGACGGCGAGGCCGTAGGTGCTGAGGATCGCGGCGAGTTCGACCACGTCCGCATCAGGTCGCGCATCAGCGGCGAGCCGGATCGCGGCGGCCGGGTCCATGTCGGCGAAGGTGGTGCGCAGCCGCTCGGTGGCGGACGCCGGGCGGGACGGTTCGGCGGGCGCTTCCAGGGCGGGTGGGGTGGCCACCCCGTACATGGAGGCGAGGGCGGCATCGGCTCCGTCGCGGACGCGGGTGCGCTGTACGTCGACCAGTCCGGCGCCGAGCTGGGCGTCGCCGACGCCGACGTGCTGGGCGAGCCGCCAGTACCGGCGCACTGCCCACTTCTTCTTCAGCTTGCCGGGGTGGCTGTCGGCGACGGCCCGCTCGTAGGCGAGGCGCCGGGCCACGTCCGCGTTGCGGCGCATCGTCTCGGCGTCCACACCGGTGCGGTAGACGACGATGGAGCGGGCGATGAGCCCGAGTCCTTCGGCGGCGCCGGACATGGCGAGCGGGGTGACGGCGTAGACGGCGGACTCGGTGACGCTGTCGGCGATGGCCAGCCCGGTGAAGCTGGCGGATACCGGGGCGAGCCAGAGGCCGGCGCGTACGGCGGCCGGGGAGGCCATGCCGAGCATGGTCCGGCCCAGCATGATCAGCGACAGGATCAGGGTGAGGCCCTCGCCGGAGGCGACGACACCGCCCGCGGTGGCCCGCCGGTGGAACTCGGAGACCACGTTGCCGTAGGTGCCGACCGCTCCGACCGTGCCGACCGCGAGCATGGCCACGGCAGCGGCGGTCAGGACGGCGATCTGGCCCTTGGTGAGGGTGCGGGTGTTCACCGGGTCACCGCCGGGCGGGGCATGGCGCGGCAGGTCTGGGCGTGGGCTTGGGCCCAGTCGCGTGCGTCCCGGTCGGCGGAGTCGGGGTCACGCGTCTCCCAGGACGAGTAGTTGCCCCGGACGGTCTTCCAGTGGCTGAACTCCTCGGCGGCGGGGCAGCCGGTGCAGACAGCAGTGGTGTGGTTGCGGGTCGCTCCGATCCCGTCGTTCGTGGGGTAGGTGCGGTTCCCGTGGATGAGGTAGACGGTGGCGCCGCCGACGGTGAGGTAGCGGGCGATCACGCCTTCGGGCCAGTTCTGCTGCTCGCTCATCGGGTCACCGCCGCGGTGCTGTACAGGCGGGGCGCGCGGTGGGTCATGCGGGCGCGGATCGGGGCGGCGTCCGCGTAGTCCCGCTGGCAGGCCCGGTGCAGCGCGGCGAGCCGGTGCTGCTGGGCGGCGGCCGTGCTGGCCGGGGTGCGGCGGATGATGCCCGCGGCGATGAGCTTGCGGGTCGGGTGGGTGCCGCGCTGGGGCGCGGGCGTGACAAGATCGGCCATAGCCGATGCCTCCTGGTTAGGTCAGGATGGTCAGCGGTGAGGGAGTCGGAGCGGTGCGCGCGCCCGGCGGTGTTCCAGCACCGTCGGAGCTACTGCTCTGGCTCCCGCTCTGCGTTATGCGGGTGTGTACTTCTTGATCGCCTTGGATACGGCGGTCTGGCTGAGGCTCAGGTCCTTCGCCAGCGCGTACACGCTGCCGAGATCCTCAGCCCCGTCCTTGAGCGCGAACGCTCTGCGTCTGCGGGCCTGCTCCGCTTGGGCGTTGAGCTGTTCCAGCAGCTCGTCGGCCTCGCGGAGGCGGTCCCGCCATGGGGGCGTTTCCACCTCCAGAAGGATACCGCACCCAGGGTTTTGCACAACCCCCCGTGCCGTACGGGTCATGCGACTTCGCTCGGCTGGTAGTGCCGCAGCAGCAGGAGGTCCTGCTCGCTCCGGTATTCGGTGCGGCACCAGCGGCAGCGCACCGGCTCGCCCGGGTAGCGGCGCAGCACGGCCCCGCAGACGGTGCCCTGGTCGTCGGTGACGGCGACGCAGTAGCCGAGGCGCTGCGCGCGGGCCGGGGGCGCCCCGACGATGGTGAGCGCGTCGCTCTCCAGGTGTCGGACCTCGGCGGCGAGGTCGGCGGCGGCCGGGTAGTGGGCGGCGATCCACTCCACCTCCATGCGCAGCCAGCGGCAGTGCGCCATGAGGCTGGCGGGCTCGGGCCCGCTCCGGTCGGGCCAGCGCACCCGCTGGATGTCGCGGCGCCGGACCTCGAGCTTCCAGGCCGCGTTGCCGGGCAGGTCCAGTGCGGTCAGGTCGATCGGCGCGCGGGCTTCCACGGGTGCGGCGGTGACGACCTCGGCGAGCCCGGTCACCCGCGGCGTCAGGGAGAGTTCGGCGTACAGGTCGGGGAGGCCGGCCAGCCGGTCGGCGAGGCGGGTGGTGCAGGGCGTGCACAGGTACTGGTCCCCGGCGTCCCGGTGGTCGCAGGCGGTGCAGGTGCTCAAGGTGTTCTCCAGGCTGTGGGACGGTGGGGCTGGCCCGGCCGCCCGCGGTGAGAACGCGGGCGGCCGGAGTCGTACGGTCAGGCGACGGTGGCCAAGGAGCGTCGGAGTCGCGCCAGCCGCTGCTTCGGATCGGGTTCGCGGTTCGCGCCCCATTCGCCTCGGACCAGCCACTCTCGCCCGATCCACTCGGTGTAGGCGGGCGGGATAGCCTCGGTGAGTTCCTCGTGCACATCGGTCCACGTGATGCCCATGGCCTGCTGCATCTCGGCGACGGTGCCCTTGCCGCCCCCCTTGCCGTAGGCGGCGATGTAAGGACCGTCGCGCCAGACACCGTGCCGCCAGCCGCGGACGGGGCCGCGGTGTCTGCGGTGTGGCATCGGCGTGATCGGGGCGCAGCCGATCCAGCCGAGTTCAAAGTTGCGGTGCCGGAGCACTCCGAGGCCGAACTGTTCGCCGCACAGGGTGAGGTCCTTGCGGAGCGCGGCGCCGTTGACGTTTTCCATGACCCAGTCCACGCCGTACCAGACACACAGCTCGCGCATCTGCGGGATGAGGTCGATGTAGGTGCGGCCCTTGTTGGTGCCCTTGGTCAGCGCGGTGTGAGCCTGGCAGGGCGGGGAGGCGTGGACGAGGAGGAACTCCTGGCAGCGGTCCTGCATGACGTCGAGGGCGTCCCCCTGGATGAACTCGAACGGGTAGCGGGGCCTCGGCACGATGTCGACGCCGACGACGTCGAACCCAGCCAGCCAGTAGCCCATGCCTGCCCCGCCGGCGCAGCAGAACAGGTCTAGGACCCGGGGGCGGTGGGCGGTCACTCGGTGTCGCCGAGGGCGGCGAGAGTCGGGCACGGGTGGGGGAACAGCGCCACCCACTCTGCGGTCCGCAGGCTGGTGGTGCGCCCCACGCAGCACTCGTTGCACCAAGCCTGCCCCTCGAGCTGCATGGGTACGTGCAGGGCGCGCACCCGCTCGATGGCGGCCTGCACCCGCGCCAGCTCGCCCTCGGCGCGCTGCCGGGCCTCGTGCGGGGTGAGCACGCCGGGCCCGTGCCGCTGAACGACCAGCGTGTACAGCTCGGGGGACTCGGCGATCTTCACGTCGAACTCCAGCTTGGTCTCGCTGTAGTTCGGTGCGTCCCCGAGGAGGGCGCGGGCGGCGGCCACGTAGGCGGCGGCGAAGTCCCGGCCAGCGGCCAGGTCCATCTGCCAGTTGCCCGCGCGGAAGTCGGCCCACTTGATGCCGAGCTGCTCCTCCTGCTTCTGCACCCAGCGCTCGCGCGCCTCCTCGTCGCGGCCGCCCAGCTCCTCGCGCAGCCCGGCGAGGTCGCGGTACAGCGTGTCGAGGGCGTTGTCGGTGATGGTGTCGGCGGTGTAGCGGGGCGTGCAGGGGTTGTCGCTGCCGGGCGGGCGGTGACCGGCGGGCTTGGTGCACTGGCCGCCGCCGATGAACTCCGTGTCGCAGCGGTCGGCCGACGGCTCAGCGGCCAGGGTCTCGGCGCCCAGGCGACGCAGCTCGGCGGCGACCGACTGGGGGCTGGCGTCGATGTCGAAGGACTCCGCCACCTCGGCGGCCTCGCGCAGGACGGCGGCCCGGTCCACGGGCGCGGGCAGCACGGCCAGCACCGCGTCGGCACGGCTGTACGCGTTCGCCCGGACGGTCTCGTCGCGGCGCAACGCCGTGTACTTCCGGTCCGTGCTCCGGTACGCCCAGTCGACGAGCGCCTCGGCGATGCGGTCGCGCAGGGTGGGCTCGGTGGTGGGCGGCTGTGCGGTGATCGTGACCTTCGCGATGTCGTCGCGGTCGGAGAGGCTGCTCTCGATCCAGGGGATGACGTTGGCCAGGAGGTCGTCGTGGTCGAAGTAGTAGTCGCTGTTCTTGCGGGTCTCGACGGTGACGGTGAGAACGGCGCGCAGGGGCTCGCTCATCGGCTGTGGTCCTTCCGGGTGCAGTGGACGAGGTCGTGGTCGGTGCCGCCGGTGTGCCAGCCGGTCAGGCAACAGGAGGCGTGCAGGTCCAGCCAGCCCCGGGCGTACTCGGCGGCGTACGGCCGGTCGTCGGCGTAGGCGCGGGCCCGGGCGGCCCGCTCGGCGCGCACCGCCGCCGCACGCCGGTCGCGGGCGGCGAGGGTCTCGCGGCGGGCCGCGGTCAGCAGCAAGAAGGCGGTGCAGCACAGGGCGGCCGCGTGCCCGTGCGCGCGGTGCAGGGCGGAGGTGTAGGCGAGGACGGTGAGGTAGACGGCGGCGGTCACACAGGCCAGGCGCAGGGCGCGGGTGGTGCCGGTCATGCGGCGAGTCCCTTCGCGGAGTGCGGGCAGTGGCCGACGCGGACGTCGGCGACGAGCTGCTGGACGGCGGCCGTACCGCGGGCCTGCTGGTGGTGGCCGCACCGGCACAGCCAGTCGGCACGCGGGTTGCGGCCGTACTCTTCGGCGCGGACCGTCAGGCCGGGCCGGATGCCGGTGATGACGGCGGGCTCCTCGCTCATGCGGCCACGTCCGTCCAGCCGGTGGCGTCGCTGATGACGAGGACCAGCTGGCCGCCCGGCGTGCGGGAGCCGAGCCGCATGTCGGGGCCGATGAGCCGGGTGTGGTCGTCGTCCTCGAGGAGCCCGGCGTCCACGAGGCCGTCCACCACCGCCTTGAAGCTGGGGTACCAGTTCGCGGGGTCGGCGCGGCCCGCGCGGGCGGGCCGGAGGTAGGCGACGATCCGGGCGCGGGTGAACAGGGGGCCGGACTTGGCGGCGGCGAGCGCGGCCATCAGGTCGCGGTGTCCGGCAACGGCTTCGATGGCGGCGGCTCGCAGTTCGCGGGTGCGGGTGGCGCGGACGTGGTGGTGGACGCGCCGGTTGGCGTTGAGCAGCGGCAGGCCGGGCGGGAGCGAGATGGTGAAGGACTGGCTCACAGGAAGCTCTCCTGACGGTAGGTCGGGCGGGTGTGGGGCTGGCAGTGGTGGTCGGCGACGACCTGGTGCGTGCAGTGCCGGGTGTGGGCCCGGTCGCGCCAGCGCAGGCGTTGCGGGGTGTGGGGGCCGCCGGTCAGGCACCAGGTGAGGAGCCCGGCCCGGCGGGCGGCGTGTTCGGCGTCCCAGTCGAGTGGGGCCGGGTCGGCGCGGACGTCGACGGCGAGGACACGGTCGGGGGTGCGGGCGGTGAGGATCTCGAGGCCGCAGGCCGGGCAGGGGCGCCGCCGGACGGTGGTGGCGGTGGCCTCGGCGTGGTCAGCCTGCGTCGGCCGCGGGCGGCGGGCGGTCACGGCCCGGCCCTGAAGGGGTGCGAAGGGGTTGCGAAGGGGTTGTCGAAGGGGTTCGCGTAGGGGTTGACCTGCGAAGCGAAGGGATCGAAGGGGTTGAGCGAGGTTCCTCTTACATACGAGGCGATCGTGTTGTGCATCTCCTTGTATGCGTGAGTGTCTGAAAACCCCTTCGACCCCTTCGAATTGCAGGTCAAAGGCTTCGCAGACCCCTTCGCAAACCCCTTCGCAACCCCTTCGAACCCCTTCGCACAGTCGCTCACTGGGCACCCCCGAGGCGGGCGAGCGCGAGACCATGGGTGAGGGCACGGCGAGTGCGCCCGTCCTTGGACTGCTGGAAGCCGCGTTCGATGAGTCGGGTGGTGAACGCCTTCTGCGACATGGGCGTCTTGACGCCCGCCTTGTCGGCCCAGGTGCGGTAGCTGGCGTACAGCTCGCTGTTCTCGGTGACCGCGTCGGGTACCTCGTCGGTCGCCTGTTCCAGCCAGGTGGCGAGCGGGTTGGACTGCGCGATGTGCTCGCGGGTCTTCTCGGTGACGGCGTCGGGTACGGCCAGGCCCTGCTTCTGCCAGTCGAGGCAGCCGCGGATGGCCCAGTTGAGGATGCCTGCGGCTTCGGCGGCGAGGATCTTCTCGGCGAGCTTCTGGTCGCGGCGGGCCGGGGGCACGATGACGTCCCAGCCGATGGCCTGGAGGCGGCGGGCCATGCCGTGGGTGCCGGATACGTCGGGCAGGTGGTTGGTCGCCAGGTGGATCTTTCCGACGGGCTTGAAGTCGAAGAACTCGGCGTTGAGGAAGCGGGCCGGGATCGACTCCTCGCCGGTGAGGCGCTTGACGAGTTCCTCGTCCAGGGGCTTGCCGCGCCCGTCGCTGGTGCGGCCAGTCTCGGACGTGGACAGGAACCGTTTGCCGACCATGCGGGCGATGTCGTTGGGGATGCCGCCGTCGTTCTGCTTGGCCATGAGGGTGGAGGCGGGGACGGCCTGGGCGTAGTCGCCGAGCAAGCCCATCACGATGCGGGTGAAGACGCCTTTGCCGTTGGCGCCTTCGCCGTGGTGGATGAACATGACCTGTTCGCCGGTGGCGGCGGTGAGGCTGTAGCCGACGACGCGGGCGAGGTAGGCGCGCCGAGCCGGGTCGGGCATGACCTCGCCGAGGAAGGTGTCGAAGCGGGGGCAGGTGGCGTGCGGGTCGTAGCGGATGGGTGACTGCTGCATGAGGTAGAGGCCGCGGTCGTGGGCGCGGAGGTCACCAGTCGTCAAGTCGACAATGCCGTTGGCGATGTTGAGGAGCATGTCGGGCTGGTCGAAGGCGTCCATGGTGGTGTGCACCGCCGGGTACGCCTGGAGGACGTCGCGGGCTGCGGCGAGCTTGGGTCGCATGCGCTGCTTGCGGGCCCAGGCGAGGAACTTCTCCTGCTCGCTGGGCAGGGGCTTGGCCTTGCTGTCGGGCTCGGGCGGGGGCGGCGCCTGGTCGTTGTAGTTGTCGGCCTCGTCGGCGAGCCGGTTGATGGTGTTGGCGACGCGGGTCCAGACGCCGGTGTTGGCGGCCTTCAGGTTCCAGCGGCCACGGTCGTAGTAGGCCCAGCGTTCGATGTCGGCGAGCCAGCGGATCTCGGTGCCGTGCCGGTCGATGACGCGTTCGGCGTTGCCGAGGTCGTCCCAGTCGCGGGCGGGCATCGGCGTGGGCAGGGTGACCGGCTGCTCGGCGGGCGCCGCCCAGGCCGGGGCGGCCGCGGGGGCCGGGGCGGGCTGCTGCGGGAGGAGCTGGCCGAAGTCGTTGCGGCTACGCGGGGTGGGCGGCCACGGGGTGCGCGGGTGGGCGATCCCGGCGGTGAGCCCGGAGTGGATGGTGGGCAGCGCCCGGCTGTCGGGGTGGTGTCCGGCGCGGGCGGCGGCGAGGAGGGCGTCGCGGGCTTCGGTTTCGGTGAGGGCTCCGGCGCCGACGAGGGTGCCGATGTTGAACGCGCTGGTGTTGATCTGGTTGTTCTGGTCGCCGTCGGTGGCGGCCGCGATGGCGTCGCATTCGGCCTGGAGGGCGCGGCGGGTGTAGGCGTCGTGCCGGTCGGCGGGCAGCACGACCGTGCCGGGCGCGGCCGGGGCGGGGGCGGCGGGCTTGGTGGTGAGGGTGGTGAGCAGCCACTCGGGTGCGGCGGCGGGCGGCTGGTCGGCGTCGGCCAGTTCGTAGAGGACGCCGGTGGCGTGGATGCTGCCGGGCCCGATGACGTAGGCGTTGCCCGCGCGGACGTCGCCGTCGAACTGGCCGCGCAGGGCGCCGAGTCCGTTGCCGAGCTTCAGGCCGGCGGGGGCCCAGTAGTAGTCGTGGTACCCCTGCGCGGTGTTCACCCGCATGGTCGGGGTGTGCTGCTCGCCGAGTGTGGCGGCCGCGTCCTCGAGGGCGCCGGGCCGGTCGGAGTCGACAACGAGGAGCTGCTCGCCGTCGGGGCCGGTGGTGCCGCCGACGAAGACGCCGACGTTGCGCGGGTGTGTGTCGAGCCCGAACCACTGGCGGGCGAGGCTCTCGTCGCGGGTGTGCCGCTTGGTGAAGGTGACCGCCGGGTGTTTGCCGCGCTGGGCGCAGGTGGCGGGGTCGTGGCCGATGCCGATGCCCGCGCACTGGAGCAGCCCAGGGTGGTCCACCGGGAAGACGGCAAAGCCGTGGCCGATGAGCCAGAGGGCGCCGTCGAGTGGTGTGTCGCGGACCGGGGCGGTGGTCACGAGTGGGTGCTCCTTGCGAGGTTCGGGGTGCCCGCCGCCGCGTCGGGGGGAGGTCGCGGCGGCGGGCGGGGAGGGCGGCCGCCGGGTGGTGAGGGGAAGCGGGCGGTCGCCGAGGCGCGGAGGGTCAGGCGGTGGGCGCGGGGGCCGGGATTCCGGCGATGCGCTGGAGCCGGGCGGTGCCGTCTTCGCGGGTGGCGGCGAGGTTCATGGCGGCGACCAGCTCGGGGTAGACGGTGCGGAGCCGGGAGGTGTGGATGATGTCGGCGGCGTCGATGACCCGCATCAGCAGGACGGTGAAGCTGCCGGGGACCCATCCGCCGTCGCAGCCGTAGTGCCACAGGACGTGCCGGGCGGTCTCGGCGTCGATGGTGATCGTGGCCATGAGGTGGCTCCTTCCTGGTGGGTTGGTCAGGAGTTGTCGGCGATGACCTGCGCGACGCCGATCTGGAACGCCCGGCGCATGCCCTCCGGCATCCCGGGCTCGAAGGCGAAGAGGACGCGGATCACGGGCCCGTTGTCGCCGTCGAGGTTGATCACGTCGGGCGAGGGCTCCAGTCCGTCGGCGCCGAGGTCGACGGCCCAACGGGACACGTCAGCCGCGCCGTTGATCAGGTCGTGAATGCTGTGCTGCGCCGTCGCGTGGGTCTCGTCGCTGAAGTCGTCCCAGGCGACGCCCCCGTCGGGGGTGACATCCCGGCCTTCCATCTGCTCGCTGACGCCCATGAAGTCGGGGTCCTCGGTGAGCGTGGCGTGCTGGCGGGCGGCCTCGGCGCGAAGGTCGTCGTCGGTGTATGGGCGTTCGGTCACGGCCCGGTCCTTCCTGGTGGGTTGGTCCGTCCCGCCGCCGCGCGGCGTAGGGCGCGGCGGCGGGACGGCGTGCGAGGGGCGGGGCCTAGAACGGGGGTTCGTCGCCGCGCTGCTGGGCGGGGACGGCCGGGGCCGCGTACTGCTGCGGGGCGGCGGGCGGCGGGCTGGCGATCTCGCCGGTGGCCGTGTTCACTCCGGCCGGGGCCACGCCGAACTCGGCCTGCGCGGCGGGGGTGTAGTGCGCGTCGTACAGCTTCGGCGCGTTGAACCCGACCTTCTTCTTCTCGCCGTCGTGGCTGTAGCGGACCCGGAGGATGCCGCCGACCTCCAGGCCCTTGGCGCCGGTGACCCGGACGGCGTCGGCGACGGCGTTCTTCATCTGGCCCTTGACGAAGATCCGGCGGCGGCCGTCGTCGTCCTCGATGGCCGGGTCGCGGTCGTCGGTCTGGACGGTGACGACGAGCTGCATCATCGGGTCGCCGTTGTTCCAGGTCTTCTGCTCGCCGGTCTGGATGTCGCGCTGCTGCTCGATGGTGGGGGGTTCGGTGATGCGGCCGCCGACGACGGTGCCGATGCTGGGGAACTTGGCGGTGGGGGCACCGCCGCCGCCCATGAGGAAGCTGTTCGCGTCCATGCGGATGCGCTCCTTCTATGCGATGAGGGATTCGAAGCCGTGCCGCGCGGGGCGGTCGGCCTGGATGCCGGGGCAGCCGACGCTCAGGTCGCTGCTGCCGGGCTTGGACCACTCGCAGAACCGGCACTTGGCCTTCGGCGAGGTGGGGATCTGGGTCCACCAGGTGTGGCTGTAGCCGCTGGCGGATGCCTCGGGGCTGTCGAGGCGGGAGCGGATCGCGTCGAGGCGAGCGAGCGCGTCGAGGGCAATCTGCCGGGTGTACGGCTCGGTCCAGACGTGGACGCGCAGCTCGTGGTAGCGGGCGACGAAACAAATCGCGACCCGGTGCACGGTCTCGCCCGCGTTCTCCTGTCCGAGCCCGTACAGGTGGGCCTGGATGCGGTACTGGTCGCCGGGGCCTTCACGCCGGTACTTGTCCTGCGTGGTGTGGCCGACGAGCTTCCAGTCCCAGACGGTGCCGGTCGCCCGGTCGAACAGGTCGGTGGACCCGGCGACGACGGCGGCCTCGTACGGGGAGTCGCGGACGGTGACCCGCTCTTCGACTCGGTACCGGGGTCGGCCGTCGGGCATCTCCGTCTGGCGCCGCTCGAACGCCTCCTGCATCCAGCTGTGGAAGCCGGTGCCGATGATCGACGCGGCGGGGTCGCCGTCGTCGCGGGCGGTCGGCCAGTCGAGCACCTTGTACGTCAGTTTCCGCTCGCAGGGGTCGCCGACCTCGCTGGGCCCGATCCGCTTCTGCAGGGAGCGGGGCGCGTTGGTGGCGGTGTCCACGATGAAGGCCGTGATGCGCTCGGCGAGCTGTTCGCCGATCTCGTCGCTGCCGCTGGTGCGCGCCATGTCTAGCTGTCCTTGCTGCTGGGGGCGGTGAGGCCGAGGACGTCGAGGAGGTGCTGCTCGTCGGCCTGGTCGCGGGCGTGCTCGCGCACCAGCTGGGTGGCGGCGGCGCGCTGGGTGAGGGTGGTGTCCTGGCCGGCGGTGGTGAAGCGGTCGGAGCCGCGGGCCCTTCCGGCGCTCACGCGGCGTCCTCGGTGTTCTCGCGCGGAGCGGTGACGTCAGCGAGGGTGAGGTGGATGCCGAACCCGGAGATCTCCACGGTCACGTCGGCGATGGTGGTGCGGGCGGCGATCCAGCTGTTCGTGCTGGAGAAGGCGAGGCTGACGTCGCTGGCCGGGATGTTGAGGGCCTCGCGCCAGGTCTCGAACTCCCAGGCCCGCATGAACTGCAGGTCCAGGCGGCCGGGGTACAGCTCATGCAGGTCGTGCACGGTGATGTACGCGCCGGGCAGGGTGGGGTGCTCGGCGATCAGGTGGGCCAGCGCTTGGACGGCGGGCTGCTGCACGCTGATCGAGATGCTTTCCGGGGTACTGTCGGTGGTCACGGTGACCTCTGCTTTCTCTGCTGTCAGGGGCGCCGGTCGTGGGGTCGCCAGGCCGGGCAGGTTGGGCGGCCCTTCGGCGTTTCAGCTCTGGTGGAACGCGGTGCGGACGGCTGCTCGCTGCTCGCTGGTGAGTGAGGGCGCTGCGTCAACAAGGCGGCTGATCCGGGCCCAGTAGGCGACGTTTCGCGCGGAGTCCGCGAAGCGGATGGGGCGCGTGGACTCAGTGGTCTGGGCAGGAGCGCTCATGCGGTGGCCTGCGCCGGAATCAGGACGCGACCCGCGCGCTCCATGGGGACGAAGAGGACGAGCAAATCAACGCCGAGCGCGGCGGCAATGGTTTTGGCCTTGTCTTCTGGCACCGCCTTCTGGGCGCCGGTCATGAGAGCGCCGATCGTGCCGTGCGCCACTCCAGCAACTCTGGCCAGCGCGCGGCTGGAGATCGAATTACCGGTCCCCGTTCGCTCCATCAGGAGCTTCAGCCGTGCGCCGCTTTCGACGGCGTACATCGTGGTCTGACTGCTCACGTTCTCTCCACAGGACGACGTGTCCATCTAGATGGACGGCGTAGAGAGAGTATCCCTCCAGCTGAACGACTTGTCCAGCAAGATGGAGGAAGGGGGCGCACTTGTAATCAGCCAACGACTCCGCGCTACCTGGCGGTCGCGCTCGGCTTGCTGAACAATCCGTTCAGTGGGATGGATGAACGGGTCTGGTTACCTGCTCGTACAGACCCGTGAATCCACGAAGAGCCTGAACGGGCCGACGTTCGCAGTTGAGAGAGGAATGACAGGATGTGCCCCATGGCGCCCAATGCTGAGCTGTCTGTTAACCCTGAACACGGTCCCGGGGCTCAGCTCACAGACCTTCTCAGGAGTCGTCGCGCAGAACTCGGTGACGGTCTGAGCAAGGTGGCCGCGCGAGCGGTGGATCCAGTGACTCAGAAGGTCGTGAAGCGTGGCCGGATCTATCGCTTGGAGGGGAACGAGGAGGGAGGCATTACGCCTCCGGATTTCTGGGAGCTGCGCGCGCTGGCGGTGGGCTATCAGCTACCCGTTGAGAGGCTCCAAGATGCTGCTGGCGCTCAGTTCCACGGCGTAGAGCCCTTGCGGTCTGGGACCGGTGAAGCAGTTGCTTACGTGCGGAAGCTTGATCAACTCCCCGCAGATCAGCGTGAGCGGTTGCTGCGACTGATTGACTCACTAGTCCCACCGCAGGGTGAGTAGCCGGTGGGGCATATGCCTAAGCTTCACTCACCGTAGTGTTTGAATGCGGGCTGTAGATATATGGGGCGTGTGATGCGATCATGACTCCGGCCCAGCACCCGAAGAAGGGGCTGGTCTGAACCATAAATCGAACGCGTGAGCGGGAGATGGGGGAGCGCATGGAGCAGCCAGACTCGCCTACTGCGTGGTACTTCTTCACCGACGACCTGCCGGACGGGGAGGTGATCGTCCCTTTCAGAACCCGCTACGGCGTGGCTTTCGGCGTCCGGCGCGAAGCCATGCCCGAGGAAACACTCAAGGAGCTCAACCGGACTGCGCAACTGGTCCTCGGGATTGGGCTGGCGGAGGTCAACACGGCCGATCACTAGGCGCGGCTCTGGCAAGGGCGACCTGTCCCGCCCGTGCCTACCGGCCGCGCTTCCACTCGAACACCACGGCGTCATAGTCGAAGTACCCGCCGTCTGGCATTCGCCCGGGCCGCGGTGTCTTCAGTGTCACCTCGACCAGCGCCCGCAGCACATGCCGCTGCCGGTCCAACGGCAGCACCTTCCACGTTTTGCGAACATCCGGCGCCCCCACCAGGCCGACCAGCGGGTCCTGCGTCGCTGCACGGGCGAGTTGTCGGGTCACCCCGTCCAACTGGGCTCGGGCCGTGTCCATGCCCTGGGTGAACGGCGCCAGCTCCAGCCGCCCGGCGCCGAAAAGCCCCGCAAGATCCGCCATCCGCCGCCGGACCTGCTCGCTCTCCGCCTGCAGGCCAGCCACGTCCACGCCGTCCGGCGCCGGTTCAAGCAGGTCGTGTGAGTCCGGCCGCGACAGCCGCTCGACAATGACGTCCTCGACGTACTGATCGACGGTCTCGGCGCGCCGGCCACCGCCGTGACCGGTGGGGCAACGGTACGAGGGGTACTGTCGGCCACCCGACTGGGTGACGGTGACGTACCCGGTGCAGGCATGACGGCCACACCGGTACAGCAGCGAGCCTAGCCACTTCGGTTGTGTGCCCCGGTTCACGGTCCGGCTCGGGTCCCTCAAGATCGCGGCGACTGCCCGAAACTTCGCCTCGTCGACGATGGGTTCCCACTTCCCGGTGCCGACCTCCTCGCCCCGATAGACGGCAATCCCGGCGTTCCTCGGGCGGAGCAGCATGTCCCGCATGTCGGTATGGGTGACCGCGTTGCCGCGGGTCGTGAGGACGCCCTTGTCGGCGCACCACTTCACCAGGGACCGGATCGACCCGCCGGACAGGATCTCGTCCGTCCAGAAGCGCAACGCCACGGCCTCCTCGGGCACGGCCTTCATCATGTCCAGGGCCGGGACTTGGACATCCTCGCCGGTCTTCCGGTCGGCGATGGTGCGCATTTCTCCAGTCGGCAGCCCCCAGCCGAACGGACGGATGCCTCCCATCCATTCCCCGGCGAGAGCCTTCTGTCGGCGGGCGCGGGCGACGCGTTCGCCCTTGTGCTCGGACTCGTGGCGGGCGACGGCGCCGAGGATGCGCGCGGTCATCCGGCCGGACGGTGTGGACAGGTCGATGGGCCCGGCCTGGCAGGTGTGGGTATTGACGCCGCGGCGTTCGGACAGGTCGATGTACTCTTCCAGCTCCGTGGGGGAGCGGTGGAGTCTGTCGGTGTGCCAGGCGACGACGATGGTGGCGGCGCCCTGGTCAAGGTCATCAAGCATCCGCCGGTAGTCGGGGCGCTTCTTGCCACTGTAGGCGGAGATGTCGTTGTCGATGTAGGTCTTGACGACGTCCCAGCCGTTTCGCTCGGCGAGCACCTCGCAGTCCTCGCGCTGGCGGTCGACGCCGAGGTGGGCGCCAGCGCGGTCCTGGCTGATGCGGAGGTAGATCACGGCGCGCGTTCGGGCGCCCCCCGTTTGGGTGTTCTTCATGACGTGAGTGTGCCTCACTAGTGGTGTCATTGACCCTGCTTCGGGAAGACGACGTTGCTGAGCGCGCTGCTCGGGCTGGTCGGGCCCGGTGAACGGATCGTGCTCGCCGAGGACTCGGCCGAGCTCCGCCCCGACCACCCGCATGTCGTCCGGCTGGAGACACGGCCCGCCAACCAGGAGGGCGCCGGGCTGGTCACGCTGGAGGACCTGGTCCGGCAGGCGTTGCGAATGCGGCCCGACCGGCTCGTCGTCGGGGAGGTGCGCGGCCCCGAGGTGGTGCATCTGCTGGCCGCGCTCAACACCGGCCACGAGGGCGGCTGCGGCACCGTGCACGCCAACGCGGCCGCCGACGTACCGGCCCGGCTGGAGGCGCTGGGGACGGCGGCCGGGCTCGACCGGGCCGCGCTGCACAGCCAGTTGGCGGCGGCGCTGTCGGTGGTGATCCACCTGGTGCGGGACCGCGCCGGGCGGCGCCGGATCGCGGAGGTCCATGTGCTGGAGCGGGACACCTCGGGGCTGGTGCGGACGGTACCGGCCCTCCGCTGGGGCGAGCGGGCCTTCGTGCCGGAGCGCGGCTGGGAGCGGCTGCGGGCGCTGCTGGACGGGGCGGGAAGCGAGCGGGGGAGCGATGGCTGACGTCGGCATGGGAGAGACGGTGACGGGCGCGGGGCTGGCCTGCGCCGGGGGAGTGGCCTGGCTGTTGAACGCACGGCATCTGGGGGTCAGGCGGGCGAGGCTGCTGTTCGCGGCCGACGGAGTGGTGGACACCGGGCCGACGCCCTGGGAACGGCTCCTCGGTGAACTGCGGCGGCTGCACGGCCGGGTGGGTGCCGAGTGGTGGTCGCTGGTGGCGGGGCTGGTGCTGGCGGCGGCCGGGGCCTCGGTCATCCCGGTGGTCGCGGGGGCCGCCGGGGTGCCGGTGCTGCGCCGGGTGGCGAAGGCCCGGCGGGCCCGGTTGGTGAGGGAGCGCCGGGCGGACGCGGTGATCGCCCTGTGCGGGGTGCTCACCGGGGAGGTCCGTGCCGGGCAGCAACCGGGCGAGGCGCTGCTGCGGGCGGAACGGGACTCCGGGGGCCTGGGCGAGGCGCAGGCGGCCGTGATCGCCGCGGCCCGGTTCGGCGGCGATGTGCCGGGGGCGCTCGCCGTGGCGGCCCGGCAACCGGGCGCCGAGGGGCTGCTGGGGCTGGCCGCCTGCTGGCGGGTGGCGGTGGACCAGGGCGCGGGACTGGCCGCCGGTCTCGGCCGCCTGGACGGCGCGCTGCGCGCGGAACGGGACCAACGTGCCGACCTGCGAGCCCAGTTGTCCGGCGCCCGGGCCACGGCCCTGCTGCTGGCGGTACTGCCCCTGCTCGGGCTGCTCCTCGGCGCGGCCATGGGCGCGGACCCGCTGCGAGTGCTCCTGCACACGGGGGCGGGGCTGGGCTGTCTAGTGGCGGGGGCGCTGTTCGAGGGCGCCGGGGTGTGGTGGGCGGCCCGGATCGTGCGCGGAGCTGAGGCGGCGTGAGCGGCGCTGTCGTCCACAGCCTGGGGGTGGCCCTGGCGGTGGCCGTCGCCCTCGGCTCGGTGGCCCGGTGGCTGGAGTCGGCTCGGCAGCGGCGCCTGGCGCGGAAGCGGCTGGCGGGGCTGCTGGACCCGGAGCCGTCCGGGACCGGCCGCTCCCTCGCGGTCCCGGCCCTGGCCAGACGGTGGCTGCCGGTGGCCGGGGTGGCATGCGGGGTGTGGGCGATGGTCGGCGGTCCCGTCGGGGCGCTGGTGAGGATCGTGACCGCCGCGCTGCTGTGGCGGTGGCAGGAGCGCCGGGTGGCGCCGTCGGCATCGGCGGTCGACACGGCCGCGGTGGATCGTCAACTCCCGCTCGCCGCAGAGCTGCTGGCCGCCTGCATCGAGTCCGGTGCGAGTCCCGTCGTCGCCGCCCGGGCGGTGGGGGAGGCGCTCGGCGGCCCTGTCGGTGAGGCGCTGGCGCGGGGCGCGGCCGAAGCCCGGCTCGGTGGTGAACCGGCGGACGCCTGGGCACGGTTGGCGGCGCTGCCCGGTGCGGGGGCGCTGGCCCGGCTGCTGGAGCGGGCCGACCGTTCCGGGCTCCCCGCGGCGGACCCGGTGGCCCGCCTCGCCTCGGACGCGCGGGCGGAGTCGATAAGGGCGGCCACGGTCCGGGCCCGCCGGGCGGCCGTGCTGATCTCCGCGCCGGTCGGGCTCTGCTTCCTCCCCGCCTTCATCGCGGTCGGCGTGCTGCCCGTGGTGATCGGCCTCGCGGGCGGCGCGCTGGGAGGAGGTGGGCCCTGACAGAGCGGACCGATGCGGACGAACGTGACAACCAAGCTGGACAGAAAGGGAATTGAGATGCGTGAGAAGGCGGGCAAGGCGTGGGCGCTGCTGCGGGAACGCTGCCGCAAGGACGCCGGAATGGTGACCTCCGAGTACGCCATGGGGATCATCGCGGCGGTCGGCTTCGCGTTGCTGCTCTACGAGGTCGTGACCAGCGGCCAGGTCAAGGCGGAACTCCAGGGCATCGTGAAACGAGCGCTCAGTGCGCGGATGTGACCGGGGCGCGGACCGGGGGTTCGTGACGGCGGAGGCTGCCGTGGTGCTGTCGGTGCTGGTGGCGTTCACCATGGCGCTGGTCTGGGGGCTGCTCGCCGTGGCCGCCCAGATCCAGTGCGTGGACGCCGCCCGCGCCGGAGCGCGAGCCGCCGCCCGCCAGGACCCGCCCGACGAGGTGGTCCGGCTGGCCCGCGAGACGGCACCGGGCGGGGCGACGGTCGGCGTCGCCCGCGAGGGCGAGCGGGTGCGCGTCACCGTGGTGGCCAGGCCCCCGGTGCTGACGGGGCTGCTGTTCGAAGTACGCGAGGAGGCCGTGGCCGCCGCCGAGGAGGCCACGGGAGGCGGGGAGGAGGGTCATGAGGTGCCGGAAGAGTGATCGGGGGTCCGCCACCGTCTGGAGTCTCGGGGTCATCGCGCTGCTGTGCTTGGTGTTCGGCGCCGTGCTCGGTATGGGGCACGCCGTCGTCGTCCGGCACCGGGCGGCAGGCGCGGCCGATCTGGCGGCGCTCGCGGCGGCGGACCACTGGGCCGAGGGCGTGGCGGCTGCCTGCGCCGCGGGGCGCCGGGTGGCGTCGGCCCAGGGCGCGAGGCTGGTGCGGTGCGCGCTCGTCGGCGAGATCTCGGACGTGAGCGCGGGCTCGGGAGGCGGGCCGTTCGGGGCGGAGGTACGGGCCAGGGCTGGACCTCCCGACCCGTCGGGCACGGAGGCCTGGGCACCCGCCTCGCAGGCCCCAGCCCCTAGCTCGCCTCGCCCTCTCCAGCAGCCCCCGCCCCGTCCGCCCCCGCCTCCTCCGGCGCCCCCCGCAACAGCGTCGTGAGGAGCCGCACCGCTCCCCGCTTGTGCAGTGGCTCGTTGCCGTTGCCGCACTTGGGGGACTGGACGCAGGAGGGGCAGCCGGCCTCGCACTCGCAGGCGGCGATGGCCTCGCGGGTGGCCGTCAGCCAGGAGCGGGCGGTGTGGAAGGCGCGCTCGGCGAAGCCCGCCCCGCCGGGGTGGCCGTCGTAGACGAAGACCGTAGGGAGCAGCGTGTCGGGGTGCAGCGGTACAGATACCCCGCCGATGTCCCAGCGGTCGCAGGTGGCGAAGAGGGGCAGCATGCCGATCGAGGCGTGTTCGGCGGCGTGCAGGGCGCCGCCGAGGATCTCCGGGTTGATCCGGGCCTCGTCGAGCTGATCCTCGGTGACCGTCCACCACACCGCGCGGGTGCGGAGCGTACGCGGAGGGAGGTCGAGTTTCGTCTCGCCCATCACCTCACCGGTGATCAGGCGTCTGCGCAGGAAGGAGACCACTTGGTTGGTGACCTCGACCGAGCCGAGGCACAGGCGGCCGGAGCCCCACGGGATCTCGGTCTCCGTCTCCAGGACGGCGATGGACGTGGTGTCGCGGGCGGCGGTCGAGTACGGCGGGTCGGCCCGTTCGACCAGGGCGACGGAGTCCTTCAGGTCGAGCGAGCGCACCAGGTAGGTGCGGCCCTGGTGGAGGTGGACCGCGCCCTCGTGGACGGCGGAGTGCGCGGCCTCCGCGTCGACCGTGCCGAGCAGGCGCCCGGTGCCCTCCTCCACGATCTGCACCGGAGGCCCGCCGGTGCCCCGGATGTCGGTCAGGTCGGCGGCCCGTTCCCGGCGCGTCCAGTGCCAGGCCCGGGTGCGGCGGCGCAGCAGCTTCGCGGCCTCCAGTTGGGTCAGCACGTCGGCGCTGACCGGGCCGAAGAGTTCGAGGTCGGCCTCGGTCAGCGGGATCTCGGCGGCGGCGGCGCACAGGTGGGGGGCGAGGACGTAGGGGTTGTCCGGGTCGAGGACCGTGGACTCCACCGGGCGGTCGAAGAGGGCCTCCGGGTGGTGGACGAGATAGGTGTCCAGCGGGTCGTCGCGGGCCACCAGGACCGCCAGCGCGCCCTGCCCGGAGCGTCCGGCGCGGCCCGCCTGCTGCCACAGGGAGGCGCGGGTGCCCGGATACCCGGCGATCACCACCGCGTCCAGGCCGGAGACGTCCACGCCCAGCTCCAGGGCGGTCGTGGCGGCGAGGCCGAGTAGTTCGCCGGAGTGCAGGGCGCGTTCCAGGGCGCGGCGTTCCTCGGGGAGGTAGCCGCCGCGATAGGCGGCGACCCGCCGGACCAGGGAGCGGTCGACCTCGGCGAGCCGCTCCTGCGCGATGACCGAGATCAGCTCCGCCCCGCGCCGGGAGCGGACGAAGGCGACCGAGCGCACGCCCTGCACGGTGAGGTCGGTCAGCAGGTCGGCGGTCTCGGCGGTGGCGGTGCGGCGCACCGGGGCACCCTTCTCGCCGTGCAGTTCGGTGAGCGGGGGCTCCCAGAGGGCGAAGACGAGTTCCCCGCGCGGGGAGGCGTCGTCGGCGACCTCGACCACCGGCAGCCCGGTCAGCCGCCGGGCGGCCACGGAGGGCTCGGCGGCCGTGGCGGAGGCCAGCAGGAAGACGGGCGACGCGCCGTAGCGGGCGCACAGTCTGCGCAGCCGCCGCAGCACCTGGGCGACATGCGAGCCGAACACGCCCCGGTAGGTGTGGCACTCGTCGATGACGACGTATTTGAGCGACTTCAGGAAGGAGGCCCAGCGGGGGTGGGAGGGCAGGATGCCCCGGTGCAGCATGTCCGGGTTGGTCAGCACGTAGTTGGCGTACTGCCGGACCCACTCGCGTTCCTCGAACGGGGTGTCGCCATCGTAGACCGCGGGGCGCACCGCGTTGCCCAGCGGTGCGGCGAGTTCCCGCACCGCCCGGCACTGGTCGGCGGCCAGGGCCTTGGTGGGGGAGAGGTACAGGGCGGTGGCGCCGCGCCCGTTCGGTGCCTCGGAGCCGTCCAGCAGGGCGGACAGCACCGGCATCAGATAGGCCAGGGACTTGCCGGAGGCGGTACCGGTGGCGACGACCACCGAGTCGCCGTCCAGGGCGTGCTCGGCGGCGATCGCCTGGTGGGCCCAGGGGTGCTCGATCCCCCGGGCCTGGACCGCCGCGATCACTTCCGCGCGAATCCGGTCCGGCCAGACGGCATGGCGGCCCGCGCGCGGGGGCAAGTGCTCCGTATGAGTGATGCGCGCGGACCTGCTCGGACCGGAGGCGAGCCGGTGCAGAACCGTCTCCGGAGACGGGCGGGACGCCGGGTCCGGCTGGGGGTGATCGGGTCGGTGATTCTTGGCCATCGGCACCGAGTGTGTCACCGGCTTGACGGACAATGGAGCCAAGGCGTCGTGAACACCTGCCGGTAAGTGATCGAATGCCATCGCGGCTGGCGAAGTGTTCCAAGGGCCGTAAGCCGGGATGTCCCCGAGGGATGACCGCTCGATAGCAAGGTGCTGGAGGATTCGTGGACCTGTCCCTGTCGACCCGTACCGTCGGCGATCGTACGGTCGTCGAGGTCGGTGGCGAAATCGATGTGTACACCGCGCCCAAGCTGCGCGAGCAGTTGGTCGAGCTGGTGAACGACGGCAATTTCCACCTCGTCGTCGACATGGAGGGCGTGGACTTCCTCGACTCCACCGGGCTCGGCGTGCTGGTCGGCGGCCTGAAGCGGGTGCGTGCCCATGAGGGTTCGCTCCGCCTGGTCTGCAACCAGGAGCGCATTCTGAAGATTTTCCGTATCACCGGCCTCACCAAGGTGTTCCCGATCCACACCTCGGTCGAGGAAGCGGTGGCGGCCACCGACTGATCAGGGTCGTTCGCCGGGTCCGGGCCGTCTGTGCGGTCCGGACGCCGGTGGGCCCCGCCTCGGGTCCGCAAGCGTCCGGGGCGCACAAGTTTCATCGTGGGCGTGCGGTCTTTCGGCGGCCCCGGCCCCGCACCGCACACCCGTAGTACGCGAGGGGGATGCATGGCCACCGTCGAACTCCGCTTCAGCGCGCTGCCCGAGCACGTCCGGACCGCCCGTCTGGTGGCGGCCGCGGTGGCGCGCAGGGCCGGAGTGGACGAGGCCGTACTCGACGAGGTCCGCCTCGCCGTCGGTGAGGCGTGTTCCCGCGCGGTCGGGCTCCACCAGAGCGTCGGCATCACCGCGCCGGTGAAGGTGGCGCTGATCGAGGACGAGAAGCTGTTCTCCATCGAGGTCGGCGACGAGGCCCCGCACGCCGTCCCCGCCGAGCGGGTGGCCGGAGGCGCCGCGGCCGACGCGGACGTGGAGGCCGAGGAGGACGAGATGGGCCTCGCGGTCATCAGCGGCCTCGTGGACGACGTCGAGGTCACCACCGGTGAGAACGGCGGGCTGATCCGCATGTCCTGGCCGACCGTCCCGCCGCCCGCCGTCCTGATCTGACTCGCGCGCGACGCACGTACGAGGGGCCCTGCACCGCAGGGCCCCTCGCGTCGTTCCGGCCGTTTTCCGCCGGGGCGCGCCCGCCCCGGAATACGTGAAGGAATTCACTACCGGAAACCCCCGCAGGTCGCGCGGCGAACCCGCGACCGTAAATGCCTCAGGGGTATTACTCCGTCCGGGTTCCGTGCTCTGGTCCTCCACTCGATCGTTTGCTAAAGGGTAAGGGGCGGGCAATTCTGTTTACCGTGCCCGGTCGGGATCACGATCGAGTAGCTACAAGTCCGTCCACATCTTGAGCTCAGCCCAAGCGTCAAGGAGGACGAATGGCGGGGCTATCCATCCCTGGTCAGGCGGGTCACTCCGCATCCCTCGCGGCCGTGGTCCTGACCGACGGCAACCGCGTCCTGGTCGCCGTGATCGCGGCGGTCGCCCTGGCCGCGCTGGTGGTCGCGGGCGTCCTGGTGCGCCAGGTGCTGTCGGCGGGCGAGGGCACCGAACGCATGCGGGAGATCGCGGAGGCGGTCCAGGAAGGCGCGAAGGCTTATCTGGCCCGGCAGTTGCGCACCCTCGGCGTATTCGCGGTCGTCGTGTTCTTCCTGCTTCTGCTGCTTCCCGCGGACGACTGGAACCAGCGGGCCGGACGCTCGCTGTTCTTCCTGATCGGCGCGGTTTTCTCGGCGGCCACCGGCTATATCGGCATGTGGCTCGCCGTACGCAGCAATGTGCGCGTCGCCGCCGCCGCGCGGGAGGCGACTCCCGGAGAGGGAGAACCGGAAAAGGATCTCACCGTCGTCTCGCACAAGGCGATGAAGATCGCATTTCGCACGGGCGGCGTCGTCGGCATGTTCACCGTGGGCCTCGGACTGCTCGGCGCCTCCTGCGTGGTGCTGGTCTACGCGGCCGACGCGCCCAAGGTGCTGGAGGGGTTCGGCCTGGGCGCCGCGCTGATCGCCATGTTCATGCGGGTGGGCGGCGGCATCTTCACCAAGGCCGCCGACGTCGGCGCCGACCTGGTCGGCAAGGTCGAGCAGGGCATCCCGGAGGACGACCCGCGCAACGCGGCGACCATCGCGGACAACGTGGGCGACAACGTCGGCGACTGCGCGGGCATGGCGGCCGACCTCTTCGAGTCGTACGCCGTCACCCTGGTGGCCGCGCTGATCCTCGGCAAGACCGCCTTCGGCGACGCCGGGCTCGCGTTCCCGCTGCTGGTGCCCGCCATCGGCGTGCTCACCGCGATGATCGGCATCTTCGCGGTCGCCCCGCGCCGCGCCGACCGCAGCGGCATGAGCGCCATCAACCGGGGCTTCTTCGTCTCCGCGGTGATCTCCCTGGTGCTGGTCGCCATCGCCGTGTACCTCTATCTGCCCGGCCGCTACTCCGAGCTGGCCGGGGTGACCGACGCGGCGATCCGCGGCAAGGACGGCGACCCGCGGGTGCTGGCGCTGGTCGCCGTGGCCATCGGCATCCTGCTCGCCGCCGTCATCCAGCAGCTGACCGGCTACTTCACCGAGACCAGCCGCCGCCCGGTCCGCGACGTCGGGCGGACCTCGCTCACCGGCCCCGCCACCGTCGTCCTCTCCGGCATCTCGCTGGGCCTGGAGTCCGCCGTCTACACCGCGCTGCTGATCGGCCTCGGCGTGTACGGCGCGTTCCTGCTCGGTGGCACCTCGATCATGCTGGCGCTGTTCGCGGTGGCGCTCGCCGGGACCGGGCTGCTGACCACGGTCGGGGTGATCGTCGCCATGGACACCTTCGGCCCGGTCTCCGACAACGCGCAGGGCATCGCCGAGATGTCCTCGGACGTGCAGGGCGCGGGCGCCCAGGTGCTCACCGACCTGGACGCGGTCGGCAACACCACCAAGGCCATCACCAAGGGCATCGCCATCGCCACCGCCGTGCTCGCGGCCGCGGCGCTCTTCGGCTCGTACCGGGACGCGATCACCACCGGCGTCGCGGACGTGGGGGAGCGGCTCAGCGGGCCGGGCTCGCCGTTGACCCTGTCGATGGACATCTCCCAGCCCAACAACCTGGTCGGCCTCATCGCGGGCGCGGCCGTCGTGTTCCTCTTCTCCGGGCTGGCCATCAACGCCGTGTCGCGGTCGGCCGGTTCGGTGGTGTTCGAGGTGCGACGGCAGTTCCGCGAGCGGCCGGGAATCATGGACTACACGGAGAAGCCCGAGTACGGCCGGGTCGTCGACATCTGCACCCGGGACGCCCTGCGCGAGCTGGCCACACCCGGACTGCTCGCCGTGATGGCGCCGATCTTCATCGGGTTCACCCTCGGCGTCGGCGCCCTCGGTGCCTTCCTCGCGGGCGCCATCGGCGCGGGCACGCTGATGGCGGTGTTCCTGGCCAACTCCGGCGGTGCCTGGGACAACGCCAAGAAACTGGTGGAGGACGGCCACCACGGCGGCAAGGGCAGCGACGCCCACGCGGCCACGGTGATCGGCGACACGGTCGGCGACCCCTTCAAGGACACCGCGGGCCCGGCGATCAACCCGCTGCTGAAGGTGATGAACCTGGTCGCGCTGCTCATCGCGCCCGCCGTGATCAAGTTCTCCTACGGCGACCACAGCAGCCTGCTCGTCCGCGTGCTGGTCGCGGTGTTCGCCCTGCTGGTGATCGTGGTCGCGGTGTACGTGTCCAAGCGGCGCGGGATCGCGGTGGGGGACGAGGACGCGGGCGAGGTGCCCAACTCGACGCCCCCCGCGGTGGTGCCGTAAGAGGAGGTCGACGGGCGGGCGGGCGGTGCGGCTGACGCGCCGCCCGCCCGCCCGCGTGTGTGGAGGGCCCGTCGGCCGTGAGCCTTCTCTCGCATGGTGCGAAGCACCGCAAAAGTCTGCTTATAGGGCACCGGTCGTGTGGATGGTCTCGTTCCGCCGTGTAGATTCCGGTGGCCGATAGCCATGGAAGGGACCGATCCGGTGAACAAGAAGCTCGCGGCCGCCCTGTCCGGCGGCGCGGTACTGATGACGGCGCTGACGGGATGCGGCAGCGACGGCGGCGGCCCCGACCCCAAGCTGGGTGTCTGGGCGAAGAAGGTGTGCGACGCGGTGCCCGCGCAGTACACCAAGATCAAGACGGCCAATGCCGACATCGCCAAGATCGCCAGTGACAGCGACCTCCAGCCCCAGGCGGCCAAGCAGACGTACGCGCAGGCGTTCCAGGACATGTCCGACGGCTACAAGGCCATCGCCACCGCCATCAACGGCGCCGGTGCACCCCCCGGGGTCGACGGCGGGGCCAAGCGGCAGCAGGACGCGGTCACGAACCTCAACAGCCTGGCCACGTCCTACGCCAACCTGAAGAAGAAGGTCGACGGGCTCGACACCAAGGACCAGGGCAAGTTCGCCAAGGGCCTGCACGAGGTCGCCGACCAGACCAAGGAGATCGGCCGCCAGAGCAACAGCGGCACCGAGGCGCTGAAGCGGCTGGAGCAGGGCGACGTCAAGGAGGCGATCTCCGAGCAGCAGAGCTGCAAGGTCTCCGCCTCGGCACCCGCCGCCAAGAGCTGACAGCACCCGCCGCCAGGAGCTGACAGCACTCGTACGCAGGTTGACGCCGCCCGTACGGACGGTCGGCGGCGGCGGACCCGGGACGGCGCGGCGGGCCACAATGGGTGCGTGACTGACTCCGGCTCCGCCCCCCTGCCCGCCACCGACCGGCCCGAGGCGGCCACCCGCCTGCGCGACGCCCTGCTGTCCGCCTCCTTCACCGCGGACGGCCTGCTCGATCTGCTCGGCGCGCCCGCGTACGCGGCGCTCGCCCGCAGCGAGACCGTGCCCGCCCTGCGCGCGACCCGCGGCGACACGCCGCTGGAGGCCCTGGTGCGGCTGTTCCTGCTCCAGCAGCCGGTGCCCCGCGCCCGCCTGACGGACGTACTGCCCGTCGAGGAAGCGGTGGAGGCCGGGTGGCTCACGCCGGTCGGCGGCGACGAGCTGGCCGCCACCGTCGACGTGCGCCCCTACGGCGGGCCCGACGGCGAGGACTGGTTCATCGTGTCCGACCTCGGCTGCGCGGTCGGCGGGGCGGGCGGCATCGGCAGCCGGGACGAGGGCGTGGTCCTCGGCGTCGGCGGCGCCTCCACCACGCTCGCCGGCATCACCGTGCGCACCCCCGTCGGCGCCGCGCTCGACCTGGGCACCGGCTCCGGCATCCAGGCGCTGCACGCCGCCCAGCACGCGACCAGGGTCACCGCCACCGACCTCAACCCGCGCGCCCTGCACATCACCGCGCTCACCCTCGCCCTCTCCGGCGCCCCCGCCGCGACCCTCTGCGAGGGCTCGCTGTTCGAACCGGTCCGGGACGACGAGACGTTCGACCTGGTCGTGTCCAACCCGCCCTTCGTCATCTCGCCCGGCGCCCGCCTCACCTACCGCGACGGCGGGATGAGCGGCGACGATCTGTGCCGCTCGCTCGTCCAGCAGGCGGGGGAGAGGCTGAACGAGGGCGGGTTCGCGCAGTTCCTCGCCAACTGGCAGCACGTGGAGGGGGAGGACTGGCAGGACCGGGTGCGCTCCTGGGTGCCGCGCGGGTGCGACGCGTGGATCGTGCAGCGCGAGGTCCAGGACACCACGCAGTACGCCGAGCTGTGGCTCAGGGACGCCGGGGACCACCGCGAGGACCAGGCGGAGTACCAGTCGCGGTACGACGCGTGGCTGGACGAGTTCGAGGCGCGCAAGGTGAAGGCCGTCGGCTTCGGCTGGATCACCCTGCGCCGCACCGACGCGACCGAGCCCTCCGTCACCGTGGAGGAGTGGCCGCACCCGGTCGAGCAGCCCCTCGGCGACACCATCCGGGACCACTTCGAGCGCGTCGACCACCTCCGCGCGCACGACGACGCCGCCCTGCTGGAGGGGCACTTCAGGCTCGCCGACGAGGTCGTCCAGGAGCAGGTCGGCCTGCCCGGCGCCGAGGACCCCGAGCATGTGGTGCTCCGTCAGCACCGGGGCATGCGCCGGGCGACGAAGGTGGACACCATCGGCGCGGGCTTCGCGGGAGTGTGCGACGGCTCGCTGAGCGCGGGCGTCATCCTGGACGCCATCGCCCAGCTGGTCGGCGAGGACCCCGTGGTGCTGCGCGACCGCACGCCCGCGCAGATCCGGCTCCTGGTGGAGCAGGGCTTCCTGGAACCGGTGGGCTGAGCCGCCGGGCGCGGGGTACGGCGGCTGATCCGACTGTCGTACCCGGCGTACCCGGGCCGGTGGACGTGCGCCGGATCATCGTCGTATGCCGGGGGCACGGCGCGGAACGGCAAAAAGGCCGGAAAGTGATGTGTGCCGCCCGACGGCGACAAGAGGCGGCCCCGTCCGTTCACCCCGGCGTCGCCCCGCCGTTCTCCTGGCGTGGCAGCCTCCCCGCGCTGGATCGGAGCGGACCGCGCCGCGGGCGCGGAAGGGGCGGACGGATCATGGAAAGCGTGCCGGCGGTGTTCGCGGGAGTGGTGTTCGCGCTGTTCGGAGGGGCTCTGATGGTGTGGACCGGGGCGCGGGTGCGCCGCGCCGAACCGGTCGCCGTGGGTGTGAACCGGGTCGCATCAGCGGTGTTCGCTGGGGCCACCGCGGTCGTCTCGCTGGGGCTGGCCGCGTACTGCCTGACGCGTCCCTGACCGCGTCGGCCGGGTCGGCGCGGCGGCGGTCGGAGCGGAGGGCTCCGGGCATGGGGTGAGCGCTCGGCGGGTACTCCGGGCGGCAGGAATGGCGGTAGTCGGGTTACCGTTCGAGTGGCCGTTGTGGGCTTTTCCCGTTTGACACGGGGGCGGGATGTACCGTCACACTCCGCAGCGTCACACCAGCCACCACGCCGCGACCCCAGGGACGAGCGCCTGGGGAGGATTCCCAGCGCCGACCGGAGAGAAGAGCGAAGTTGTCCCCGACCAGCGAGACCGCACAGGGCGGCCGCCGACTCGTCATCGTCGAGTCGCCTGCCAAGGCGAAGACGATCAAGGGCTACCTCGGCCCCGGATACGTAGTCGAGGCGAGCGTCGGGCACATCCGGGACCTTCCCAGCGGCGCCGCGGAGGTGCCGGAGAAGTACACCGGTGAGGTCCGCCGCCTCGGTGTGGACGTGGAACACGACTTCGCGCCGATCTATGTCATCAACGCGGACAAGAAGGCACAGGTAAAGAAGCTCCGGGACCTGATGAAGGACTCCGACGAGCTCTTCCTCGCCACCGATGAGGACCGCGAGGGCGAGGCCATCGCCTGGCACCTCCAGGAGGTCCTCAAGCCGAAGATCCCCGTCAAGCGGATGGTCTTCCACGAGATCACCAAGGACGCGATCCGCGAGGCCGTCGCCAACCCGCGCGAGCTGAACAAGAAGCTGGTCGACGCCCAGGAGACCCGCCGCATCCTCGACCGCCTCTACGGCTACGAGGTCTCGCCGGTCCTGTGGAAGAAGGTCATGCCGAAGCTGTCGGCGGGCCGTGTGCAGTCCGTCGCCACCCGGCTCATCGTCGAGCGCGAGCGCGAGCGCATCGCCTTCCGCTCCGCCGAGTACTGGGACCTGACCGGCACCTTCGCCACCGGCCGCCCGGGTGACTCCTCGGACCCGTCCGTGCTGGTCGCCCGCCTCCAGACCGTCGACGGCCGGCGTGTCGCCCAGGGCCGCGACTTCGACTCCCTGGGGCAGCTCAAGAGCGCGAACACCCTCCACCTCGACGAGGCGAACGCCCGCGCGCTCGCCGCCGCCCTGGAGACCACCCGGTTCTCCGTGCGCTCGGTCGAGTCCAAGCCGTACCGCCGCTCGCCGTACGCCCCGTTCCGTACGACGACCCTCCAGCAGGAGGCCAGCCGCAAGCTCGGCTTCGGCGCGAAGGCGACCATGCAGGTCGCCCAGAAGCTGTACGAGAACGGCTACATCACGTACATGCGTACGGACTCCACGACCCTGAGCGAGACGGCCATCGGCGCCGCCCGCGCCCAGGTCACGCAGCTGTACGGCGCCGACTACCTCCCGCCGCAGCCGCGCTCCTACGCGGGCAAGGTCAAGAACGCGCAGGAGGCGCACGAGGCGATCCGCCCCTCCGGCGACCGCTTCCGCACCCCCGCCGAGACCGGCCTGACCGGCGACCAGTTCCGGCTGTACGAGCTGATCTGGAAGCGGACCGTCGCCTCCCAGATGAAGGACGCGACCGGCAACAGCGTGACCGTCAAGATCGGCGGCGCCTCCGCCGACGGCCGGGACGTCGATTTCAGCGCCTCCGGCAAGACGATCACCTTCCACGGCTTCCTGAAGGCGTACGTCGAGGGCGCCGACGACCCGAACGCCGAGCTGGACGACCGCGAGCGTCGGCTGCCCCAGGTCTCCGAGGGCGACCCGCTGGCCGCCGACGAGATCACGGTCGACGGCCACGCCACCAAGGCCCCGGCCCGCTACACCGAGGCGTCGCTGGTCAAGGAGCTGGAAGAGCGCGAGATCGGCCGCCCGTCGACGTACGCGTCGATCATCGGCACGATCCTGGACCGCGGCTACGTCTTCAAGAAGGGCACGGCCCTGGTGCCGTCCTTCCTGTCCTTCGCCGTGGTCAACCTGCTGGAGAAGCACTTCGGCCGGCTGGTCGACTACGACTTCACCGCCCGCATGGAGGACGACCTCGACCGCATCGCGCGCGGTGAGGCCCAGTCCGTGCCGTGGCTCAAGCGCTTCTACTTCGGCGAGGGCACGCACTCCGGCGCCGCGGCGGACGCGGGCAACGGCGACGGCGACCACCTCGGCGGTCTGAAGGAACTCGTCACCGACCTGGGCGCGATCGACGCCCGCGAGGTCTCCTCCTTCCCGGTGGGCGACGGCATCGTGCTGCGCGTGGGCCGGTTCGGCCCGTACATCGAGCGCGGGGAGAAGGACACCGAGGAGCACCAGCGCGCCGACGTGCCGACCGACATGGCGCCGGACGAGCTGACCACGGAGCTGGCCGAGGCGCTGCTGGCCGAGCCGAGCGGTGATGTCGAGCTGGGTACCGATCCGCAGTCGGGCAATCCGATCGTGGCCAAGCGCGGCCGCTACGGCCCGTACGTCACGGAGATCCTCCCGGACGGCACCCCGAAGACCGGCAAGAACGCCGTCAAGCCGCGTACCGCCTCCCTCTTCAAGTCCATGTCCCCGGAGACGGTGACGCTCGACGACGCCCTGAAGCTGATGTCGCTGCCCCGCGTGGTCGGCGCCGACGCCGAGGGCGTGGAGATCACCGCGCAGAACGGCCGCTACGGCCCGTACCTGAAGAAGGGCACGGACTCGCGCTCGCTCACGGCGGAGGAGCAGCTCTTCACGATCACGCTGGAAGAGGCGCTGGCGATCTACGCCCAGCCCAAGCAGCGTGGCCGGGCCGCCGCCAAGCCGCCGCTGAAGGAGCTGGGCGAGGACCCGGTCTCCGCCAAGCCGGTCGTGGTCAAGGACGGCCGCTTCGGTCCGTACGTCACCGACGGGGAGACCAACGCCACCCTGCGCTCCGGCGACAGTGTGGAGGAGATCACCCCGGAGCGCGGCTTCGAGCTGCTCGCCGAGAAGCGGGCGAAGGGGCCCGCCAAGAAGACGGCGAAGAAGGCCCCCGCGAAGAAGGCGGCCACCGCGAAGAAGACGGCCCCGGCGAAGAAGACCGCCGCCAAGAAGACGGCGGCCAAGACGACGACGGCGGCCGCCAAGAAGACCACGGCGAAGAAGACGACCGCCAAGAAGACCACGGCGGCCAAGGCGACGGGCTCCGGCTCGGAGGACTGACCCCCGCGCCTCTCCCCCGCTTCCGCGTGCGCGGACACCCCGGTACCGGCTCGGTACCGGGGTGTCCGCGCTCCGGCGTGCGCCCCTTAGGGGATCAAGGTGTGAGGGTCAGGGAAGGGGTGGGGACAAGGGGGGCATGGGGGTGGGTGGCTGCGGATAGGCTGAACGCATGACGCGAGCCGAGCAGCCAACGGCCCCCCACCCAGCACCGGACGACGCCCTCGTCGCGGATTCCCGCGAGCGAGCCGTCCGTTCACTGCTGCGCCGACCCGACCTGCGCCGCCTCTGGAGCGCGCAGCTCGTGAGCGGTGTCGGTGACGCCCTCGCGCTGCTCGTGCTGGTGGTGCTCGTCCTCCAGGCGGCCGTCGCCGACGGCTCCTTCGGCGGCGGATACCGGGGCGCGGCGTTCGCCGTGGCGACGGTCTTCGGCGCCCGGGTGCTGGCCACCGTGCTCTTCGGCGCCGTCCTGCTCGGCCCGCTGACCACGCTCACCGCCCAGGACGGCCCGCTCGACCGGCGCTGGACCATGGTCGGCGCCGACGGTCTGCGGGCCGCGCTGCTGATCGTGGCGCCGCTGTGGATCGACTGGCTGCCGGGCGACGCCCTGACCGTCCTGCTGGCCACCGCCTTCGTCACCGGCGTGGCCGAGCGGCTGTGGACGGTGTGCCGGGAGAGCGCGGCCCCCGCGCTGCTACCGACCCCGCCCCCCGAGGGCGCGTCGGTGCGGCCGCTGCCCGACCACCTGGACGCCCTGCGCCGCCTGTCGCTGCGCACCGCTTTCGTGGCGCTCCCGCTGGCCGCCGCCGCCCTGGTCACCGCCTCCCTGTTCAACAACCTGCTGGGCACCGGCATCGCCTGGTTCGACCAGCACCACGCGGCCCTCGCGGCGTACGTCGCGGCCGGTCTGTTCGCCGCGTCCGTGTCCGTGCTGACCGCGCTGAAGCTGCCCGGCACGCGCACCCCGCGCCCGCGCTCCCCGCTGGAGGGCCTGCGCCGCCCGCGCACCGGCACCGGCGTCGACAAGGGCCGCACGGGCGCCGTGCTGCTGCTGGTCATCGCCTGCGCCGCGGTGGCCGGAGCCATCTCCGCCGCCGTCGCGGTGTGCGTGCTGCACGCCTCCGACCTGGGCGGCGGCCCGGTGCTCTACGGCCTGCTGGTGCTCGGCCTGACCGGCGGTGTCGGCGTCGGCATCCGCACCGCGCCCGCCCTGCTGCCCTCGCTGTCCCGGCGCAGGCTGCTCGCCCTGGCCATCGCGCTCACCGGCGTTGCCCTGCTGGCCGCGGGTCTCGTCCCGGACGTCACCACCGTCCTGCTGATCCTCACCCTGGCCGGCGTCGGCGCGGGCATCTCCGCGAACACCGGGCACGCCCTGCTCGACCAGGAGACCGAGGACTCCCGCCGGGGCCGGATCACCGAGCACCTGCACGCCGTCGTCCGGGTCTTCATGGCGCTCGGCGCCCTGATCGCCCCGGTCGTCGCCGGGCTCATCGGCCGCCACCGGCTGGAGAGCGGCCGCTTCGTCTTCGCGCACGGCGGTGCCTCCTTCACCCTGATGCTGGTCGGCGCGCTGCTGCTGCCGGTGGCCGTGCTCGTCCTCGCCAAGGTCGACGACCGCTCTGGCATCCCGCTGCGCCAGGACATCAAGGACGCCCTGCTCGGCGGCGACGACCCGGTGACCGCCCCCGCGGCGAACGGTTTCTTCATCTCCCTGGAGGGCGGTGACGGCGCGGGCAAGTCCACCCAGGCCGAGGCCCTCGCCGAGTGGATCCGCGCCAAGGGCCACGAGGTGGTCCTGACCCGTGAGCCGGGCGCCACCCCCGTGGGCAAGCGGCTCCGCTCGATCCTGCTGGACGTGTCCGAGGCGGGCCTGTCGCACCGCGCGGAGGCGCTGCTGTACGCCGCCGATCGCGCGGAGCACGTCGACACCGTCGTACGCCCCGCCCTGGAGCGTGGCGCGGTCGTCATCTCGGACCGGTACATCGACTCCTCCGTCGCCTACCAGGGCGCGGGCCGTGATCTGTCGCCGACCGAGATCGCCCGCATCAACCGCTGGGCCACCGGCGGACTCGTCCCGCATCTGACCGTCCTGCTGGACGTGCCGCCGGAGGTCGCGCGGGAGCGCTTCACCGAGGCACCGGACCGGCTGGAGTCCGAGCCCGCCGAGTTCCACGCGCGCGTGCGGGCCGGTTTCCTCACCCTGGCCGCCGCCGACCCCGGCCGCTATCTGGTCGTGGACGCGGGCCAGGAGCCCGAGGGCGTCACCTCCGTGATCCGGCACCGGCTCGACACCGTGCTGCCGCTCTCCGAGGCCGAGATCAAGGCCCAGGAGGAGGCGCGGAAGAAGGCCGAGGAGGAGGCCCGCCGCAAGGCCGAGGCGGAGGCCGCCCGCAAGGCCGAGGAAGAGCGCGTGGCACGCGAGCGCGAGGAGCAGCTGGCCCGCCTGCGCGCCGAGGAGGAGGAGCGCAAGCGCCGCGAGCTGGAGGAGGCGCAGCGCCGCGAGGCCGAGCGGCAGGAGGAAGAGGCCCGCCGTCGCGCCGAGGAGGCGCACCGCCGTGCCGAGGAGGAGCGTCAGCGTCTCCTCGCGGAGGAGAAGGCCCGCGCCGAGGAGGAGGCCCGCCGCAAGGCCGAGGACGAGCGGCGCCGCAAGGAGGCCGAGGAGGAGGCCCGGCAGCGCGCCGAGGCCGAGGCCCTGCGCCTGGAGAAGCAGCGCAAGGCCGAGGACGCCCTGCTGCGCGCCGAGGAGGCCCGCAGGCGCGCGGCCGAGGCCGCGACGGCGGCCGACACCGCCGCCCGCAAGCCGTCCGAGCGCGAGCGCGCCGTCCCGGACGCCCCGGCGCCCCGCGCCACCGACGACACGGCCGTGCTGCGCCCGGTGCGCGACGGCGGCTCCGAGTCCGAGGTGACGGCCGAGCTGCCGCAGCCGCCCGCCCCGCAGGGCGCGGCGGACGAGACGGCGCTGCTGCCGAAGTTCTCCGACCGGGACGCCGACGAGACGGCCGTGCTGCCGCCGGTGAGCTCTGTCGAGGAGACGGCCGTCCTGCGGCCGGTCCGCGACGACGAGGACCGCACCCGCGAGATCCCGCAGCTCGGCGCCGACGGCAAGCCCCGGCGCCCGCGCCCCGACTGGGCCGAGGAGACCCCGCTGGACGACCTGCCGTCGCTCGCGGACGAACTCCTCGGTTCCTATGACGAGCACGACGCGCACGACGAACGTGGTCGGCACGACGACGGAGGCCGGCGCGGCCGGGGTCGGCGCGGCTGACCGGGCGGAACCAGGGGGCGGTGTCCACCGGGCGCTTCGGCGTCGCGGAGGGTGCCGCCCTTCGCCGTGCGGGCACTGTCGGCGGCGCTGTCGGTGGTCCCCCGCACAATGGACGACGGAACACGAAGTGACGGAAAGGGCGGCGTGACCCATGAGCGTCTGGGACGACCTCGTCGGGCAGGAGAAGGTGAGCGCGACGCTGGAGGCGGCCGCGCGGGACGCCGACGCGCTCGTCACGGCCGCCGCGGCGGACCAGCCGCCGCCGGAGGCGTCGAAGATGACCCACGCCTGGCTGTTCACGGGCCCGCCCGGCGCGGGCCGGAACCAGGCGGCGCGCGCCTTCGCCGCGGCCCTCCAGTGCGTGAGCCCCGATCGCGCCATGGGCGGCACCCCCGGCTGCGGCTTCTGCGACGGCTGCCACACCGCGCTGCTCGGCACCCACGCGGACGTCTCCTCGGTCGCGGCCGTGGGTGCGGAGATCCTGGTCAAGGACATGCGGGACACGGTCCGCAAGTCGTTCACCAGCCCGGCCAACGGCCGCTGGCAGATCATCCTGGTCGAGGACGCCGAGCGGCTGAACGAGAAGTCGGCCAACGCCGTCCTGAAGGCCGTCGAGGAGCCCGCCCCACGCACGGTCTGGCTGCTGTGCGCGCCCTCCATCGAGGATGTGCTGCCGACGATCCGCTCCCGCTGCCGCCATCTGAACCTGCGTACCCCGCCCGTCGCGGCCGTCGCCGACATGCTGATGCGCCGCGACGGTGTCGAGCCCGACGTGGCCGCGGCCGCCGCCCGTGCCACCCAGGGGCACGTCGACCGGGCCCGGCGCCTGGCCACCGACCCGGAGGCCCGCCGCCGCCGTGCCTCGGTACTGAAACTGCCGCTGCGGCTGGACGAGGTCGGCGCCTGCCTCAAGGCCGCCCAGGAGCTGGTCGACGCCGCCGCCGAGGACGCCAAGCAGCTCGCCGAGGAGATGGACGGCAAGGAGACCGACGAGCTGAAGGCGGCGCTCGGCGCGGCCCAGGGCGGACGGCTGCCGCGCGGCACGGCGGGTGTGATCAAGGACCTGGAGGACATGCAGAAGCGGCGCCGCACCCGCACCCAGCGCGACAGCCTCGACGTGGCCCTGGGCGACCTCACCGGCTTCTACCGCGATGTCCTCGCCCTCCAGCTCGGCTCCCGGCTGGCCATCGCCAACGAGGACGCCGAGGACTCCCTCCAGCGCGTCGCCCGCGCGGGCTCCCCGGAGTCCACCCTGCGCCGTATCGAGGCGATCGCCGCCTGCCGTGACGCCCTCGACCGCAATGTGGCCCCGCTGCTGGCGGTGGAGGCGATGACGATGGCACTGCGCGCGGGGTGACGCCACAACCTGGACGCAGAGCACGCGGGGCGTCGCTCAGCGTTACGCTCGCCTGATGGACACCAGGCCCTCCCCGTCGCCCCCGCCCGCCCGGCCGCCGCTGGCGCGCCGTCCGTTCCGGCCGATGGCCGCCTCCCGCGCCACGGCCCGGACGGCAGCGGCCCTGCTCGCGGCGTCCGCGCTGCTCGTGTCCGGCTGCGGCGCGAGCGGTACGGGCTCGGACGGCACGGTGGGGGCGGCGCTGGCCGCGCTGCCGATGTCGACCCCGTCGGCGCTGTCGCCGTACTACGCCCAGAAGCTGAGCTGGCGGAAGTGCGGCGCCGCCGGTTTTGAGTGCGCGACGATGAAGGTGCCGCTCGACTACGACAAGCCCGCTTCCGGCGACATCAAGCTGGCCGTCTCCCGGAAGAAGGCCACCGGCAAGGGCGAGCCGCTCGGCTCGCTGCTGGTCAATCCGGGCGGTCCGGGCGGCTCCGCGATCGGCTACCTCCAGAGCTACGCGGCCCTCGGCTACCCCGCCGAGGTGCGCGCCCGTTACGACATGGTCGCCGTCGACCCGCGCGGGGTGGCCGGCAGCGAGCCCGTGGAGTGCCTCGACGGGCGCCAGATGGACACGTTCACCCAGACGGACATGACCCCCGACGACGCCAAGGAGAAAACCGCGCTGGTCGGCGCGGACCGGAACTTCGCCGAGGGCTGCGGGAAGCACTCCGCGAAGCTGCTCCGGCACGTCTCCACCGTCGAGGCGGCCCGTGACATGGACGTCCTGCGCGAACTGCTCGGCGACAAGAAGCTGAACTACGTCGGCGCGTCGTACGGCACCTTCCTCGGCGCGACGTACGCCGGGCTGTTCCCGCACCGCACCGGCCGCCTGGTGCTGGACGGCGCGATGGACCCCTCGCTGGACGCCCGGCAGCTCAACCTGGACCAGACGGCGGGCTTCGAGACGGCGTTCCGGGCGTTCTCGGCGGACTGCGTCAAGCAGGCCGACTGCCCCCTGGACGGCAAGGACGCGACACCCGGGCAGGTCGGCGACCGCCTGGAGAAGTTCTTCCGCGCGCTCGACGCCCACCCGCTCCCGGCCGGTGACGCGGACGGCCGCCGCCTGACCGAGTCGCTGGCCACCACCGGGGTGATCGCGGCCATGTACGACGAGAGCAGCTGGGAGCGGCTCCGTGAGGCGCTGAACTCGGCGATGGACGAGAACGACGGCGCGGGCCTGCTGTCGCTCTCCGACAGCTACTACGAACGCGACGCCCGCGGCCACTACAGCAACCTGATGATGGCCAACGCGGCCGTGAACTGCCTCGACCTCCCGCCCGCCTTCGACGGCCCGGAGCAGGTGGAGAAGGCGGTGCCGGAGTTCGAGAAGGCGTCCCCGGTGTTCGGCCCCAGCCTGGCCTGGGCCTCCCTGAACTGCACGTACTGGCCGGTGCGGGCCACGGGCGAGCCGCACCGCATCGAGGCGAAGGGCGCGGCGCCCATCGTGGTGGTCGGCACCACCCGCGACCCGGCGACCCCCTACCGCTGGGCCCAGTCCCTCTCCCGCCAGCTCTCCTCCGGCCGCCTCCTCACCTACGAGGGCGACGGCCACACCGCCTACGGCCGCGGCAGCACCTGCATCGACTCCGCGATCGACACCTACCTCCTCCGCGGCACCCCGCCCACCCAGGGCAAACGCTGCACCTGACACCCCTGGTACCGGCCCCGCCCACCGGGGCCGGTACGAACCATCCCCCGCACCTGTGTAGACTTACCGACGTTGCCGCCCGCACCCCGGTGCGTCCAACACGCCGCTTTAGCTCAGATGGCCAGAGCAACGCACTCGTAATGCGTAGGTCTCGGGTTCGAATCCCGAAAGCGGCTCAGTTGAACCCCAGGTCACATCACCCGTGACCTGGGGTTTTCTTGTCTCGGGCGCCCCCTCGGCACGCGTGTCCGGGCTCGGGTTTCGTCAAAGGGGTTGTGACGTAGGTGCGTTGCAGTTCATGAGGCCGTGTGGCCATGATGTCTGGCATGACTGAGCACGGGGGTGCGGCGGAGCAGTCGCGGAACATACCAAGGTCACGCCTCGACGACCACGCGGTGATGAGCGGCCCGGTGCGGTCGGCGTCGCACGGCGGGGGCGAGTAGCCGTGGGACTTCTGGACGACCTCAAGGACAAGGCCAACGCCGGTCTGGGCAAGCTCGAGGACGGCGTCGACGCGGGGAAGAAGCTCGTCGGCGAGGGTGTCGACTGGACCACGGACAAGATCGGTGACGGCCTCGATCACGTCGGTGCGCACGGCGCCGCCGACGCGGTCGAGGACTGGGGCGACGACGTCGCCTCCGACCTCGGCGCCACCCCCGGTGAGCAGCAGCTCGGCCAGACCGAGGAGGCCGACGAACTCGTCCACGGCGACCCGGACAAGATCCGCGAGGCCGCGAAGCACCTCAAGGACTTCCACACCGCGTTCGACCACGTCAGCTCCGGCATGCGCAAGGTCGACTCCTCCGGCTGGGTCGGCGAGGGCGGCGACGCGTTCCGCGAGAAGTTCGGCGTCCATCCCGCCAAGTGGGCCCACGCCGCCGACGCCTGTGAGAAGGCGAGCGGCGCCCTCGACGCGTACGCCGACACGGTCAAGTGGGCGCAGGGCAAGGCCAAGGAGGCCGTCGAGCTCTACAAGAAGGGCAAGAAGTCCTCGGCCGACGCGGCCGACGCGTACAACAGGAAGGTCGACGCCTACAACGCGAAGATCAAGGCGGACGAGGACCCCGGCCCCCGGCCCGAGCCGTTCCACGACCCTGGCAAGGCCGACATCAAGAAGGCGTACGACACGCTCGCCGAGGCCCGCAAGCAGCGCAACACCGCCGCCGGTGACGCCCAGGGCAAGGTGAGGGCGGCCCTCGCCCACGCCCCGGCCGAGCCCCCGCCGCTCGACCGCCTCGGCAACGACATCGTCGACGGCTACCAGGCGTACGACACCGAACTCACCCACGTGGTCGGCGGTGCGCTCAAGGGCACGGCCGGCCTGGTGAACTTCGCCCGCGGCCTCAACCCCACCGACCCCTACAACCTCACCCACCCCGCCGCCTACCTGCAGAACGTCTCCATGACGCTCTCCGGCCTCACCTCCACCGCCGCCCACCCCGAACGCATCGTCACCGCGGCCGTCGACGGCTTCAAGAAGGACCCCTCCGAGTTCGTCGGCCGTCTCATCCCCGAGCTGATCGGGACGAAGGGCGCCGGTCTCGCCCGCAGCGGGGTCCGGCTGGGGGTGCGGAGCACCGAGCGGGCGGCGCTCCGCGAGGGCGAGAACGTCGCGCGCAAGGCGGCCACGAAGGAGCCGCACCCGGAGCACCCGCGCGAGAAGGTCGAGAACGACCCCAGCGACCCGGTCGACCTGGTCACCGGCACGATGTACCTGCCGCAGACCGACGTCACGCTGCCCGGCACGCTCCCGCTGGTCTTCACCCGCCGCCTGGAATCGGGGTCGCGGCTCGGCCACTGGTTCGGCCCCTCCTGGACCTCGACCCTCGACCAGCGCCTGGAGATCGACGCCGAAGGCGTCATCTTCGTCACCGAGGACGGCCTGCTCCTCACCTACCCGCACCCCGCGCCCGGCGTCCCGACCCTCCCGACCGTCGGCAGCCGCCGCTGGCCCCTGGACCGCGTCGACGAGGGCTACACCGTCACGGACCCGCACACGGGCCGCACCTGGCACTTCACCGATCGGAGTGCCGACCGGTCCGTACTGGAACAGATCGACGACCGCAACGGCAACTGGATCACCTTCGAGCACACCCCCGAAGGCATCCCCCTCGCCGTCACCTCCTCCGGCGGCCACCGCCTCACCCTCACCGTCGAGGACGACCGCGTCACCACCCTGTCCCTGGCCGGCGCGGCGCCCGACGGCACCGACCAGGAGATCAAGCGCTACGCCTACTCCGAGTCCGGCGACCTGACCCAGGTCTTCAACTCCTCGGGCCTCCCGCTGACGTTCACGTACGACGACCGCGGTCGCGCCATCTCGTGGACCGACAGCAACGACCGCTCGTACACCTACGAGTACGACGACCAGGACCGCTGCGTCGCCGAGGGCGGTGAGGCGGGCCACATGACGCTCCGCCTCACGTACGGCGAACGGGACCCGGCGACCGGTCACCGCGTCACCACGGCGACGACGGGCGAGGGCCACACCCGCCGCTATCTGATCGACGCCGCGAACCAGGTGATCGCCGAGACGGACCCGCTGGGCCATGTCACCCGGTTCACGCGGGACCGGTTCGGACGGGTGCTGACACGGACCGATCCGCTGGGGCACATCACCACGTGCGGGTACGACGACGCGGGCAACGTCGTCTCGGTGACCCGCGCCGACGGCCGTGAAGTGACGGCGGAGTACGGCGACTTCGACCGCCTCACCCGTATCCGTGGCACGGACGGCAACACCACCCGCCACACCTACGACGATCGCGGCAACCGCCTTACCAGCACCACCCCCACCGGCCACACGACCCACTTCACCCATGACGGAGCGGGCCGCCTCACCTCGGTCACCGACCCGCTCGGCCAGGTGACCTCGGTCCGCTGCGACCGCGCGGGCCTCCCGGTCGAGATCACCGGCCCCCTCGGCGCCGTCATCCGCTACGAACGCGACACCTTCGGCCGCCCGGTCACCATGACCGACCCCACCGGCCTCACCACCCGCCTCGAATGGACCGTCGAAGGGCAACTCGCCCGGCGCACCGCACCCGACGGCACCAGCGAGACCTGGACCTACGACGGCGAAGGCAACTGCACCACCCACACCGACCCCGTCGGCGGCACCACCCGCTTCGAGTACACCCACTTCGACCTCCTCACCGCCCGCACCACCCCCGACGGCGTCCGGCACGAGTTCACCCACGACGCCGAGCTCCGCCTCACCCGCGTCACCAACCCGCAGGGCCTCACCTGGGACTACGCCTACGACCCGGCCGGACACCTCAGGTCCGAGACCGACTTCGACGGCCGGACCCTCGCGTACGTCTTCGACCCCGCGGGCCACCTGGTCTCCCGGACGAACGCACTCGACGAGACGACGACGTACGAGCGCGACGCGCTGGGGCGCACCCTCCGCAAGGACGCGGCAGGCCGAGTGAGCACCTTCGCGTACGACCTCTCGGATCAGCTCGCCGAAGCGGTCGGCCCCGACGGCACCCGCCTGACCGTCCTCCGCGACCAGTACGGCCGCGTCCGCACGGAAACGGTCGACGGCCGCACCCTCAGGTACGACCATGACGAACTGGGCCGCCGCACCGGCCGCACCACCCCCACCGGCGCCCGCACCACCTGGTCGTACGACGCCGCGGGCCGCCGTACGGACCTGGTCGTCTCCGGCCGTCCCGTCGACATCGCCTACGACGACGCGGGCCGCGAACTCACCCGCGGAATCAGCGACTTCCTCACCCTCACCCACACCTACGACCCGATGGGCCGCCTGGCCACCCAGACCGCGGCCACGGACGGCGAAACCCTGCTGCAGCGCCGGGCCTACACCTACCGCGCCGACGGCAACCTCACCGCCCTCGACGACCACCTCGACGGCCCCCGCACGTTCACCCTCGACCCGGCAGGCCGCGTCACCGCCGTCCACGCCACGAACTGGTCGGAGTCGTACGCCTACGACGCGGCGGGGAACCAGACCACGGCCTCCTGGCCGGCCACCCACCCCGGCCACGAAGCCACCGGCGACCGCACCTACACCGGCACCCGCATCACCCGCGCCGGCCAGGTCCGTTACGAACACGACGCCCTCGGCCGTGTCACCCTCCGCCAGAAACCCCGGCTCTCCCACAAGCCCGACACCTGGCGCTACGCGTGGGACCCGGAAGACCGCCTCGCCCAGGTCACCACCCCCGACGGCACGGTGTGGCGCTACACCTACGACGCCCTGGGCCGCCGCACCTCGAAGCAACGTCTGTCGGCAGACGGCACGACGGTGACGGAACAGGTCGTCTTCAGCTGGGACGGCACCACCCTCTGCGAACAGACCACCTCGGCACCCGACGTCCCGAACCCGGTCACCCTCACCTGGGACCACCGCGGGCTGCAACCGATCGCCCAGACCGAACGCATCACCGCCGCCGACGCCCCCCAGACGGAGATCGACTCCCGCTTCTTCGCGATCGTCACCGACCTCGTCGGCACGCCACGCGAACTCGTGGCGGAGGACGGTGAGATCGCCTGGCACACCCGCACCACCGTCTGGGGAAGCACCACCTGGAACACCACCGCCACCACCTACACCCCACTCCGCTTCCCGGGCCAGTACTACGACCCCGAAACCGGCCTCCACTACAACTACTTCCGCCACTACGGCCCGGAGACCGGGCGTTATACGACCCCCGATCCACTGGGCCTGGCCCCCGCACCCAACCCCGTCACCTACGTGGTCAACCCGACCACATGGTCCGACTCGCTCGGCCTCGCTCCCGACTACCAGTCGATCTACAAGGCCCCCCAGCGGGGGCAGGGTGACATTCAAGAATCCCTGGGATACCGGGCCGAAGACTTCCCGGGCGGACCCCATGACCCCTACTCGGACGGAAATGCGTATTTCGCCAAGGAGCGTGAACTCGCAGATAAATATGCCCAGCATTATGGTGAAGGCGTCATAGAGATCAAGATTCCCCTGGAAGAGTATGATCTTCGCTTCGGGCAGTACGAGCGCCCTTACGAGGGCGGGCCCCTGATCGAGCTCGAGATCCCGAACACTTCCGTGGAGGATCTGAACCACTACCCCAGAGTGAGGCACAGGTAGCCATGGAAGGCGAATGGGAAGACGCAAAGCTCCGGCATCCGGTCGGCAGTAAGACCCACGGGGTGGTCCGCATTCGACGACCGTTCGGAGTTTTCATCGAGCTGGACGGCTCTCCCGAAGTGATCGGATTCCTGGACATCGCCTCGTACAACCCCGATCCGCCGGTGCTCGACCTGCCTGAGGTCGGCGCGAAAATCTCCGTCGAAGTGGCTTTCCACGACGAACAGAAGAGGCAGATCAGAGTTCGGGTGGGCGAACCGTTCTGGAATGATTCACGATGACCGCTGAGCTCTCCCCCCGAAACAGCGAGGTTCTCGCCCCGCTCTACGGGCCGGCCCCCCTGGACCTGCGCTCCGTCAGACTCCGGTCCGTGCACCTCGACTGGCACGGCCCCACCGTGACGCTGCGGCTGGACCTGCCCGCTCCGCCCTTGCCGCTGCCGGAGGAATGGGAGGCCGCGGATGTCGACACGGTGCAGGGGCAGCTCCAGTTCCTCGCCGTGGAGGATCTGGAACTGGACGACTGGGAGCCCGGACTGCCCGTCTCTTTCGAACTGGCGGTGCGCAGTGGGAGCAGGCACAGGATGCGCGTCGCGGTGTCGCACGACGGTAAGTCCGAATTCCTTCGCTTCACCGGAAGTGCCGATGTGCTCGTCGGCCATGTCAGCGGATTCCGGGCCGGTCCGGAATCCGCTGACAGCGGGCCTCACCACTTCCTCGGCAGGCTCGACGCCAGGCTCCACACCACTGTTCCCGACCCGAGCGAGAAGACTTTCCATGAAAGCCTCTGAGGGTGCTGCCGAGAGCAGCCCGGAACTCCCGGCACTGTGCGCGCACGACGTCCTGAGCGACAGCGACCTCTTCTACGTCCATTTCGACGAACGAGGCCGCTCCGCCACTCTCGGATTCTCCCGCGTGCACGGCGCCGAGGGCTTCGAGTTCTTTCTCCGCTTCCATGACGTACGGGATGTGCGCGTGCGGGGCTGGGGTGCCCCGGGCCAGAAGGACGTCCACGTCGAAAGAGCGGCCGACGGCACGGTCCAGGTGTCCGCTTCCTCCGACGGATCGTCGCTGCGGTTCCGCGCCGCCGATGTCGCCCTGTCGAGAACACGCGATTTCCTCGCGGCGTCGAGCAGTTGAGTACCGTCCCCGCCGAGGGACCGCGGATCAGTCCTCGGTCGGGGTGCCGAGTTCGGTGACCTCGGTCCAGTGCACGGTCTCGTCGGTCGCGCTGAGCTGGTTGTCCCAGTTGTCGACGGCGATCACGGCGTACATCACGTTCTCGCCGTCCGCCGCGCTGGTGTGGAGGAACGAGGTGGTGTCCGGGCCGAGGTATTCGACGCGGTGGGCGAGCCAGACCTGGCCGCCGTCGCCGTCGTCGTACTTCTCGGCCTTGAAGACCTCGTACCGCTTCAGGTCGGACTCGGTGTTCGGCGTCCATTCCAGGAGGACGCCGTCCTCGCGGGGCGTCGCCGTCAGGCCGGTGACGGGGGCCGGGGCGACGAGATCGCCGTCCGTGGTGGCCGAAGCGGGCGCGGAGACGGGGGAACGGTGGTCGCCCATGTCCACGGCGACCACCGTGTAGGTGTAGGTGGAGCCGTGCTCGGCCGTCATGTCGGTGTAGGTGCTTCCGGACACGTCCGTGTACAGGTGACCGTCGCGGTAGACCTCGTACCGTTCGACGTCGCCGCTGGTCGAGCGGGCCCAGCTCACGACGATGCCGGTGCCCGGCTTGAACACGGCCGTCACGTCGGTGACCGGTGCGGGGGCGTGGTCGTCGCGCGTGGCGGAGACCGTCGCGCGCGTCTGCGAGGTGTTGCCCGCCGCGTCGACGGCGGCGACGTAGTACGTGTAGCCCGTGCGCTCGGCGGCGGTCGTGTCGGTCCAGAAGGCCGAGGACGGCGTGGCGACCTGGGTCACCGGGGCCTCCGGGAAGCCCGGTTCGGTCTGCTGTCGGCGGAAGACGGTGTACTTGGCCGCACCCGCGACCGGTTGCCAGGCCAGGGCGACGCCGCCCTGCCCGTCCGTCGCCGTCAGGCCGGTCGGCGCCGCCGGAGCGGTGCGGTCCACCGTGGTGGCGGACACGTCCGCGCTGCCGGTGGACTCGCGGCCGGCCTTGTCGACGGCGCGCAGCTCGTAGAAGAAGGTCTGGCCGGTCACGGGCGGCGCGTCCACGAAGGACGCCGAGGTGAGAGGACCGGTGCCGCTGACCCTGGCCCAGCTCGCGCCGCTCGCCCGCCGGTACACGCGGTACCCGGCGAGGTCCATCTCCTTGTTCCGGGTCCAGCGCAGCGTGGCCTTCGCCGTACCGCGGTCGTACGCGGCGGTGAGCCCGGTCGGCGCCAGGGGCTTGACCGTGTCCGTCCTGGCGTCGGTGCGCGGGGTGTACGTGAAGGCGGCGGAGGCGTAGCCGGTCCACGCGACGTAGTCCACGCGGAGCGTGTGTCTGCCCGCGGGGATGGTCAGGTCGACGGTCTTGCGCGCGGTCGAGGAAACGTTCCGCCACAGGTCGATCCGCCGCATGCCGTCGACGTAGACGCGCATCCCGTCCTGCGTGGCCGCGGCGAGCCGGAACGGGCCGCCGGAGCCGAAGTCACGGGTCACGGACCAGCGGACGGAGAAGTTGTCCTTCGGCAGGGTGACCCCGGCCGGGTCGCCGTAGCCGTAGTTCTCGGATATCGCCGAGTCGCAGGCGGTCAGCTTGGGCGTGCCCTTGAACGAGGTGTTCGCGTAGTACTGCGCGGTCCAGGACGGCGAGGCACAGGTGACGGCGGAAGCCGGGGTGGCGGTCAGCAGACCGCCCGCCGTGGCGAGCGCGGCCGTCAGAGTCGCGGCTGCCATGCGGGTACGAGTCATCACAGGAAGTGGGGCCCTTTCCGGACCTGCGGAAACACGGACAAGTGATGTTCGTGTGACCGATGAGGTGGGGTCGGGGTTGCCCTGGACGAGCCATGACTTTCCGGTCGCCGTTCCGCCGCGCGGGGCACCGCCTCAGTGCGCCAGCTTCAGCCCCGCCACGCACGCGATGATTCCGAGCAGCAGCACGATCTTGACCGTACTGGCCGGTTCGCCGTCGAAGAGCATCGCGTAGGCCGCCGTGAGGGCCGCGCCGATGCCGACCCAGACCGCGTAGCCGGTGCTGACCGGGACCGTGCGGAGGGCGAAGGCCAGGCCCGTCATGCTGAGCAGCAGGCCGAGTACGAAGACCACGGACGGCAGCGGGCGGCTGAAGCCTTCCGACTTGCCGAGGGCTGTCGCCCACACCGCTTCCAGCATTCCCGAGATCACGAGCGCGATCCATCCCATGTCGAACTCCACGCGCCGTCTTGTCGTGGGCTGGGTACGGCGCACCTCGTCCAGGAGCCGCGATCGAGCTCTGTCAGCCATGGTCGCACAGCGGACGCGTCCGCTCACTTCGCGTCGGCGTAGCACTCCACCACGGCCGTGCTGAACGGGAAGCGGACCGGGGTGTCGCCGAAGGTGAGGCGGGCCGCCAGGACGGAGGCTTCCCGGATGGCCGCGACGACCTGCTCGGCCTCCTCGGCGGGGCAGTGCACGATGACCTCGTCGTGCTGGAAGAAGACCAGCTCGGCGGCGAGGTCCGCGCACGCGCGGCGCAGGGCCGCCAGGAGCAGCAGCGCCCAGTCGGCCGCGCTGCCCTGGACGACGAAGTTACGGGCGAAACGGCCCCGGCCGCGGTCGCCCGACGTTCCCCAGCCGGACATCTCCGCCTCGCCGAGCGGGATGCCCGCCTCCTCCGCCACGTCCGCTCCGGCCACCGGCGGGCAGGTGCGGCCCAGCCAGGTGCGGACCAGGCGGCCCTCCTCGCCCGCGCGGGCCGCCTCGTCGACGTAGGCCACGGCCTTCGGGTAGCGGCGGCGCAGCGCGGCCAGGTTCTTCAGGCCGTCGCCCTTGGTCTGGCCGTAGATCGCGCCGAGCACGGCCAGCTTGGCCTGGTCGCGGTCACCGGAGAAGGCGCGGTCGGACACGGACTGGTAGAGGTCGCTCTCGCGGGCCGCGACCTCCATCAGGCCGGGATCGCGGGAGATCGCCGCCAGCACCCGGGGCTCCATCTGGGCCGCGTCGGCCACCACCAGCCGCCAGCCGGGGTCGGCCACGACCGCGCGCCGGATCACCTTGGGTATCTGCAGCGCGCCCCCGCCGTTGGTGACCCAGCGCCCGGTGACCGTGCCACCCGCGAGGAACTCCGGACGGAACCGGCCCTCGCGCACCCAGTCCCGCAGCCAGGACCAGCCGTGCGCCACCCAGATCCGGTACAGCCGCTTGTACTCCAGCAGCGGGGCCACGGCCGGGTGGTCGAGGGACTGGATCTCCCAGCGGCGGGTGGAGCCGACCTTGATCCCGGCCCGGGCGAAGGCCCGGACCACCTCGGCCGGGAGGTCCGGGCGGACCCGGTGGCCGAAGGCCGTGGACACCTCGTCGGCCAGCTCGGCGAGGCGGCGTGGTTCGCCACCGCCCGCGTACCGCTCGCCCAACAGGTCGGTCAGCAGGGCGCGGTGCACGTCCGCGCGCCAGGGCAGGCCCACGCGGTTCATCTCGGCGGCCACCAGCATCCCCGCCGACTCCGCGCTGGTCAGCAGGCGCATCCGGTCGGGGTGGGCGGTCCGGTCGTGTCTTCGCTGCTGTTCGGCGTACACCTCCAGGAGGCCGGTCAGCGGCATCCGGGTGCCGGACGGCTCGAACAGCGAGGACTGGGCGCCCGGTTCGGCCGCGCGCTGCGGCGGGTCGGGCGGTACGGGGCCGCCCCGGAGACGGGCCAGGGCGGCGGCGGCCGAGCGTGGCTCGCCGTACCGCCCCTCGTGGCCCAGGAGCAGGGTCTCGGCGTCCTCGATGTCGTAGCACCGCTCCACTCGCACCCCCGTGGCGAGCAGGCGCGGGTAGACCTCGGAGGTCGACCGCCACACCCAGCGTCCGGTCTCCGGGCGGCTCCGCACCGCCTGGGCGAGATCGCTCTCGCGCCGGACCGGACCCGCGGGCAGCCCGTCCCGGCCGAGGGGGGCGACGTCCACGCCACCGTCCTCGGCCGGTGCGAGCGCCCACCGGTCGGTCATGAGTGCGAGTGTGGCAGGGGGGTCTGACAATGCGCCTGACCTGTGCTTTCGCCGCGCGGGTCGGCTGTCCTGGCCGTCGTCCGGACGCGGCGGCTGTCCTGCTCGTCGTCCGGACCGGTCAGCCGTCCTGCTCGTCGTCCGGACGCAGCAACCGGTTCTGCTCGTCGTCCGGACGCGTCAGCCGTCCTGCTCGTCGTCCGGGTGGGTGGCCGCCTGCTGGGCGGAGGCCGCCGCCTGCTTCTGCTCCAGGAGCAGCGCCAGCACCCGGTTCACGTACTCCTCGGTGCCCTCCTTGGTGATGCCCAGACCGGTGAGGACGCCCGCGCCGTTCTCCTGCTCCAGCAAGGCCAGCAGGATGTGCTCGGTGCCGATGTAGTTGTGGCCGAGCCGGAGCGCCTCGCGGAAGGTGAGTTCCAGGGCCTTCTTGGCCTCGGGACCGTAGGGGACCAGGTCGGGGGTGGTCCCGGTGGCCGGGGGGAGCGCGGCGGTCGCGGTCCGGCGTACGGCGTCGGCCTCGACGCCCTGTGCCTCCATCGCCTTCACCGCGAGGCCCTCCGGTTCGGCCAGCAGGCCGAGGACCAGGTGCTCGGGGCGGCCTTCCGCGTTGCGGGCGGTCACCGCGGCGTTGTGCGCCGCCATGACGACGTTGCGGGCGCGGGGGGTGTAGCGGTTGAAGCCCTGGCTGGGGTCGAGATCGGCCGACTCCTTGGAGACGAACCGCTTCTGCGCCGCCTGCCGGGTCACGCCCATGCTCTTGCCGATGTCGGTCCAGGACGCGCCCGAGCGGCGGGCCTGGTCCACGAAGTGCCCGATCAGATGGTCCGCCACGTCGCCCAGGTGATCCGCGGCGATCACCGCGTCCTGGAGCTGTTCGAGGGGCTCGGCGTGGGCGGTCTTGATGGCCTCGATGAGGTCGTCGAGGCGTACGGATGCCGTGACTTTCGGGTTGCTCGCCATGTGACAACCGTAGGTTGACACCCCGGCACTGTCAACCGATGGTTGACACTCTCTTCCGGGCTCCCGGATCGCGCCGAGCCGCCGTTGTCCACACCCTGTGGACAACTTCGGCGGCCTGTCGGCGGGGCATGGCACGATCGACCACGTGACCAGCACTGCCAGCACCGTCGAACGCGCCTTCGCGGCCGCTCTCTACGACGACACCGACTCGGGACTCGACACCGGCGCGTCCCTGCTCGCCGCCGACATCGGCGCCGACGCCGAACTCACCCGGCGCGGCGAGGAGTTCATGGCGACCGCCTGGCAGCGCGGGTGGCAGCCCGCCGACGTGGCGCGGCTGGTGCGCCGGGAGCTGGACGAGACCCACCTCGGCCTCACCGCCGCGCTGATCCGTGCCCAGGCGGCGAAGGACCGGCCGCGCGGCCCCCGTTGGACCGCCCAGCTCGACGCCCTCGCCGACCAGCCGGACGCCCGCCCCACCGACCGCTTCTCGCACGCCACCACCGTCCTGGAGCTGTACCGGCTGCTGCTGCGGCTGCCCACGCTGGAGCCGCTGGAGGAACCCCGCCGCCCCGCCGGACCCGGCACCTCCCGCATGCTCGGCCGTATCCGCGCCCTGCTCGCCAAGGCCGAGGGCACCGGGTATCCGGAGGAGGCCGAGGCACTCACCGCCAAGGCGCAGGAGCTGATGGCCCGGCACAGCGTCGACGAGGCGCTGCTCGCCGCCTCCGCCCCGGCGCCGGACGCGCCCGGCGCCTGCCGGATAGGCGTCGAGCCACCGTACGAGCAGGCCAAGGCCGTGCTGCTGGACGCGGTCGCTCGCGCCAACCACTGCCGCGCGGTGTGGAACGAGCCGTACGCCTTCTCCACGGTCGTCGGCTTCGAGGCCGATCTGGAGGCCGTCGAGCTGCTGTACACGTCGCTGCTGGTGCAGGCCACGCACGCGATGGCCAAGGCCGAGGCGGCGCAGCGGGCCGGGGGCCGCAAGCGGACCAAGACCTTCCGGCAGTCGTTCCTCGCCGCCTACGCCCACCGCGTCGGCGACCGGCTCGCGGCCGCCGCCGAGAGCCAGGTCAGCCAGGATCTGCTGCCGGTGCTGGTCACCCGCGAGACGGCGGTGACCGACCGCCTGGAGAGCATGTTCCCGCGGACGACCACCACCCGGCTGCGCGGCATCAACGACGAGGCCGGGTGGACGGAGGGAGCGAAGGCGGCGGACGAGGCCCAGGTGAGGTCCCGCCGACGGCTGCCGTGAGGACGGCGCCGCCGACGGTCACGCCGGAGTCGCCCTGAGCGCGTCACGGACCGCGGCCCGCCGCCCCGGAACCGGCCACGGGCCGCGAGCGCCTGCCCGCCGAGCCCCCGCCCCCGGCCGGAGCCCTAGTCGCCCACCTGCTGGAACGCGCTCACCGACGCGTCCAGGCCGTCCGCGCCCTTGCCCGCGACCGGGCCGAACTTCCACGGGAAGCTCTTCGCGTCCCCGCCGCCCGGCAGCGTGACCTCCATGGTGCCCGCCTTGAGGGCCTTGGCGTCGCCGTCCGCGCCGCGCACGTAGGAGACGGTGAAGGTCGCCGAGGCGCCCTTGGCCAGCTTCAGGGTCTGCGCCTGCGCGCCCTCGCTCACCGCCAGCTTCACCGACCGGTCGCCCTGGCGCAGGGTGACGCCGGGGAAGTGGTCCAGGGTGCAGGGGGCGCTCTGGTTGGTGATGCTGACCGGCACCTCGCCGCTGTCCCCGGCGGCGGGCGCGACGCTCGCGGACCCGACCTCCAGGGCGACCGCGCCGGTCGCGCAGCCCGATCCGTCCTTGCTCTTGGCGCCGTCCGCGCCGCCGTCGTCACCGCCGCCGCAGGCGGTCAGGGCGAGGGCGGCCGCGAGAGCGGTGAGGGTGAGCGGAATGACACGGCGCATGTACTGGTCCCATCGAGGTCGTGACGTCTCCCCGCATCATGGCGCCTTCGCGCGGGGGCCGAGCACCCACCCCCGCCGATTCACCACTTCAGGCGGAGAAACCGGGGAATCGACGGACCATCGGCGGACCATCGGTGGACCTACGACGGCTGGAGACTCGTCGGCAGCCCGGTGGGCAGCTTGCCGCCCTCGGCCCTGGTGTACGACTCCGACCCGGTGCTCCCCTTCCAGGTCACCTTCAGCGCCTTGCCGTCGACCGAGTCGACCGTGCCCTCGGCCCGGCTGTCGTCGCCGCCCTGGCAGTTCAGCCGGATCACGCCCTTGCCCGCCCGCTCGCCCGCCGTACCGCTGCACACCGTGCCGCCGGTCACGAACAGCCCGGCCTGCTTCCCGGTGATCACCAGGGCGATGATCTTGCCACCGCCGGTGGTGACCCAGCTGCCCTGGAGCCCGTCGGAGGCTTCGGCGCCACCGGAGCCGTCAGGGCCGGACGGGGCCGGGGCCGCGCTGCTCGTGGTGGGGGAGTCGTCCGGTGAGCCGTCCCCGCCGCACGCCGTCGCGGTCAGCGCGAGCGCGCCCATCAGTCCCGCCGCCGCAGCGGCCCGCACCATTGCCGTAGCCGTCGTCACGTCAAGCTCCCAACCAGTAGCCGGTCGCCCCGCCGGCCGTGCGCGAGGCCCCCCAGAGCCGGAGGTCCGCAGCAAGTTACCAGCCGTTACCCGGACGAATCCGGGACACCGCGCAACAGGGAGGGAGCGGCACGCGTCCGTCCACGGGGCGGGACGTTCCGATCCGGACTACCTGGCGCGGAAGCGCGGGCGTGGCGCCCGCTCGCGCATGCCACGAGCCGCTTTCGGGCAGACGCGTCAACACCACCTGCCCCAGAGGCTCGGGTAAAGCGGACGTCAAAGCTGTAACCGCGGGAACACCCGCCGTGCACGTGCATCTGCCCATTCATCTGCACATGAACAAGGTTATGATCCGGGTCGATCGACCAGCGTGACGTCGATCAGTGCGACATCGATCAGTACGACATCGATCAGCGACATCGACCAGTGCATCCATGGCCACGATCCACGGCCACATCAGACAGTGCACAGCGGGGAGCGACCTGTGGACCGCTACGTTGACGGCGTGTACGGGGGGTACGACGTGTACAACGGCATGACTGCCACGCAGCTGGACGGCGTGGCCTGGCAGAAGAGCCGCCACAGCAACTCCCAGGGCTCCTGCGTGGAGTTCGCGCGGCTGCCCGGCGGCGAGGTCGCGGTGCGCAACTCGCGTTTCCCGGACGGCCCCGCGCTGGTCTACACCCGCGCGGAGATCGAGGCCATGCTCCTCGGCATCAAGGACGGCGAGTTCGACCACCTCATCGCCGGCTGACCCCGCCACCGGCGGGCCCCCGGCGGCAGCCGCGTCGGCAACGATGTCAACGCTGCTGACCAGCAAGGGAGTTCCGGCCGCTCAGGCGGTGCCGCCCAGCCGGAACAGCGCCCAGACCAGCTTGCCGCCCGCCTCGCCTTCCACGGGGTGCCAGCCCCAGCCGTCCGCGAAGGACTCCACCAGCAGCAGCCCCCGGCCCGACTCGGCGGAGAAGTCGTCCTCCGTCTCGCGCGGCACGGGCGTCTCGTCGCTCGGATCGCGCACCGCGCACACCAACCGGCCGGTCCAGCGCAGCAGATGCAGCCGGACGGGCGCCGAACGCGGGGCACCGGACGGGAGTTCGGCGGGCAGCGCGTGGCGCAGCGCGTTGGTGACGAGTTCGGAGACGACCAGGGCGACGTCGTCGAAGCGGTCGCCGACGTCCCAGTGGCCCAGGGTGGAGCGGGTGAAGTGCCGGGCCTCGCGGACCGCCTCGTAGCGGGCGGGCAGGGCGCAGGAGGCGGCTTCGGACACGGCCGTGGGGTCCAGCGGCGGAAGGCCCTGCCGTAACGGCTTGAGCATGGTCGATCCATTCGTCCCCATGCGAGGCACTCCCGGGATTCGCGGTCGTTGCGAGGCGGCGGTGGCGCGGCACCATGGTTTCGGATGCGCACAGCAGATGCAAGGGCAGATGCACGTGCACGCGGCCGAAATCGCCCTGCGCGTACCGCTTCTTGGCCATTTTTTCCGCCATCGGAGTGCTCAGCACCGCCAGTGGTCGTGACCTATGGCGGGCAGAAACGGTTCAGCTCTTTCCGTTTCCGTAACCGTACGAGTACTGCTTGAAGTGTTTTAGTGGCAGACTCAGGCACTTGAGGACGGTTGGGGAGGCGACGTACGTGAGCGCGGGAGAGCCCGGATCGGTGGTGCGGCGGATGCTGCTCGGCTCGCAACTCAGGCGGCTGCGTGAAGCTCGGGGGATCACGCGCGAGGCGGCGGGCTACTCGATCCGCGCCTCCGAGTCGAAGATCAGCCGGATGGAGCTGGGCCGGGTGAGCTTCAAGACCAGGGACGTCGAGGATCTGTTGACGCTCTACGGCATCGACGACGAGGCGGAGCGCGAGGCGCTGCTCTCCCTCGCGCGGGAGGCCAACGTGGCGGGCTGGTGGCACAGTTACTCCGACGTGCTGCCTAGCTGGTTCCCCACCTATGTGGGCCTGGAGGGCGCCGCGCACCTCATCCGGGTCTACGAGGTGCAGTTCGTGCACGGCCTGCTCCAGACCGAGGACTACGCCCGCGCGGTCGTCCGGCGCGGCATGCGCGGCGCCAGTGCGGAGGACGTGGAGCGGCGGGTCGCGCTGCGCCTGGAGCGGCAGAAGCATCTGCTCGGCGACCACGCGCCCGAGTTCCACATCGTGCTCGACGAGGCCGCCCTGCACCGCCCCTACGGCGACCGCGAGGTCATGCGCGGGCAGCTCCGGCACCTGATCGAGGTCTCCGAGCGGCCCAACGTACGTCTCCAGGTCATGCCCTTCGGCTTCGGCGGGCACTCCGGGGAGAGCGGCGCCTTCACCCTGCTCAGCTTCCCCGAGTCGGACCTGTCCGACGTGGTCTACCTGGAGCAGCTCACCAGCGCGCTCTACCTGGACAAGCGTGAGGACGTCGCCCAGTACGAGCACGCCCTCAAGGAGCTCCAGCAGGACAGCCCGGGCCCGGAGGAGAGCCGCGAACTCATCGCGAGGCTCGCCGAACAGGTGTAACGCACAAGGGAGTTGAGGAGCCACGCGCTCCTCGCTCTGCGTAGCGCACCAGTACGATGGCCTGTGATCAGCACCCGGCGTGACTCAGCCGTACGCTCACGATTGAGGGATCACATGGCGGCCTTTTTCAGCGACCTCGCCCAGCAGTACATCGACGGCGAATGGCGGCCGGGCACCGGCTCCTGGGACGTCATCGACTTCAACCCCTACGACGACGAGAAGCTGGCCTCGATCACCGTGGCCTCGGTCGACGAGGTCGACCAGGCGTACCGCGCCGCCGAGCGCGTCCAGAAGGAATGGGCGCGCACCAGCCCCTACACCCGTCGCGCGGTCTTCGAGCGGGCCCTCGCCCTGCTCCAGGAGCGTGAGGAGGAGATCGCCGAGCTGATCGTCGCGGAGCTGGGCGGCACCCGCGTGAAGGCGGGCTTCGAGATCCACCTCGCCAAGGAGTTCCTGCGTGAGGCGGTCCACCTGGCGCTGAGCCCCGAGGGCCGCATCCTGCCCTCACCGGCGGACGGCAAGGAGAACCGCCTGTACCGGGTCCCGGTCGGCGTGGTGGGCGTGATCAGCCCCTTCAACTTCCCCTTCCTGCTGTCGCTGAAGTCGGTCGCCCCCGCGCTCGCGCTCGGCAACGGCGTGGTCCTCAAGCCGCACCAGAACACCCCGATCGCGGGCGGCACCGTCATCGCCAAGCTCTTCGAGGACGCGGGTCTGCCCGGCGGGCTGCTCAACGTGGTCGTCACCGACATCGCGGAGATCGGGGACGCCTTCCTGGAGCACCCGGTGCCGAGGGTCATCTCCTTCACCGGCTCCGACGGCACCGGCCGCCATGTCGCCACCGTGTGCGCCGCGCACTTCAAGCGGGCGGTGCTCGAACTCGGCGGCAACAGCGCCCTGGTGGTGCTGGACGACGCCGACCTCGACTACGCGGTCGACGCGGCCGTCTTCAGCCGGTTCGTGCACCAGGGGCAGGTCTGCATGGCCGCCAACCGAGTGCTGGTGGATCGTTCCGTCGCGGCGGAGTTCACCGAGAAGTTCGTCGCCAAAGTGCGCTCGCTGCCGGTCGGCGACCCGCGCGACCCGGCCACGGTCATCGGCCCGGTCATCAACTCCACGCAGGCGAACGCCCTTTCCGCCGTGGTCGAGCAGGCGCTCGCCGAGGGGGCGACGGCCCTGGTGCGCGGCCCGGTCGAGGGCAACCTGGTCGCGCCCAGCGTGCTCACCGACGTGCCCGAGGGGTCGGAGCTGCTGCGGCAGGAGGTCTTCGGGCCGGTCGTCTTCCTCGTCCCGTTCGACGGCGAGGAGGAGGCGGTCCGCATCGTCAACGACACCCCCTACGGTCTCAGCGGCGCCGTCCACACCGGTGACATCGAGCGCGGGGTGGCCTTCGCGCAGCGGATCGACACCGGCATGTTCCATGTGAACGACGGCACCGTGCACGACGAGCCGATCGTCCCCTTCGGCGGGGAGAAGCACTCCGGCCTCGGCCGGCTGAACGGCGAGACGACCCTCGAAGCCTTCACCACCACCAAGTGGATCTCGGTGCAGCACGGACGCAGCGGCTTCCCCTTCTGAGCCGCTGAACCGTTTCTGAGCCGCCGCGAGAAACGTCCGCCGTCACGGGCCATCGAGGACAGGATCTGACCTCGATGGCCCGTAGCTTCGTCGGTGTCGGGGCCGGACGGTTCCGGCGGGACCTCAGGAGAGGCGGACGATCATGGTTGCTCACGTGGGAGCCGAGGCGCCGGGAGACGAGCGCGGGGCACTGCTGGCCTTCCTGGAGGAGCAGCGCGGCGGTATCCGCCGGGCGATGCTGGGGGTCACGGAGGAGCAGGCACGGACCCGCCCCAGCGTGAGCGAACTGTCGCTGGGCGGGCTGCTGAAGCATGTCGTCGAGGTGGAGCAGGGCTGGGTCGCCCGCGCCCTGCGGGAGCCCGCGGCGGTACCCCGGGACGAGTCGAACTGGCACGAGTCCTTCCTGCTCACCGAGGACGAGACGGTGGCCGGGTTCCTGGCGTACTGGCAGCAGGTGGCCACCGCGACGGAGAAGCTGATCCGCTCCGCGCCCAGCCTGGACGACACCTTCCCGCTGCCCGAGGCGCCCTGGTTTCCGCCGGACGGCGCGGTCTCGCTGCGCTGGCTCTGTCTCCACCTGATCCGCGAGACGGCCCGGCACGCCGGACACGCCGACATCATCCGCGAGTCCCTGGACGGGAAGACGGCGTTCGAGCTGGTCGCGCTGGAGCGGCAGCAGGCGTCCTAGCGCTCAGTGGTGGAACCCGGTGGCCGCTTCCCGGTCACCGGTCGGCCCCTCCTGGCGGCGCAGGCCGGTCATGGCGCGGGTGAGGTCGGCGAGGAAGAGGTCGGCCAGGTCGTGGGAGAACCCGTTGCGGCACACCACCCGCAGCACGGAGAGGTCCTCCCGGTCCGGCGGGAAGGTGTACGCGGGCACCAGCCAGCCGTACTCCCGCAGCCGCCGGGAGACGTCGAACACGTCGTACGCGGTGACGTGGTCGGCGGTGGTGAAGGCGAACACCGGGAGCTGGTCGCCGCGGGTGAGCAGGCGGAAGTCGCCGAGCGCCTCGATCTTCCCGGCCAGGTAGGTCGCCACGTTCCGGGTCGAGCGCTGCACCGCGCGGTAGCCCTCGCGGCCCAGGCGCAGGAACGTGTAGTACTGGGCCGCGACCTGGGCGCCGGGGCGGGAGAAGTTCAGCGCGAAGGTGGGCATGTCGCCGCCCAGGTAGTTCACCCGGAACACCAGCTCCTCGGGGAGCGCCTCGGTGTCCCGCCACAGCGCCCAGCCGACGCCGGGATAGACCAGGCCGTACTTGTGGCCGGAGGTGTTGATCGAGGCCACGCGCGGGAGGCGGAAGTCCCAGACGAGGTCCTCGTCCAGGAAGGGAGCGACCATCGCGCCCGAGGCGCCGTCGACATGCACGGGTATGTCGAGGCCGGTGCGGTCCTGAAGGGCGTCCAGTTCGGCGCAGAGGTCGGCGATGGGCTCGTAGGAGCCGTCGAAGGTGGAGCCGAGGACGCCGACGACCCCGATGGTGTTCTCGTCGCACAGCTCGGCCGCCGCGCGCGGGTCGAGGTGGAAGCGGTCGCCCTCCATGGGGACGAGCCGGGGTTCGACCTCCCAGAAGTCGCAGAACTTGTCCCAGCAGACCTGGACGTTGACGCCCATCACCAGGTTCGGGCGGGCCCCCGGATACCGGTCGGCGTTCCGCTTGGACCAGCGGCGCTTGAGGGCCATCCCGGCGAGCATGCACGCCTCGCTGGAGCCGGTGGTGGAGCAGCCGACCACGGCCGAGGGGTCCGGGGCGTTCCACAGGTCGGCGAGGATCGCCACGCAGCGCCGCTCCAGCTCGGCGGTGCGCGGGTACTCGTCCTTGTCGATCATGTTCTTGTCCAGGCACTCCGCCATCAGCACCCCGGCCTGCGGTTCCATCCAGGTGGTGACGAAGGTGGCCAGGTTCAGCCGGGCGTTGCCGTCCAGCATGAGTTCGTCGTGCACCACCTGGTACGCCGTCGCGGGGGCCAGCGGCGCGTCCGGCATCCGGTGGGTGGGCGGGGCCTCGGTCATCCCGCTGACGGGGTCGGCGTCCCCGAAGAACGGGTTGACGGATATGTGACGTTCCCCGTGCTTCCTGGAACCTCGGTGCAGCGCCATGGACCATGCCTCCATCAGGGGGAGTTCCGGGGGAGTTCAGCGGATCGGGGTACCGTCCGCGCGCAACTGCATCTGCGGCCGCCCCGTCACCAGCAGCCACGCGGGCAGCGAGGCGATGCACAGCAGGGCGAGCACGGCGGGGGAGGCGACCAGGGCGGCGGCGGTGAACAGGCTGACCCAGCCCTGCCGGGTGACGGCCAGCAGCATGCCCAGCACTCCGGTGGACACCGTGACCGCGGGCTGCACGGCCGGGACCAGCGCGTGCGCGCACAGGCCCAGCGCGGCCCCGATGAACACGGACGGGAAGATCCGGCCGCCCCGGAACCCGCAGGAGGCCGCCACCACCAGTGCCGCCAGCTTCACCACCGCCAGCACCGCGAACTGGCCCGCCGACCAGCCGTCGGGGTCCCGCGCCAGCTCCCCGACCTCGGTGAGCCCCTTGAACAGCGTCAGATGCCCGCCCGCCGCCGCCAGCGCCCCCAGTACGAGCCCGCCCGCCGGGAGCATCAGCATCGGGTGCCGCAGCCGGTGGAAGGCGGCGTGGACGTAGGGGAAGACGTAGACGCCGCACATGCCGAGCAGCGCGGACGCCGAGGCGATCACCAGGGCGGCCAGCACGTCGTTCCAGCGGGGGTGGCCGAAGGGCGGCAGGCCCAGGTCGAAGGTGGGGCGGGCGACCAGGGTGGTGGTGATGGCACCGCAGGCGGCGGCGGTCAGCGGGGCGAAGAGGTTGTCCCAGAGCCGTCCGCGCAGCGGGCGCCCGGCCAGCGCTTCGGAGATCACCAGCGCCGCCGCGACCGGCGTGCCGAACAGCGCTCCGATGGTGCCCGCCTCCGCCAGCACCGGCCACAGCGAGTCCGGCGCTCGGCGCACCAGCTTCTGCCCGAGCCACATGGCGAGGCCGACGTTGACCGCGATGATCGGGTTCTCCGGGCCGAGGCTCGGCCCGCCCGCCAGCATCAGCCCCACCGCGAGCACCAGCCCCGGCAGCACCACCGGTGGCAGCACCGGCGCGTCCAGGCCCAGGGTCGCCGGGTCCGGACCGGCGTGACCGGGCACCTTCCACACCACCAGGCCGACCGCGACACCGGTGGCGAAGAGCATCACGAACATCCACAGCACCGAGTACCGGCCCACCCCCAGCGCGCCCGGTAGCGGTCCCCACAGCACGTGCTGGAGCTTCTCGGCGGCCGTGCTCACCCCGACGAAGACGAGGCTGGAGGCGATCCCCACCGTCACGGAGGGCAGGATCAGCGGCAGCAGCGCACGTGCCGGGGCCGTGGGAGCGGTCGGAGGCGGCTGCCGCGCGGTGTCCTGGGCCACGGGCTCACCATAAGCGGACACAAAGGACACAACATCCTGAACGGAACGCGGCTTGCACCTCACGCGGCGTGAGGCGGCAGCGTGGTGTCCGGGCGGTCACGGCGACGACAGGGAGCGGGAAGTGGGCTGGTCGGTGGGGCAGGTCGCGGGATTCGCCGGGATCACGGTGCGCACGCTGCACCACTGGGACGAGATCGGACTGCTGGTGCCCGGCGAGCGCACCCACGCGGGACACCGGCGCTACACCGACGCCGACCTCGACCGGCTCCAGCGGGTCCTCTTCTACCGGGAACTGGGCTTTCCGCTGGACGAGGTGGCCGTACTGCTGGACGACCCGGCGGCGGACCCGCATTCCCACCTGCGCCGGCAGCACGAGCTGCTGACCGCCCGGATCGAGAGGCTGCGGCAGATGGCCGAGGCCGTGGAACACGCCATGGAGGCACGCAGGATGGGCATCGACCTCACCCCCGAGGAACGCTTCGAGGTCTTCGGGGACAAGGACCCCGCGCGGTACGCCGAGGAGGCGGAGCAGCGCTGGGGCGGCACCGAGGCGTACGCCGAGTCGCAGCGCCGCACCGCCCGCTACAGCAAGGAGGACTGGAAGCGCCTCCAGGCCGAGATGGACGACTGGACCGGCCGCTACACGGCCCTGATGGCCGCCGGTGACACGCCCCGAGGCGAGGCCGCGATGGACCTGGCCGAGGAGCACCGGCAGCACATCAGCCGCTGGTACTACGACTGCCCGCCCGCCATGCACCGCTGTCTGGGTGACATGTACGTCGCCGACGAGCGCTTCAGGGCGTTCTACGACTCCACGCGCGACGGCTTCGCCCAGCATCTGCGCGACGCGATCGCCGCCAACGCCGACCGGCACGAGGCATAGGGCGCGCACCGGTCCTGGCTCACTCCCGGGCCAGGACCACCGCCGTGCCGTAGGCGCACACCTCGGTGCCCAGGTCGGCCGCCTCGGTGACGTCGAAGCGGAAGGCCACCACCGCGTTGGCGCCCCGCGCGCGGGCCTGCTCCACCAGGCGCTCCATGGCCTGGTTGCGGGTCTGCACCAGGGTCTTGGTCAGGCCCTTCAGCTCGCCGCCGATCATCGATTTCAGCCCGGCGCCGATCTGGCTGCCGAGGTGGCGCGAGCGCACGGTGAGGCCGAAGACCTCGCCGAGCACCCGCTCCACCCGGCGTCCGGGCACGTCGTTCGCGGTCACCACCAGTACGTCCGGCTCGGGCCCCTGGCCGCCGCCGTAGTCTTCGAGTCCCATGACGCACAGCTTTGCGCCGGTCGTCGCACAGTGCATTCTGGGACGGCCGGTGGAACCTGGGCCGACCACGAAGCGTTGATAGCTTTGGGCGGCCACCCACGCATCGCAGCCGCCGTCGCCGCCCTCTTCCCCCCTCAGGAGCCCGGACCCGTGATGACACTCGCCCTCGGCCCGAGCTGGCTCGACCCCAACTACCTGCTGAGCACCTACAGCATCTGGGGTCTGCTGCTCATCGTCTTCGCCGAGTCCGGCCTGCTCATCGGCTTCTTCCTGCCGGGTGACTCGCTGCTGTTCACCGCCGGTCTGCTGATCACCTCCGGCAAGCTGGACTTCCCGCTGTGGGGCGCCATCGCGCTGATCTGCGTCGCCGCGATCCTGGGCGACCAGGCGGGCTACATGTTCGGCAAGAAGGTCGGCCCGTCCCTGTTCAACCGGCCCGACTCGCGCCTGTTCAAGCAGGAGAACGTGATCAAGGCGCACGAGTTCTTCGAGAAGTACGGCCCCAAGTCCCTGGTCCTGGCCCGCTTCGTGCCCATCGTGCGCACCTTCACGCCGATCATCGCGGGCGTCAGCGGGATGCGGTACCGCTCGTTCCTGACCTTCAACGTCATCGGCGGTGTGCTGTGGGGCGCCGGGGTGACGCTGCTGGGCTCCTGGCTCGGCAACATCGGCGTCGTCAAGGACAACATCGAGGCGATGCTCATCCTCATCGTCCTGATCTCGGTGGTCCCGATCGCCATCGAGTTCCTGCGCGCCCGCGGCAAGAACAAGCGCGCGCAGCGCGAGGCCCCCGAGCAGTCCGGGTACGAGCACCCGCAGGCCCCGGCCATGGACGACTCCACCACCCAGCTCCGCCGCATCGAGCCCGACCAGCCCCACGAGGACCCGTACGGCCGCCCCTACGAGCAGCAGGCCGCCCCGCACCATCCCCAGCAGCAGCACTGGCAGCAGGGCTACGGCGACCAGCACCAGGGCGGCCAGGGCTACCCCGGCCAGGGCCAGGGCGGCTACGGCCAGCAGCCCCAGCAGGACCCGTACTACGGCCAGCAGCCCCAGCAGCAGCCGCAGTACGACGGCTACGGCCACCCCCAGCAGCCGCAGCACCCCCAGCACCCCCAGCAGCCCTACCCCTACGGGTACGACCAGGGCGGCCACCGCCCCCAGTAGGGCAGGCGCCCTAGAAGCCCCTGGTCCGCTTGGCCGCGCGGCGCTTGCCCGCGGAGCCGATCCGCAGGGTGAGCCGGGAGATCTCGGCACCCAGGTTCACCCCGATGGCGATGGCCATGGCCAGTGACACGGCCTTGGCCAGCGACACCAGCCCCTTGTCCACCTCGCTCTGCGCGATGGACAGCAGACCGAAGTACGTGGCCGAACCGGGCAGCAGCGGGCCGATCGCGGCCGTGGTGAAGGGCAGCGCGGACGCGAACTGGTACCGCGACAGCAGCTGCCCGAACAGGCCCACCAGACCGGCCGCCACCGCCGTGGACGCCACCGGTGAGATGCCCGCGGTGTAGTGCAGCGCGCCGTACACCGACCAGGCGACACCGCCGTTGAGCGTCACCCACAGCACGGTGGACCGCTCCTGCTGGAGCAGCACCGCGAAGGTCAGCGACAGCACCATCGACGCCACGATCTGGACCACCGGCCGGGACGGGATGTTCACCAGCGCGTCCGGGTTCAGCCGACCGCCGATCTGCACCCCGAAGTACAGGATCGTCAGCACGCCGATGACGATGCCGACGAAGAAGTACATGACCTCCAGCAGCCGGGCGGCGGCGGTGATGTAGAAGCCCGTCAGACCGTCCTGCACGCCCGCCACCAGGGCTCTTCCGGGCAGCAGCGCGAACAGTCCACCGGTTATCACCGCGGACGCCTTCACGTCGACGTGCGCCAGCGAGAACGCCACCCCGATCGCGGCGGGCGGCATCGCCGCCACCGTGAACTGGTAGAACTCCGGCAGCCCGCGCCCCGCGCACAGCCACGCCAGCCGGTCGCCCAGCATCGCGCCCAGCGCCGCCGCGATGAACACGATCACGTCACCGCCGACCAGCACGGCGGCCGCACCCGCCAGCAGCCCGCTCGCCAGGGTCAGCGCCCAGCCGGGGTAGGGGTGCCGGTTACGGCGCATCTCCGCCAGCCGGCCGTACGCCTCCTCCAACGAGACATGGGCCTCGGTGTCCGTGAGGTCGTCCACCAGCCGGAAGACGGCCGCCAGCCGGGTGTAGTCGGTGCCGCGCCTGCGGACCGTCCGGGACGCCGTCACCGGGTCCTCCACCAGGGAGGGCTGATGGGTGATCGACAGCAGCGTGAAGGTCACCGTCGGCTCGCAGCGGTCCAGCCCGTAGGACCGGCACACCGCGAACATCGCGGCCTCCACGTCCTCGGCGCCCTCACCGCCCGCGAGCAGCAACTCGCCGATACGCAGGGTCAGGTCGAGCACGCGCGGGACCGCGGGGCCCTCGTCCTCGGCGCGCACCACCGGCTCCAGCGCCGGACGGTCGGCCACCGGCATGCGCAGCATCGTGCGCATCCGGTCCTGCCAGGGCGCGTCGGTGATCAGCGTGATCATCGGGACGCCCGTCGCGGGGGTGAACGCGGCCGGGGCGTCCTTGACGCTGTACGTGTGCGGCATGTTGAACGCCGAGCCCTCCGGCTCGGCCTCCGCCTGCGCCCCCTCGTAGCCCCGGGGCAGGGAGAACTCGGACGTCGTCTCCGACTCGCCGCCCGTCCTGGCGACCGCGAGCCCCTCCGGAATGGCGAACTCGGACGTGATCTCCGGGTCGTAGGAGGCCCGTGCCTCGTCCGACCGGGGCTTGCGGTCCTCCGCCTCCGACACCTCTCACCGCTCCCTGAATGGCACGTTCCGATTACGCCTCAGTATGCGCGTGAAAACACGAGCGGGCCGCACCACCCCCGCCGGGATGGCACGGCCCGCTCAGATGAGGAAGGGCAGGTCAGTGACCGCCCTGCTCCTCCAGGCGCTTGTACGAGCGCTCGATCTCCTCCTCGGCCTCCTGGCGGCCCACCCAGTTGGCGCCCTCGACCGACTTGCCCGGCTCCAGGTCCTTGTAGACCTCGAAGAAGTGCTGGATCTCCAGGCGGTCGAACTCCGACACGTGGTGGATGTCGCGCAGGTGCTCCACCCGGGGGTCGGTGGCCGGGACGCACAGCAGCTTGTCGTCGCCGCCCGCCTCGTCCGTCATCCGGAACATGCCGATCGCGCGGCACTTGATCAGGCAGCCCGGGAAGGTCGGCTCGTCCAGGATGACGAGGGCGTCCAGCGGGTCGCCGTCCTCGCCGAGGGTGTTCTCGACGAATCCGTAGTCGGTCGGGTAGGCGGTCGAGGTGAAGAGGCGACGGTCCAGGCGGATCCGACCGGTCTCGTGGTCCACCTCGTACTTGTTCCGCGAACCCTTCGGGATCTCGATCGTGACGTCGAACTCCACCGGTGACTCCTCCATGATCAGCGCATAGTTCTGGTGATTAAGTGTCCCTCACGCAGGAGTGTGATCGCGAAAGGGGCTGGTGGTCGTGCCGGAGCTGGGACCTTTGCGGGCCGCGAGACCGCATGTGAAGCGGCTCGCGGACGCCCTACGACCGAGTCTGGCGCACACGGCGTCCGTCGTGAAACCGCGTCTTGCGCGGTTGACGTCCGCCCTGCGTCCCGGACCCGGCCTGCCTGGTCCCAGGCCCTCTCGGACCGGGTGGTACACCGCCTCGGCGGCCACCGCCGGACTGGCGCTGGCCGTCGGCGCCGTGGCCGTCGCCGGACCCTTCGACGGCGCGGGTCAGCGTACGGCGGAGCGGGACCGCGCGGTCGCCCTCACGCTCGCACGTGGCACAGATCACGACGGCGGCGGCGTCCGGGCGGGCGGTCCCGACACCGTCCCCAGCGCCCCGCCCGTGCTGCGCGCGCTCGGCGGAGCCGCGGAGCCCGCCACGTCCGGCAAAGTCCCGCCGAGCGGCATCGCGGGCGTCCTGGGCCCCCTGCTGGCCGACCCCGCCCTCGGCGACGGCCAGGCCGCGGCCGTGGTGGACGTGGCCTCCGGCACCCGCCTGTACGGCGCCCACTCCGGCCAGGCGTTCACCCCCGCGTCCACCACCAAGATCGCCACCGCCGTGGCCGCGCTGTCCGCGCTCGGCCCCGACCACCGCCTCACCACCCGCACCGCGTTCGAACCCGACACCGGCGAACTCGTCCTGGTCGGCGGCGGCGACCCCACCCTCACCGCGCACCGGGCGGGCGGCGGCTGGGCCAGCCTGCGCACCCTGGCCACCGACACCGCCGCCGCGCTGAAGAAGCGCGGCGTCACGAAGGTCACGCTGTCCTACGACACGACCCTGTACTCCGGCCCCTCCCGGCACCCGATCGGCGTCAACGACAACCTCGCCGAGGTCACCCCCCTCACCGCCGACGAGGGCCGCACCGACGGCTCCGGCAGCGGACCCGTGACCCGCGTGGCCGACCCCGCCGCCGAGGCCGCCCGCACCTTCGCGGGCCTGCTGAAGGAGGCGGGCGTCACCGCCACCCCGCCCGGCCCCTCCAAGGCCACCGGCCGCGCGACGACCCTCGCCACCGTCTCCTCGCCCCCGCTGTCCGACGTGGTCGAGCGGATGCTCACCAACAGCGACAACGACATCGCCGAGGCACTCGCCCGGCAGACCGCCCTCGCCTCCGGGCAGCCCGGCAGCTTCGCGGGCGGCGCCAAGGCCGTCGCCGCCCGGCTGACCAAGCTCGGACTGCCGATGCGCGGCGCCGCCTTCCACGACGGCAGCGGCCTCGACCGGAACGACCGGCTCACCGCCGACCTCCTGACCTCCCTGCTCGCCACCGCCGCCGACCCCGCCCGGCCCGGCCTGCGCCCGGTCCTCACCGGCCTGCCCGTCGGCGGCTTCACCGGCACCCTCGCCGAGCGCTACGCCGACGGCGGCGCCGCCGGTGTCGTCCGCGCCAAGACCGGCACCCTGACCGGCGTCAACTCCCTGGCCGGGACGGTCGTCACCAAGGACGGCCGCCTGCTGTCCTTCGCCTTCCTCACCTCGGGCACCACCGACCCCCAGTCGGCCCAGTCGGCCCTGGACCGCACGGCCACGACCCTGGCCGGGTGCGGCTGCGGCTAGGGCCTGTCTTCCGGATCAGGCCGGCTCGGGCCGAGGGCGCCTTCAGGCCGACCTGAGCGGGGTCTGGTGCGTGCAGCTGCAAGGCGGAGGAGGGAGTCGACGCGGAGTGTCGGCGAGTGACGACAACGCGGCAGATGTGCGTGCCAGACCCCGCGACCCCGGCAAGATCCGGAAGACAGGCCCTCGCCTCCGGCGGTTCGACGGGACCCGGCCGGGCGCACCCGGGTGCTCCTGGCGGAGTGGGCGTCCGCGCGGGAAATGCCAGGGGAGGCGGGCCGTCGAGCCCGGCGGACACCTGGAGCCCCGGCGCCCGGGCCGTGGCGCCGCCGGTGCGTGTCGGCCTGCCGGGCCGGGGCGGTCGGCCACGCCGTGCGGTGCGGGCGCGGGTTCGTCCCGCGGACACCGGCGTCCGTTCCCCCCGGGAGCCCGCCGCCACCGGCGTCCCCTCCGGCCCGTCCGACGGACTCCCCGGAGAGCGGGGGCTCACGTACCGTTGACGCATGACGAGCTTCGGTGGCACCGCTTCTCAGGGGATGGTCGACTGGAACCTCGCGGTGGCGACCGCGACGCGGCTCGTGCGGCCGGGGCCGGACATCAGCAGGGACGAGGCCAGGGCGGTCGTCGCGGAACTGCGCCGACACGCCAAGGTCTCCGAGGAACACGTACGGGCGTTCACCCGCATGGGCACCGGGGACGTCCACGACACCCCCGTACTGGTCGTCGACCGGCCCGGCTGGGTGCGGGCCAACGTCGCGGGCTTCCGCGAACTGCTCAAGCCCCTGCTCGACAAGATGCAGGAGCGGCGCGGCCCCGGCGCGGGCAACGCCGTCCTCGGCGCCGTCGGCGGCAAGGTGACCGGCGTCGAACTCGGCATGCTGCTGTCGTTCCTGTCCTCCCGCGTCCTCGGCCAGTACGAGACCTTCGCCCCGGCCGCCCCCGACCTCCCGTCAGGAACCACCCCGGGCGGCGGCGGCAGGCTGCTGCTCGTCGCGCCGAACATCGTCCACGTGGAGCGCGAACTCGACGTCGACCCGCACGACTTCCGGCTCTGGGTGTGCCTGCACGAGGAGACCCACCGCACCCAGTTCACCGCCGTCCCCTGGCTCCGCGACCACCTGGAGGGCGAGATCCAGGCGTTCCTCGCGGAGACCGACGTCGACCCGATGACGTTCCTCGAACGCATCCGCGACGCCGCCCAGTCGCTCGCCGGGGGTCGCCCCGAGGGGGAGCAGGAGGACGGCGGACGCTCGCTGGTGGAGCTGGTGCAGACCCCGGCCCAGCGGGAGATCCTCGGCCGCCTCACCGCCGTCATGTCCCTGCTGGAGGGGCACGCCGACTTCGTCATGGACGGTGTCGGCCCCGAGGTCGTGCCGAGCGTCGCCGAGATCCGCGAGAAGTTCCAGCAGCGCCGCGCCAAGGGCGCCTCCCGCCTCGACCTCGCGCTGCGCAAGCTCCTCGGCCTCGACGCCAAGCTGCGCCAGTACCGCGACGGCGAGCGCTTCGTCCGCGCGGTCGTCGGCGAGGTCGGCATGGACGGCTTCAACCGGGTGTGGACCTCGCCCAACACGCTCCCCACCAAGGCCGAGATCTCCGACCCGGCCGGCTGGGTCGCGCGCGTGCACCGCACGACCGACCTTTAAGGCACGACCGACCCTTAAGAGCGGTGCGGGCGGACGGACGGCAGGGAAACGCCCCTCCAATCACCCGTCCGAGGGACCGTCAGCCATGCGTAGGCGTGCAATGCTCGGGGAAGGGCCCGCTTCTGTCACCATCGACGCACTCTGAGTGACCGGACTTCGGGCTCGTCCCCCGAAACTTCATGAAGGGAACCGGACATGGGTCCCCATCCCGCGGTCGCGGCGATACGCCTGGCGGTCCGCCGCGTCCTCCACGACATCGCCACCGGCCAGGCCGCCGAGCACGGCACCACCGGCCACGGCTCCGTGGCCGTCGCCCGCCGCACCACCGGCCCGGGCGGCCCGGGCGGTCCCGGCACCGCGCAACGCCACCGGGGCCCCGCCCCCGCCACCGCCCCGCTCGTGCTCGTCGCCTGCTCCGGCGGCGCCGACTCCATGGCGCTCGCCTCCGCCCTCGCCTTCGAGGCCCCCCGCCTCGGCCTGCGCGCGGGCGGCGTCACCGTCGACCACGGCCTCCAGCCCGGCTCCGCCCTGCGCGCCGACGAGGTCGCCCTCAGGATGCGCGAACTCGGCCTCGCCCCCGTCGAGTCCGTCGCCGTCACCGTGGGCCGCGAGGGCGGCCCCGAGGCGGCCGCCCGCGACGCCCGGTACGCCGCCCTGGACGCCGCCGCCGAACGCCACGGCGCCGCCGCCGTCCTGCTCGGCCACACCCGCGACGACCAGGCCGAGACCGTCCTGCTCGGCCTCGCCCGCGGCTCCGGCATCCGCTCCCTGTCCGGCATGGCCGCGGTCTCGGGGGCCGACGGCCGTTACCGGCGCCCGTTTCTCCAACTGGACCGGCAGACCGCCCGCAAGGCATGCCTGGTCCAGTCCCTGCCCGTCTGGGACGACCCGCACAACACCGACCCCGCCTACACCCGGTCCCGGCTGCGCCACGAGGGCCTGCCCGCGCTGGAGAAGGCGCTCGGCAAGGGCGTCGTGGAGGCGCTCGCCCGCACCGCCCAGCTCTCCCGCGACGACGCCGACGCCCTGGACGCCTGGGCGGGCCAGGCCGAGTCCTCCGTACGCGACGCGGAGGGCGAGCTGGAGTGCGCCAAGCTGTACGCGCTGCCCCCCGCCGTCCGCCGCCGCGTGCTGCGCCGGGCCGCCATCGAGGCCGGTGCCCCGGCCGGTTCGCTCTTCGCCCGGCACATCGAGGAGATGGACCGCCTGATCACCGCCTGGCGCGGCCAGGGAGCCATCAATCTGCCGGGCAAGGTCGGCGCCCGGCGGCAGGGTGGCAGACTGGTGATTCGGCAAGGCTGAAATCCGACCCCCGGAGCCCGACTCCGAAGGGCCGGGCCTGCCGGTGGCCGCCGGCGCGGCCGTAAGTGCGGGACGACCGAAAGTGATGCGGGTGGACGCGAAAGACATGGGTGCCGACCTCCAGCGGGTGCTCATCACCAAGGAAGAGATCGACGCGAAGCTGGCCGAGCTGGCCGCGAAGATCGACGCGGAGTACGCGGGCAAGGACCTGCTGATCGTCGGTGTCCTCAAGGGCGCCGTCATGGTGATGGCGGACCTGGCGCGCGCGCTGTCCACCCCCGTCACGATGGACTGGATGGCCGTGTCCTCCTACGGCGCGGGCACCCAGTCCTCCGGTGTCGTCCGCATCCTCAAGGACCTCGACACCGACATCAAGGGCCGGCACGTCCTGATCGTCGAGGACATCATCGACTCCGGGCTGACCCTGTCCTGGCTGATCAACAACCTCGGCTCGCGCGAGCCCGCCTCCCTGAAGGTGTGCACGCTGCTGCGCAAGCCGGACGCCGCCAAGGTCTCCATCGACGTGGAGTGGGTCGGCTTCGACATCCCGAACGAGTTCGTCGTCGGCTACGGCCTCGACTACGCCGAGAAGTACCGCAACCTCCCGTTCGTCGGTACGCTCGCGCCCCACGTCTACGGCGGCTGAGCCGGGCGGGCCGCACCGCCGGGGAAGATCGGGAACCCCGGCGGGCTCCGCGACGTTGGAGCATTGGAAGACGGGCCGTGGTCCGTCCGGACCGCCGAGTGCGGCTGCGGACGTCGAGGCTGGGGTACCGTCAGAAGAACTGTCTTATCAAACTCACTGTGGCAGGAGGGACGGGGCGTCACCGCTCCGTATGGATGGACGTGAAGCGATACTTCCGTGGGCCGGTCATGTGGATCGTGCTGGCCGTCCTTGCCGTGGTCGTGTTGATGCAGGTCGTCGGCAATTCCGGCGGCTACAAGACGGTGGACACCGGCCAGGTCGTGGCGGCGATCAACGACAACAAGATCAAGTCGGCCAAGCTCACCACCGGTGACGAGCAGACCATCAAGGTCACGCTCAAGGACGGCGTCAAGGTCAAGGACAGCTCGAAGATCCAGGCGAGCTACATCGGCGACCAGGGTGTGGCACTCGCCCAGACCCTGCAGACCAAGTTCCAGGACAAGCAGATCACCGAGGGATACACCGTCTCTCCGGCGAAGCAGAGCCCGTTCGTCGGCGTGCTGCTCTCGCTGCTGCCCTTCGTCCTGATCGTGGTCGTGTTCCTGTTCCTGATGAACCAGATGCAGGGCGGTGGTTCGCGGGTCATGAACTTCGGCAAGTCCAAGGCGAAGCTCATCACCAAGGACACGCCGAAGACCACCTTCTCCGACGTCGCGGGCTGCGAAGAGGCCGTCGAGGAGCTCCACGAGATCAAGGAGTTCCTCCAGGAGCCGGCCAAGTTCCAGGCCGTCGGCGCCAAGATCCCCAAGGGCGTGCTGCTGTACGGCCGCCCGGGTACCGGCAAGACCCTGCTGGCGCGTGCCGTCGCGGGCGAGGCCGGGGTGCCCTTCTACTCGATCTCCGGTTCCGACTTCGTCGAGATGTTCGTCGGTGTCGGTGCCTCCCGAGTGCGTGACCTGTTCGAGCAGGCCAAGGCGAACGCCCCGGCGATCGTCTTCGTCGACGAGATCGACGCGGTCGGTCGGCACCGTGGTGCCGGGCTCGGCGGCGGTCACGACGAGCGCGAGCAGACGCTGAACCAGCTGCTGGTCGAGATGGACGGCTTCGACGTGAAGGGCGGCGTCATCCTGATCGCCGCCACGAACCGGCCCGACATCCTCGACCCCGCCCTGCTGCGTCCCGGTCGTTTCGACCGGCAGATCGCGGTCGACCCGCCGGACCTCCAGGGCCGCCTGGAGATCCTCAAGGTCCACCAGAAGGGCAAGCCGGTCGCGCCCGACGTCGACCTGGCCGCCGTCGCCCGCCGGACCCCCGGCATGACCGGCGCCGACCTGGCCAACGTGCTCAACGAGGCCGCGCTGCTCACCGCCCGCGGTGACCAGAAGCTGATCGACAACAAGGCGCTGGACGAGGCGATCGACCGTGTGGTCGCGGGCCCGCAGAAGCGGACCCGGATCATGTCGGACAAGGAGAAGAAGATCACCGCGTACCACGAGGGCGGACACGCCCTGGTCGCGGCGGCCTCGCCGAACTCCGACCCCGTCCACAAGATCACCATCCTGTCCCGGGGCCGTGCCCTGGGCTACACGATGGTGCTCCCGGACGAGGACAAGTACTCGACCACGCGCAACGAGATGCTCGACCAGCTCGCCTACATGCTGGGCGGACGCGCCGCCGAGGAACTGGTCTTCCACGACCCGACCACCGGCGCCGCGAACGACATCGAGAAGGCCACCAGCGTGGCCCGCGCGATGGTCACCCAGTACGGCATGACCGAGCGGCTCGGCGCCATCAAGTTCGGCGGCGACAACAGCGAGCCCTTCCTCGGCCGTGAGATGGGCCACCAGCGCGACTACTCGGAAGAGGTCGCCGGGCTGGTCGACGAAGAGGTCAAGAAGCTCATCGAGACCGCGCACAACGAGGCGTGGGAGATCCTGGTCGAGAACCGCGACGTGCTCGACAACCTGGTCCTGGCCCTCCTCGAGAAGGAGACCCTGGGCAAGGAGGAGATCGCCGAGATCTTCTCGTCGATCCACAAGCGCCCGCCGCGTCCGGCCTGGACCGGCTCCTCGCGCCGTACGCCGTCCACCCGCCCGCCGGTGCTCTCCCCCAAGGAGCTGGCACTGACCAACGGGGCGAACGGCGTGACGCCCGCGATCAGCACGGTCAAGTCCACGACGGCCGAGCCCGGCCCGGTCCCGGAGCAGACCCCCGAGGACCGTCCCGAGAGCTGACGCTCCCTCGGCCACCTGGCCGGAATGCATGCCGCGCCCCCCGGGTTCTAGCCTGGGGGGCGCGGCGTTTCACCATGTCCGCGCGCTGGACGCACAGGAACGAGGCACCACATGACCGACCCCGTGACGCTGGCCGGAGACGGCACCATCGGCGAGTTCGACGAGAAACGCGCCGAGAACGCCGTCCGAGAGCTCCTCATAGCCGTCGGCGAGGACCCCGACCGCGAGGGCCTCCTGGAAACCCCGGCACGGGTGGCACGGGCGTACCGGGAGATCTTCGCGGGGCTGCGGCAGCGGGCGGAGGACGTGCTGACGACGACGTTCGATCTCGGGCACGACGAGATGGTCCTGGTGAAGGACATCGAGGTCTACAGCACCTGTGAGCACCATCTGGTCCCGTTCCGGGGCGTGGCGCACGTGGGCTACATCCCCTCGGTCACGGGGAAGATCACCGGTCTGTCGAAGCTCGCCCGGCTGGTGGACGTCTACGCGCGCCGCCCGCAGGTGCAGGAGCGGCTGACCACGCAGATCGCGGACTCGCTGATGGAGATACTCGAACCGCGCGGCGTGATCGTCGTCATCGAGTGCGAGCACATGTGCATGTCCATGCGCGGCATCCGCAAGCCGGGCGCGAAGACGATCACCTCGGCGGTGCGCGGTCAGCTGCGGGACGCGACGACCCGCAACGAGGCGATGAGCCTCATCATGGCGCGCTGATCCCCCCAGGGACCCGGCGGCCCTCAGGCCGCCGGTTCCGTGCCGGTGGGTGGGGTGTCGTCGTCCTCGGGGAGGCGGCAGACGCGTTCGAGGAGGATGCCGGCCGCTATGACGGCGAAGCCGGCCAGGACCGCGAAACCGGCGTAGATGGCCTGGTCGCGGCGGGCGGGGATGTCGAGGAGCTCCAGCAGGAGGACGCCCGTGCCGCCGTAGACGCCGCTGACCAGGGCGGCGACCAGGGCGCTGGCGTGGCCGAAGACGACCGCGCGGGCGGCCATCATCGGGTCGACGCCCTTGGCGTCGGAGCGTCGCTCGCGCTGGGCCTTGAAGCGGGCGCGCAGGGAGAGCGCCGTGGCGAACAGGACCACGGCGATCAGGGCGAGCACGATGGGCGCGGCCACCGGTACGCCCGGCAGGGTCCCGAACGAGTTCCACAGGCGGGCGCCCGCCCAGGACAGGACTGCGGCGACGACGAACACGCCCGCCAGCACCCTGATGCGCAGCTGTTTCACGGTGTCCCTTCAGCTCCCCCGGACCCGTGCGGGCCGTGGTCGTTGTCGACCTTAACGACTACTCGGGCAGTCGGAGTTCCAGATCCGCGCGGGGCGCGACTCCCTCGCGGGTGACGTCCGACAGCAGCCGGGCCACCGCGCCCTGGCCGGGCAGCTCGGCGGCGGGGTCCACGTCGTGCCAGGGGGCGAGGACGAAGGCCCGCTGGTGGGCGCGCGGGTGCGGGAGGGTGAGCCGGGGGTCCTCGGAGGTGAGGTCGGCGTAGGAGACGATGTCGACGTCCAGGGTGCGCGGCCCCCACTGCTCGTCGCGGACCCGGTGGAACGCCTCCTCGACGGCCTGCGCCCGCTCCAGCAGTGAGGACGGGGGCAGGGTGGTCTTCAGGACCACGACCGCGTTGAGGTAGGAGGGCTGGCTGCCGGGGTCGACGCCCCACGGCGCGGTCTCGTACACCGGGGAGACGGCCTTGATGCGGACGCCCGGTGTGTCCTCCAGCGCGTCCACGGCGCCCTGGAGGGTCTCCAGGCGGTTGCCGAGGTTGGAGCCGAGGGAGAGTACGGCCCGCTGGGGGTTGTGCAGGGTGGAGTCGGCGTCGTCGACCTGCTGGACGACGGACGCGGGCACCGGCTGGACGGTCGGGTCGCTGTGACCCTTGGTGAAGGGGCGGGTCATGATCGGCTCCGGAGGATCGTGACGGTCACGTCGTCGAAGGGGACGGTGATCGGGGCGTCCGGCTTGTGGACACATACCTCGATCTCCTGGACCCCCTCGTGCTTCAGGCAGGTCTGGGCGATCCGCTCGGCGAGGGTCTCGATGAGGTTGACCGGCTCGCCCTCGACCACGGCCACGGCCTCCTCGGCCACGATGCCGTAGTGCACGGTCTTCGTGAGGTCGTCGTCCGCGGCGGCGGGGCGGGTGTCCAGGCCCAGCACGAGATCCACGATGAAGGTCTGGCCCTCCTCGCGTTCCTTGGGGAACACCCCGTGGTGCCCGCGGGCCTTCAGGCCCCGCAGCGCGACACGATCCACGCGAATCACTCCTGCAATCGTCGGGAACGGCCGGTCGCTGCCGCACTCGGGCGGCCCACCGGCCCTGGACGAATCTACCTGCGCGCACGGACACGGCCGGGCCACGGGGGAGTGGCCCGGCACCGGTACCGGGAGGGTTCACCGGGTGTTTGCCCAGGGGGAACCGGTCGTGCCGTCGACTGGTAGCCGCACTTACCCCGGCGAAGGTGATTCCAACCACGTCCCGGGGGTGCGGGAGCCCACGTCACCGGGGTTCCGGTCAGGCGAGCGTGCCGTCGTCGGGGCCGACGCCCTGGTCACCGCCCTCCTCGTCCTCCTCGTCCTCGTCGGCCGTGGCGAGGACCGGGGAGGCGTGGTGGGACCACAGCTTCCAGCCCTCGGAGGTGCGCCGGAACACATTGGTGGCGACGACGAGCTGCCCGACCAGCGGCCCCAGCTCCTCGCCCTCCTCGGGCGCGGGCCCGCCGCTGAGGATGTTCTCGGTGCAGCTCACCAGCGCGGTGTTCCCGGTGACGGAGACGTGCACGTCGGTGAGGAAGAACTGGATGTAGTCGGTGTTCGCCATGATCAGCGCGTACGACCTGAGCACCTCGCCGCGCCCGGTGAGCACCGGCCAGCCGGGGTGGACGCAGGAGACGACCCCGGTGTCGGCGGGGTCGTGGTACTCCTCGTCGACGCCCAGGTCGGCGGGGGCGAGCCAGAGCCCGGCCACCTCCTCGAAGTCGCCGCGCTCCATCGCCTCGTAGTAGGAGGTGTTCGCGGCCGACACCTCTTCGACATCGACGTCCGCGGCGCTCACCGGGCGTCTCCGGCGACGCCCTGCGGGGTGCCGGTGCGGGCGCCCTCTATCGCGCGGGCCACGCGTACGGCGTCCGCCGTGGCGCGGACCTCGTGGACGCGGACGGCCCAGGCGCCCGCCCCGGCGGCCAGGGCGGAGACGGCGGCGGTGGCGGCGTCGCGTTCGCGGGCGGGCGGGGCGGCGCCCTCGGGGCCGGCCAGGACGTGGCCGAGGAAGCGTTTGCGGGAGGCGGCGACCAGGAGCGGGTGGCCGAGCGCGCGCAGCCGGTCGAGGTGGGCGAGGAGGGCGAGGTCGTGCTCCGCCTCCTTGGAGAAGCCGAGGCCGGGGTCGATGACGACGCGGTCCGGGGCGACGCCCGCCGCGAGAACGGCCTCCACGCGCGCGTGCAGCTCGTCGCAGACCTCGGTGACGACGTCCGCGTAGACGCCCCGGACGTTGCCGCCCTCCAGGAGGCCGCGCCAGTGCATCACCACGAAGGGGGCGCCGGTGGCGGCGACCACGGGGAGCATGCCGGGGTCGGCGAGGCCGCCGCTGACGTCGTTGACGAGGACGGCGCCCGCCGCGAGGGCCTCCTCGGCGACGCGGGCGCGCATGGTGTCCACGGAGACGGTGACGCCCTCGGCCGCGAGTCCGCGTACGACGGGGACCACGCGGCGCAGTTCCTCGGCCTCGTCGACGCGGGAGGCGCCGGGCCGGGTGGACTCGCCGCCGACGTCGACCAGATCGGCGCCCTCGGCCGCGAGGTCGAGCCCGTGCTTGACGGCCGACGTGGTGTCGAACCAGCGGCCGCCGTCGGAGAAGGAGTCGGGGGTGACGTTGACGACTCCCATGACCGCACAGCGGTCCCACGTCGGAAGACCCGCCACTTCGCCGCGCCCGCTGAGGTTCTTCATACGTTCAGCGTAGGCCCCGAGCGGCACGCCGAATGTGCCCGGGTCCGGACGGAAGGGCCCCTTCCGGACCGCCTCGGCAAGGCGGTCCGGGGCCTGAAGGCCGGTCCGCGCGAGGTGCGCGGGATTGGTCCGGCCGGGTCAGACGGCCCGTACGCCGTGCTCGTGGGAGCCGTGCGCGCAGGGCCGGGCGGCGGCGTTCCGGCGGCGCCGCAGGAAGCGCGGCAGGGGCAGCGCGAGGTCGACGAAGCCCTCCGCCTGCATGGCGGCGAAGCCGATGCGGGGCAGGTCGGACGAGTTCCGGTAGACCACGAAGCGGGGTTCCCAGCGGGGCTGGAACTTGGCGTTGAACTTGTACAGCGACTCGATCTGGAACCAGCGGGAGAGGAACACCAGCAGCCCCCGCCAGGCCCGCAGCACCGGCCCGGCGCCGATCTTCTCGCCGCGCGCGAGGGCGGAGCGGAACATGGCGAAGTTGAGCGAGACCCGGGTGACGCCGAACTTGGGGGCGGCCTGGAGGGCGGCGACGATGAGGAGTTCGTTCATGCCGGGGTCGGCCAGCCGGTCGCGGCGCATCAGGTCGAGCGAGGCGCCGTCCTTGCCCCAGGGCACGAAGTGCAGGATCGCCTTGAGGTCGCCGTAGGGGCCGGGGGTGTCGTCCTGCTTGTGGGCGGTGGCGATCAGGCAGTCGCCGTCGGCGGGGTCGCCGATGCGGCCGAGCGCCATGGAGAAGCCGCGTTCGTTGTCGGTGCCGCGCCAGTCCTCGGCGGCCCGCTGGACGCGCTCCAGCTCGGTGCCGGAGAGGTCACGGACGCGCCGGACGCGGGTCTCGTAGCCGGCCCGCTCGATGCGCTTGACCATCTGGCGCACATTGCGCATCGCGCGTCCGGCGAGGGAGAAATCCGCCACGTCGACCACCGCCTCGTCGCCCAGCTCCAGGGCGTCCAGGCCGGTCTCGCGGGTCCACACCTCGCCGCCGGTCTCCGAGCAGCCCATGACGGCGGGGGTCCAGGAGTGGGCCTTGGCCTCGTCCATGAAGCGCTCGATCGCGCCGGGCCATGCCTCCACGTCACCGATGGGGTCGCCGCTGGCGAGCATCACGCCGGAGACGACGCGGTAGGTGACGGCGGCCTTGCCGCTGGGGGAGAAGACGACGGCCTTGTCCCGGCGCAGCGCGAAGTGGCCGAGGGAGTCGCGGCGGCCGTGCCGGTCCAGCAGGTCCCTCAGCCGTGCCTCGTCCTCCTCGGTGAGGCGGGCGGCGGGGTGTTCGGGGCGGAAGGCGAGGTAGCTGGTGGTGACGGCGGTGATCCAGCCGAGGGCGCCGAGGGAGAAGGCGACCGTCCAGGAGGTGCTGCCCTGGTAGTCGACGGGCCCCTCGAAGCCGAACAGGCCGTAGACGACATGGGTCAGCCGATCGGCCAGGCTCGGGTCGCCGACGGTCCGCTCGGGGTGGACGCTGACGATGACCAGTCCGAGGACGAGGGAACCGGCGCTCATGAGGACGAAGTTGGCCAGGGCCCGCCAGCGGCTGCGCGGGTCGGGCAGCGCGCCGAACTCGGCGCGGTGGCGCAGCAGCGGCACCAGGAGCGCGACCGAGATGAGCACCCCGAGCAGCGAGTGCCGGTACACGAACTCGGCGACCGCACCGGCGGGCAGCAGGGCGACGGCGGCCCGCCAGGCGCGGCGCTTGCGGCGTTTGAGCCCGTGCGCGAGCAGGAGCAGCAGCACGCCCGCGCTGAGCGAGAGGGCCGCCGCGAACGGCCCGAAGGAGCCGGGAAGGGCCTCGGCGAGAGCGTGCATACGGCTGTGACGGAAACGCGGGAACACCCCCGCGGCGATGTCGAGCAGGCCGACGAGGGCGCAGGCCCGGCCGATCAGGGTGGGAACGGCTTCGGGACGCGGGCCGCGCAGTATGCGCCGCGCCCGGTTCGAACCCCGCGGAACCCCGCCTGACAATTCCCCATCTATCCTGACAGACATCGCATCCCGTAGTTCTGCGAGAGACCTTGATACCCGGTGCCGATCGGGCATCCGGTGACATTGCGCCCTCTAGGACGGTGTCTTGGGGAGACAGGTTCCTCCCGCTCCGGAAAGTCGGGTCAAAGGTCAAGGAAAGCCTGGGGCAAATCCGTGCCGCGACACGGGGGCCCGGGGCGGAAAGCGCAGGCAGGGACAGTCATGGGTCTCACGAGCAACTCACTTCTGGCGGTGGCGGTGGCGGCCGCCGTGGTGCTGTTCGGCCTCACGCTGTGGCTGTGGCCGCGGCTGGCCCGGCGCGGCTGGCGCGCGCTGGGCGGCCGGGTGGGCCTGCTGCTCGCCACCCAGCTGGCGCTCATCTGCTCCCTGGGGGTGGCCGCCAACCAGACCTTCGGTTTCTACGCGGGCTGGGACGACCTGCTCGGCCGGGAGACCGAACAGGGCGTCCTCGTCGACCAGTCGGCCGTCACCACCGGGGCGGGCGGCCCGCTCCGGGTGGTCGACATCAAGTCTCCGCCGGGCGACGGTGGTGCGCGGTCGTCGATGGTGGGCCAGGTCCAGAAGGTCGACATCGTCGGCCGGGTCTCCCGCATCGCCACCCCGGCCTACGTCTATCTGCCGCCGGAGTACTTCCAGCCCCGGTTCCGCACCCGTACGTTCCCGGTCTCGGTGGTGCTGACCGGCTATCCCGGCACCGCGCAGGCCCTCGTCACCAAGCTCAAGTACCCGGCCGTCGCCCGGGGCCTGGCCAAGGACGGGCGGGCGCAGCCGATGATCCTGGTGATGATGCGGCCCACCGTGGCGCCCCCGCGCGACACCGAGTGCGTGGACATCCCCCGGGGCCCGCAGACGGAGACCTTCTTCGCCAAGGACCTCCCCGAGGCGGTCCTCGCGCACTACCGGGCCGGAGCCCGCCCCGGAAGCTGGGGCATCATCGGCGACTCCACCGGCGGCTACTGCGCCCTGAAGCTCGCCATGCGCCACCCCGGCGTCTACGCGGCGGGCGCCGGGCTGTCGGCGTACTACAACGCGCCCATCGACCCCACCACGGGCGACCTCTTCCACGGTGACCGCAACCTGCGTGATCACGCCGATCTGCACTGGCTGCTCGCGCACGAGCCGGCGCCCGACACCTCCCTGCTCGTCACCAGCAGCAAGGTCGGCGAGCAGAACTACCGGGACACCCTCAGGTTCGTGAAGGAGGTGCGCGCCACCGGCCGGACCAGGATCTCCTCCATCATCCTCGAAAGCGGCGGTCACAACTTCAACACCTGGCGGCGCGAGATCCCGCCCGCCCTCCAGTGGCTCAGCGGGCAGCTCAGCGACCGTTGAGCGCGGGTGGGCGCGGGGTGCTGAAACCCCGTGAGGCCCTTGGTGTGGCCGGGTTTTTGCGCTGCGGGGGCCCATGAGGCGCCTACGCGCGGTAAGTTTCTGGCCATGCCACGTGGACGCCACCGCCATTCCCCGCCTCTGCACCGGCTGTTGCCTCCCTCCGCGATCGCCGGTGTCGCCGTCGTCTGCGCGCTGACCTCCTGGGTGTTCTCCGACCTCGGTGTGCTGCGCGCGCTCGCCGCCCTCGCCGCGCTCACGGCGGTCGGCGGCGCGGCCGTGATGCGCCAGTGGGACACGCAGGCGGGCAAGCAGGTCGCCGAGCTGACGCGCGCGCGGGCCAGTGACGAGTGGCGGTACGACGAACGGGTCGCCGAACTGGAGACCGACCTGGAGGAGTCGCGCGAGCTGCGCGCCAAGCTGGAGGGGCGGCTGCGGGCCAAGCGCGCCGAACTGGCCGGGCTGCGCAACGAACACGCCGCCCTGCTGCGCCGGTACGCCACCGCGGAGACCGAGCGCGCCACCGCCCTGGAGGGGCGGCGGCTGCTGGAGATCGAGGCGGCTCCGGAGCCCGGCGTCCCCGCGCTGCCGCCCGCGCCGAGCGCGGACGAGGCCGTCACGACTCCGGTGGCGGAGCCCGCGGCGGCCGTCCCGGCCGGGCGCGCGGAGCTGTTCCTGAAGGCCGCGACCGCGCTGGCCCGCCTGGAGTGGACGGCCGGGGAACCGGAGGCCGACGAGCCGGAGAACGGCGCGAGCGTGACGGCCGAGGCGGCCGGGCTCGACGCGGCTGAGCTCGATGCGGCGGAGACCGATGCGGCGGAGACCGAGGTGGACGCCGTTGCCAAAGGAGCCCCGGACAGCGAGGGCATCGAGGCCGCCGACTCCGCCGACTTCACCGGGCCCGCCGACTCCGTCGACCCCACTGGCTCCGTCGACCCCACTGGCTCCACCGGCTCCGTCGCGCCCGCCGGGTCCACTGAGCCCGCTGAGCGACCCGAGGCGGACGCCGAGGGCCTGGGACCCGTGGACGCCGAAGGGGAAGTGACCGAGGCGCACACCACGCCGGACGAGTCGGCCCCGCAGGAGGCGCAGGCGCACACTCCGGACCCGGAGACCACCGGGACGGCCGTCGTGCCCGCCCAGGCCGCCGGGCAGCGCCCCGCCGGGCACTTCACGGTGCCGACCGCCGTCGCCGTCGTACCGGCCGCGCCCGCCCGGCGCCCGCTGGTCGAGGGCGGGTTCGACTTCTTCGGGACGCAGAAGGACCCGTCGGAGGCGATGGACGTGCGCAACGAGGACCTGGCCGACGTGGTCGGGCAGGAGGCCATCGCGCTGCACAAGGCGGACGCCGAGTCCGGCTACAAGCCCGCGGGCGTGTACGACGTGGATCAGGTCATCGACCTCACCGCGCACGACGAGACCGAGCACATCGACGTCGAGCGGCTGCGCAGCGCGGCCTACTGACCCGCGCCGCTGGTTTCCCCCGCCGCCACGGGCGTAGGGGAGACTGGGACGCATGACTGCGACGGAGACCACGGTCGGGATCGGCGGCGCGGCCGAGAGCACCGACATGGTGCTCAACATCGGACCCCAGCACCCGTCCACCCACGGCGTGCTCCGGCTGCGGCTGGTGCTGGACGGCGAGCGCATCCAGCGCGCCGAGCCGGTGATCGGCTACATGCACCGGGGCGCGGAGAAGCTGTTCGAGGCCCGTGACTACCGGCAGATCATCATGCTGGCCAACCGCCACGACTGGCTGTCGGCGTTCTCCAACGAGCTGGGCGTGGTCATCGCCGTCGAGCGGATGCTCGGCATGGAGGTCCCCGAGCGCGCGGTGTGGACCCGCACCCTGCTCGCCGAGCTGAACCGGGTGCTCAACCATCTGATGTTCCTCGGCTCCTACCCGCTGGAGCTGGGCGGGATCACCCCGGTCTTCTACGCGTTCCGGGAGCGCGAGGTGCTCCAGAACGTGATGGAGGAGGTCTCCGGCGGGCGTATGCACTACATGTTCAACCGGGTCGGCGGCCTCAAGGAGGACCTCACCGACGGCTGGACCGGGCGCGCGCGGGACGCCGTCGCCGCCGTCCGCTCCCGCATGGACGTCTTCGACGACCTGGTCCTCGGCAACGAGATCTTCCGGGGGCGCACGCGGGGCGTGGGGGCGCTCACTCCGGAGGCCGTGCACGCGTACGGCGTGAGCGGGCCCATCGCGCGCGCCTCGGGCGTCGACTTCGACCTGCGCCGCGACGAGCCGTACCTCGCCTACGGGGACCTCCAGGACACCCTGAAGGTCGTCACCCGGACCGAGGGCGACTGCCTGGCCCGCTTCGAGGTGCTGCTGGAGCAGACCCACAACGCGCTCGACCTCGCGGACGCCTGTCTGGACCGGCTCGCGGAGCTGCCGCCGGGCCCGGTGAACCAGCGGCTGCCGAAGGTGCTGAAGGCGCCCGAGGGACACACCTACGCCTGGACCGAGAACCCGCTCGGCATCAACGGCTACTACCTGGTCAGCAAGGGCGAGAAGACCCCGTACCGGCTGAAGCTGCGGTCCGCGTCCTACAACAACATCCAGGTGCTGAACGAGCTGCTGCCGGGGACGCTGGTGTCCGACATGGTGGCGATCCTGGGGTCGCTGTTCTTCGTGGTCGGGGACATCGACAAGTAGAGCTGGGCAGGTCAGAGGGGTGACTCGGGCAGGCCCACCGGCTGGAGGAGCCAGCCGAAGTCGCCGAGGCCGCCCGGTGCGGTGAGTTCGGCGGCGGCTCCGGCGTCCGCGAGGGCGCGTACGTAGGCGGCGGGGTCCGTGGTGGCGAGCGTGAGCGGGGGGCGTGCGCCGGTGACGTCCAGCGCGCGCAGGGCCTCGCGCTGGGTGAGCAGGCGCGGGGTGCCGTGGCCGCTGACGGCCGCCGCGCAGGCGTCCAGCGCGACATGCGCGGTGATGTCGCACGTCCCGTCGGGCACGGGTGCCGTCTCCCGGCCCGCCCGGAACCCGGTGAGCGTCCCGAAGGGCGGGCGGATGCCGAGGGTGTGGGCGTAGTCGACGGCCACCGCGAGACCCCGCTGCACCCGGCCGACGGCGTCCGCCCAGGCCCGGTCGCGCGGCAGCCCGATCTCCGCCCGCAGCCCCTCCTCGGCGGCGGCCGGCCACCACCGGGCCAGCCAGTCCGCCTCCGCGCCCATGACCGGTTCCCCGAGCCGCTCGGTGCCGTCCGGCGCGACCAGCACCAGCCGGGGCACGCCCGCGCGGTCCGTCTCGGCGACGTCCACGGGCACGTTGTCCAGCCACTCGTTGGCGAACAGCAGCCCGGTGACCTCCGCGGGCACCCCGGTCCGCCACGCGATCCGCCCGTCCAGTCCCTCGGGCCGGTCCGCGAGCTCCACGGCGTACGCCCGCGTGCGCGCCTCCACTCCGGCGGGCAGCGCGGCCAGCACCCCCCGGACCAACTCCCCGCGCCCCGCGCCCAGATCGACGAAGTCCAGCACCTCGGGCCGCCCCAGTGCCACGTCCACCCGGCACAGCAGCCGGGCCACGGCGGCGGCGAACAGCGGCGAGGCGTGCACGGAGGTACGGAAGTGCCCGGCGGGGCCCTCGGGACGCAGGTAGAAGCCCTCGGGCCCGTACAGCGCCCGCTCAGTGGCCTCCCGCCAGCCCTGCTCCGTCATCTCCCGCACCGGGTCAGCCTAGGCGTACAGAGGACCGGGGCATCCACCTTGCGGCGTACGTGTGCCGGGCACGGATCGCCCCCTCGGCTGACCCCCGCGCGCACCGGGTTTCCCTACGCTGAAGACGTGCAGCGCCTCTATGACTTCCTCCGCCGCCACCCGACGTGGGTCGACTGCTTCTGGGCCGTCGTCCTGCTCGGGCTCTCCGGCGTGAGCGTGGTGAACATGGACGGCGCCCCGCACCACCACGGCTCCTTCGCCGCGGCCTGGACGATCTCCACCGTGCTGTGCGTGATCCTGGCCCTGCGGCGCCGCCTGCCGGAGCTGATGCTGGTCGCGGTGCTGGTCACCGGGCTGGCGCAGCTCATCCTGGACGTCCAGCCGCTCGTCGCCGACTTCACCATGCTGGTGATCGTCTACACGGTCGCCGCGAACGGCGCCCTGTGGGCCTCCCGGCTGGCGCTCGCCACCAGCCTGGTCGCGGCCTCGCTGGCGCAGCTGCGCTGGCCGAACGAGCAGGTCAGCGGGCTCGGGCAGCTCGCGCTCGCGGTGTTCCAGACGGTGCCGTTCGCGCTGGCCTGGGTGCTCGGCGACTCGATGCGCACCCGCCGCGCCTACTTCGCCCAGCTCGAGGAGCGCGCCGCCCGGCTGGAGAAGGAGCGCGAGGCGCAGGCCAAGGTCGCCGTCGCCGCCGAACGCGCACGGATCGCCCGCGAACTGCACGACGTGGTCGCGCACAACGTCTCGGTGATGGTGGTGCAGGCCGACGGCGCCGCCTACGTCCTGGACGCCGCCCCCGACCAGGCGCGCCAGGCCCTGGAGACGATCTCCTCCACCGGCCGCCAGGCGCTCGCCGAGATGCGCCGCCTGCTGGGCGTGCTGCGCACCGGCGAGCACCAGGAGAGCGGGGAGTACGTCCCGCAGCCCGACGTGGAGCAGATCGACGACCTGATCGAGCAGTGCCGCGACGCCGGGCTGCCGGTGGACTTCAAGGTCGAGGGCACCCCACGCCCGCTGCCCAGCGGGGTGGAGCTGACCGCGTACCGGATCGTGCAGGAGGCGCTCACCAACACCCGCAAGCACGGCGGGCCCGAGGCGGGCGCGAGCGTGCGGCTGGTGTACTTCGACGACGGGCTCGGCCTGCTGGTCGAGGACGACGGCAAGGGCGCCCCGCACGAGCTGTACGAGGAGGGCGGCGCGGACGGCCAGGGACACGGCCTGATCGGCATGCGGGAGCGGATCGGCATGGTCGGCGGCACCCTGGACGCCGGACCGCGTCCCGGCGGAGGCTTCCGCATCAGCGCGCTGCTCCCGCTGAAACCGGCGCACTGACACCGGTCACGAACGCGCCCCGCACACTCACGGCCCGTACACCCACAGAAGGACACGGAAGAGGACCCCGATGGCGATCCGCGTGATGCTCGTCGACGATCAGGTGCTGCTGCGCACCGGTTTCCGGATGGTGCTCGCCGCCCAGCCGGACATGGAGGTCGTCGCGGAGGCGGGCGACGGGGTGGAGGCCCTCCAGGTACTGCGCACCACCCCGGTCGACGTGGTCCTGATGGACGTGCGCATGCCCAAGCTGGACGGGGTGGAGACGACCCGGCGCATCTGCTCCGAGCCCGAGCCGCCGAAGGTGCTCATCCTGACCACGTTCGACCTGGACGAGTACGCGTTCTCCGGGCTGAAGGCGGGCGCCTCCGGCTTCATGCTCAAGGACGTGCCGCCCGGCGAACTGCTTACCGCGATCCGCGCGGTGCACAGCGGGGACGCGGTCGTGGCCCCCTCCACCACGCGCCGCCTGCTCGACCGGTTCGCCCCGATGCTGCCCTCGGCCGTCGAGGAGCCCCGGCACGCGGAGCTGACCCGGCTCACGGAGCGCGAGCGCGAGGTCATGATCCTGGTCGCCCAGGGGCTGTCCAACGGCGAGATCGCCGCCCGGCTGGTCCTCTCCGAGGCCACGGTGAAGACCCATGTGGGCCGCATCCTCACCAAGCTGGGCCTGCGCGACCGCGTCCAGGTGGTCGTCCTCGCCTACGAGACCGGGCTGGTCCGCGCGGGCGGCCAGCCCTGAGGCTCAGCGCAGTACGCCCTCGATGAAGTCGCTGCCCAGCCGGGACACGGCGGCCAGGTCCAACTGGTGCTGGACGTACCGGCCGTGCCGGGAACTGGTGATCAGGCCCGCCTTCTTCAGCACGGCCAGGTGCCGGGATATCTCCGGCGCCGACATGCCGTGCGCGTCGGCGAGTTCGCTGGTGCTGTGCGGGCTGCGGGCGAGGTTGCGGCACATGCGCAGGCGCGCGGGGTGGGCGAGAGCCTCCAGGCGGCGGGTGAGCTGCTCGACGGTGGGGGTCTTGGGGCGGGTGGCCTGGGCGGGGTAGGTGATCACGGGCTGCCAGCCGTACCGGTGCAGCACCATCAGATGCGGCCGGCCGAGGCTGGTCGGCACCAGGACCAGGCCGCCGTCGCCGGTGATGCCCCGGCCCGCCCGGAGTTTGTCGATCGTGACGAGCTCTGCCTCCTCGTCCAGCGACACCGCGCCGGAGAGCGAGGCGAGCGCCTCGGCGGGGCCCTTGCGGCGCAGCAGCTCGGTCTTGTGCCGGGCGTCGGCGGCGAGTTGGGGCTGGAGCCGGGCCCAGGTGTCGGCGAAGAACGCCTCGTCGCAGTCCAGCACGAGCTGGCGGAACCAGGCCCGGACCGTCGGCGGGTCCGCCAGGAGGCGCCGGGCGAACCGCTCCTGGACAGCACCGCGCGCGGCGGCCAGATCCAGGGCCCGGCGGCGCAGCTCCGGGTCACCCAGTGGGCCGACGGTCTGCCGGTGGTACTGGTCGTGACAGGTGAACTCCATCGCCACGTCGACGAACTGCTCGTCCGTCAGCTTGTCGAGCAGGTCGAGTTCCTCGGCGAGCGTCCCGCCCGGCAGTCCGCGCCGGCCGGGGAGCCCGGCGAACGGGGCGAACACGTCCGAGAACGTCGTACGCCACAGGAAGTCCGCCTCGCAGAGCCGGTCGGCCAGGCACGGGTCCAGGCGGCTGGACACGGCGGTCACCCAGCCCTGGAGCTCCGGGTGGTGGCCGGGCTCGCTGAGCGCGTGCAGGGCCATCCCCAGCTCGGCCAGCGGTGAGGGCACCACGGAGATGCGCTCCGCCGGGAGCCCCTTGATGTCGATGGTCACGCTCATGTGCCCATGGTGCCCCCTGCCACCGACAACGCCCCCTGGATTGACGGCTGCCGTCAATCCGCGCGACGTGCGGGCGGACGGGGATCAGGGTGGAGGCCGCCGGGCCGCCGCGGAGCCCGATCGAGCAGCGATCATCAGTTCACGTCCCGAGAAGGCGGACCGTCATGAGCCTCACCCAGCAGTACCTGTTCGACGCCTACCGCGCCCGCCGGCACGGCGAGCCGGAGCCGCCCGAGCCCGGCGCGGGCACCCTGGGCCTGCTGCGCGCCCTGCGCGAACGGCGCCGCTTCCGCGCCGTCCTCGCGGGGCGCCGCCTCGGAGGCGCCCCGGACCGCCGCACACCGTAGGAACCGTCGAGGAGCGGGCTCAGCCCAGCCGCCCGGCGAAGTCCACGGCCGCGTCCCGCACATCCCGCGCCGTCCACGCGAGGCCCGCCGCGCCCACGCCGATCTCCGTGACGGCGAGGCCGGGTCCGCGCGACTCCCAGGCGCCCGCGAACAGCAGCGTGCCGGTCTCCTCGGCCTGGCGTACGGCCGCCTCCGCCACCACCTCGGGCTCGAACGGCAGCCAGACCTGGAAGTCGTGGGTGTGCGGCACCTCCGGGTGCACCCGCGCCCACGGCAGCCCCGCCGCGGCGAACCCCTCGCGCAGCGCGGCGGCGACCACGCGCGCGTGCCGCGCGTACTCGGGCAGCCTCGGCAGCTCCCGCTCCAGGCCGACGAGGGCCGACAGCGCGGTCGGGAACTGCTGGAAGACCAGGCCCCCGTACCGGTGCCGCCAGGCGCGCGCCTCCTCGGCGAGGCTCGCGGGGCAGGCGAGCGCGGCGCCGCCGAGGCCGCCGAGGGACTTGTAGAACGACACGTAGACGCTGTCGGCGAGGGCCGCTATCTCGTCCAGGGGGCGGCCGAAGTGCTCGGTGGCCTCCCAGAGGCGGGCGCCGTCGAAGTGCACGACCGCCTCACGGTCCCGCGCGGCCTCGACGGTCCCGGTCAGCTCCTCCCAGGACGGCAGCAGGAACCCGGCGTCGCGCAGCGGGAGTTCCAGCAGGAGCGCGCCGACGGGCTCGTCCAGGCCGTGTACGTCGGCGGCCGTCACCGGGCGCGGCTCCCGGCTGACGACGACCGGGCGCAACCCGCTGACCTGGCTGAACGCATGCCGTTCATGCACCTGGGGGTGGGACAGGGCGTGCAGGGCGACCGCGGGGTTCCCGGTCCGGGCGGCCCAGCAGCGCAGGGCGACCTGCTGGGCCATGGTGCCGGTCGGGAAGAACACGGCGGCCTCGGTGCCGAGCAGTGCGGCGACCCGGTCCTCCAGGGCGCCCACCACCCCGTCGCCGTAGAAGTCGGTGGGTTCGTCCAGGTCGTACACCTCGGGCGCCGCCTCCGTCAGCGCCGTCAGGCGTTCGCGCAGCGTGCCGCGCGCGTGCCCGCGCGAAAGTGCGCGTGGCACGGTACGCAGGGCCGCCCGGCGCCGTTCCCGTAGCGAAAGTCGCTGTGCTGGTCCGTCCGTGTCGCTCATGCGGGGGATCATGCCGCGCCGGGCTCCGCGCGGGCATCCGGTTTCCGCGCGGACCCGGTGTGAGAAGCCCACAGCCTGTGGACAACCGGGGCGGTGGCGCCGGATAGCGTTAACATGACGAGAAATCGTCCGGTACCCAGAGCGGACTGGAACGGGAAGGTCACGGTCGCGTGAGTACAGTCCCCCCCACAGACAGCACAGACAGCACAGGCACCCAGGACCGCCCCGCGCGGCTCACCGTCGGCGTCGTCGGCGCCGGCCGCGTGGGCCCCGCCCTGGCCGCTTCCCTGCAGCTCGCCGGGCACCGCCCGGTGGCCGTCTCCGGAGTCTCCGACGCCTCCCGCAGGCGCGCCGAGAAGACGCTGCCCGGTGTGCCGCTGGTGCCCCCGGCCGAGGTGCTCCGGCGTGCCGACCTGGTGCTGCTCACCGTCCCCGACGACGCCCTGCCGGGCCTGGTCACCGGCCTCGCCGAGACCGGCGCCGTCCGCCCCGGCCAGCTCCTCGTGCACACCTCCGGCCGGTACGGCGTCTCGGTGCTCGAACCCGCCCTGCGCGCGGGCGCGCTGCCGCTCGCGCTGCACCCGGCGATGACCTTCACCGGCAGCCCCGTCGACGTCCAGCGCCTCGCGGGCTGCTCCTTCGGCGTCACCGCGCCCGAGGAGCTGCGGCTCGCGGCGGAGGCCCTGGTCATCGAGATGGGCGGCGAGCCGGAGTGGATCAGCGAGGAGAACCGCCCGCTCTACCACGCGGCCCTCGCCCTCGGCTCCAACCACCTGATCACCCTGGTCGCCCAGTCCATGGAGCTGCTGCGCACGGCCGGGGTCGGCGCCCCCGACCGGATGCTCGGCCCGCTGCTCGGCGCCGCCCTGGACAACGCCCTGCGCTCCGGCGACGCCGCCCTCACCGGCCCCGTCTCGCGCGGGGACGCGGGCACCGTCGCCGCGCACATCGCCGAGCTGCGCGCGCACTCCCCGCAGACCGTCGCCGGTTACGTGGCGATGGCCCGCGCGACCGCCGACCGCGCCCTCGCCCACGGCCTGCTCAAGGCCGAGCTGGCCGAGGACCTGCTCGGCGTGCTCGCCGACCAGGAGACCGCCACCGGCACCGCCTCCGGCACCGACGCCGACGGACCCGGGGACGACGAAGAGAACGGCCCCGAGGGGAACGACCGATGACCACCGCCCTGCTGAGCACCGCCGACGAGCTGCACGCGCGCGTGCGCCACGGCCGCCGTGCCGTCGTGATGACCATGGGCGCCCTGCACGAGGGCCACGCCACGCTGATCCGCGCCGCCCGCGAGATGGCCGGGCCGGACGGCGAGGTCGTCGTCACCGTCTTCGTCAACCCGCTCCAGTTCGGCGCGGGCGAGGACCTCGACCGCTACCCGCGCACCCTGGACGCCGACCTCGCGCTCGCCGGACACGCGGGCGCCGACGCGGTGTTCGCCCCGGCCGTGGACGAGGTCTACCCCGGCGGCGAGCCCCAGGTGCGGATCACCGCGGGCCCCATGGGCGGCCGCCTGGAGGGCGCCACCCGCCCCGGCCACTTCGACGGCATGCTCACCGTCGTCGCCAAGCTGCTCCACCTCACCCGGCCCGACGTGGCCCTGTTCGGGCAGAAGGACGCCCAGCAGCTCGCGCTGATCCGGCGCATGGTGCGGGACCTCAACTTCGGCGTGGACATCGTCGGCGTGCCCACCGTCCGCGAGGAGGACGGTCTCGCCCTGTCCAGCCGCAACCGCTACCTCGCCCCCGCGGAGCGCGCCACCGCCCTCACCCTGTCCCGCGCCCTGTTCGCGGGCCGGGACCGGCACGCGGCCCAGGAGGCACTGCGCGCACGGGCCCTGGAGGTGCCGTCGACTCACGCGCGCGCCGAGGCACTGAGCGCCATAGGCGAGTCGCGGGCGGCGGCCGACGCGCACGCCGTGGCCACGGCCGCGCCCGGCGGCCCGGCGGCCGTCCGCGCGGCCGCCCGCCAGGCCCTGGACGAGGCCGCCCGCTTCGACCCGCCGCTCGACCTGGACTACCTCGCCCTGGTCGACCCGGCCGACTTCACCGAGATCGCCGACGACTTCACCGGCGAGGCGGTCCTCGCCATCGCCGCGCGGGTCGGCTCGACCCGGCTGATCGACAACATCCCGCTCACCTTCGGCAGCCCTGGAGCCGCCTTGTGACCAGCACCGGCATACGACTGCACGCACCCGCCCCCGGCTGGTCCATCCCGGCCGACGTGGTGGTCGTCGGCTCCGGCGTGGCCGGCCTGACCGCCGCGCTGCGCTGCGAGGCGGCCGGGCTGACGACGGTCGTCGTCACCAAGGCCCGCCTCGACGACGGCTCCACCCGCTGGGCGCAGGGCGGCATCGCGGCCGCCCTGGGCGACGGCGACACCCCCGGACAGCACCTGGACGACACCCTGGTCGCGGGCGCGGGCCTGTGCGACGAGACCGCCGTACGCCTCCTGGTCACCGACGGCCCCGACGCCGTACGACGGCTGATCGACACCGGCGCGCGGTTCGACACCGACGACGCGGGCTCCATCCAGCTCACCCGCGAGGGCGGCCACCACCGGCGGCGCATCGCCCACGCGGGCGGCGACGCCACCGGCGCGGAGATCTCCCGCGCGCTGGTCGACGCAGTCCGCGCGCGGGGCCTGCGCACCATCGAGAACGCGCTCGTCCTGGACCTGCTCACCGACGCCGAGGGCCGCACCGCCGGAGTCACCCTGCACGTCATGGGCGAGGGCCAGCACGACGGCGTGGGCGCCGTGCACGCGCCCGCCGTGGTGCTCGCCACCGGCGGCATGGGCCAGGTGTTCTCCGCGACCACCAACCCCTCGGTCTCCACCGGCGACGGCGTGGCGCTGGCGCTGCGAGCGGGCGCCGAGGTCAGCGACCTGGAGTTCGTGCAGTTCCACCCCACCGTGCTCTTCCTCGGCCCCGACGCCGAGGGCCAGCAGCCGCTGGTCTCGGAGGCGGTGCGCGGCGAAGGCGCCCACCTGGTCGACGCCGACGGCACGCGCTTCATGGTCGGGCAGCACGAGCTGGCCGAGCTGGCCCCGCGCGACATCGTCGCCAAGGGCATCACGCGGCGCATGCAGGAGGTGGGCGCCGAGCACATGTATCTCGACGCCCGGCACTTCGGCGCCCACATGTGGGAACACCGCTTCCCGACCATCCTGGCCGCCTGCCGCGCCCATGGCATCGACCCGGTCACCGAGCCGATCCCGGTCGCCCCGGCCGCCCACTACGCCTCCGGCGGCGTCCGCACCGACGACCGCGGCCGTACGACGGTCCCCGGCCTGTACGCGTGCGGCGAGGTCGCCTGCACCGGCGTGCACGGCGCCAACCGGCTCGCCTCCAACTCCCTGCTCGAAGGGCTCGTCTACGCCGAGCGCCTCGCCGCCGACATCGCGGCGGAGCAGGCGGAGCAGGCGAGGCAGGGCGCGCACACCGCGAACGGCCCGCACCCGCGCGTACCCGCGCCCGTGCGGCACCCCGAGACCCCCGGCACGCCCGCGCACCCCCTGCTGGCCCCCGAGGACCGGCTCGCCGTGCAGCGGATCATGACCGAGGGCGCGGGCGTCCTGCGCTCGGCCGCCTCCCTGGAGCGGGCCGCCCGGCGCCTCGCGGAGCTGCACGACCGGGCCAGCGACGCCCTGGACGGCGAGGGCAAGACCGCCGAGCCGGGCGTCGACACCTGGGAGGCCACCAACCTCCTGGACGTGGCCCGCGTCCTCGTCGCGGCCGCCACGCTGCGCGAGGAGACCCGCGGCTGCCATTGGCGCGAGGACCACGCCGACCGTGACGACGCCCACTGGCGCCGCCACCTGGTGGTGACCCTCCGCGCGGACCGTTCGCTGGCCGTACGCACCACCGAGAGCGCAGACTTCCCCCCTACCCGGTGACACCTCTGTCCACCGGGTGAACCCGCGTCCCCAGGAGCAGTGACGAACGTGAGCACCGACGACCTTCCCCTCGCCCCGACCGGCGGCTGCGGCGACGGCTGCGCCTGTGGCGCGGACGAGGAGGGCGAAGAGCAGCTGGAGTGCGGGCTCGACCCCGCGCTGGCCGCGCTGCTGGCCGAGGCCGGGCTCGACCCCGTCGAGGTCGAGGACATCGCCAACGTCACCGTCCAGGAGGACCTGGCCGGCGGCGTCGACGTGACCACCGTGGCGACCATCCCCGAGGACGCGGTGGCCACCGCCGACTTCGTCGCCCGCGAGGCAGGCGTGGTGGCGGGCCTCCGGATCGCCGAGGCCGTGCTCTCCGTGGTCTGCGAGGACGAGTTCGAGGTCGAGCGGCACGTCGACGACGGCGATCTGATCGAGGCCGGACAGCGCCTGCTGTCGGTCACCACCCGCACCCGCGACCTGCTCACCGCCGAGCGCAGCGCGCTGAACATCCTGGGCCGCATGTCCGGCATCGCGTCCGCCACGCGCGCGTGGGCCGACGTCCTGGAGGGCAGCCGCACCCGCGTGCGCGACACCCGCAAGACCACCCCCGGCCTGCGCTCCCTGGAGAAGTACGCGGTGCGCTGCGGCGGCGGCGTCAACCACCGCATGTCGCTGTCCGACGCCGCCCTGGTCAAGGACAACCACGTGCTCGCCGCCGGTGGCGTGGCCCAGGCGTTCAAGGCCGTACGGGAGACCTTCCCGGACCTGCCGGTTGAGGTGGAGGTCGACACCCTGCACCAGCTGCGCGAGGCCGTGGACGCGGGCGCCGACCTGATCCTGCTGGACAACTTCACCCCCGGCGAGTGCGCCGAGGCCGTCGCCGTCGTCGCCGGCCGCGCCGAGCTGGAGGCGTCCGGGCGGCTCACCCTGGAGAACGCCCGCGCCTACGCCGACACCGGCGTGGACTTCCTGGCCGTCGGCGCCCTCACCCACTCCTCGCCGGTGCTCGACATCGGCCTGGACCTGCGCCCGGCGGAGTGACACGGATGCTGCTCACGATCGACGTCGGCAACACCCACACCGTCCTCGGCCTCTTCGACGGCGAGGACATCGTCGAGCACTGGCGCGTGTCCACCGACCCGCGCCGCACGGCCGACGAGCTGGCGGTGCTGCTCCAGGGCCTGATGGGCACGCACCCGCTGCTCGGCGAGGAACTGGGCGACGGCATCCACGGCATCGCCATCTGCGCCACGGTGCCCTCGGTGCTGCACGAGCTGCGCGAGGTCACCCGCCGCTACTACGGCGACGTGCCCGCGGTGCTGGTCGAGCCCGGCGTCAAGACCGGGGTGCCGGTGCAGTTCGACAACCCCAAGGAGGTCGGCGCCGACCGCATCATCAACACGGTCGCCGCCAACGAGCTGTACGGCGGCCCGGCGATCGTGGTCGACTTCGGCACCGCGACCACCTTCGACGCGATCTCCGCGCGCGGCGAGTACGTCGGCGGGGTCATCGCGCCCGGCATCGAGATCTCGGTGGAGGCGCTCGGCGTCAAGGCCGCGCAGCTCCGCAAGATCGAGGTGGCCCGTCCGCGCAACGTGATCGGCAAGAGCACCGTAGAGGCCATGCAGTCCGGCATCGTCTACGGCTTCGCCGGACAGGTCGACGGGGTGGTCGGCCGCATGGCGCGTGAGCTGGCCGACGACCCCGACGACGTCACCGTGATCGCCACCGGCGGTCTGGCGCCGATGGTGCTGGGGGAGTCCTCGGTGATCGACGAGCACCAGCCCTGGCTGACCCTGATCGGCCTGCGCCTGGTCTACGAGCGCAACGTGCCGCGCAGGTAGCCGGGCGCACGGGTGGGGCCCAGGGCCGGGCGGGGGAACCCTGGGTCCGACACGCGTGACAGAGCGCCCCATTCCGTAACTTTTGTCCGATTAGCGGTAGCGTCGCCGCATGCCCACGCCATACGGAACTCGCGGCGGCATGGCGTTCGGCGCGGAGGAGCTGCGTGTGCTCCGCCGCGCCCTCGCCCTCGCCCTCCACCCCGGCACGGCCTCGGCCGAGGACGTGCAGGACTGCTTCCGCCTCGCCGACTCGGTCGACGAGGCACTGGACGAAGCGGCTCGCCTGCGCGCCTTCCTCCTGGCCGACCTGGACCGCTACCGCGCCGCTCTGCCCGGCACCGCGGCCGGCTACCTCGCCCTGCTCCGGGAGGCGCTCGGCGCCGGGCACCGGCCCGTCCCGGACGACCTCGCGGCCCTGCGCGCGCTGCGCGGCAACCCGCTGGCGGCCGCGCTGCTGGCCCACTGCCAGGACCTCGTCGAGCAGCGGGTCCGCGGTCGCTTCGCGGCGGGCACCACGCCCACCGTCCCCGCCCCCGCCGCGCCGCCCTCCCGCGCCCGCCTGCTGGCCCTCCCGGGCGGCGCGGAGGTGCCCCGGCCCACCGGGGCCGACGAGTCCGGCGAAGCCGCTCAGAAGCCCGCCGAGGAGCCCGCCCGGCCCCCGGCCCCGCGTCCCGGCGAGCGCCCCGCCGAACCGGCCGCCCCCAAGCGCCCCGTCCCCACCCCCGGCGAGGTCTTCCCGCGCCGCAAACCGCAGTCACCGCCCGCCGGGCAGGAACACGCCCACCAGCTCGCCGCGGGCTGACCTGGCCCGATGGGACGGGATGGGCCGAACCGCCCACCCCGTCCCGTCCCGGCCGTCCCGCGTGGCTACTCTGGAGCCATGGACTACGTCTCCGCGCTGGTGCCCCCCTTCGTCATGGCCGCCTTCTTCATCGGTGTCGTCAGGGTGATCGTGAAGACCCAGGGCGGGGCGGCCAAGGGCAAGGAGGACGCGGCCGTCGACGCCGCCCTCGCCCGTGCGGAGAGCGCCCACCGGACCGCCCCCGGCGACGCCTGAGCGGCCCGCACGTCGGCGCCGATTTGACCGGATCTCCCCCTATTATTTGTTTTGTGCCTCGTCCCTTGGGAGATCTCGAAGACGCCGTCATGTCACGGGTGTGGAAGTGGAACCGCCCGGTGACCGTCCGGGAAGTCCTGGAAGACATCCAGCAGGAACGCTCGATCGCGTACACCACCGTCATGACGGTTTTGGACAATCTTCATCAGAAGGGCTGGGTCCGCCGTGAGGCGGAAGGCCGCGCCTATCGATATGAGGCCGTCTCCACCAGAGCCGCCTACGCGGCCGCGCTCATGAACGACGCCTGGTCCCAGAGCGACAACCCGGCCGCCGCTCTCGTCGCCTTCTTCGGGATGATGAGCGAGGAACAGCGCCAGGCCCTCAGCGACGCCATCCGTATCGTCCAAGGGCCGCAAACGCGCGAGAACCCCGGCTCGGTGGAGGACTCCGACGGGCGATAGCGTCCGCTCATGTCAGCGAAGAGCCCCGAAGTCTCCGCGAATGCCATCACCGTCCGGCGTGCCCGGACCAGCGATGTTCCCGCTGTCCGTCGACTCCTCGACGCCTACTCGCGTGACCGCATCCTGCTCGACAAAGCCACGGTCACCCTTTACGAGGACATCCAGGAGTTCTGGGTCGCGGAACGCTCCGACAACGCCGAGGTCGTCGGCTGCGGCGCCTTGCACGTCATGTGGGAAGACCTCGCGGAAGTCCGCACCCTCGCGGTGAACCCGGCCCTCAAGGGCGCCGGGGTGGGGCACCGACTGCTGGGGAAGTTGCTGGAGACCGCGCGCCTGCTCGGCGTTAGCCGCGTTTTCTGTCTGACCTTCGAAGTCGACTTCTTCACCAAGCACGGCTTCGTGGAGATCGGTGAGACACCGGTCGACACCGATGTGTACGCGGAGCTCTTGCGCTCCTATGACGAGGGTGTCGCGGAGTTCCTCGGTCTCGAACGAGTGAAACCCAACACCTTGGGCAACAGTCGGATGCTTCTGCATCTGTGATCGCCAATGCCCCGGTTCCCTATGTCCGAAACGCGCACGTTTCCGGACGGGAGAGGGTACGTGGTCTCTCCCCGAGGGTTTGTGTTTTTCCGGCAAAAGCGGTTTGCTTTCCGGCGTACTGCTGCACTGCATATAACAGGGGCGGCTAAACGGCGTACGCCGCGGACCTCCCCGTCCTCACGTTTTCGATGAAAGGAAATCCGGTGGCACAGAAGGTTCAGGTCCTTCTTGTCGACGACCTCGACGGCGGCGAGGCTGACGAGACCGTGACGTTCGCGTTGGACGGCAAGACGTACGAGATCGACCTCACGACCGCCAATGCGGACAAGCTGCGCGGCCTTCTGGACGCGTATGTGAAGGGCGGCCGTCGTACCGGAGGCCGTTCCTCTGGTGGCCGGGGCAAGGCCCGCGCCGCTTCCGGTGGCAACCAGGACACCGCGGCCATCCGCGCCTGGGCCAAGGAGAACGGCCACGACGTGAACGACCGCGGCCGTGTTCCCGCGGCCATTCGCGAGGCCTACGAGAAGGCCAACGGCTGATCACGCCCCCGCACGGGCGGCTCGGCGCCCACCCGCCGCAGCCGGACCCGATGGCACCGCGCTGCCACGGTGTCCACCAGCCGCACGAGATCGGGGGCGCCGACCACGCCCTCGTAGGACGGCAGCGCGGGCAGCGCGGCCTCCACATCGCGCCCCGGCTCGGGGGGCCGCAGCCATACGGCGGCCCCCTGCAAGGCCCCGGCCACCGGCCCGGCGCCGGGACGCGGCCCCGCCCCGGCCCGCACGGGCGGCGCCGGAGCCTCCAGCAGACCCCCGGCGCCCAGCGCCCGCAGGTCCAGCGCCAGCGCGCCCCACTCCAGCCAGTCGAGCAGCCCCGGCAGCTCCTCCGCGCTGCCCGCGGCCACCAGCAGCCGCATCCGCCCGCCCATGAGGGCCACCGGGGAATCCGGCGCCAGATGCCGCAGCGCCGCCGCCCCCGCCTCGGCCGGGACGTCCAGCACGTCGAAACGCACCCCCGTCACCAGCCGCAGCGGCGCCCCGGGCGCCGTCTCCCAGCCCAGCACGCGTTCGTACCAGTGCCGGGCCGCCGCTTCGGGTGCCGGACCGGACGGACGCCTCGGACGCGGGAAGGGGAGCGCCGATGACGCCGGGAGGGACGCCGTGGATGATGCCGCCGGGGGAATTGAGCCAGCCATGCCAGGTGCAACCGCCGAAGCCCTCCCGGAGTTACGCAGAGCGTCCGGACCGTCGCGCTGCGTGCGGCGAGGGGGAGCACATGGGCGCACGGGGAGTCGCGAGGTTGTTCGCCCATAGCGGAGGGAACCGGTGCGCGCGGCATGGACCGCCGGTCACCGCGGGTAAGACATCCCTAGTGGGAGGGGGCGACACGCAGGAAAGGCCGTCTCACGTTCGCCATCGGCGGAACGGTGAGTGGGGTAACTGCCTGGCCTGCGGGAACATCGTCTCGCACCATCGAGTTGGAGCAGATGTCGGCGTTCGGGGTCAGGAGGCCATCGACGGTGTCGGCAGTTGGAATGAGCGGTCCCCGCTTGCGGGACTAAGCTGCGGAAGGACAGGGAGGGGAAGTTCCCCCCACTGCCTGACCGCTCTGAGGAGCGATTAACGATGTTCGAGAGGTTCACCGACCGCGCGCGGCGGGTTGTCGTCCTGGCTCAGGAAGAAGCCCGGATGCTCAACCACAACTACATCGGCACCGAGCACATCCTCCTGGGTCTCATCCACGAGGGTGAAGGTGTCGCCGCTAAGGCCCTGGAGAGCCTCGGCATTTCGCTTGAGGCGGTCCGTCAGCAGGTGGAGGAGATCATCGGTCAGGGCCAGCAGGCCCCGTCCGGTCACATCCCCTTCACCCCCCGTGCCAAGAAGGTCCTGGAGCTCTCGCTCCGCGAGGCCCTTCAGCTCGGCCACAACTACATCGGCACCGAGCACATCCTGCTCGGCCTGATCCGTGAGGGCGAGGGCGTCGCCGCCCAGGTCCTGGTCAAGCTGGGAGCGGATCTCAACCGGGTGCGGCAGCAGGTCATCCAGCTGCTCTCCGGCTACCAGGGCAAGGAGACCGCCACCGCCGGCGGCCCGGCCGAGGGCACCCCCTCGACCTCCCTCGTCCTGGACCAGTTCGGCCGGAACCTCACCCAGGCCGCTCGTGAAACCAAGCTCGACCCGGTCATCGGGCGCGAGAAGGAGATCGAGCGGGTCATGCAGGTGCTGTCCCGCCGTACGAAGAACAACCCGGTGCTGATCGGTGAGCCCGGCGTCGGCAAGACCGCCGTCGTCGAGGGCCTCGCCCAGGCCATCGTCAAGGGCGAGGTGCCCGAGACCCTCAAGGACAAGCACCTCTACACCCTGGACCTCGGTGCCCTGGTCGCGGGCTCCCGCTACCGCGGTGACTTCGAGGAGCGCCTGAAGAAGGTCCTCAAGGAGATCCGCACCCGCGGCGACATCATCCTGTTCATCGACGAGCTGCACACGCTGGTCGGTGCGGGCGCCGCCGAGGGCGCGATCGACGCCGCCTCCATCCTCAAGCCGATGCTGGCCCGCGGTGAGCTCCAGACCATCGGTGCCACCACGCTGGACGAGTACCGCAAGCACCTGGAGAAGGACGCGGCCCTCGAGCGCCGCTTCCAGCCCATCCAGGTCGCGGAGCCGTCGCTGCCGCACACGATCGAGATCCTCAAGGGCCTGCGCGACCGGTACGAGGCGCACCACCGCGTCTCCATCACCGACGAGGCGCTGGTCCAGGCCGCCACCCTGGCCGACCGGTACATCTCGGACCGCTTCCTCCCCGACAAGGCGATCGACCTGATCGACGAGGCCGGTTCCCGGATGCGCATCCGCCGGATGACCGCGCCGCCGGACCTCCGCGAGTTCGACGAGAAGATCGCCGGTGTCCGCCGGGACAAGGAGTCCGCGATCGACTCGCAGGACTTCGAGAAGGCCGCCTCCCTGCGGGACAAGGAGAAGCAGCTCCTGGCCGCCAAGGCCAAGCGGGAGAAGGAGTGGAAGGCCGGCGACATGGACGTCGTCGCCGAGGTCGACGGCGAGCTGATCGCCGAGGTCCTCGCCACCGCCACGGGCATCCCGGTCTTCAAGCTGACCGAGGAGGAGTCCAGCCGCCTGCTCCGCATGGAGGAGGAGCTGCACAAGCGGGTCATCGGCCAGGTCGACGCCGTCAAGGCGCTTTCCAAGGCGATCCGCCGTACCCGCGCCGGTCTGAAGGACCCGAAGCGTCCCGGTGGCTCGTTCATCTTCGCCGGTCCGTCCGGTGTCGGTAAGACCGAGCTGTCCAAGGCGCTCGCCGAGTTCCTCTTCGGCGACGAGGACGCGCTGATCTCCCTCGACATGTCGGAGTTCAGCGAGAAGCACACGGTCTCGCGGCTCTTCGGTTCGCCCCCCGGCTACGTCGGCTACGAGGAGGGCGGCCAGCTCACCGAGAAGGTGCGCCGCAAGCCGTTCTCCGTCGTCCTCTTCGACGAGGTCGAGAAGGCCCACCCGGACATCTTCAACTCGCTGCTGCAGATCCTGGAGGACGGTCGCCTGACCGACTCCCAGGGCCGGGTCGTGGACTTCAAGAACACGGTCATCATCATGACGACCAACCTCGGCACGCGGGACATCTCCAAGGGCTTCAACCTGGGCTTCGCCGCCTCCGGCGACACGAAGACCAACTACGAGCGCATGAAGAACAAGGTGTCGGACGAGCTGAAGCAGCACTTCCGCCCCGAGTTCCTCAACCGCGTCGACGACGTGGTCGTCTTCCCGCAGCTGACCCAGGCCGACATCCTCCGGATCGTCGACCTGATGATCGGCAAGGTGGACGAGCGCCTGAAGGACCGGGACATGGGCATCGAGCTCTCCCAGTCCGCCAAGGAGCTGCTCTCCAAGAAGGGCTACGACCCGGTGCTGGGCGCGCGTCCGCTGCGTCGCACGATCCAGCGCGAGGTCGAGGACACCCTCTCGGAGAAGATCCTCTTCGGCGAGCTGCGCCCCGGCCACATCGTGGTCGTGGACACCGAGGGCGAGGGCGACAACCAGACCTTCACCTTCCGAGGCGAAGAGAAGGCCGCCCTCCCGGACGCCCCGCCGATCGAGCAGGCCGCGGGCGGCGCGGGTCCGAACCTGAGCAAGGACGCGTAGCCCTCCGGGGGTTCGCGTAGGTCCGAAAAAGGGGGCCGGTGCCAATGGGCACCGGCCCCCTTTTTTGGTGTTTTCAGAGGGCATAGGGGCGGGTGCGTGGGGCCTTTACCTCGACGCCCGGGAAGTCTTCTGCGTACGTGCTCACGTCCAGGACCATGCCGTAATGAGACGTGCCGAGGTGGGCAGTTCTCAGGTTCGGACAGAGCCGGTGCAGTAGTTCGTCATTCCCGAAGGGATCCAATTGCTCCAGCATCGGCCAGTCGCTCAGTCCCCTGAGACCGTCCACTCGCAGCGTGCGCAGGGAGGCATTGTGGGGCAGATTACGCAGTCCTGCGGGGAGAACGGTCCTGACGGTCAGCTCTCGCAATGTGGTGAGACGTTCGAGACCTGAGGCCGCGCCTACGACGTGCACGTACAACTTGGTGAGGCTCAAGTCCATGAGCGGGGACAGGTCGTCCACCTGGGGGCATTGCCGGAAGCCGACGCGATCCAGTGAGTGGAGGGAAGCAAGGGGTCGCAGATCGCGAAGTGAGGAATTCTCCGCCAGGCCGATCTTTCGCACGCCCTGCGGCAGCACCCGCAGGATGTCCGGCAGGCGGTGCATTCCGATGAAGGTCAGCTGTGACCGTGGTCCGAGTCGAGGCAGGCGTCCAAGGCGTCCCGAGAGGAAGCGGGGACGTAGAAGTCGTCGGAGTCCACACGCGCCAGCACTTCATCGGCGTATCCGGACGAATCGAAATACTCCCAAGCTCGCATCAAAGTGCCCCGCACGCGCTGCGCGGGATGGGAGGCGTACTTTGCCGGCAGCGGCACCGCGGCGTCCGTGCCCACCAGAGCCGCTGTGGCGGTCACTGCCTCCGCCTGCTCGTCCGACAGGCCCTCTGGGCCCGGCAGCAGCTCCCACACCCGTGGCCCTGCGAGGGCCAGTTCCCTCGCTTCCTCCACTGTCCGGGGCGGCAGCAGCCTCCGGGCCAGGTTCTGCACCCGCGTGCGCATCGCTGGGTCCAGTTCCGTCGCGTGTTCCAGGCAAGCCATTGCCAAGACGCCTGCCTCCACGGCTGCTCGGGCGCCGAGGTAGTCCTGGAAGGTGCGGTGGACGAAGTGGGGGGCGTCGGGGGAGGGGGCGATCAGGAGGCCGGTGCGGACCAGGAAGTGGCGTAGTACGGCTGCCGCGTCTCCCAGGGCCGACGCGGCCGGGACGGCCGGGAGGCCCTCCGTGATGATGGATTCCGCGCGGTCCCGGTCGAGTTCGGTGCGGCCGTTGCGGATCAGCCAGTGCGCCAGGCGTTGCAACAGCTGGAGTTGGGGTTCCTCGCTCAACTCCGGGACGGCCATGTCCCGTTCGCGTTCCGGCACCTCGTTCAGGCCGTCGATCAGCACCAAGGCCCGCCCGGAGGTCAGCACCCGGTACTCCCAGCCCTCCGGCTGAGCCCCGTCGAGCGGGCAGCCGACGGCCGTCAGGAAGCGGGCGGGAGAGGGGAGTTGCTTGCCGTGGCGGGTGAGGGTGCGCAGCGGAATGTCGCCCGCCGGATGGGCCACGCGCCCGGTCGCCGCCGACACCGCGAGCCGCTGGACCAGCCCGGCATCGGGCTGGTCCGTCGGGAACACCTTCTTCAGGCTAGCCGGAGATTTCGGTCAGGTCAGGACAACTGGCCCTCGTAGTCCGGGAGTTTGAAGGTTCGCTCCGCGTGGCCGCCGGTCAGGTCGGAGGGGCTGTTGCCGATGTTGGCGATGATTTCGTACCCCTGGCGTTCGATGTCGGCGCGCTGGGCGGTCTTGTAGGCGGCGACGTCCTTGAAGAGGTCCGTGAGGCCGCGTACGCGCAGGTCGGTGACGCGGTAGCCGTCGTGTTCCAGGTTGTAGGACGTGGGCCAGTGCAGGATGCCGGGCCGGGCCGTGACGAAGAAGAGGGCGACGCCGTGGTCCTGGGCGTACTGGGCGACCTTCAGGACGGGGCGGTTGGCGGGCTGGGGGTAGTGGAAGCCGAAGTCGGTCTCCAGGGTGGTGTTGTCCACGTCCAGGACGATGGCCTGCTTCTCGGTGGCACTGGAGGCCGCGCGGCTCTGGATGTAGGGGAGCGCCTCGTCCATCACCCGCCCGCAGTCCCGCTGCCAGGTGGCGTAGTCGACGGCGGCGGCCGTGGGCGCGGCCTCGGCGGGGGCGGCGAGCGCGGTGAGCGCGGCGGTGGAGACGGCGACGGCGGCGGTCCGGCGCGCCCAGGGGCGTCTGGTCATGAAGGAGGGTCCTCTCGCGTCCGTACGGTGCAGTGCATGCTCTGCGGAGCGGGTGGCGCGAGGGGAACCGTAGGGTTACCGGACGGTAGGTTGCTAGAGGCGGGCGTCACATTTATGGGGCCCGCGATCTCCCCCGCCGGTGACATGCCGCACAGGCGAAATGTCCGGTACTAGCCGGGATAGTGGTATTCCAAACCGGGGCAAACCTAGACGTACACGTCGAAACCCAGAGTGATACCGGCAGGCCGTACCGCCTGGTCCCGTCGGGGTGCCCGGCCTGTCAAGAGATGACCGATTTCAGATACTTCTACTACCTCGTGCCGTAGATGGGCCCTTTGAACCCGGATGGGGCGGTGGGTTACCAATGTGGAGTCCCGCCCGGCACACGGTGAAACATCCGTACGCCGGGTGGCTCTCTGTCTCCGAGTTCACGAGGTATCGATGTTCAAGCGTTCCACGTCTGTCCGTACGTCCGCGCTCCGCACTCGCGTGGCCGTCCTGGCCGCCGCTGTCGGTGGCGCGGCCGTGCTGGGTGGCGGGGTTGCCAGCGCCGCCTCCGCCTCCGCGACCTCCTGGGTCGACCCGGTGAAGAAGTACACCCTCTCCGCCAGCTTCGACCAGGGCGGCAGCCACTGGGCCCACAAGCACAGCGGTCAGGACTTCGCGGTGCCCACCGGCACCGAGGTCCTCGCGGCCCACGGCGGCACCGTCGTCAAGGCCGGCCCGAACGGCGCCGGTGACGGTCCCGCGTACGGCAACGCCATCGTCATCAAGCACGGCAACGGTCTGTACTCGCAGTACGCCCACCTGTCGCGCGTCGACGTCAAGATCGGCCAGGTCGTCAAGACCGGCCAGCACATAGCCAAGTCGGGCAGCACCGGTAACTCCACCGGCCCGCACCTGCACTTCGAGATCCGCAAGACGCCGAACTACGGCTCGGCCGTCAACCCGGTGAACTTCCTGAAGGCCCACGGCGTCCACGTCTGAGCCCTGGGCCCCCGGCCCCCGGCCCTCAGTGGCCACCGACGGTAGTCCGGACCACGGATGTCCGGACTACTTCCTGCCGCGGGCGCCCTCGTGCGCCTGCGTCACCAGATCCACGGCGACTTCGAGAACCGCTTCGCGCTTCTTCTCGGGGTCGCCTTCCAGGTCCACCAGCAGAAACATCCCGGCGTGCAGGGTGAAGAGCGCGCTGATGGAACGGACCTGGTCCACCATCTCGGCGTCCGGGTCGATGATGATCTCCCGGAGACCCTTCATCCGTTCCTTGAACGTGTCCCCGATGCGCAGTTCCCGCACCGTCGCCTGGTTCTCCTGCATGAACCGGAAGAGCGGCTGCGCCCCGGCCAGCGCCGCGCTGTAGCGCCGTACGATCTCCTGCTTGGTCTCCAGGGTGTGCGGCTGGCTGCGGCCCCACTCGATCAGCTCCTCGATCGGCTGCGTCAGATCCTCGAAGAGGCTGACGATGATCTCCTCCTTCGTCTTGAAGTGGTAGTAGAGAGCCGCCTTGGTGACGTCGAGGTGCTCGGCGATCTCGCGCAGCGAGGTCTTCTCGTAGCCCTGTTCCGCGAAGAGTTCGAGCGCGACGTCCTGGATGCGCTGGCGGGTGTTCCCGCGGCGCTGCTGCTTGGTGCCGTCCATGGTGTCGCCCATCCTCGTACTCCCCCTGCTCCCGCGGAAACTTACTTGACGCCCGGCTAGTGGCAGGCTACCTTCCAGTGTAGTGAACTAGCCGGGCGACAAGTAAGTAGCGGTCGCCAGGGGGAGTGGGAGAGATGGCGGACACGCAGAAGGCCGCAGCGGGCCAGGCGGAGCCCGAGCAGCCGGAGAAGCAGCCGAAGAGCGTACGAGTGGTTCTGCTCGCGCTCATGATCGCCATGATGCTGGCGATGCTCGACAACATGATCGTGGGCACCGCGATGCCCACCATCGTGGGCGATCTGGGCGGGCTCGAGCACCTGTCCTGGGTCGTGACGGGGTACACCCTCGCCACCGCGGCCTCGACCCCGGTCTGGGGCAAGATCGGTGACATGTACGGGCGCAAGGGCGCCTTCCTCGGCTCGATCGTGATCTTCCTGATCGGCTCCGCGCTGAGCGGCATGGCCCAGGGCATGGGCGAGCTGATCGCGTTCCGGGCCGTTCAGGGCCTGGGCGCCGGTGGTCTGATGGTCGGCGTCATGGCGATCATCGGCGACCTGATCCCGCCGCGTGAGCGCGGCAAGTACCAGGGCATGATGGCCGGCGTCATGGCGCTGGCGATGATCGGCGGCCCGCTGGTCGGTGGCACCATCACCGACAACTGGGGCTGGCGCTGGACCTTCTACATCAACCTGCCGCTCGGCGCGGTCGCGCTGGCGCTGGTCTCGGCCGTGCTGCACCTGCCGAAGAAGCGGGCCAAGGCGGGCATCGACTACCTCGGCGTGGTCCTGCTGACCGTCGGCATCACCGCGATCGTGCTGGTCACCACCTGGGGCGGCACCGAGTACGCCTGGTCGTCCGCGCGGATCATGGAGCTGACCGCCCTCGGCGTGGTCTCGCTGGTCGGGTTCGTGTTCTGGCAGACCAAGGCCGCCGAGCCGGTGCTGCCGCTGCACATCTTCCAGAGCCTGAACTTCACCCTGATGTCCGTCATCGGCTTCGTCACCGGCTTCGTGATGTTCGGCGCGACGCTCTTCTTGCCGCTGTACCAGCAGGCCGTGCAGGGCGCCTCCGCCACCAACTCCGGGCTGCTGCTCCTGCCGATGCTCGGCGCGATGCTGGTGACCTCGATGGTCGCGGGCCGGGTCACCACGAACAGCGGCCGCTACAAGGTCTTCCCCGTGGCCGGTGGCGTGCTGATGATCATCGGGCTGTACCTGATGTCCACGATGGACACCGACACCACCCGGCTGACCTCCGGGATCTACATGGCCGTGGTCGGCGCGGGCATGGGCTGCCTGATGCAGGTGACCATGCTGGTCGCGCAGAACAGCGTGGAGATGAAGGACATGGGCGTCGCGTCCTCCTCCGCCACCCTGTTCCGCACCCTCGGCTCGTCCTTCGGTGTGGCCGTCATGGGCGCCCTGTTCAACAACCGGGTGCAGGACGTCATGAGCGAGCGCGCCGGTGCGCTGGGCAAGGGCGTCACCGAGAGGTCCGCCCAGCTCGACGCGGCCAGCCTCGCCAAGCTGCCCGCCGCGGCGCGGGAGGCGTACCAGCACGCGGTGTCCGCGGGCACGCACTCCGCGTTCCTCCTCGGCTCCGCCATCGCCGTCGTGGTCCTCGTCGCGGCCGTCTTCGTCAAGGAGGTCCCGCTGCGCGGCGGCCCCGCGAAGCCGTCCACCGAGCCCACGGACGCGATCCCGGCGCCGGTGATCGAGGCGGTCTGACCACCCCGGCTCCGCAGAAGGCCCCCCGACCACCGGTCGGGGGGCCTTCGGCGATCCGGCGGGCGTCGGCGGCCCCCGACCGGTGGTCGGCACAGGCGCCATCCGGCGCCTGCTCGGGACCCAGTCCGTCCTGTCTTCCGCCGATCTGCGGGCTCCGGCCGCTCGCGTGTCTCCGTCGCCGGTGGAATCCCGGTCTGCCCAGGACGCGACACCGCCGACCTCCACGTGTCTCCGTGGCGCACCAAAGCCGGGGCGCCTCAGCTCCGCAAGGTCGGCGGGACCGTGTAGCTGCCGGTGGCCGTGGGGGCGTGTTCGGGGAGCCAGAGGACGGCCACCGCGCCCTCGCCGAGGGGGCGGATGTTGCGGAAGGTGAGGCGGGCGCCGAGCACGCGGGCCTGTCCGGCGGCGATGGTGAGGCCGAGGCCGTGGCCCTGACCGGCGCGGTCCTCGCTGCCGGTACGGAAGCGCAGCGGGCCCTCCGCGAGGAGTTCCTCGGGGAAGCCGGGGCCGTGGTCGCGTATCCGGATCACCCGGCCCTCGACGGTCACCTCGATGGGCGGCTCGCCGTGCCGCGCGGCGTTGGTCAGCAGGTTGAGCAGCACCCGCTCCAGCCTGCGCGGGTCGGTGGTGACCACCGACTCGTGCACCACCCGTACGGTGATGTCCGGGTCCTTCGCCGCCACCCGCCGGGCCACGAACTCGCCCAGCATGAGGTCCTGCAGCTCGGCCCGCTCGGAGGCGCCGTCCAGCCGGGCCACCTCCAGCACGTCCTCCACCAGCTTGCGCATCGCCTTGGCCCGGTCGAGGACCAGCTCGGTGGGACGGCCGGGCGGCAGCAGCTCGGCCGCCGTGAGCAGGCCCGTCACCGGGGTGCGCAGCTCGTGCGCGATGTCCGCGGTGACCCGCCGTTCCGCCTCCAGCCGCTGGCGCAGCGCGTCCGCCATCGCGTCCACCGCGCGGGCGAGGTCGTCGGCCTCGTCCCGTACGACTCCGCCGATGGCCTCCCGTACCCGTACGTCGGTCTCGCCGGTCGCGAGCTGGTTCGCGGCCACCGCGGCCTTGCGCAGCCGCCGGGAGAGCTGGCCGCCGATCACCACACCGAGCGCGCTGCCGCCGAGCACCACCGCGATGGAGCCGATGAGCAGCGCCCGGTCGAGGTCGGCCAGCACATCCGCGGACTTGTCCGGGAAGGCGCCGTGGAGGGAGAGCACATGGCCGTTCTTGACCGGTACCGCGGCCCAGATGTCCGGCTCGCCGCTGCCCGTGTCGCTGACGTAACTGGCCCGGCGCCCCTCCTCCACCTTGTGCCGCAGCTCGGCCGGCATCGTGGGGTCGTCGATCTTGATGCTGGGGAAGTTGGGCCGCCCGGCCAGCTCGTAGTTGCGCTGGGCGAGCTGGACCCGTTGGTTGGCCAGGTCACGGGCGTTGTCCAGCATCGAGACCCGGGCCGCGTTGTGCACGACCAGGCTCAGCGCGATCGCCACCAGCCCCGCGACCAGCGCGATGGCCGCGCTCAGCTTCCACCGCAGACCGGTGCGCAGGCCCACGCCCGCGACCCGCCGCACCGGACGTCGGAAAACGCTGCGCACGACTCAGCCCCGCAGCTTGTAGCCGAAGCCGCGGACCGTCTCGATCCGGTCCTGGCCGATCTTCTGCCGCAGCCGCTGCACATGCACGTCGACCACGCGGGTGTCCCCGCCCCAGCCGTAGTCCCAGACCCGCTCCAGCAGCTTGTCGCGGGAGAGCACGGTGCCCGGCGCGCCGGAGAACTCCAGTAGCAGCCGCATCTCGGTCGGGGTGAGCGCCACCGGCTCTCCGGCCCGCCGTACCTCCATGCCGTCGGTGTCCACCTCCAGCTCGCCGAAGGTCAGCACCCCGTCGGTGGCCGCCGAGGCGTCCGTCCGGGCCCCCGCCGGGTGCCCGGCGTGCCCGAAGCGGCGCAGCACCGCCCGGATACGGGCCACCAGCACCGCCCCGTCGAACGGCTTGGTCACATAGTCGTCGGCGCCCGCCTCCAGCCCCAGCACCACGTCGATGGAGTCCGCCCGCGCCGACAGCATGATCACCGGCACCGTCGACTCGTCCCGGATGCGGCGGCACAGGCTGACCCCGTCGAGCCCCGGCACCATCACGTCCAGCAGCGCGATGTCCGGGCGGTCGGCGCGGAACGCCGCGAGCCCCGACAGCCCGTCTGGCATGGCGGTGACCGCGAAGCCGTCCCGCTCCAGGGCGAGCTGGGTGGCCTCGCGGATGACGTCGTCGTCCTCGACGAACAGGACGTGCGTGTGCTCTGGCATCCGGGTGCTCTCAGTCCTCGTGGTCCTCGTGGTCCTCGCGGCCGCGGCGCCGCGTCAGTCGCCCGGCACGGGGGACGGCTCGTGGCCCACCGCTCCGCTGTAGTCCGTGTGCACGGGCTTGCCGGGCGTGAACCGGCCCGTCTTCCACTTGTACGGGATCACGTCCTCGCCGGACGGGCTGGAGATGGGGTCTCCCTTGCTGTACACCTGCTTGGTCAGGGTCAGCACGCCCTGGTCGATCTCCGCGTAGACCGGCGACTCCTCGGCCTTGAACACGTTCCGGTACGAGCCGTCCGTCTCCCGGTAGACGTATGCGCCGATCCCCACCGCGTCGGCGCAGGTCAGCACGTTGACCACGACGTCCGAACGGTCCGCGTCGGTCAGATCGCCGTAGGAGACGTCCACCGGGTAGTCGTCGCCGCTGCCGCACGGCTTCAGCTCGTGCTTGACGGCGGCCGAGACCGCCGGGTCCCGCTTCAGCAGGCTCACCGCGTCGACGCGGTGATAGCCCGCCGCCGGGCTCGGGGCGGGGGAGGCGGGCGCGGCACCGGCCACGGCGGAGGCGTGCGCCGGACCCTCGTCCCGCGCACCGGTGCCACCGGCGCCGCAGGCGGTCGCGGAAAGGCCGACGGCGGCGATCCCGGCCACCGCCAGGCTCACCGCGCGTACGCCTCGGACACGTCTGGGCCCCCCGTTCAGGCCGCGCAACGCTCCCGCTCCTCACGCTCCAGCGCGCGTGCCTCCAGATCGCGGGACTCCAGCTCCTCGCGGAGCCGGGCGAGCGCCCGGTGCAGCGTGCTCTTGACCGTGCCCGCGGACATGCCGAGGGCCGCGGCCGTCTCTTCCGTGGACATCTGCTCCCAGTGTCGCAGCACCACGACACTTCGCTGCTTGGGAGCGAGCACCTTGAGGATGTCCATCAGCAGGGCCCGGTCGGCGTACTGCTCGGTGGAGTCCGACACCGGGCCCTCCGGGAGCTGCTCGGTCGGTACTTCCTCCAGCTTGCGCGCCCGCCACCACTCCGTCCGGGTGTTGATCATGACGCGGCGCAGATAGGCGTCGGCGAGCCGCTTGTCGGCGATGCCCTCCCAGCGCCCGTACGTCCGGGCCAGCGCGGTCTGGAGCAGGTCCTGCGCGTCCACCGGGTCCGGCACCAGCCGACGGGCACTGCGCAGCAGCGCGTCCTGCCGGGTCCGTACGTACTCCTCGAACTCGAGCACCTCGCCCTGCGCCATGACCGACCGCCTTCCGTCTCCCCGTAGCCCCGGCTCACGCCGGGGGCCCTCTTCCACGGCCCGGTGGTCCGCCGGGCACGGGACGAAGTTACGGAGCGGTTGTCACGGAGCTGTCCGAAGCAGCCAGCGGCCGGCCCTCGGCTGTCCGTCGGTTGTGTAACAGCGGTGGGTCGGGGAACGGGAGCGCGCCCGCCATGTCCCCTTAAGGGATGTTTTGTTGGGCGAGCCGGGTCGTGACGGTCGGCCCGTGCGCTGTGACGTCGCTGTGGGTCAGCTCAGCGGCAGCCGGTACAGGCCGCCCGGCAGTGGCTCCACCAGACCGTCCGTGACGAGCCCGTCCAGCGCGCGGGCCCGCTGCACCGGCTCGTGCCACACCCGGTCCAGCGCCTGCTGCGGCACCGGCACATGCGCGTCCCGCAGCACCGCGAGCAGCTTCCCGCGCACCTGGCGGTCGGTGCCCGCGTACGTCTGACCGCGCCGGGGCGGACCCTCGTGCTCCGGCTTGCCCGCGAGCCGCCAGGCGCACTGCGCGGCGATCGGACAGCGGTGGCACTCCTCGTTCTTCGCCGTGCACACCAGCGCGCCCAGCTCCATGGAGGCGGCCGCCCAGCGAGCGGCCGTGCCGTCCTCGGCGGGCAGCAGCTCACGGGCCAGCCTGCGCTCGGCGGCCGTGGTGGCGTTCGGCGGGTAGCGCACCCCCGTCACCGCCCGCGCGAAGACCCGGCGCACATTGGTGTCCAGCACCGGATGCCGCTGCCCGTAGGCGAAGGAGGCCACGGCGGCGGCGGTGTACTCCCCGATGCCGGGCAGCGCCAGCAATTGGGCGTGGTCGGTGGGTACGTCACCGCCGTGCCGCTCCGTTATGGCGACGGCCGCGCCGTGCAGCCGGAGCGCGCGGCGCGGGTAGCCCAGCCGGCCCCAGGCGCGCACCGCCTCGCCCGGCGGCTCCTTCGCCAGGTCGGCCGGGCGGGGCCAGCGGGCGAGCCACTGTTCGTAGACGGGCAGCACCCGGCTGACCGGAGTCTGCTGGAGCATGAACTCACTGACCATCACGCCCCACGGCCCCGCCTCCGGGCGGCGCCAGGGGAGGTCGCGGGCGTGGGCGTCGAACCAGTCGATCACTGGGGCGTGAAGCTTCTCAGTCATGGCCTTCCGATCCTGCCACGCCTGGCACGGACCGGAGGGGTCACCGCCCGCACACGGAGCGTCGCGCTGGGCGCAAGGTGCCGGTGTGCGAGGGAAGTTACCGGGATGATGATCCGGAAAAGTTGGTGCGAGGGCGGCGGGGGACGCGAGTCGTGGGCATGATCTCTCGTAGAGTTCCCGCGTGGGATCTCTGCGCAATCCGGTCGGGCCGCTTCCCTCCTCCATCTACTGGCGACGGAGGGTCGTCATCGTGTCCGTGATCGCCCTGTTGGCGCTCGTGGTCACCTGGATCGTCGTGTCGGGAGGCGGGGGCGGCAAGAACGGCGCCAACGGTCCCGACGGCAAGAATCCCGCGTCCACGATCACACCGGGCCCCTCCGCGTCCGGCCCCGCGATCAGCCAACACCCGGGCGGGCGCGACGAGTCGGGCAGTGGCGGCTCCGGTGACGGCGGTGCGGGAGACGGTGGTTCGGGCGACGGGTCCGGTGACGGCTCCGGCTCGGACGGCTCCGGCGACGGCGGTTCCGGCGGTGACTCCGGTTCGGGTACGGGCGGTTCGGGCTCGGCGTCGGGTACGGGCGGCGGCAGTGTCGGCGCGGGCGACGCGCTGGCCGCGTCCTCCCCGCTCCCCGCTTGCGCCCCCGGCAAGGTCACGGTGAGCCTGCGCAGCAAGCAGAACTCCTACTCGCCCGACGAGACCCCCACCTTCGAACTCGTCGTGCGCAACGGCTCGTCCGGTGACTGCAAGGTCGACCTCGGCCCCGAGCACGCGGTTCTGGCGATCACCCCGGCCGACGGCGACGACCCGTACTGGGCGTCGGACGACTGCCCCAAGGGCACCAAGAGCCTGGTCTTCCGGGTCCCGGCCGACGAGAGCATCACCTACACGGTGAAGTGGGACCGCCACCCGAGCGCCCCCGAGTGCGCCACCCCACCCGCGGGCAAGGCCAAGCCGGGCACCTACCTCCTGGAGGCGAAGGCCCCGGGCTTCACGAAGACCCAGACGTCCTTCGTCCTGTCGGCGGACTAGAGGCAACGGGCACTTCAGCGGGCGCGAGGGGTCGTGCTTTTAGGGGCGCGGGGAACTGCGCGACCAGCCACAACGCACCCGCACCCGAAAACTAGACGTACCGCTCCAAAATGGAGGACTCGGCCAGCCGCGAGAGCCCCTCCCGCACACTGCGGGCCCGAGCCTCTCCGACCCCGTCCACAGCCTGCAGGTCATCCACGCTGGCGGCGAGCAGCTTCTGCAACCCGCCGAAGTGCTCCACCAGCCGATCGATGATCGCCCCCGGCAGCCGGGGAACCTTCGCCAGCAACCGGAACCCACGCGGCGACACCGCGGAGTCCAGCGACTCGGGAGACGCGGTGTACCCCATCCCCCGCGCCACGGTGCCCAGTTCGAGCAGCTCCGCATGGCTCAGCGCGTCCAGCTCGAACAGCGCCTCCTCCACCGTGCGCGACCGCTTCGCCGTCGGCTCGGGCACGTAGTCCCGGACGACCAGCTCACGGTCGGGCTCGACTCCCGCGATCAGCTCCTCCAACTGGAGAGCCAGCAGCCGCCCGTCCGTGCCCAGCTCGACCACGTACTCCGCGATCTCGGTGGCGATGCGTCGGACCATCTCCAGGCGCTGCGCGACCGCGGAGACGTCCCGGACCGTCACCAGGTCCTCGATCTCCAGCGCCGACAGCGTGCCCGCGACCTCGTCCAGGCGGAGCTTGTACCGCTCCAGCGTGGCCAGTGCCTGGTTCGCGCGGGACAGGATCGCCGCCGAGTCCTCCAGGACCCGGCGCTGACCGCCGACGTACAGCGCGATCAGCCGCATCGACTGGGACACCGAGACCACGGGGAAGCCGACCTGCTTGGAGACGCGGTCGGCGGTGCGGTGCCGGGTGCCGGTCTCCTCGGTGGGGATCGTGGGGTCCGGGACCAGCTGGACGCCCGCGCGCAGGATCTTCGACAGGTCCGAGGAGAGCACGATGCCGCCGTCGAGCTTGCACAGCTCGCGCAGCCGGGTCGCGGTGAACTCCACGTCCAGCACGAAACCGCCGGTGCACATCGCCTCGACCGTCTTGTCCCAGCCGAGCAGGATCAGGCCGCCGGTGTTGCCGCGCAGGACCCGCTCCAGACCGTCTCGCAGGGGTGTGCCCGGAGCCACGGCGCTCAGCGAGGCGCGCATCAGGCCATCGGTACCGGCACTCCCACCGGACTTTCCGGGAGCTGCTGCCCGGTCGTTGGCTGCCACTGCACTCCTCCGGTCGCAGGTTCTGACGCGCTTCCGTCACGGCACGCGTTTCGCACGGACGGGCGAGACCTGCGCAAAGTCTACCGGCGGTCCTCCGTCTCCCGCGGGGCCTCTCGGCGACGGGAGCGGGGCAGCACCCGCAGCGCGTCGCCCATGTCGGCGACCTCCACGACCTTCATCCCGGCCGGGACCTTGCCCGGATCGGCCGGTACGAGCGCGTGCGTGAAGCCCAGCCGGGCCGCCTCCGCGAGCCTGCGCTGCACCCCTGTGACGCGTCTGACCTCACCCGCGAGACCCACCTCACCGATGGCGACCAGGTTGTTCGGCAGCGGGGTGTCGCTGGCCGCCGAGGCGAGCGCCAGCGCGATGGCCAGGTCGGCCGCGGGCTCCGACAGCTTCACCCCGCCCACGGTCGCGGAGTAGATGTCCCGCTTGCCGAGCGCGCTGATCCGGCCGCGCTGCTCCAGCACCGCCAGCATCATCGAGACCCGGGAGGTCTCCAGGCCGGAGGTGGTGCGGCGGGGCGAGGGGATCTGGGAGTCCACGGTCAGCGCCTGGACCTCGGCCACCAGCGGGCGGCGCCCCTCCAACGTCACGGTCAGACAGGTGCCGGGCACCGGCTCGGCGCGCCGGGTGAGGAAGAGGCCGCTGGGGTCGGCGAGGCCGGTGATGCCCTCGTCGTGCAGCTCGAAGCAGCCGACCTCGTCCGTCGCCCCGTACCGGTTCTTCATGCCGCGGACCAGGCGCAGCCGGGCGTGCCGGTCGCCCTCGAAGTGCAGGACGACGTCGACCAGGTGCTCCAGCAGGCGGGGGCCCGCGATGGCGCCGTCCTTGGTGACGTGGCCGACCAGCAGGGTGGCCATGCCGCGCTCCTTGGAGGCGCGGATCAGGGCACCGGCCACCTCGCGGACCTGGGCCATGCCGCCGGGGGCGCCGTCGATCTCGGGGGAGGCGACCGTCTGCACCGAGTCCAGGATCAGCAGGGAGGGCTTCACCGCGTCCAAGTGGCCGAGGACGGCGGCCAGATCGGTCTCGGCGGCGAGATAGAGGTGCTCGTGCAGGGCGCCGATGCGGTCGGCGCGCAGCCGGACCTGGCTCGCCGACTCCTCACCGGTCACATAGAGCGTGGGGTGCTCCTCGCTCGCCGACTTCGCCGCCACGTCCAGGAGCAGCGTGGACTTGCCGACGCCCGGCTCGCCCGCGAGCAGCACCACGGCGCCGGGTACGAGTCCGCCGCCGAGCACCCGGTCCAGCTCCGGGACGCCGGTGCCGCGGGCGGTGGCCCGGCGGACGTCGACCTGGCCGATGGGCAGGGCGGAGCTGGTGACGCGGCCCGGCGCGGTCGTACGCACCGCGGGCGTGCCGTACTCCTCGACCGTGCCCCACGCCTGGCACTCGGGGCAGCGGCCGAGCCACTTGGCCGCCTGCCAGCCGCACTCGGTGCAGCGGTAGGACGGACGCTCCTTGGCGGACTTGGTACGGGTGGCCATGCGGAAACCGTAGCCCCCGCCACTGACAACGCCCGCCGCCCACCCGTGGAGGGCGTGCGAGCCGGGCGCACGCCGGGGCATCGGGGCGCACGCGGAGCGGATGGTTCCGGATGCCGCCCACCGGGTTCGCGCCCGCTCCCCGGAGGCCGGTGTCCCCTTATGAGGGATCGTTTCACCCGTACGGATTAAAAGTGCTCAAGGTGCAAGAAGGGGCACTCCGTCGACGCCTACGGTCGCACGGGTGATGAGCAGCACTCCGGACACCACGACCCGCACCACCGGCGCACACCGGGCGCAACGGGCGCACCGGGAGGCGCGCGACCGATCCGCGGCGCGGAACATCGCCCAGCGGGCGTCGACGCGCCACGAGGCGTATCTGGACGGCCTGTTCACCTACTGTCTGTCGGTGCTCTGCGACCACGACGCGGCCACCGCCGCCCTGGGCGAGGTCCTTGTCATCGCCGAACGGCGCGGCCGCCGCGACCCGCAGACCCCCGGCGACCGCCGCGCCTGGCTGTACGCCCTGGCCCGCTGGGCCTGTCTGCGCGGCCTCGCCGAGGCCCGCCGCACCCGCCAGGCCACCCACGCCGCGGGCCGCTCCGGCCCCGGCACCCCGGCGCCCGAAGCCGCGCCGCCCGCCGAGGTGCGGGAGCTGCGCCGCCGCGAACTCGCCCTGCTGGCCTGGCCGGAGGCGGCCGGGACCACGCCCGAGCAGCGCGAGGCGCTGGAGCTGGCCGTCCGGCACAAGCTGGCCGCCCCCGAGGTCGCCGCGGTGCTCGGCCTGGAGCCCGCCGCCGCCCGCGAACTGCTGGCCTCCGCCGCCTGCGAGGTCGAACGCACCCGCGCCGCGCTCGCCGTGGTGGAGACCGGGGGCTGCCCGAGCGTGGCCCACCTCACCGGCGACAGCCAGCTCATGCTCAGCGCGGCCCTGCGCCGCGAGCTGGTCCGGCATGTCGACGACTGCCCGCGCTGCCGCCGCACCGCCGAGCGCGCGGTCCCCGGCCGCTGGCCCGGCGCCGCGGTCACCCCCGCCGAACTGCCCGTCCTCCCGGCGCCCCGCACCGCCCTGCACACCGCGCTCGCGCACCCGCCGCGCGCCCGGTCCGCCGCCGTGCCGCGGTTCAACCGGCGTGGCTTCCCGATGGACCCCAAGGACCGCGCGGCCCGCCGCGACAAGCTCCGCGCGCGTGCCGTCACCACGACCGTCGTCGCCACCGTCGTCGCCGCCCCGGTGCTCGCCCTGTGGGCCGCCTACCGGGGCGCGCCCGCGATCGGCGGGGACGACAGCCCCGCCACCGCCCGCGAGGCGGACGGCCCCGGCGCGCTCGGCGGCGACCCGGCGGGCGGGTACCAGAACGCGGGCAACGCCGACGTGCGCCCCGGCATCCGCCACTCCGAGGACGGCAAGCCGGACGTCTCCGTGGAGGTCGTCAGCGTCAACGGCGCCGGGGAGAAGGGCGCCGGACAGCTCGCGGTCACCGCCGCCCACCACGGCGACACCACGCTGATCACCCTCAGGGCCTCCGGCGACGCCCCGGTGCGCTGGTCCGCGACCACCGCCGCGCCCTGGCTCTACCTCAGCCGGTCCACCGGCACCCTCGACCCCGGCGACACGGTGACGGTCAAGGTGTACGTCGACCATCTGCGCGAGCCCTCCGGCCGCTGGCGGGCCCGCGTGGCCATCGCCCCGGCGGGCGCCGTCGTCACCATTGACGGCTACGGCCCGGTCCCCTCGACCCCGCCGCCCGCACCCCCGAGCCACGGCCCGACGACGCCGACACCGCCGCCCTCGACCCCGCCGCCCAGCCCGTCACCGCCGCCGTCCAGTGCCTCCCCGAGCCCGGACCCCGACCCCGATCCGACCGACCCGTCCCCGTCCGACCCGCCGGAGTCGTCCCCGCCGCCCAGCGACGAGGACACCCCGAGTCCTACCGACAGCTAATCCCGGCTCGGGTCGGCCGGGTGCGGGGCCACCAGCGGCAGCTGGGACGCCAGCCGCTGCTCGCACAGCTCGACCAGCCGGTCGTAGCCCGCCTTGCCCATCAGCTCGGTCAGCTCGGCCCGGTAGGAGACGTAGACCGGGTCGCCCGCGCCGTGCGCCGAGGTGGCCGAGGTGCACCACCAGTGCAGGTCGTGCCCGCCCGGACCCCAGCCGCGGCGGTCGTACTCGCCGATGGACACCTGGAGCACGCGCGTGTCGTCCGGGCGGTCGATCCAGTCGTAGGTGCGCCGGATCGGCAGCTGCCAGCACACGTCCGGCTTGGTCTCCAGCGGCTCCCGGCCCTCCTTGAGCGCCAGGATGTGCAGCGAGCAGCCCGCACCGCCCTCGAAGCCGGGCCGGTTCTGGAAGATGCACGAGCCCTCGAAGGGGCGCGTCTGCCGTGAGCCCTCCTCGTCCTCCGAGACCCAGCCGCCTTCCAGACCCTCGTCGTGGTGCTGCCAGATGTCCGGGGTGAGCCGGGCCACGTGCTCCGCGACCCGCTTCTCGTCGTCCTCGTCGGAGAAGTGCGCGCCCAGCGTGCAGCAGCCGTCGGCCGCGCGGCCCGCCTGGATGCCCTGGCAGCCCTGGCCGAAGATGCAGGTCCAGCGGGAGGTCAGCCAGGTCAGGTCGCAGCGGAAGATCTGCTCGTCGTCGGCGGGGTCGGGGAACTCCACCCACGCGCGCGCGAAGTCGAGGCCCTTCTCGTCGTCCTTGAGGGCCTTGTCGGCTTTGCGCGACTTGGTCGGCTTGTCAGGCTTGGTGGCCTTAGCCTTTTTCGTCTTTGGCACCCGTCCAGGGTAAGTCGCGTCCGGGTCGTCCGGGCACCGCGCACCGGGGTTCTGGCAGTAGCGTTTCGTCCATGAGACTCGGTGTCCTGGACGTGGGCTCGAACACGGTGCATCTGCTGGTGGTGGACGCCCACCCCGGCGCCCGCCCGCTGCCCGCCCACTCCCACAAGGCCGACCTACGGCTCGCCCAACTCCTCGACGACAGCGGCGCGATCGGCGACGAGGGCATCGAAAGCCTCGTCGCCGTCGTACGGGACGCGCTCCAGGCCGCCGAGGACAAGGGCGTCGAGGACCTGCTGCCGTTCGCCACCTCCGCCGTGCGCGAGGCCCGCAACGCCGACGACGTCCTCGCGCGCGTGGCCGAGGAGACCGGCGTCCGCCTCCAGGTGCTCAGCGGCGCCGAGGAGGCGCGGCTCACCTTCCTCGCCGTCCGCCGCTGGTTCGGCTGGTCCGCGGGCAAGCTGCTCGTCCTGGACATCGGCGGCGGCTCGCTGGAGATCGCCTACGGCATCGACGAGGAACCGGACGCGGCCGCCTCCCTGCCGCTCGGCGCGGGCCGCCTCACCGCGGGCTGGCTTCGCCAGGACCCGCCTGCCGCCGAGGAGGTACGCGCGCTGCGCCGCCACGCGCGCGCGGAGATCGCCCGTACCGTCGGCGAGTTCAGCCGCTTCGGCGCGCCCGACCATGTCGTCGCCACCTCCAAGACCTTCAAGCAGCTCGCCCGGATCGCGGGCGCCGCGCGGGACGCCGACGGTCTCTACGTGCAACGCGAGCTGAAACGTGAATCGCTGGAGGCATGGGTGCCCCGGCTCGCCGCGATGACCGCGGCGCAGCGCGCCGAACTCCCCGGCGTCTCCGAGGGCCGGGCCGGGCAGATCCTCGCCGGGGCGCTGGTCGCCGAGGGCGCGATGGACCTGTTCGGCGTGGAGAGCCTGGAGATCTGCCCGTGGGCGCTGCGCGAGGGCGTCATCCTGCGACGCCTGGACCACATGGGATCGGCGTGAGGGCGCGGCCCTCGATGGCGAAGCTCACACCGGCCCGGAGACACCCCTCGTCCCCCGTACCCCACCCCGTAAGGTGTCTCCGTGGCTGAACCAAGGGACGTGAAGGTCGCCCTGTCGACGGCCTCGGTCTACCCGGAGTCGACGTCGACCGCCTTCGAGATCGCCGCGCGCCTCGGCTACGACGGCGTCGAGGTCATGGTGTGGACCGACCCCGTCAGCCAGGACATCGAGGCCCTGCGCCGCCTCTCCGACCACCACGGCGTGCCCATCCTCGCCGTGCACGCGCCCTGCCTGCTGATCACCCAGCGGGTCTGGTCCACCGACCCCTGGACCAAGCTGCGCCGCGCCCGGTCGGCCGCCGAGAAGCTGGGCGCCTCCACCGTCGTCGTCCACCCGCCCTTCCGCTGGCAGCGGCAGTACGCCCGCGAGTTCGTCGACGGCATCTGGCGCATGGCCGACGAGACCGACGTCCGGTTCGCCGTCGAGAACATGTACCCCTGGCGCTACCGCGACCGCGAGATGCTCGCCTACGCCCCCGAGTGGGACGTCACCAAGGACGACTACCGGCACTTCACGATCGACCTCAGCCACACCGCGACCGCCCGCACCGACGCCCTCGGCATGATCGACCGCATGGGCGACCGGCTCGGCCACGTCCACCTCGCCGACGGGCGCGGCTCCGCCAAGGACGAGCACCTCGTCCCCGGCCGCGGCACGCAGCCCTGCGCCGAACTGCTGGACCGCCTCACCCGCACCGGCTTCGACGGCCATGTCGTCATCGAGGTCAACACCCGGCGGGCCATGTCCAGCGCCGAACGCGAGGCCGACCTCGCCGAGGCACTCGCCTTCACCCGCCACCACCTCGCGGCGGGCGCCGGGGTACCCCGGCCGTGACCGAACCCACCCCCCGGCGCCGGGGACGGCCCCCGCGCGCCGAGTCCGGCGACACCCGCGACCGCATCCTCGGCGCCGCCCGCGAGGAGTTCTCCGAACGCGGCTACGACAAGACCTCCGTACGCGGCATCGCCAAGGCCGCGGGCGTCGACTCCGCCCTCGTCCACCACTACTTCGGCACCAAGGAACAGGTCTTCGAAGCCGCCGTCTCGGTCGCCTTCGCCCCCGCCCTCGCCGCGCCGGACGCGATCGCCGAGGAGCCGCTGGAGACCGTGGGGGAGCGGCTGACCCGGTTCGTGCTGGGCGTCTGGGAGAACCCCGCCACCCGCACCCCGCTGCTGGCCATCGTCCGCTCCGCCGTCAACAACGACACCGCCGCAGCCGTCTTCCGCCGCCTGATCGCCGCCCAGCTGCTGCGCCGCATCGCCGGGCGCCTCGACGTGCCGGACGCCGAGCTGCGCGTCGAGCTGGCCGCCGCGCAGCTGGTCGGCACGGCCATGCTGCGGTACGTGATCAAGGTGGAGCCGCTGGCCTCGGCCGACCTGGAGCGGATCGTGGCCCGGCTGGCACCGGTGGTGCAGGGACACCTCACGGGGGAGTGAGAGCGGGGGAGACGGGGGCTCGGTAAGACGTCCGTCCCGCATTCCGGACAGTTCGTCCCGCCCCGTGGATGACCGGCGTACGCTCGGCAACAGTCAGAAGCCTGTCTGACCCCGTCTTCTCAGAAGGAGCGAGCGACGATGCCCGAGCTGAGGTCCCGCACAGTCACCCACGGCCGCAACATGGCGGGCGCCCGCGCCCTTATGCGCGCCTCGGGTGTACCCGGCGCGGACATCGGCCGCAAGCCCGTCATCGCGGTTGCCAACTCCTTCACCGAGTTCGTCCCCGGCCACACCCACCTGCAGCCGGTCGGCCGCATCGTCAGCGAGGCGATCCGGGAGGCGGGCGGCATCCCGCGCGAGTTCAACACCATCGCCGTGGACGACGGCATCGCCATGGGCCACGGCGGCATGCTCTACTCCCTGCCCTCCCGCGACCTGATCGCGGACTCCGTGGAGTACATGGTCGAGGCCCACTGCGCCGACGCCCTGGTCTGCATCTCCAACTGCGACAAGATCACGCCGGGCATGCTGATGGCCGCGCTGCGCCTGAACATCCCGACCGTCTTCGTCTCCGGCGGGCCCATGGAGTCCGGCCGCGCCACCCTGGTCGACGGCACCGTGCGCACCCTGGACCTGGTCGACGCGATCTCCGACGCCGTCAACGACAAGATCTCCGACGAGGACATCCTCCGCATCGAGGAGAACGCCTGCCCCACCTGCGGCAGCTGTTCCGGCATGTTCACCGCCAACTCGATGAACTGCCTCACCGAGGCCATGGGCCTCTCCCTCCCCGGCAACGGCTCCGTCCTCGCCACCCACACCGCCCGCCGCGCCCTGTACGAGAACGCGGCCCGCACGGTCATGGACATCACGCGCCGCTACTACGAGCAGGACGACGACACCGTCCTGCCCCGCTCCGTCGCCTCCTTCGCGGCCTTCGAGAACGCGATGGCGCTGGACATCGCCATGGGCGGCTCCACCAACACGATCCTGCACCTGCTGGCCGCCGCCCAGGAGGCGGGCGTCCCCTTCGGCCTGCCCGAGATCGACGCCGTCTCCCGGCGCGTCCCGTGCCTGGCCAAGGTCGCGCCCAACGTGGCGAAGGACCGCACCTACTACATGGAGGACGTGCACCGCGCCGGCGGCATCCCCGCCCTCCTCGGCGAACTGCACCGCGCGGGCCTGCTCAACGAGGACGTCACCTCCGTCCACAGCCCGTCCCTCGCCGACTGGCTCAAGACCTGGGACGTGCGCGGCGGCTCCCCGTCCGCCGAGGCCGTCGAACTGTGGCACGCCGCCCCCGGCTGCGTCCGCTCCGCCGAGGCCTTCTCCCAGTCCGAGCGCTGGGCCTCCCTCGACGACGACGCCGAGGGCGGCTGCATCCGCTCCGCCGAGCACGCCTACTCCAAGGACGGCGGCCTCGCCGTCCTCAAGGGCAACCTCGCCGTCGATGGCTGCGTGGTGAAGACCGCGGGCGTCGACGAGTCGGTGTGGACCTTCGAGGGCCCGGCCGTGGTCTGCGAGTCCCAGGAGGAGGCCGTCCAGCGCATCCTGACCCAGGAGGTCAAGGACGGCGACGTGGTCGTCATCCGCTACGAGGGCCCCAAGGGCGGCCCCGGCATGCAGGAGATGCTCTACCCGACCTCGTACCTCAAGGGCCGCGGCCTCGGGAAGACCTGCGCCCTGATCACCGACGGCCGCTTCTCCGGCGGCACCTCCGGCCTCTCCATCGGCCACGCCTCCCCCGAAGCGGCCTCCGGCGGCACCATCGCCCTCGTCCGGGACGGCGACCGCATCCGCATCGACATCCCGAACCGCACCATCGCACTCCTGGTGGACGACGCCGAACTCGCCCGCCGCGACAGCGAACTGAACGGCGTCTACGCCCCCGTCGACCGCACCCGCAAGGTCTCCACCGCCCTGCGCGCCTACGCGGCCATGGCCACCAGCGCCGACAAGGGCGCCGTCCGCGACGTGACCCTCCTGGGCTGACCCGCAAGCGGCGGAAGGGGCCGGGACATCCCGGCCCCTTCGTGTTTCACCAGCTGGACGGATCGCGCGTGTCCCGGGCGAACACCGTGCCGTCGGGAGCAGCCGCGTACACCGAGCCCCGCGCGAGCACCGGCGCCGGAGGCCCCACCGACACCTGGTCCGTACGGGTCCCGAAGCGCGGCGGTGTCTGCCCGGTGAGGCTGCCACGGCGGGCATCCACGGCGAGCAGTCGGCCGTCGGCGGCGGAGAAGTACAGATGTCTGCCGTCGGTGACCGGCCGCGAACCCCAGCTCACCGAGGTCTCCAGGTGCCAGAGCCGCTCACCGGCAAGCGTGTCCACGGCGTCGAGCCCACCGCCGGTGGCGAGCAGGTACACCACCCCGTCCCGGACGACGGCCTGCGCGCCGTGGGAGACGGCCGGGAGCGGCACGCGGCGTACCGCACCGGACTTCACCGTGTAGCGGACCACCGCCTCGGTGTCACCGTCGACCGGATCGGCGGCAAGGAAATAGACGAACCGGCCGTCCATGCCCACCGGTTGGAGGGCACCGGACATCCGCGCGCTCCAACGCTCCGTCCCTGTCGCCGGATCGAGCGCGGTGACCCGCGTACCGCTCCCGTCGGCGGAGACAGCCGTCGCATACGCGGTGACACCCCCGGTGGCCGTGCCGAAGGCATCGAGGCGCGGCGAGCCCTTCTCCCGCAGGGTGTGCTGCCACACCGTCCGCCCCGAGGCGCTGTCCACCCCGGTGATCCGCCCTTCCGTGTCGCTCACCAGCTGGGTGCCGTCCGCGTACAGAGCCCCGGTGTCCCGCGGCAGCCGCCGGTGCAGCCGGACTTCGCCCGAGGACGGGTCGAGTGCCGTCACCCGCCCTTCCTGGTCGCGCAGTTGAAGCAGCCCGGCCGACAGGACCGGCGGATCGCTCCACACGGCCCCCGCGAAAGAGCGCCGCCACCTCACCGTGCCGTCACGCGGATCGAGTCCGACCGCCGTCCCCGGCGCGGCGCACAGCAACTCGCCCTCGCCGTGGACGCATCGGGGCGTGCCGGTGCCCCTGGTGAGCGTCGTCGACCGCCACTCGGTCACTCGGTCCCCGGTGGCCACCGGACGCACCCGGGGTGCCGCCTGCTCACCACCGGGCCAGTGCGCCGCGGCGATCCCCGCGCCCCCGGTCAGCACAAGCGCGCCCGTCGCGAGCGCGACCCGGCCGCGCGTCCACCGCCGCGGACGCCCCGCCGCCCCGTCGCCGGGCACCTCGGCCTCCTCGGCCGGGGACACGTCCCGCTGAGCCGGTATGAAGGCCTGAGTGTCGTACGACGCCGCCACCGACCGCAGCGCGCTCATGATCTCGTCGGGTGTGGGCCGGTCCTCGGGCTCCTTCGCCAGGCAACGCCGCACCAGCGGAACGAGGCCGGCCGGGACCCCGGTCAGGTCCGGCTCGTCGTGCACCACTTGATAAGCGACGACATAGGGACTGTCGGAGTCGAACGGACCGCGCCCGGCTGCCGCGTGCACGATCACCGAACCGAGGGCGAACACGTCGGCCGCCGGGCCCACCTCACGCGGCCGACGGAACTGCTCGGGCGCCATGAACGGCGGCGTCCCGATCAACTTGCCCGTCTCGGTCCGCAGTTCACTGTCCTTGGGACGCGAAATACCGAAGTCGATGACCTTCGGGCCGTCCTCGGCGAGCAGCACGTTCCCCGGTTTGAGATCACGGTGCACCACCCCGACCCGGTGGATGTCCCGCAGCGCCTCCGCAAGCCCGGCCATCAGCCGTCGTACGTCGCCGGGCGCCATCGGGCCGTTCCGCTTCACCTCTTCGGCGAGGGTGGGGCCCGGGATGAACAGCGTCGCCATCCAGGGCCGATCGGCCTCCGGATCGGCGTCCACCACCGGCGCCGTGAAAGCACCGCTGACCCGCCGGGCCGCCGCCACCTCCTGCTGGAACCGCCCCCTGAACTCGTCGTCCCGCGCGAACTCGGCGTGCACCACCTTCACTGCCAGCCGCATCCCGGAACCACTGCGAGCCAGGTGCACCACACCCATGCCGCCCGACCCGAGCCATGACTCCAGACGGTAGTGACCGGCGTACTCCGGAAGTTCCGGTTCCGCACCGGGTCCGGAGCTGCTCCGTGGCGCCATGGACCACCCCCGTGCTGTTCGTCCGCGCGCGTCGCTCGGAGCCTAGTCGATCGCCCGTACGACACCGCAGGACGCTTGCTACCCTCCGCGCATGCTCTCCGAACTCCTGTGCGGAGAAGCGTCGTTACTGAAAGAATCACCGGCGCCCCGCACCTGCCGAGGGCGCCATGGGGGAGGTAGACCTTGTCCTACTCCGTCGCCCCGGGCGTCCGGCTGAACGTCCGCAGCGGCCCTGGCACCGGTTACGCACTCGTCCGCGCCCTCCCCGAGGGCGCCCAGGTCAGCATCAACTGCCAGGCCCCGGGCACCACCGTCACCGGCTACTACGGCACCTCGAACATCTGGGACAACATCGCACCCGGCGAGTTCGTCTCGGACGCCTACGTGCACACCGGCAGCGACGGCTACGTGGCCGGCCGCTGCGGCTGAACCCATCGGAAAGGCAACGACATGACTTCCCCACGCCGCAGATCCGCCCTGTTCGCAGGTGCCGCGGGAGCTCTCCTCCTCGTGATGGGTGTTCCGGCCCAGGCGGATGCGGCGCCGTCCGCTCCGGCGACGGCCTCGGCGGGCAGATATCCGGTGGCCCCGGGCGTCAGCCTGGACGTCCGCAGCGGCCCCGGCACCGGCTACGGCGTCGTCCGCGTGCTGCCCGCTGGCTCATCCGTGACGATCTCCTGTCAGACGACGGGCACCACGGTGAGCGGCTATTACGGCACCTCGAACATCTGGGACAACATCGGCTCCGGCGAGTTCGTCTCGGACGCCTATGTACACACCGGCAGTGACGGCTACGTGGCCGTCCGCTGCGCCTGACGCCCCGGCCCGGAGCCCGTCGGCCGCCGGAGCCATAATCGACGCGTGAGCGACGAGACCGGCACCAACGCGATCCCGGCGGGCTCCACGGGCGGCGGCCCCCGCCCCGAACCCCTCCGCTTCTTCGGCACGTCCTGGGTGGACCACACCGGCGGCTACGCGGCCCGCCGCGCGGCCGTCGCCGTCGGCGCCCTCGTCGCGGCCGCGGTCTCCTGCCTGATCCTGCGCCTCGCCTACCAGGGCCTCCAGATCGCCGGCACCGGTTCCTACGTGACCTTGCTGGTCATCGCCATGTTCGCGGTGTGCAGCGCGCTCGCCTTCCGCAACACCTGGGACAACTTCGGCCGCCGCACCGATCCCGAGCGCCAGGCACGCCTGCGCGGCCTGCTCGCCATCGGCTTCGTCGGCACCCTCCTCGCCTGGTCCGCCCGCTCCCTGACGGAGGCGCCCGGCGAGAAGCTGCACCGCGCCGAGTACGACACCGCCCGCGCGGAGTACGAGCGCACCCACTCCCGGCGCACGGGCAACCCCGCGAAGGCGGCCCGCAAGAAGCGCTGAGACCGACCGCGACGGCGGTACCGAGGGCTCCGGCACGACACCCCTGTCCCCACCCACCCCACGCCGCGCACCATGGTCGGCATGACCGCACCCGAGGCCCCCACCGAGCCGACCACCAGCGCTCGCGCCCACTCCTTCAACGCGGCCGCGGCCCAGTACGCCGAGAACCGGCCCTCCTATCCGCCCGCACTCTTCGACACCATCGAGGAACTCGCCGGGCGCCCCCTCGCCGGTACCCGGGCCGTGGACGTGGGTGCGGGCACCGGTATCGCCAGCGCGCTGCTGCACGAGCGGGGCGCCGAGGTGCTCGCCGTCGAGCCGGGCGCGGGCATGGCCGCCGAGTTCCGCCGCCGGAACCCGCACCTCCCCCTGGTCCGGGGCAGCGGCGACGCCCTTCCCGTGGCCGACGCCCACGCCGACCTCGTCACCTACGCCCAGGCATGGCACTGGACCGATCCGGCCCGCTCGGTGCCGGAGGCGCTGCGCGTGCTGCGGCCCGGTGGCGCGCTCGCGCTGTGGTGGAACACCGAGGCCACCGACGTCGACTGGATCGCCGCGGCCGCCGCGCGCACCGCCCGCTTCTTCGGCCTGCCCGTGCACACCGAACAGCACAAGGCCGCCGACCGCGTCTCCACCGCCGATCCCAGCGGCCGACTCCGCTTCACCCGCCGCTCGGTCCACTGGAGCCGCCGCGTACCGCTCGATACCCACCTGGCCAACATCGGCAGTCATTCCGCTTTCCTCCTCGCCCCCGAGGCCGCCCGGGCCGAGTTCTTCGACGCCGAGCGAGCCCACCTGATCAAGGTCTTCCCCGACGGCCTGGTCGAGGAGACGTACGAAGTGGTTCTGCTCGTCGCCACCACCCCGGAACCCCCGACCCGCCCCTGACCAGCCCCGGAGCCGACCCTGACCCGCCCCTGAGCCGAACCGGCCCGACCCTGACACGGCCCGTTGACGGCACCCCTTGACGGCGCTCCGGCTCGGGCACATTATTCATCACGTGATGAATAATGTGCCCGAGCCACCTCAGCCGACGGCACCCGACGCCGTCCGCGCCGCCGGCCTCACCGTCGTACGCGGCACCCGCACCGTCCTGAGCGACCTCCGCTTCACCGTCCCCCGCGGCCGGATCACCGGTCTGCTCGGCCCCTCCGGCTGCGGCAAGTCCACCCTGATCCGCTCCATCACCGGCACCCAGGCCAAGGTCACCGGCACCCTCGACGTCCTCGGCAGCCCCGCCGGCCACCCCACCCTGCGCAGCCGCATCGGCTACGTCACCCAGGCCCCCTCGGTCTACGACGACCTCACCGTCGAGCAGAACCTCGACTACTTCGCCGCGATCCTCGACCCGGGCCGCGCCGCCGCCGACCGCCGTCGCGCACACGTCACCCGCGCCATCGCCGACGTCGACCTCACCACCCACGCCGACGCCCTCGCGGGCACCCTCTCCGGCGGCCAGCGCAGCCGCGTCTCCCTGGCCGTCGCCCTCCTCGGCACCCCCGACCTGCTCGTCCTGGACGAACCGACCGTCGGCCTCGACCCCGTCCTCCGCCGCGACCTGTGGAACCTCTTCCACGACCTCGCCGACCGCGGCACCACCCTCCTCGTCTCCTCCCACGTCATGGACGAGGCCGAGCGCTGCCACCGCCTTCTCCTCATGCGCGAAGGACGCGTCCTCGCCGACGACACTCCCGAGAACCTGCGCACCCGCACCTCCACCGACACCGTGGAGGCCGCCTTCCTGCGCCTCGTCGACGAAGCGGACGACCGCACCAAGGAGCCGACCCGATGAGCACGACGACCCCGGCCGCCCCCATCGCCGCGTTCAACACCGCCCGCACCACCGCCACCGCGGCCCGCGTCCTGCGCCAGCTCCGCCACGACCCGAGGACCATCGCGCTGATGCTCCTCGTCCCCTGCCTGATGCTCGTCCTGCTGCGCTACGTCTTCGACGCCAGCCCGCGCACCTTCGACGACATCGGCGCCTCACTGCTCGGCATCTTCCCGCTGATCACGATGTTCCTGGTGACCTCCATCGCCACCCTGCGCGAACGCACCTCCGGCACCCTCGAACGCCTCCTCGCCATGCCCCTGGGCAAGGCCGACCTCATCGCCGGATACGCCCTCGCCTTCGGCACCGTGGCCGTCGTCCAGTCCGCGCTCGCCACCGGTCTCGCCGTCTGGCTCCTCGGCCTGGACGTCACCGGCTCACCCTGGCTGCTCCTGCTGGTCGCCCTCCTGGACGCCCTGCTCGGCACCGCCCTCGGTCTCTTCGTCTCGGCATTCGCCGCCTCGGAGTTCCAGGCGGTCCAGTTCATGCCGGCGGTGATCTTCCCTCAGCTCCTCCTGTGCGGCCTCTTCACGCCCCGCGCGGACATGCACCCTCTATTGGAGGCCGTCTCCGACGTACTGCCCATGTCCTACGCCGTCGACGGCATGAACGAGGTCCTCCACCACACCGACCTGACCTCGGCCTTCGTCCGGGACGTCCTGATCGTCGCCGGATGCGCGCTCCTGGTCCTCGCCCTCGGCGCGGCCACCCTGCGCCGCCGCACCGACTGAAGGCCGTCCGCCCACCGGACAATCCCCCCGCCCGCCGTATCGCCGGTGCGAGGATGAACCGCATGAGCCAGAAAGTCGCAGTCCTCGGCACCGGCAAGATCGGCGAAGCCCTGCTCAGCGGGATGATCCGGGGCGGCTGGGCGCCCGCCGACCTCCTGGTCACCGCCCGCCGTCCGGAACGGGCCGAGGAGCTCCGCGCCCGGCACGGAGTCACCCCGGTCAGCAACACCGAGGCCGCCAAGAGCGCCGACACCCTGATCCTCACGGTCAAGCCGCAGGACATGGGCGCCCTGCTCGACGAACTCGCCCCGCACGTCCCCGCCGACCGCCTGATCATCAGCGGCGCCGCGGGCATCCCCACCGCGTTCTTCGAGGAGCGCCTCGCCGAGGGCACCCCGGTCGTCCGCGTCATGACGAACACCCCGGCCCTGGTCGACGAGGCCATGTCCGTCATCTCGCCGGGCAGCCACGCGACGGAGGAGCACGTCGCCACCGCCGAGGAGATCTTCGGCGCGGTGGGGCAGACCCTCCGCGTCCCCGAGGGTCAGCAGGACGCCTGCACCGCGCTCTCCGGATCGGGCCCGGCGTACTTCTTCTACCTGGTCGAGGCCATGACGGACGCGGGCATCCTGCTCGGCCTGCCCCGCGACAAGGCCCACGAGCTGATCGTGCAGTCCGCGATCGGCGCCGCCACGATGCTCCGCGACAGCGGCGAGCACCCGGTGAAGCTCCGCGAGAACGTCACCTCGCCCGCCGGTACGACCATCAACGCCATCCGCGAGCTGGAGAACCACGGGGTACGGGCCGCCCTCATCGCGGCACTGGAAGCGGCCCGCGACCGCAGCCGTGAGCTGGCCTCCGGCAAGAAGGACTGACCCTGCTCAAGATCTTTGCTGGAGGGGGTTGACACCCCCTCGGCAGATGCGTAGTGTTCTCCGAGTTGTCCGACGTGAGCGCCGACTCCGGTCGGTCCCCGGACAGCCATCTCGCAAGGCCATCTACTCATCGACACTTAACTGTCGCATGCTCTGGTGCGCATTTGCGAAATGAGGAATCCGCGTTCGAAAGGACGCGGCCCCCGATTAGCTCGGGGGCCGGGAATCCGCTAAAGTCTCACTCGTCGGAACGGCCCAGCGGGCCGGGAAGACAACCCCCTCTGACTGGGAATCAGACGCCGAAAAGATCTGATAGAGTCGGAACCGCCGGAAAGGGAAACGCGAAAGCGAAGAACTGGAAAGCACCGAGGAAATCGGAACGGAAACGATCTGATAGAGTCGGAAACACCGAAGGGAAGCCCGGAGGAAAGCCCGAGAGGGTGAGTACAAAGGAAGCGACCGTTCCTTGAGAACTCAACAGCGT